>CAZFXN010000030.1:4992-22686 GCA_964523015.1 uncultured Bdellovibrionales bacterium | reverse complement strand
TTTGATTCTCCAGCATGCCAAGCACGCTTGTCCTCTGTAACATGTGAGACGACAGCCCCATTTCTATCTATGGTGTAATGAGAGGAAACTTTGATTTCTGCGCTTGAAAATTTATTGATCACCTCTTGTAGAGAATTAACCACAGTTGCATGAAGTACAATTGTATCAATGATGGAGTTTGCAGGTCGATCGTTAAAATTAGGGGAAGGGTGTCGGCGGATAATAAGCGGTGAGGATTGTGTAAAGGATGAGGTGTCTTTCATAACTATCCGAATAGGAGCGTTGAGAAAAGAGTCAGGGCTGGCACATAGAATAGATTATAGATTCAAGGATAGATTACACTAAATACTCTGTAAACTATTTATTTGTATTGGATAGGTAAAAAAATTGACACTTCCCTATGGCCATACTGCTTACCGTTGAGTATAAGAAGTTTGTTTTAAATTCAGATAGAGAGCAGTAAATAATGAAGACAATAACAATCTACCACTCCCCAGATGCTGATGATGCTTTTATGTTTTACGGGTTACAAGCTGGTGCCGTTACAGTGCCAGGGTTTGAGTTTAAGCATGATCTAAAAGACATTGAATCTCTTAACCACATGGCGTTAAAAGGGGAGCTAGATGTTACCGCCGTTAGTGTACATGCATTTGCTCATCTTAAGGATCAGTATGCGATTCTAAATTGCGGAGCCTCAATGGGAGGTGAGAATTACGGTCCAAGACTTGTAGTAAAGGAGAATGGTGAAAAGGATATTACAAATATCAGAAAAATCGCTATTCCTGGTGAACTAACCTCTGCAACATTAGCGTTAAAGATGTACCTACTTGAGGAGAGTGTTGAGCCTGAGCTAATAAATACTTTCTTTGATGATGTTCAAAAGGAAGTAAAGGAGGGTCGAGTTGAGGCAGGTCTCCTTATTCATGAGGGACAGATTACCGCTCATAAGGATCAACTAGTTTCAATTTTAGATCTTGGTAAATGGTGGTGGGAAAAAACAGAATTACCTTTGCCTCTGGGAGTAAATGTTGTAAAGAAATCTTTGGGTCAGGATGGCATGATGGCAGTCTACTCAGCTCTGAAACAGAGCATAGAATATTCTCTAAACCATAGAGAGGAGGCACTTAAATATGCTCTTCAATTTGGTCGAGGTTTGAGCAAAGATGAAGCTGATGAATTTGTTGGAATGTATGTAAATAGTACGACCCTTGAACTTGGAGAAGATGGACGAGAATCTATCTGTAAATTCCTATCAAATGCTGAAACGATGTGGCTTATTCCTAAAAAAATAACCCCTGAATTTATTGGGTAAAAACCGCTAGTTGCATTTTATCGAATAGTTAATTTGCCAATAAGGTCACACACTTAGTCAAATCGTTCATAACGATACTGATAGCTTTCTTTTCATGCTCTTTTAAAGCAGTTGTCATAAAGATTGAGACACTAATGTGAGGGGTCAGTTAATACAGTTTGTTGCAAAAGTTTCTTGAAAAGCCTACCGGCTTTACATTTTTACTTATGACAACTGCTATTTATCTTAATGTTGAATCTGACGCTACGCTAGCTAGCGTCAGCAATGTTAGGCTCTTATTGCACTTCGTGCTAAAGAGCCTCCCCACCCAAGCTTCGCTTGGGGGCCCCTTAAAGGGGCTACTATAGTAATTGTCTCAAACATTTTGACAATTTTGGAATTAGTGAAGAAGAGATCTTTTTAACAGACCATACTGCACTGACGACCTGGGACCAAGTTTTGATCCATCAGGTGGTCAGTGTAGCCACAAGTTTAAGGTTTTATTTATTTTTATACCTTAGGCTGGCCAAAGATGAAGATAAAATTCTTTTTTGGCCAGTCTAAGGATGCAGTATCCAAAAGACTGAGTTTCTCGCAACCATTCTACCCTGGGAGGGGTAAGTCATGATTCAGCAAGACGAAATCCAACGCGCCTTCGGTCGGCACTGCAACATCGTCGAATACCGTGCTGCGGTCAAGAAGGCCGAGATGTTGCGGAGGAAGGACCCTACGCTCGGATCGTCGACCGTGGACGGAGTCAACTTCTACGTCTGGCTCGCGGTCAAGGAGATCCTGGGGCACGAAGTGGAAGGCCGTGCGCCGTCCACGCCCAGGCGGATGCAACCGCTTCGTAGTGGTGAGTCCGGCTTCCAGCATCGCAAGAAGGTTCGTCGGTTCGCCAACGCCTGAGATCTGATCTGGTGCCGTCCTCTAGGAGCGATCCTTAGGGCGGCACCAGACTCTCTCTCTCTGTTCAGAATGATAATTGCAGAACTCTAACTTTAGGAGATTGATTCTAGGTTATTCTTTTGTATATGTAACTTTTCGTGGCTACACTGTCTTATCTTTACAGAGCTAATTTTACTGTGCTAACTTTCCTATCCTATCTCTGTATTCCTACCTTGATAGAAGATACACAACTAGGGCAACCTATTAGATGTGAAAAATCAAAATAATAATTTCTACCTTGGCCTTGATCAAGGAAGTGGCAGCACTAAGGCTCTACTAATTGATAGTAATGGCAAAGAAATATTTTCAGATTCAATACCGGTAAAAACTATTCAGGTAAATATTGGGCAGACCATAGGTGTAGCTGAACAGGATGGAGTTGAACTTTTTGATTCAATTCTAGAATTAACTCATCGTGCTAAACAGTACGCTGCTAAAAATAATGGAGTGATAAATTCAATTGGACTCTCACTTCAGCGTTCAGCTGTTTTAGCCTGGAGCAAAGACGGTACTCCAATTTCTAAAGTCATTACTTGGAGGGATGCTAGAGTAAAAGATGATATAGTAAATCTAAAATCAGAAGCTGAAACTATATATCAAGAAACAGGGCTGCCGCTCACTTATCATTATGCGGCAGCTAAAATCGCGCTTTTACAAAAGATATATCCCAATGTAAATGGGGAAACTTTTATTGGGACACTTGATACTTATTTTACATACCGAATCTCTGAAGGTAAATTATTTATAACTGAGGAGAGTCATGCCTCAAGATCTCAGCTCTATTCATTACAAAAAAGATCATGGAGTAAAAATCTTTGTAAGATATTTTCAGTTGATATTGATCGACTTCCTAAGATTATCCCTTCATTTTCTGAGGTAGGGGAGCAGGTAGGAAAGCTTCAAGGGATCGACGTGCTCTCTATTATGGGAGATCAACAGGCTGCTTTTTTTGGAGTAAACGACAGAAATAATCCGGTTTTAAACATTGGTACGGTAGCCTCACTAATTTCGCTACAAGGAGGTCAGGAAGAAGATCAGGAAGGAGATCCGGCAAAAATTACTGATGGTTATTTAACTGGAGTTAGTTGGAGTCAAGGTCAGAATATTGAATATCAGATTGAAGCATCAATTAACGCATCAGGAGTTACTGTAGATTACTTAAAAGAAAAACACGGCTTGATTAACGGTGTAAATGATATTAACGAAATTCTTTCGAGTTACCTGCCAACAGATAATGCCGCAGTGGCATTTTTTACTTATCCAGATAAAGTCAGTAGCGGATCGCCCTATTGGCGAAATGATTTAAGTAACATTTATGATAAAGAGCCACAGAATAAAATTGAGAATGTAGCCGCCTTGATTGAGAACCTGGCCTTTTGGATCTGTTATAATTTTGAGCAATTAAAAGATCGTGGAAGTATACCGAAAAACGCGAGTTTTCTTACAGTAGCTGGAGGAGGATCTGAGTTGCAGTATCTTTTAAGATGTATAACTTCAGTTCTTAAAATTCCAATTAGAAAAGTAAGAAATTTCCAAGGCAGCGGATATGGTGCCGCTCTGGTGGCATTGATTGCTTATAGAGAAATTAATAGAGAAAATAGTTTGGAGAAAGAAAGTCTTAATGATATTAAAAGTAAGCTAAAACTGGATTTACAGTATGATGAAATAGCAATGCAGATTAACGCGCAGATTAAAAATATTTCCGAGCGGTATATTATCTGGAAAGCAATGATGCAAAAGGCACTAAATAATTAAGGAATAGGTTATGCAATACAATCGTCTTGGAAAAGCAGGAATTAAAGTTAGCGAACTCTCTTTTGGATCATGGGTTACTTTCGGTGGTACTTTAGATCTAAATGGTGCAAAGGCATGTATGAGAGCTGCATTTGATCTAGGAGTTAATTTTTTTGATAACGCAGAAGTTTATGCCCATGGCAAATCAGAATCTTTAATGGGACAAGCTCTAAAAGATTTTAAAAGAGAAGACCTCGTCATATCAACTAAGCTTTTTTGGGGAGGTGATGGCCCGAACGATGTTGGATTATCAAGAAAGCACTTAATGGAAGGGATAAAGAATTCCTTAAAAAGATTGGATCTAGAATATGTAGACCTCCTTTTTTGTCACCGTCCAGATCCCGATACTCCAATTGAGGAAACTGTACAGGCGATGAATGATATTGTTCATCAAGGACATGCTTTTTATTGGGGCACATCTGAATGGTCAGCTAAAGAGATTGAGGAAGCTTACGATTGGGCAGCTAAATTAAATTGCATTGCACCATCCATGGAGCAACCTCAGTACAATATGTTAATGCGTGATAGATTTGAAAAAGAGTATGCTCCTCTTTATGAGCGGCATAGTATGGGTACTACAATTTGGAGTCCACTTGCATCTGGTGCATTGACTGGTAAATACAATAACGGAATGCCAAAAGATGCTAATCCTGATCGAGCACAATGGGCAGAGAGATATTTAAGTCCAGATAATATAACTAGATTTAAAAAATTAGATGAGATCACCAATGGGCTTGATTGTACTATGGCTCAACTTGCCTTGGCTTGGTGTTTAAAGAATCCACATGTAAGTACTGTTATTACTGGGGCAACATCAGTGGATCAGGTGAAAGAGAATATAAAGGCAAGTGAGGTCAAAGAGAAGTTAAGTGCAGATCTTATGAAGCAGATTGACCAAATACTAGATAATAAACCGAAATCACTTTAACTGGATCTATTAATAATCAGTTGTGGCCAATTCATTATTACCCCAATTACTAGCAGAAGTTAAAGCAGCAGCAAATTCTATAAAGACCTCTAAATTTAAAGAGGTCTTAGTGCTTCATCACAATGACACTGATGGACTCTCCTCAGGTGCGATTCTTACAAAGGCTTTTCTTCGTGAGAAAATGGTTGTTCGCAGATATGCACTTGAAAAACCGTACCCTTTAGTTTTAAAGACCATTTTTGATGGAGAGATCATAGATCAAGGTCAGCTAATTGTAATAACTGATTTTGGATCTGGTATGCTTAGTGAACTAAGTAGCATTAACAATAAAAGATATAATGTATTAATACTCGATCATCACGCAATTAACGGAAACGACTCAGAGAAAATTAAAATTGTTAATCCGCTCAATCATAATATTTCAGGAAACGATTGCTCAGCGAGTGCTCTCTGTTATCAATTTGTAGAGAGCCTAAATGAATGGAATAAAGATCTTTCACATATCGGAGCACTTGGAGCGATTGGAGATGGCTTTATAGTTAATGGAAGACTCGAGGGGGTAAATCAACTTTCATTAGATTCAGCGATCTCTCAGAAATTAATTAGTATGCCTAATTTTACTTTTTTAGCTGCTGAAAACTTTGCTGAGAAGCTTAGTGAAAATTTTGCAGGAGCTGAGATTACTAAAGTTCTAGATGCTCTAGGAAGTATCGGATACTTTAAAGGTGGACCAGATATTGCGATTAAGGGACTTATTGACGGAGATTATAAAGGCATATTTACATTAGCTAAACCATTTCAAGATGAGATGGAGAAGGAATTTCAAGAATTTGAAAGTAAAATTCAGTTAAGCAGAACTTCAAGTATTCAGTGGTTTAATTTAAAAGATTCATTCTCTAACTTTGGGGTAAAGACAGTAGGGCTTTTATGTCAGAGATTAAGGGATCAGAGCCATGATCGCGGCTTAGTTGAGGATGATAAATATATCGCAGGCTTTCAATATGTTCCTGATGAAATTCCCGGATTAGGAAATTTTCCTCAAGGGATCACTAAGATCTCAATGAGAGTGCCTAATAAATTAAAGGTAGAGATTGAAAAAGGAAAGGCACTAGACCTTACTAAGATCTTATCACCAGCCACCAGAAAGGTTGGTGGAGTTGTTGATGCCTGTCATAAGTTTGCGGCTGCTACGACTGTGCCTATTGGTAAAGAAGAGGAACTAATAAAATATATGGATGAGATTATCTCTGCTTAATTCGGCAGATTGCTTACGATAATCGAGCATCAATCACAAAACTGAGAGTGATTTGAGATTAGAGCATCAATCTGCTGGAAATCATTCTCTGTAATACCAAAAGGGTACCGAGCATCGCTTCTCTCCCAACGCGATAGCCATTTTTTATCAAGAATTTGTATGTCAGGGTATAAAGGCAATGCTTTTGGAGTTAATGCCAAAGTTGTTTCTTTTTTAGGCCCAGTTTCAGATCCTATACCGACTACAAATCCTGCAGCTAAGAGACCAGCTCTGACTGCAGTAGAAGCGGAGTAAGTAATAAGCATCGATTCATGTTCTGAAACTTTCTGCCACAATTCCCGCCAAATATTTATTCCCCAAAGTCTCTGGTCAGATCTTGCCGAGAATGGATCCCAATAAATTACATCTGGTATTGGTGCAGTTAGATACCGATCTGCAAAATCTCCCTCCAAAAGTTCCCAAGTGATCGGTAAAGTTTTATGAGACCACTTTCCATTTTCTAATAGGCTTTTTGGTGCTGGGTGGTGGATGTGCGGGAAGTGACTATTATATTTTAGAACTAATCTTAAAGCATCAAGATCGGATTCAAAGCTTATTATTTTTAGCGGAACTTTAATATCGGTAATTTTTTCAACGGCACGGATTGTCGCTACAGCATTAAAGGCTGCACCAAGCCCAACATCCCATAAAACAAGTTCATTTTTCGATGAATCACTACTTAATCTCTCTACTATTTTAGATTGAGAAACATAAAGTGCTTGAGCCTCAACTTGCGGATCTATCACAGAATGCATGACTTCATTTATATGATGGTCTCTTACAGTATTAGCACCATCACTTTTAACGATCTCAAACCGTCCAAGTTGAAAAGTTTCAATTGGGTTAATTTTAGGACGAGTTACAGGATAGTCAGGATCCTCTGCGCTTAAAAGTTTTTGCTGCTTTGTATAAAAATCTAAAAAAGTATCAGCTAAGATATGAGCTCTTATGTCACGCATTAAACCATAATAAAAAGTAAAAGCATGGAGCCCAACTAATTGGCAACCAAGAGGCTCATTAGTTTTAATTAAATGATGCAGGTAAGCACGGGTATATTTTTTACAGGTATTACAGGTGCAATTTTTATCTATCGGATCTTTTGATTCACGATAAGCCCCGCGCCGTAGATTAATCTTTCCCTGTGAAGTAAATGTTACGCCCTGCCAAGCCAGGGCATTTGGTAAGATACAATCAAACATATCAATACCACGATGAACTGCCTCTAAAAGATCAATCGGAGTTCCAACACCCATAAGGTATCTTGGCTTATTCTGTGGTAAAAGTTTTGCAGTATTCTCAGTACAAAACTCCCTCTCATCCTTTTTCTCACCAACAGCAAGGCCGCCAATTGCATAACCATCAAAAGGAAGTGAAGTGATAAACTCAGCACTCTCTTTTCTTAATTCTGGAAAAAGCGCGCCTTGTACAATTCCAAAAAGGGCTTGATTTGAATCACCTCTAGCATTAAGTGATCGTACTGCCCACCGATGAGTAAGCTCCATTGCTGCACAAGCTTCATCTTTATTAGCCGTTGATGGGATGCACTGATCCAGTGCCATCATAATATCACTGCCGATGGCTTTTTGAGTATTAATGCTTAGCTCAGGGGTAAACAGAATTGATCTACCATCGAGATAACTTCGAAAACGTGCCCCCTCTTCAGTTATTACTCGTGAATTAGGAAGGGAAAATATCTGAAATCCTCCGCTATCCGTAAGGACAGCATGAGGCCAATTCATAAATTTACGAATGCCACCAAAAGATTTAAATAACTCTGGCCCAGGTTGAATATGCAGGTGGTAAGTATTGCCAAGGATGATTTTAAATCCAACACCATCAAGATTATCTACAGTTTGGGCTCTGACAGTTGCGTGAGTACCGACTGGCATAAATACAGGAGTAGGGATTTCAGCGTGAATTGTTTTGAGCACACCCGCACGAGCCTGAGTCCCAGAAGCTGTATGTAAGTGGGTAAAAAATGATGAGGGTAATGAGCTAAGTTTTGACATTCTAAAAATTTTACAGGGAGTATTAAAAGTAGAATAATATACAAAAAATTACCTAAAAGAGATAACCCTAAATATATATAATTTTAAGCCGGTATTAAGTCACAAGATTTTATCCTCTAAGCGAGAGGTATCTAGATCGGCCATTGAAAATCCATTTTTCATCCATCTAAATGACGGGCTTAGGGTATTTAGTTTTTTGCTTATATCGTTAAGGATATCTTTATGGGCATGACCCTGATCTATATCTATAAATTTAACTTCGGTAAGTTTATTTCCTGCACATTGTTCAATAACAGGGATACATTCTGCCCAAACTGAGAGAGCAAATGATTTATCAATTACTGATTGATAATCTCCTAAAAAAGCATTTCTTATATCGTACGGAGAGGATTGGCCGTATCCAAACATATCGACCAGATATGCTGCTACCTGTGCCCTGTCACATCCAAAATGAGCACGTTCATATTTGAAATTTAAAAAATCATTCTCTGATTTATGATATGTATCAAATTTATGAGGATCGTTAACCATAAATGTAGTGAGAGCTGCTTGTAGGATTGATCCAATAACTACACCATCCGCTGTACCAAGAGCTGGTACTGATTCTCCAAGTACATAACCAAATTGATTGTATAGTAAAAAATCATCTTCGTTATTGATCGGACAATTATGTTTCTTTATTAGTTTTTGTGAATGACTAAAAATATAGGTGCCTGTTAATAGCGCAGCATAAAGCTTAGGAGTAAGTATATTGACGAGTTCTCGTGAAGTTGTATCCTCTTCAGTTAAAAATCGATTTGGAAAAAGAGAAGCAGCCCCAACGTAGATTGCATTTTTTATTGTTTCTAATTTATCAATCGGTTTTAGAGCAGGTAAAATTGATTCCTCCTCATTCTCACTAGCTTTGATCAGCTCAGTAACACAATGCCTGATAACTTCAGGTACCGGAGCAAACATAGCCGCATATTCCCTCGCTTTAGCCCAGCTCCCCGGCTCATTCACCTCTACGTCTCCATTCACCGCTACGTCTCTGAGACAACTCTCTTTATTATGATGAGTCATTTAGATTGGAGCCTTTGATATGCTTAAGATTTGAACATCTATCCCAATGCATTAAGTATGTTGATATTATCGGCTTACAATAAGTAGCTTCTTAAGAATTAGGGGCTAAGTAACCCCTTTCAGGGAGGCTGCTCAGTGAACTTAGTGAACACAAGAGCAGACTAACATGGCCGTCGTAAGCTAGCGAAACGACGGATTCAGTTATCCAAGCTAAGCTTGGGTGGGGTGGAGATAAATAGCAGTTGTCATAAGGAAAAATGTAAAGCCGGTAGGCTTTTCAAGAAACTTTTGCAACAAACTGTATTAACTTACCTTTCATATTAGTGTCTCAATCTTTATGACAACTGCTATAGGACTTTTCTTTTATCCCAAAATTTCGTACAAGTATGTCCTCTGTTCAATCATTTCGGGCCCATAGCTCAGCTGGGAGAGCGCTACAATGGCATTGTAGAGGTCAGCGGTTCGATCCCGCTTGGGTCCACCATTGCATTACCATAAATTAATCTCAGAGACATAGAGATAGCAATAGAGAGAAACCGCTCTTAGGATCTAAATATTAAGTCGATATTGGATGTTTTCAACCATCTAGAGTAGATATTATATGTTACAAATATAGGGAAGAGACACTCAAGATACCTAGATATTCAAAAACATTGTTACAAAGTTAGATTTGTACTTAAGAAGATTAAAATAAAATCGCTACTCATTACCTCGGATTGGACACTAAGTTACTATAGACGGTGGCTTATATGTTCCAGGAGGAAAAATTACATTTATATACCCTTTGCGAAATTGAATCGAACTTTCCTTATAAGATTGGAGTAAGCAAAAGTAAAAATTCAAAAACTGTTGTTTCATTTCTTTACATAAAGTTAGGACCAAAGGACGAAAACTATATCGCGAACTTGTTTTTGTACTTCGCGGAATTGACCCAGGAGTTGCTTTTAGTCTTAGCTTTTTTGTCATGAAGCCACGTCCAGCATCTCTCCTTTCTTTAATTACAATACTTTTTCTTTCATGAAATTTATCTTTAAGTAAGTTGATGTATTCTTCAGAAGAGTAGTCTTCATATCCAGGAAGTCGTTCAAGAATTAATTGAAATTTTTCTACATAATCAGAATGTCTAACATCATTAGACCATCTCTTTGCGTTATAATAGGCAGTTCTGTTAAAAAGTTTATAGGATTTTGGCGTGCTTCTTAGAGAGAAGGTGAATGAGTTATAATTCTCAAAATCTTCTGATTGTTGTGTAATTCCAGCTAATATAGGGTTTAAAGCTGCGTAGAAAAAGTAATGTTCAACAGCATCATCTCCTTTAATTACTTGGTCTGAATATCGGCGAGCCCAAACTTTGCCATCAAAGTTTCTAGCTATGCTAGATGTAAGCTTCGCAACAATAGAATTAAAAGATCGCATAAAAGCGGATTTATTCCTATCTGGAAATCTTGCAATCAAATGGTAATGATTTCCCATGAAAACAAATGCGTGAATTTTAACATTATACACTTTCTGATACTTTGCTAGATATGCAATCACTTTATAGTTAAGTTCAGGGTTGTTTATAAACCAAAGGCGTGACCCCAATGTTCGGGTCGTTATAAAGAAAATCTCGTTTTCATTTTCATATCTTAATGGTTGCGTCACATAAGTATATCGCTAAAAACCTAGATAAGTTTCCTAGAAAATCTACCTCTATGTCTCTGAGATTTAAAGGACGAGATTTAAAGGACGGGGACTTAAAGACGAGGTAGGGGTACCTCTGTGTCTCTGAGATTTAAA
The DNA here is from genome assembly GCA_964523015.1 of uncultured Bdellovibrionales bacterium. Taxonomy (GTDB): domain Bacteria; phylum Bdellovibrionota_C; class UBA2361; order UBA2361; family J135; genus JAWXBT01. Next base: position 11,581 of record CAZFXN010000030.1, on the reverse strand, counting down.
TGATAAGATTTAAATGATACGAGCAGTTTTTAGAGCAGGAGAGTAGGTGTGGGGAATTGGAGCAGGCAGTGCAGATCTTGCTTGGAGATGAGCAGTTTTGGCAGGGGATTATTTGATCTCCTGGGTTGCCACAATGTGCACATAGGTGGAATTTTTTAGAAGGGGTCAGGTCTTGATCAACAGAAACTCGATGATCAAAAACAAAACATTCTCCCTGGTAATACTTGTTTGGGTATTCCTCTATGTATTTTAAAATACCGCCTTCAAGCTGAAAAACATTTTCGTATCCTTTACGTTGCATCTCTAAGATCGCTTTTTCACACCGGATACCACCGGTGCAGTACATTAATATTTTCTTATCCTTAGGCAAATTTGCTGCATCAACAAAATTTGCAAAATCCTGAAATGTATTAAGGTTAGGATCTAGTGCCCCGTTAAATTTGCCAAGCTCTGTTTCATATTGATTTCTTGTATCAATAAGAATTACATCCTCATTCTCAATTACATTATTCCATTCGGTCGGAGTTAGGTGATTATTTTTACCTTCTCCTGGATGTAAATTGGGATCCCCAATTGTCACGATCTCAGGACGAATTTTAACTTTAAATCTTCTAAATGGATTTTTCTCAGCCCAGCTATTTTTAAATTGAATATTGGAACATTTCAGGATCTGAGCAAGTGATAATTTAAAATTCTCAAGTTCTAATGGAGTACTAGAGATCGTTCCATTAACACCCTCACTAGCTAAAATTATTAGACCAGTCAGTGAGGCCAGCTCTCCAGCTTTAAGCAGATCAGATTGGACACGATTGATCTCGCTTTCCTGAATCTTTATAAATTTATAAAAGGCCGTAATCTTTCTTTCCATATTAGATAGGGATAATTTAAGATGAGAGACTTTAGATAGTCAATAAACAAGTAAAATCTGCCATGCTTTGATATCAGCTCAATTTCGCCAGAAATTGAGCCAGACAATAAATACCAAAGCATTATTAAAAATTCTGCCAAGCCGACGGCTTGTCAAGAAACTAGCAAAATCTGTTATGCTTTGGTATCCTAAGGGTATGACCCAGCAACCACCACCTGACAAAAAGGCAGAATGGGCTAAAAAAGCGGCATTAAAAGACGCAGTTGTCCCCAATTATTTTGAAGTATTTACCACTCGTGTTGAGATTCTTTGTGGGCAATGTCAACACTCATTTAAGCGAACGTTAATGCTTAACGTTAATGAGCCCATCTTTGTTTGCCCTAAGTGCTCTACAAAAAACTGGATCCCAGTTACTTTTGATATAAAACCGTAAGGGAGATACTTTCACTCCTGACAGATTGTCATTACCATCTTTATGTTACATATTATGTAGTATATTTTATTGAGATAATGAGTGATATTACGGTCTCTCTCTTCTTTCCAAAGGAATAACCAGTTATGATTTTAATAGAGTGGTTTCTTAAGGGTGGCATATTCATGTGGCCCCTTCTTATCTGCTCTTTGCTTGGTTTTGCCGCTATTTTAGATCGTTCCTTAGTGTACTGGCAGATTCGCCTTAATTACGATCATTTTATTTCTAAATTAAAAGCTGATCTGCTTTCACGAAAAGAGCATGTCCTTCCTGAATGGGTAAATACAGTTCAATCTCCCTTGGCCAAGTTAGCTTCCGTTTATTTTGAGTATATTCAAAGTGAAAATCAGATTGAAGATCAGAAAGAAGAGAAAATAAGAAATGAAGCTCTAAAAAGAGAGGGAAATCGTCTCCTTTCAACTCTAGATAAAAGAATGCGTCTTCTCTCAGTTTTATCAAACGTTACTCCATTGCTCGGACTTCTTGGAACGGTGGCAGGTCTAGTTACAGCCTTTCATATAATTGAACTAAAGGGGGGAGTAATTCAGCCAAGTGATTTAGCAGGTGGTATCTGGACAGCTCTAATCACTACAGTCGCAGGCCTCTGTATTGGTATTCCAACATTTCTTATGCATAATTACTTTCAGGGTAAAAACCAAACTGTAGCCAGACATATGGAGGAGCTCGTCTCCGAATTGGATGAAATATTCGCTTACAAGCAATCCTTAGAAGTAAAATCAAGCTCGATAACTTCTACCCCTCTTCATGGATCCAGAAGTTATGGCAATTAGTCTCACCCGAAATAATGCAGAGTTGCTAACACTTAATCTGACTCCATTGATCGATGTGATCTTCCAGCTACTAATCTTTTTTATGCTCTCCTCCTCTTTTATTTATCCATCGATTAATCTTGATCTACCAAAGGGCGAAGTTGCTGAAGGAACACAAACTGAGCAACATCTAGTTTTGAGCATGAATGAGAAAAGAGAGTTGTTTATTAATCAGAGGAAAATTAATCTCGATAATCTCTCTCAAGAATTAAAAACTGAGCTAGCTAAGGTTGAGGATAAGGCTGTTTATTTTAGAGCAGATAAAAAATTATCTTATGAAGATTTTTTTAAAATTATGCAGATCTCAACCAAATCAGGGGCGGCAAATTTTCATCTTATCCATGAGCCAGAAAGTTGATTTCAATTTAAAATCAATCTGGGTATGACAAAACTAATATCATATTTTTAGGAATTCTCTGTGATCGGCATATTACTCGCCATACTTGCAGCCCTTGTTCAAAGCATTGGCGACATAGGCAAAAAGCGAATTTCACAGATTTATCATCCGTTTCTTGTAAATTGGATTCCAATTTCAATCGGACTAATCCTTAACTTTACATATCTATTTATTGTCGGTTTTCCAGAGGTAAACTGGCCTGATTTTTTAAGCTGCTTATTGCTTGCAGTAATACTGTTAGTGATCATTGAAATCAGATTTGTTAAAGCTCTTACGAGCGGGGACCTCTCCTTAGTAATGCCATTTGGATCTTTCATCCCAGTTATAAATTCTCTCTATGCTTGGGTTTTGCTAGGAGAGGAACCAACTTTTATTGCTTGTATCGGAGTGCTGATCATCGTTGCTGGATCTTGGGTAATGTTTGCGGATCTATCACGAAGTGGCGGACTTCTAGCTCCGTTCAGAGCTATCCTGAGTGAACCAGGACCTCGTCATATGCTTATCTTAGCACTATGGAATGGCTTATTTACTTTAATTATGAAGATCGGCTCTTCTCACAGCTCTGCGATATTTTTCTTTACCATGGTCATCTTAGGAGAATTTATATTTTTTTCCTTTATGCTTTGGAAAAATAAATTAAATCCGTTAACTCCTTTTAGAGAAAATCCAGGCATCTGTTTACAGGCAGGATTATTCTGGACTCTCGGGCTTAGTCTATTTTTTGTTTCTTTAAGCATGACACTTGTAGCATACGCCTCTGCTGCAAATCGTACTCATGTATTGTTTGTTGTAATTTTAAGTCATTTTCTCCTGAGGGAAGGGGATATTAGAAAGAGATTACTAGGTTGTATTTTAATGCTGCTAGGAATCGCTTTAATTCTTGTTCCAGTTGGTTAAGGAAACAAGATACTGTCTATTGGGTTCCTTTATTAGAATAGTGTACAATCGAGCCTGTGAGTATAGAAGCCAAAAATTATAAAACAGTGATTAAGTATACAGCACTAGCGTCCTGGCTGATCTTTACACTAGCATTATCTGGCTGGCTGTTTTTTTTCTCATTTCAACAAACAACTCGTTTAAGTGTATTAAGCCTCAATGCCGAAGCCGAGGTTTTGCGTTATCATCGAATGCTTGTATGGGAGGGCACAGTTCTCTTTATATCATTAATAGGTGGCGGTTTAGTCATTGCTTATTACATCTTGCGTGATGTCCGGCAGGGTAAAAAAATACAAGCTTTTTTTCTTACCTTTTCGCATGAATTAAAAACCCCTTTAGCAAGTCTTCAACTACAAGCAGAGTGTCTTAGAGAGGATTTAGGCAGCTCCTCAGCTCATTCTCCACTTGTTGAGAGGCTTGTTTCTGATGCTAATAGACTTTCAATTCAATTAGAAAACTCTCTTTATTTAGCTGAAGATGAGAATCGCCAACTATTAATTGAGGAGGTCTCTCTCTCAGATGTTATAAATTCTGTTCGTGGATATTGGCCTGATCTAAATATTATGATTCCAAATAACTGTGCTGTTAATGTTGATTTAAGGGCATTTGAAAGTATTCTAAAGAACATAATTCAAAACTCTGTGACCCATGGTCAAGCTAAAGAGGTGCAAATTATTGCTTCAGATATAGGAGATGATAGATGCCGACTCGAAATTTCTGATGACGGTGTAGGTTATAAAGGCGTAGGGAATTCATTAGGGGATCAGTTCTCTCGACATTATTCTGGTAGTGGAAACGGTATCGGGTTATTTTTATGCTGGCGTCTTATTAAGAAAATGAAGGGCGCTATGAATTTTTTATCACTAAAGCCTAAGTTTATTATCGTCTTAGAATTACCTGGCAAGATAGTATGAAGACACTTCTTTTAGTTGAAGATGATACTTCCCTTGGGGCTACTCTTAAGGAGCGATTAACTAAGGAGGGATTTAACGTTTTGTGGGCCCGATCGCAAAACGAAGGCGAGAGCCTTTTCCAAACTTCCGATGTAGATCTCGCCATTATTGATGTAGGGCTGCCTGATGGAAATGGTTTTGAGTTCGCTAAGAAGATGAAATCTTTTAGGCCAACACCTTTTATTTTTGTTACAGCAATGAATTCTGCTGAATATCGTTTAGCTGGTTATGAGCTAGGTGCTGACGAATATATTCCTAAACCATTTCATTTAAGGGAGCTTTTGCTTCGAATCAGAAAGGTTCTAGATACACCTAGGAGTAATGCAACTCTTAAAATTCATGATATGGTTATTGATCTAAATTCTATGAGTGTATCTTTTAGAGATGGCCATACTGAATATATTACTGCTCGAGATTTTCAGATTTTAAAATGTCTTATAGAGACTGCCCCAAAAGTAGTGAGTCGGGATGAGCTAATTCAACTGATTCACAAAGATCCAAATGAAGCTTTGCCAACACAGAGAACGATTGATAACTCAATTGTAAGGCTTCGTCAGATATTAAAAGCTGAGGATAAGCAGATTATCCGTTCTGTAAGAGGTGTCGGTTATCAGTGGCTTGGGCAAGAGTAATGTCAAGAGTAATGTGTAGAGTAATTGGCAGAGTACTTGGTAGTGTAATAATTAATAAGGCTCATTCTCTTTTATCTCATTAATTATTCCGAGATAAGAATCATACCTTTCTTGAGAAATCTCTTTGTTGATAATCCCTTTAAGCACAGCACATTTAGGTTCTAAGATGTGAGAGCAGTTTGAGAATTTGCACTTTTTAGATATCTCTGCAAATTCAAGAAATCCAGCTCGTACCTCATCTTCTGAAAGATGAGAGATTCCAAACTTTTGTACTCCCGGCATATCAATAATAAATTTTATCTTTTCACCCTCTACATATAGATGGGCAATTGATTGACTCGTTGTTTGTCGTCCTTGGCCTGTACGTTCACTGACTTCCTGTATTCGTGCCAGTGCTTTAGGTAAGATTGCATTAATCAGGGATGTTTTACCAACGCCGGAGACTCCTGTTAAGGCCACAGATGAAATTGAATCATCTGAGAGCACATTGAAAATTGGATCCAATCCTAAGCTCTCCTTGGCACTAGTTAATTCTACATTGTACCCAATTTTTTTATAATTTTGGATTTGCGCGTTCGATTCCTCAAGCTCTTTTGTTTGATCTATTTTATTAACAATTAAAGTTGTCGGAATACTCTGCGAATGAGAGGTGATTAAAACACGATCTATAAAGAAGGAGTTAAAAATTGACCCTGGAGCACAAATGATAAACAGATGATCGATATTAGCTGCAAGTTCCTTTTCCTTTCCAAAATAAGATCTTTTTAAGATATTTTTTCTTTTCGTAACCCCAGTAACTATAAGTTCGTCCCGTTGCTTCTCACAGATGACATTATCTCCAACGGTGACTTTAAAAGATCGTGAACCTAATTTCCCCAACACTAAGTTAGAATCCGGATCACAGATCTCTATATATCTTCTTGTTGAACTAGTTACTTTTGCTTGAAAGGATGACATGTCTGGTTAAGGGGAATTAACTGCACTAGAAACAGAAGCTTGGACGTAATCCTTTAGCTGAATTACTGCTTGTTGGATGTCTTTAAAAAATAGTGACCAATCAATTTCACCCCCGTACTGTTTTACAAGAGTCGCAACCACTGTAAAAACAATTGGACCAGCTATAGCAGGGAATAATCCGACAACCTCGATTCCCGGTAAGACTTTAACTAAAAGCCAAAAAAATACTCCATTTACAAAGAGAAGGGTGAATGTTTGGGTAGTGATGTTTTCAGGTAAACTATGGAAGAGTGTAGAGTCCCAAAAAAAATGGTTTACTACACTTATGCCGATCGCCATTAATATTGGTCCAAAGATGCTTGTCACCATTAGCCCTGGTATCAAGCCCGCTGTAATGGCAACTGCTACCGATTGAAACAGGAGTTGTGAAATTAGTTCATGCATAATGCTTAACCTATACTTCAATTTGAGTAGAGAAAGAATAGAGAAAAGAGATACTTATGATCCTAGACTTTTCCAGATTTAATGATTAGATATAGTGTAT
>CAZFXN010000030.1:0-4982 GCA_964523015.1 uncultured Bdellovibrionales bacterium | reverse complement strand
GTGTATATCTCATTGATTTAACAGAGGAAGGCAATTAGACATGAAAAGACTCTTACGTAAGAGCAGAATTTTCGATAGCAATAAGCAAGATCTGGGGCGTAAGCTCCTTATTTTTCTTGATACCGCGTCTTTTTTCGTTCCAGCATTACTGCTCCTTGGGCTAGGCGTTATGGCTCTAGTTGCTCCAAAATTATTAGGTGCGATAGTTGCGTCTATCTTTCTATTTCTCGGAGCATTATTCTGCTTTTTAACCTGGAAGGTACTCAAGTTCAAAAAGAAATTTGAGGGGATGTTTAAGGGGATGAATAATCAGTTTGTGATTAAAACTTATGCTGTTCCGCCTGAAAAGGATCTTCTAAAAGAGTTTAATCCGCGAGACGATAAAAAAATTATCATTCACTAGTTTTAATAACTAATTTTCTTGAGATTTTTAGACGTATTCGTCATCACCGCCAGCAGCTAGGCTTATTTTGCCTTCAGTTTCTAGTTTACGAGCTATATCAACAATTCCTTGCTGAGCTTTCTCTACGTCCTTCATCTTTACGGGACCCATAGATGTCAGATCTTCATTGATCATTTCAGCAGCACGTTTTGAGATATTTTTGAAAACTAAAGCTCTGATCTCCTCAGATCCTTTCTTCAGCGCAAGAACAAGTTGCTCTCGAGGGATCTCTTTGAGAATTGTTTGCATACTCTTATCATCGAGCTTTTTAAGATCTTCAAAAGTAAACATGAGGGCTTTAATTTCTTCTGCCAGGTTAGGATATGTTTCCTCTATCTCTGTGATAATTCTCTCTTCATTCGTTCTCTCAACGAAATTAAGGATATCTGCAGCAGATTTAGGACCGCCTGCTTTCTCTTCATCAGAGACGCCTGAACGAAGTTGCTGTCTTAGTACCTCACGCACTTCATCAACCACATCTGATTTTACATTTTGTAAATTTGCTACTCTTATGAGAACTTCAGTTTGAGCTTCTTCAGTCATAAACCCTAAAACTTCGGCTGCTTGAGCAGGGGATAATTTTGTCATCAAAAATGCAACAGTTTGTGGATGCTCAGACATTACAAATTGAGCAAGGATATTAGGTTGTACGTCTTTGATAATAGAGCTAATTGGTTCTTTCTTCGTTCCAGTTATATATTCTAAAAGATTTTCCCCTTCCGCTTCACCAAAGGCATTAGCAATAACTTGTTTAGCAAATTCTTTTCCATCGACTAAGAGGGTTTCACCTGCATTAAGCATTCCCTTAAATTCTCGACTTACAGTAAACTGAGTTTCTCTATCGACTTCCTGAACTGTGATAAAAGCACGGCTGATCCTCTTCACCTCAGGTTCGGTAAGATTTTGAAGAACTTTTGATGCAACTTCTTGCCCCATTGACATGAGGGTTAGAGCTGCCTTTTCAGTATTTGATAAATCTCGATCTGCCATCCCTAGCGCTTCAAATAATACAAAGATACTTTAAGGTTAGATGCGCCTATTTATAAAGAGGATCTAAAAAAATATAGAAAGCAAGTGTCTGTAATTATTGATGTTTAATCTAGATGGGCTAGGTCGCTATCCCCCATCTCTAGTCCAGCAGGGAAGTATTTCGACCATTTATCTGTCACTAAGGATTTTGTTTTTGGATCACAGAAAAGCTCGCCCGGGTACCACGGCTTCATTCGAGCATCAATGAGTATCGGCTCTGAATAGGAAAGGTGGTGTCGCACTATGTCTGTATGCTTTGCATAAATATCGTTTGCAGGCTCAAACCTTGTAAATGTGGTCCATAGAAAATTGACCGAGCTTCTGGTTGCCTTTTCAGCATTATCGACCAAGATAATTAGCGGAAGACCTTTAAGGGATGAGTGGTTAACAATTGCTTCAGCAAATTTTGGATCACTATCGTATGTCGGACCATCAATTACTAAACAACCTGGACAGTAGATTTTAGCATTTTTAATTCCTCTAGGGAGAGCTGATGGAATAATTGTAGAGAGTTGTCGGATTGGCTCACCTATACCAACTAAGACACCTTTACTTCCTTCGTTAACTTTTGGTCCGGTATAATCAAGGGTATCCATAGAGAGGTTTGAAAATACGTAGAGATCAGTTCTAAAATCTGCACGCTCTAATATATAGGTAAGCACAGATTTAAAATCTTTAAGATCAATATGGCTATCAACAACTAGTAAAAATTTTGTTAATGAAAGTTGTCCCTCTCCAAGTATTCTAAAAGCAGAAGCCATTGCTTCTCTTTTGTATCTCTCCTCAACTCTAGCAGCTGCAAGTGAATGGTATCCTGTCTCCCCATATGACCAGAGATCTTTAACTGCTGGCATTACAAGTTTGACAAGAGGTAAGAGTAATTCCTGTAGGTAATCTCCTAAGTAAAAATCCTCCTGTCTAGGTTTGCCTACAACAGTAGCTGTGCAGATTGCATCTTTCCTATGAAGTAAAGCCTTACATTTAAATAATGGATAGTCGTGCTTAAGAGAATAGTATCCGTAATGGTCTCCAAATGGGCCTTCAGGATGAGACTCATTTGGATCTACTTCTCCTACTAAAGTAAATTCAGCTTCAGCCGGTGTTGGAAGTTGATTAATAGGATCCGAAATTACAGGAACTTTTCCTCCAAGGGTTAATGATGCAAATAGTAGTTCAGGAACATCTTCAGGTAATGGCGCTATCGCTGCTAAAATTAAAGCAGGAGGTCCCCCGATAGAAATATTAACTGGCATCCGCTTATTTAGTTTCTTATATGCTGCTAAATGAAAACCACCACCTTTACCAATCTGCATATGTAATCCGGTAGTATTATCGTCGTATCGTTGAACACGATACATCCCTAGGTTAGTTGAGTTTTTTGAAGGATGTTTAGTTAGAACAAGGGGAAGAGTCACAAAGGGTCCACCATCCTCAGGCCAGGTAGTTAAAAGTGGAAGTCTAGTAAGCAGAGGTGGAGTGTCAGTACATTCTAGAACTGGCCCATTAGATTTGTTTGATAATCCAACCTTTAAAAGGTTTCCTAGCAAATCGCGTTGATGCCATAGCTTTCCCAAAGAAGGAGGCATGAGTTCTTCAGGTAATTGGGCAATCCTTTGAATAAATTTTCCTGGGTTAGGACCGAATGCTAAATCAATTCTTTTTTTTGTGCCAAAAAGATTTGTAGCTAAAGGAAAAGAAGAACCTTTAATGTTTGTAAAAAGCAAAGCTGGCCCATTTGCAGCAATAACTCTACGATGGATTTCTGCTGCCTCAAGATAGGGATCCACCTCGGCATTTATTTCGACCAGATCTCCCTCTTGGCGGAGAATATTTAAAAAATCTCGTAGGTTTTTAATCATTGACAGAGTCTAATTCCGAATGTGATAAAAATCAAAACATGGGTGTTCTTTAAGGATTAAATACTATAAACTGAGGACGTTAATTTAATGGATTATAATTATGAAACGGTTAGAAGGCGGCCTTGTTGGATATGATGAGCCGGTAGATCGAATTGGTGTCATATCGTTAAGTGATTCAGATCATTTAAATGCCATGAGTGAAGACATGGCTGGAGATTTTAAAAGTCTAATTTCAAAACTCGGCGAAAAGCATAAGCATTTAAGAGCTGTTATTTTGACTGGAGTTGGCAGAGCATTCTCGGCTGGTGGTGATTTGAAAATGCTACAAGAGAAAACCAGATTCGCCGGAGAGGAAAACCGTTTAAAAATGCTTGATTACTATAGCTCTTTTTTATGTATTAGAAATTTAGGAATTCCCCTTATTGCGGCTATCAATGGACCAGCTGTTGGTGCTGGACTATGTCTGGCTTGTGCCTGTGATATTCGTGTTGCCAGTGAAAATGCTAAACTTGGGATGACATTTGTTCGTCTTGGATTACATCCTGGTATGGGAGCTACATTCTTTTTACCTATGATTATGGGTCAAGCTAGAGCATCAGAATTTATGTTAACTGCTCGTGTTATTACAGCTCAGGAGGCTGCCAATATAGGAATAGTTTCACGGGTAGTTGCAGAATCAGAACTAATGAATGAGGCTAAAGGAATTGCAAAAGACATTGTTGCTTGTGGACCTCAAGCGGTCAGGCAGCTTTTAGAAACTTTAAGAATGAATCAATCAGAATTAGATAATGCGCTAAAGCGTGAGGCCTCTATTCAGGCGGTTAATTATGCAAGTCCTGAATTTGCAGAGGGAGTAAAAGCAATAATGGAGAAGCGTGCTCCTAAGTTTGAGTAGGGTTATGTTTTTCCGCTCATTTGCTCGCTCATTTTTCCATCCTCAAGCATCTTCATAAATTCAGTTCGTGGAATATCACGTGCTCCGAATCCTTCAAATAAAGGATTTAGAACTTCACAATCTAACCAAGTAACCCCTATCGATTTTAAATACTCAATAAGATGAAGGAGTGCAAGTTTCGACGCATTTGGTTTATGATAAAACATCGACTCTCCCATATATATAGTTCCGATCTTTATGCCGTAAAGACCACCTACTAACACTTCATCTTCATAAACTTCTACGCTAAATCCATATCCGCGGTTAAATAATTCAGTGTACGGTTCGATCATTGCTGGTAAGATCCAAGTACCTTTTTGTTTCCTTGTTTTAGATAATGAGCATTGAGTTATTACCTCTTTAAAGTTTGTGTTCATTTTGATCTGATACGGATTTTTTTTACTGTATTTTTTTAAAGATCGAGGAAGATGTAATTGCTCAAAGAATAGAACCGCCCTTTTAGATGGTGCGAACCAAAGTAGGGGAGAGTTCTTATATGGCCACAGAAATACTCCACTTGAATATGCTAAAAGTAGAGTTTCAGGATCAAGGTCACCACCAACAGCTAATAAGCCATTTTCATCAGCAAAATCTACAGGAGGAAATTCCTTAACTACCATATGATAGTTTTATCCTGGACTCCCTATAAAAGGCCATAAATATAATTATAGTAATTGTCAAAATGTTTGAGACAATTACTATAGTAGCCCCTTTAAGG
>CAZFXN010000029.1:6870-36196 GCA_964523015.1 uncultured Bdellovibrionales bacterium | reverse complement strand
GCGCTATAATCGATATCTAAATTATTAATTTTGGCATTAACACGAGCATCTTCAATCATCTCAGGCATTATCTCTACACCGTATGTTTTTTTGGCCTTACCTGAAAGAGCTATCGAAAAAAATCCAGATCCGCAATATAGATCGAGCAGTATTTCAGGAGTTAGATTAGATACATATTCAGCTACATGATTTTGTAAAACTGCAGCAGCGTGAGAATTTGTTTGAAAGAATGAGTTAGGTTTTATCCGGTAAGTAAAGCCATTTATTTTTTCCTCAATATGACTTTCACCAGCAATACACCTAAGATCATCTCCACTTGAAACATCAGTAACAGTACTGTTGATTGACCAGATAAGAGAACAGACAAGTGAAGTAGCACTTATAGATTGACTAAGTTTGGAAAAAGCAGCTTCAATAGCGATGCTCTCACTTTCTTCAGGTCTACTAGTAACTATGATTACCATGCACTGACCGAGGGTTGAGGTTCTAATAACTGCATACCGTAAAAATCCAGTATGAGCCTTTCTGTCAAAGTATGTTAATCCTGAGCTTTGGGCCCAATCTCTTACAATTTTAAATTTCTCTTCAATTAACTTATCAGAGATAAAGCAGGTATGGTTGTCAATTACCTTCCACCATTTTCCCTTCTCTCTAAGTCCAACCTCACCTTTAAAATTAATTACAAAGTCCATTCTATTTCTGTAATGACTTGTAATAGGAGAGGGGATAATTTTATCGCAAGTAAGAGTTAGCTCTTTCAATCTAAAACTTCCGTTAATATCTGAAAGCTTTTGCTGTAACTGTTTTTCGTATGGAATATGCGACCAGCCACACGAACCACAGACCTCTTTATTTGGACATTGATCTTTAATCATTGAATAAACGATACTATAGTAATCCTATTAAACTCAAATAGGACTAGGCTAATGAAGTATCATAAGACATTAAACTCTAAGACCTCTTTTACAAGCTACATGTTTAAGGTTGAAACTGAAGAGGTAGAGCTGACTTCAGGGGAAGTGGTATTTCGGGATCGGGTGGTCCATCCAGGAGCTGTCATAATAATCCCCAAATTGCCAGAAGGAAAATTGCTTTTGGTCCGTCAGTATCGTCATGCTATTAGAAAGGAATTGATCGAATTTCCAGCTGGTACTATTGAAGCAGGGGAGTTCCCATTAACCTGCGCTCAAAGGGAGCTTGGTGAAGAGGTAGGTAAAGCTGCAAAGGAATGGGTTCCTCTAGGGCAGCTTTACCCAGCCCCAGGATTTTGCTCTGAAGTACAACATTTATTTTTAGCTCGTTGGCTCTCTGCTTCAACTCAAAAGTTTGATGAGGATGAAATAATAGAGGTTATAGAGATGACAAATGATCAGATTGAGACTTCAATTAAAAGTGGCGAAATTTCAGACTGTAAAACGATAGCCTCATATTTTAGGGCTAAAACACATGGCCATATTTACTAGAATTTTTTTGAAGTCAAAGAATTTTGTCAAAGAAACAGCACACATTAAAAAATTAAATAAAAAATGGGCGAGGTGAGGGCGAGGTGAGGGAGAGGTGAGGGCCGAGCGGCACTTAGAGTTTGGTCTAAGTGCCGCTCGATCGTGTCAGTCGGCTCAGTCAGCGTGAGTGTAGATCTTGCGATGACTCATCCGGGGCTTCCGTTCGAGATCGCATCCGGCGTAGTCGAGCATCGTTGGCAGGGAATCCCAACCATGATGCAGAAACGCCATCTGGAACTCTCCACGTTGCTCCTCGATCTCGTTCCACTTGGCAAAGAGGATCTGAGTATCCTCGCTCCTCATGTTCCAAGCCTCTGCCACCTTGCCTCGCATCTGTCTGGCTTCTCCCATGTACCTCGGTCGAGAGCGGGATTGTCCCCGCAGCACGACCAAAGCAAATGGGTGTTCCAGCTGAGGGCAAGGGTACAGTGCGAGCCGGTCTGCGATCAGACTCAAGAACTCGGGGAGATCCCAAATTCCTTGAGGGATCGGCCGAATTTGACTCATCCCCATCATGTTCGATGAGGAGAGGTCAAGAGTTCTGTGGTCAGGTCGCTTCTCAGTGATGAAAGCACCATCTTGAACATCTGAGAGATCGGCTCTGTGGGGTACTCCGATCATCTCAATCCGACACTCTCCTTCCGCACATCTAAGAATCATCAGCTCCTCCTCCCGGGGTTTGGTAATGCTATGCAGGGAGGAAGTTCCCTGTCAGCATTGTAGATTTAAGGGTGGACTTTTAAAGATGGACCCTTAAGAGTGGGCCTTTTATCTACAATACTGACAAGGGGCTAATGATTTTAAAACCTTATATATATGTGCTGTTTCTCAGAAAAAAATACTTTCTTTTCTGAGAAACAGAAAAACTTATCTTCTCGATATGTGATTTATGTAAGGATCAAAAAATTGCAGGGGGAGTGATACTACCTGATAATCGTTATTTTTCAATCTGCCGTTATTTTTGAATAATTACATAAGGTTATTAAGCTTACAATAGGCGAAGATAGCGGGAGCAACTAGCTCCCGCTATAATTTTTGTGAGTTATATTGAAAAGATTTACTTAATAGATTTTATAAAAACGTATCTCTGATATTCACCGCTTTGAACAGTCAGCCTGAAGCCTTTTGAGCCATCAGTTTTTTTAAGTGTTTTTTCAAACTCACTGACGGAGCTAACGTCACTATCATTAAATTGTAAGATGATATCGCCTGGTTGAAGTCCGGATCTTGAAGCTACGCTACCTGGCTCTACTTCTACTACTATCGCCCCTTTTCTATTAGAGAGCCTTAGCTCTCGTGCAATCTCAGGGGTGATATCTCTTAAGGCCACACCAAGTTCTAGCTTTGCTTCTTCAGGTTGCTCTTCAATCTTATCCCCAGAGAGCTCTAAGATCTTAATATTAACAGTACTTGTTTTCCTGTCTCTAAACACCTCTAGATTGATCGATGAGTTTGGTTTGGTTTCTGCAACCATTTTTCTTAAATGTGTAACGTTGTCAATTTCCTTTCCGTTATACGATATGAGGATATCTCCTTGTCGTAGCCCACCTTTTGAAGCAGGACTATCCTTAGTAACATCTCCAACTAGGGCTCCTTTTGTACTCTTAAAACCGAATGATTGAGCTAAGTCTTCATCAATATTTTGAATCATCACTCCAAGCCAGCCACGAATTACTCGACCATTATCAACCAAGTTAGAGATTATATTTTGAACCATGCTTGATGGAATTGAGAATCCGATCCCCATATATCCGCCACTCTTACTGAAGATAGCTGAATTGATACCAACGACCTCCCCTCTTAGGTTAACTAAAGGACCACCGCTATTGCCTGGATTTATAGCAGCATCAGTTTGTATAAAATCTTCATAGTCTACAATTCCAACATTAGATCTTCCTTTTGCACTGACAATTCCAGCAGTAATAGTGTTGTCGAGACCGAAAGGATTTCCTGCGGCTACAACCCATTCGCCAATTTTCAATTTATCTGAATCTCCAAAAGTTGCCGGCACTAAAGAAGGGGCTTTAATTTTAATAACAGCCAAATCTGTTTTTGGATCGGTACCAATTACTTCAGCTTTGTACTCTTTCTGATTTGTAAGTCTAACTGTAACTTCATCCGCCTCATTAACTACATGGTTGTTAGTTATGATATGACCCTCTGTATCAATAATCACACCCGTACCTAATCCTTGCTGGGCCTGTCCTCTGGGATTTTTAGGGTTCTGTTGACGGAAAAAATGTTCAAAAAAATCCTCATTCAAGAAATCTTCGTACGGATTCGAAAAAGGACTTTGTTGTTTTCGACGCATCGGTCTGTTTGTTTGCTGTGCTGGCCTGGCATGTTTTAAGGAGCTAATATTAACAACAGATGGGCGAATTACGATTGCAGCATTCTCAAAAGCAGAAGAGAGAGCCGTCGCGTATTCCATAGATTTTTGAGTGGAAGAAGTTTGAGCGGAGGGAGTTTGAGTAGAGGGGGTCTGAATAGAGGAATCCTCGTTTAAAGAGAAAGCAGAAGTTGAAAGAACAAAGGAAAAGACAGTAATAGCAAATAAGATCGATTTCATCATTTTCATATTGTGTAAATAAAATTAACAACGGTTTAAGACGTATTATAACGGATAGTATTCAAATCTGAAAAGAGTATCGGTAAGAATATTATAACAAAGTAGCTATAATATCAGCTATATCACTAATCGAGACGGGTTTTTGCTCCTTAGAGATTAAATCTTTAAGCTCAAGCTTTCCACCGTCTTGTAAAAAGAGGACGTACCTTATCCCTTTTTTATCGGCATACTCTATCTGTTTACCGAGCTTTAGGGGTTTATGAAATACCTCTGTAGGAATTCCTTGGCTACGTAGCGCCTCTGCTACACTGAGGCAGGATATAAATTCTGGACCTGAATTTAGTGCGATTAACACTTTAGTTGGGGATCTTTCTTTAGCTTTAATTATCCCCTTTGATACAATAAGGGACATTAGTCGAGTAACACCTATTGAAATTCCAACACCTGGTATTTTTTTGTTACTGAATCTAGAGGTTAAGTTTTCATATCTTCCACCACCTGCGACGGAACCAAATGAAAGATGATCGATAAGAATAGTCTCTATAATTGTGCCGGTATAGTAATCAAGCCCACGCGCTAAGCTTATATCGATAATGACATTTTTTTGCGTATCATCACTTAGTAGCTGAAGTAAGGAATTAATTTCAGCTACACCTTCGTTAAATAAGGTATTTTTAGGCCCAAGACCGTTGATAATCTGATTAAACTTTGAAGGAATTAGCTGAAGCTCAGATACCTTAACAATTCCAAGCGCATTCTCTCTAGAAATTCCCTTAGCTTCTAGTTCATTAACAACAGCCTCAGCACCAATCTTGTTGATTTTATCTACTGTTATTACAGCTTCATTTCTTTGCTCTGGAGTTAATCCAAAATGCTCATAGATTCCTAACAGAAGTTTTCTGTTATTAACCTTAATTCTAAAATCACCGAGGTTTAGAGCAGTAAAAGTTTTAAAAATAATAGTGACCATCTCAGCATCGTGACACTGAGGTAGATCCTCAAGGCTAACAACATCAATATCAAACTGATAGAACTCCCTGAAGCGACCCTCTTGAGGACGTTCGCCACGCCAAGATCTTTGTAGTTGATATCTCTTAAATGGGAAATCTAACTCTGAAAAATTTTGAGCGACATATCTGGCAAATGGGATCGTAAGGTCAAAGTGTAATGCCAGTGTTGTATCACTAACGGCTTCAACTTCACCCTGAGCTCTACTTAGCGCATAAATCTCTTTGCTAATTTCACCCTTTGAAGCAAGGGTAGACAAATGTTCAACAGACCTAGTCTCTATGGATGTATATCCATGGCTGATGTAGATATTTTTAATCGTTTGGATAACATGGTCTTCTATAATCTTGTGTTGAGGAAGCCACTCAGGAAAGCCGGAAATTGGAGCTATTTTAGCCATAAAGCGAACTTTATTTGTTGCCTCTTAAGGTGTCAACTGTTTGAGTTGTCCTAAGGCTTAAGTAGGTATTGATATAGCTTCCTTAGTTATTAAAGATCAAGTACACTTCTATTCACCTTTCTATTCACATTTGGTTGGAGAAGCTTTATGGAAAAGACTATGTCCTGGTCACAGATTTTAGCTAAGTTCGATGGTGAATGGGTTGAGCTTATTGAATATGACTGGAATTGGGAAAGTCCATATCCTCGCTGGGCCAAAGTAAGAAATCATTCTCCAAGTCGTGCGCAACTTTCAGAGCTTCTTGCAGCATCTGGACCGGTTACAGATTCCATAACACTTTATCTTGGTGCAGTTGAATCCCTGGTTGATAGATCTAATTCAGCAGTTATGTTTTAGTCTTGATGTTCTAATACATCAAATTCTAAGAATTGTTTTTGCCGATAATCTTATAGATGTAATTTGAAGAGGTCTTCTCTAGAAGCGCTTTGCTTTTCGCATCGATGCCACCCCAGCGGGTGTATTCATTGTTAGTCCACAAAAGATAGTTTGGACAGATTCGATTTTTTGAATTCATATAATCAGGATGCTCTGCGCATTCCAATGCTTCATAAAGGGTCGTTATCAACTGCTCTCGATCCTGGTATTTTAAGCCGTGAGAATAAAGCGTTCCTGGGAATCCAAGAAAAAGTTTTCTTCCACTAAGTGTTACTGGAGAGTTATGAAGTGGGGCTGCTAAAATAACTGCGTCTTTCGGAGTTATCTCTAATATCTCTTTCTGTCGTTTAATATCGTCGACTGAATATACAGTGTAGTCCTTACCTTCATTTAAAACTAATACTAGTTCAAGCACTCCAGGTAAAAGAGATAGTAAAAGAAAATAGTGAGAGATTACTATTTTTTTAGTTGGTTTCTCTAGTGTCCATATTGAAAGGAAAATAACGTAAAGAGCCATAAAGATCTTCATCTGATCCCATTCCCATACTGCTATCTGGATAATATTCCCCGCTATAAATAGCAAAGTAAGGATAATGAAATGTAGATGAGCTTTAGTTGCCCACCAAAGTACTGCAAAGAGAAAAAACCAGAGAGCGCCATTATGGATCCACATATTCGCCGAGTTTAAGATCGGGCTTAACATCGGGCTTAACATCTCTGAGAAGTAAGGAAAATCTCCCTTCCAGGGCATCCATCCAGGTTTAAGCGAGATTATAGATTCCTTGCCTAGTAACCAGGGCAAGGAGAGAAAGGACGGGGTCATCGAAAGAGTGAAAGAAATTAATGGACGAAATGTCAGGGAATTTGACTTTAATAAAAGTAAAGATCCTATATAGAATGATGTAATAAGAAAAAGATGGGTATGGATTAGGGGAGAAAAAGCTAGGGTAATACCAGCAAATATTAACCGCCAAGATTCATCTGAATTTTTTAGATAGGTATGGAACTGTTTTAATACGGTCATCGTACCTAACAGTCCTAGCAGTGCAGTTCTTTGTGGGATCCACGTTGTAGTTAGAAAGACGGCCCACGGATAATTTATCTTAATATTCTCACCTGAGTGAGTTCCCAGCATTAGTAAACTTCCACCACCAAATAGCGTAGCCCATGGAAGGATCTTTAGCCTGTCTCCATCTAGTATGAAGTAAAGAGCTGTCCAGATTGAGATCCATTGAATTAGTAGAGTGATACCAAAGGCTGTAAAATTAGGATCGGGCCACCAAAGTGATGCTGTCCATAAGTTCATTAAGAATGGATAAGTAAGTGTAGTACCAGAGAATGTTTGATTAATCGGTGGAAAATTATCAGCCAATGCAAATGAGGAGATAATTCCTGTATGAAAAGCGAGATCCCCATACGTATTAATCCAAAGTGTTTGAACACTTTTTGTTGAGTCAACCAAGCTTATTCCTAAAGCGAGTATAACAAAAAACCAGAGAGCAAAATTAAAGGTCAGAGGTACTGAGCGAAGTTTGAGTAAGATCTCTCTGTTTTCTTTAGATTTATATAGCAGTGGCAAAAGAGTAATGATTGAAGTTAGTAGCCAGGAAAGACCTAGACATTTTAAAGAGAAGGTTGCGACTAGAAAAACAAGAAGGCCAGGAAAGTAAACTTCAGACAGGTTCGGATCCGCGCAGTCCTCATTTTTGCGGGTTTTACGGACAATGGCATGCAGGATTAATCCGAGCCTTAGGTGTAAAAGAGGAGTAACCGCAAATAGCAAAAGCTGAATAAAAGTTAGAAAAATAGGCCAGATATAATTCATGTCAGCCATATTATAGGTTTCTATTTTACCGCGCTACTAAACAAAATTTATCCACAAAAATTATCCTTTGATATGTTTTCAATTCGTAGTATCTCTATCTTGAGCAGTATCACTATTACTAATCTTTCTGCCAATTTTAGGTTATCTTTAACCGAAATTGCAGAGAGGTGAGATGTTGGTTTTATGAGTTGATTTTGGCTTGTGGGTACAGAAGATGGAAATCACCCTCTTTTGTGCCCATACCTGAAGCATCTCAACAAAAGAAGACTTCCTGTTTCTGACTAGGGCATCTGTGACCTTCAGGAGTTGGAAAGATGGAAGTCATCCCTAAGGGAGAACCTCCAACCATGAGCGTGTTGACCGGTCTGAACCTGTTCGATCGTCGGGGGTTGAAAAGGGGGTGATCCACATCTCCTAGTTGGCTTTGCTGTTAGTCAGAGAGCCACCTAGGTAGAGGGTAGTTCGTCAGGCTCGTTCCCCGGGTTATGACGATCGAACTGGATGTTTCGGCAAGGACTTGGTCTTAAGGAAGCCCTCCCTTAAGGCCAGGTCACCGAAACTCATAAATTTTAAAGGTTTAATCTTACCTCTCTAATCCGTCCTTTTTTGTCTCTGTTTCTTAGCTCTATTTTTTAATTCTGATTATACTTTGAAACAAAATCTAATAGATCTTTAAAGATCTCATCCTTTGTAATAACCCGCGGAACTTTATTTTGCCCACCATGTTTGCCACGGCTTCTCATCCATTCGTTAAATGCATTCTTTCTGGCTACTAAAAGTGCTGGTGGATAAAGGCCATACTCATTCTTTCGATGAGCAGCGTAATCTTCATTAATGTCTTGTAGTTTTTTATCAAGAGATTTCATAAATAGTTGCTGTTTTTCTTCAGAAATAGAGTCATTAGTAAATTCTATTACGTATTTATGTCCAACAAGCTCAGCATTTGATTTTGGGAATACTGCACCAACAGAATATTCTGATATTTGAAGTTTTGTTTCTTCTGCCGCGGACAAAATACACTTATCAATCTCTTCACCGATCAGATGCTCTCCAACGGCAGAAAGCATATAAGAAGTTCTGCCAGTCATAAAAAGCCTAGGTGGAGTTATCTCGATAAAACGAACAAGATCTCCGATGATGTAAGACCAAAGACCTGCTCGAGTTGTTAAGACAACTGCATAATCAATGTCTTTTTCAACATTGCCGATCCAATGTCTTGTCGGATTGGAGCTTCCTAGTTCTTCAAAAGGAATAAACTCATAAAATATTCCGTGATCAATGATCAAGCGCATTCCCTCATTGTATCCTTGATCTTGAACAGCAATAAAACCTTCACTAGCTGGATAAACCTCTCTGGTTTCTGCATTACTTCCCTCAAGTAATTGATCGTAGATCTTTTTATATGGAGCAAAGCTCATTCCGCCATGAACGAGCATCTCTAGATTTGGATAAAGAGCTGCTAATTTACCATCACTCTCAGGTCTTAACTTCTGTAACTTATCTAAAAAGAGAAGCATCCAACTAGGCGCTCCGTTTAGGGATCTAATATCCGCAGATAGAGATCTCTCAGCAAAGGAATCGATCATCTGTTCCCAACTTTTTATCCCACTTACTTCTGTTGGTGGATATGATCTACTTCTAGCCCACTTAGGCATCATCTTCATGCAGATCCCAGACATGTCACCACCAATTACATTTGGAGCGTATTCATTTAGTTCGGTGCTGCCAGTAAGTATAAAACTTTTTCCACCAAGGATCTGACTCTTTGGTCTATTAAGAACGTGATGGACAAGCAGATCCACCCCAGCCTTCGTAGTAGAGTTCATTATCTCTTTAGTATACGGAATATACTTGGTTGCTCCGGATGTGGTTCCAGAGCTTAAGGTAAAAAAGGGAATTTTCCCAGGCCAAGAGCAATTATCAAGATTCGGAAAATCATTTTTCCAATACTCCTCCCACATCTCTTCGTATCGTCTTAATGGCACATTTTTTTGATAATCTAAGACTGACTTTATCTTTGAAAAGTTATGGTCCTTGCCAAATCTAGTGTTAGAGGCAGTTGATACTAATTTTAGCAGCTCATTTTCTTGAGTAGTTTTAAGAGTAGCTCGTGTAGAACCCTGCTTTTTTAAAAGTAAGGAACGGTAGTTCGCGTATAGTTTTAAAAAAGGGGTGACGTTTAGGGCCATAACTCAAGTTTAAAAGGCTTCAATTCTATCCTATTACAACTGCTATACTACGAATAATTCTTATTTGAAATAAGCAGGAATACCATTTCATCAAAGCACTAGAGTCAATACTAAGGGATCTCTTGATATGTGGATAACTGAAAGATGCTATTTTCAAAGCAGTTTAAAGGCAGGGGCTTTATGAGGACGTTAGGATATATAATGAACAGTTTAGTTATCTCACTTGTATTAACAACTTTTGCATACGCTAGAACCTCTCCTCAAATACAATCTATACAAGCAATGCAAGTTTGCGCTGCTCAAAATGCTTTAATTGTACAACTCCAAGCTGAGATAGTTGAATTAGAAAGTGAGCTTCTTACCTGTAATAACGAAATAGTTACTCTTCAGCAAGAACTAGTAGATGCGCTTATTGCCAAAGATGCAGCTGAGCTTGCACTTCTTGATGAACAGGCTGCTCATATTGTAACTAATTCTCAGCTTTCATTATGTCTTGATAATAACGGTGCGATTGCGATGAACAATGCGACTCTTCAAACACAGGTTGTTATGTTAACTCATATTAATTCAGCTTTAGAGGAGTCAATTCTCAGTCTTCATTCAAATAGTGAAGCTCTCGGTGTTTCGCTTGAAGCCTTATCTGCAAAGATGTTAGCGGCAAAAAAAGCTGCTACAAAGGCAAAAAAATCTCCTACATTTCTAAATCTTAAAAAAGCTGCAAAGAAAGCAAAGCAAGCTTACAAGAGTTTACAAGTAGTAAAAACTCAGCAGTTAGGTAACTAATTCTAATCTTTAATAGAGACCAATCGTTTGAGAGTAACGCATCGGTATCCAGGTAGGATCTAATCCTAATCCTCCTGCACTGGGACACGATATTGATTTTCCATTACAGAAAACCTTAATTCCTGGTGTCGTACTTACAAAGGAAACCTCCCCAGTTCTTGAAGTAAGAGTAAGAGTAAGAGTAAGGTTCATCAAAGGATCCGTTGCAATGTTATTTAAGATTATATCCCCACCTGCGATAATATTTATGTTATTTTTTATGATTAACGGCTGAGTAGAGGAGATATAGCCGGTGGCAAAGAGTGACTTTGAAATCTCTAATGGGCCTAATGGGCTTAAGGGATCACTAAGATCTAGGTTCCCTTCAAGTAATATAACAGGATCAGATGTCAAAGGGAGGTTCTTGCATAAAAGAGGGGAGATGATCGAACCCTCACTAATTGATAATCCTGTATTAGTATAAAAATAGGGTGATAATTTTTTATGTGGACAGTTAATCAATTCTTTACTTATCTCATAAAAATCTATGAGAGTTTGTGTTGTAGGAAGTTGCGAGCAGATTGCCTTTTTGAAGGTTAATTTATTTGAGGTTTCGACTTCGCTTTTGCAACCAATATTAGAAGCACTACTTAATGAATTTTGCTTGGATTTAACCAGAGAATTGTTTAATAAGGAGATATGAGATTCTGAATGAATTTTACTCTGCCAACGTGTCGAAGTTCTAACACAAGCATAAGTTCCCACCGCAACTAATAGAGATATTATAGAGAGTATTATCATCGTTGATGGTAAAATAATTCCAGTATGTTGTTTCATGATCAATTAAGTAAAATATTAAGAGAATTTTGGCGGCTAAGTCTTGAGATTTTACTAAAGCGGTAATCAGAATTATTACTAATGAGACGAAGCGTGGTCTTTAGCCCGATAAAATCAGGACTAGGGTGCAATAAGTAAGATAGCCTAAGAGAGTCGATCCCTTCTAGTATAGGTTGATTCTCTATGTTTAACGATCCTCGATGCCCAAGATATCGAAATCTTCCTCCACTATCTATGTATAAAGTATAGAGTCTCTGAGCAGGAAATATCGTATGAACAAATGGAGTAGTATCTACAGGTTTTACACTGCTGATCATTCCATCTATCTCAGTTAAAGAGAATACATAACATTTCTTTGTAGTTAAACTGCCCCAGTTTGTGGCAGTTCCTATAAATTCTATAATGCCAGTAGTAGTAAGGCCGATAAATGTTTCTGAAGATAGAATATTTACTGAATTAACTGCGACAGCAGTTGGAATTAAAGAGAATTTTTTACAGACATAATAGATCTTTAGAGTTCCAGATATATCTACCTTTTCTACGTCCAATGCCTCAATTCCAAAAAGAGAGATGGATGTAATGGCATCTGATAAGATAGAAGGTTTTAGCAGGTCTGTTCTAAGTGATATCGGATTAGTTTTGCCATTTAGATAAGTTATCTTGCCATTCTTATGTATTCTTGGCGGTAAGTTTAATCTCTGCTGATCTACCTCATCAACCAAAGTTGAAATTTGTGTTCCTATTTTACTAACGGCATATAGGTTACTACTTTCACTTTTTATTTTTATAAGGGATTTCGCAACATTTGTAGCAACACTTGTAATACCTGCTAAAATGGGAATTGAAATAGACATAGCTACTAATATCTCAAGGATGCTTTGTGCTTTTTCGCTCTTCATCTTTTTTCTCCTGCATACTTTATCCCCTTCATACTCTTTCTTTCTTCATGCTATTTAAGGTAGTAGATAAAACTTTTCGTTCCTTTACTGGTATTTTTGCAACGTATTATTGTTTCATTACTTGCAATCGTAATTGCTTTACAAGCTGAGTGGTTCAAAGGATCTATTTTATTCATATGAATAGCTGAGGCTTGATGCATTTTTGCCATTTTATTTACTAATGCCACATTTAGTTTAATTAGGGAGACTCCTCCGATTGAAAGTATGGTAAGAGAGATTAGAGATTCTAAAAGTGCGCTACCAATATCTCCTAACATAATACTGTAACTCTTCCTCTTAGTGAGATTTTAATCTTACAAGTAGTAGCACCACTTTTAAGAGTGATAGTTGTTGGTGAGGCAACGCCTGATTTATATAATGAAACTTTTAATGGAGTCCTAAGGTCAGTCTGTATTTTTTTGGGAAAATTGTATTCAAAAAATGGCAAAGGGTTGCCTTTTTGAAAAGAAGTAATTGATGTTTGTGTAATGATAACTTCATGATCAGTATTTTCGATCTGTGCTTTTACTAAGACATCTTCTAGCTCATGCTTTACCTTGTGGGATTCGTGTTTTAGGAATCTTAGGGTGTTAATTTCCGAAAGAGAGGGGATCGACATTGAGAATAGAATAGATGATATCGCAATACCTATTAGTACCTCAGTTAAGGAATACCCTTTTATCGCCGAAATGTTTTTAACATTACTTCTCATAGCCAGAACTAATCGGCTATAATTCCTAGAAGTTTCTTACAATTTTTAGTTGGTTATTAGATTATCTTATCTATAAGCTTTTTTTGTTGAGATGGATCTAGTTCATCTACTGGTGGCTCTTTAGCAAAAGAGCTAATGGCATTTTTATCAATTAACTCAACACTTAAGGTTCTGCTATCTTGAGTGGCACTAACTAGCTCCTGAACGATACCAGATGAAATTTCAGAAAGTGGCTTGCTGTTACTAATGCTACTTGTCGCTTCTGGGCTAGACGACTCTTTGCTTAGTTCACTAATAATATCTGCTGATTGAGTTGCACCAGATGCAGAGTTATCGTCAGCTATCCTCGCTCCATAAACGGCATCTGATAAATTTGAAATCGCTCTAATAGTTCCAGTAGTTCCTTGAAGGGATACCCCATAATCTGTTTGTAATTGTGAAGCATCCGCTAATCCAACAACTTTACTATAATTATTGCCTGAATCACTTACAGTAAAAGTGCCACCAGCTAAGGCATTTTGACCATTATAGGTGGCAGCTCCGGCTATTCGCTCAATTTCATCCTGCAGCTCGTTAATTTTACTCTCTAGAGTGTTTTTTGTAGAGTCGTTTGCAAACTCTGCTTCTTCTGCTAGAGAGAGTTGCTTTTCTCTTAGTTCTCCGATTTCACTTATGGCTGCATTGGCAGTGTCTACTAGCCCTTTTATACTTACGGCATCGCCTCGATTGGTTGAGCGAGATCGCTGCTCTAACTCTACTAATGAACGCTTTGAGACACTCGATCTTTCAGTAGATACATTATTACGACTAGATATACTTAGCTGATCATTTATTTTTGAAATCGCCATAGCGATCCATTCCTAATAACTCTATCCTAACAGATCAAGGACGGAGCCTTTTGATATTTTACTCTGTGCTGCCAATGCTACGTTTGCTTGTTGGCGTATCTTAGCTGTTAGCAAACTAGCTGTTTCTTGTGCTACATCTACATCTCTAATAGTTGATTCAGCTTGTTGATTTCCCAAAATTCTTGATTCTACAGAACTTTTAGCACTACTTAATCGACTATCAGCCGCACCTAAGTCAGCTCTAGCCTGTGTCACTGAATCTATATTTGCACTTACTTGATCTAGTACAGCCTTTGCGCCAGCTTGTGTTGAGATATCTAGTCCTGCCGTTGAAGTCACTGATCCAAAATCAACATTAATAGGAGTTCCACTCCCAGTTTCTATAGCTACAGATGTTTCATTGTTTAATAACTGAGTGTCATTAAATGTAGTGTTCGCAACTATCTGATCTTTTTGTTGTGAGAGAGCTTGAAATTCCTGGTTAAGAGAAACTCTCTGACCATCACTTAGGGTTCCATTAGCAGATTGCGTTGCTAATTCAGCAAGTCTTTGATCAATCTCTCCAACTTGTTGAAGTGCGCTATCGGCAATATTGATTGCTGATTGACCATAACTAATATTGTCACTACCTTTAGATAAAATTCTAGTTTCGACGTTTAATTTTGCTGCTAACGCTAATCCAGCAGGATCATCAGATGCTTTGTCTATGCGTTTACCACTACTTAATTTCCTAAAGGAATCTGCTAAACTCTTTGAAGCGTTATCTAAGCCACGATTAATGATATTATCAATCTTCATCTTTACAACCCTACTCAACAGAACCCTTAACAACCCAAGGTTTATTACAAAAATCGAGCTAACTATTTAATTCGATTCATTAGGATATCGACCCTTAAAAGGATCTCTTAATGATACGGTTCAAATTAGGTGTCAAAATAGAAGCCCTCGAATTTTATAGATACGAATAATTACTAGCTGACTGAATCCATACTGTCTTCGTGCCAGAGCCCCTCTCTCCTTCTTTCCGTCTCTCCTCAACCCTCCCGGCAAGGACTTTTGATAATAAAAATGAATGGTTCGAATAAAACTAGAGTTCTTCTCTGTGTTTGTTAAATTTTCTCTGCTACTTTGAGTCGATGATTCAAAATTGCAAAGGAGCGACATTTCGAGCGCTATTTGTCACCCAGTTTCTTGGTGCCTTTAATGATAATTTTTTTAAGGTCCTAATTTCTCTTTTAGTTGTCGGAAGTGGGATTAGCCCAGAGAGTCAAGCTAAATATCTTAGCCTTGCTGGAGCCATGCTGGTACTTCCGTATGTGCTGTTCTCTTCGTATGCCGGATTTTTGTCGGATAAATTCAGTAAGTCGAAAGTCATGCAACTTACTAAATTTATGGAGGTGATAGTAATGTGTGTTGCCGCATACTTTGTTATTGCCACAAACATCACTGCTCTTTTCATTGTTCTTTTTTTTATGGGTCTTCAGAGTGCATTATTTAGTCCAGGAAAGTATGGTATTTTACCGGAGATATTAGATGAGGACTCACTTTCTAAAGGGAATGGATATCTTCAGTTTGGTACTTTTGTAGCGATTATTGCTGGCACTGCATTAAGTGGAGAGATTCTCTCACGTTCAGATAAAGGATATATAGCACCGGCAGTGATATTAGTGTTAGTCGCGCTGTTCGGCCTTGTTGCCAGCCTGTTTATGAAACGTTCTCCACCAGCCAGGAGTAATGCTAAGCTTCACCTAAGTCCGTTTCACGATATTTGGCATTCATTTAAAGCGATCTGGAAAGATAGAGAGATATCTTTAACTGTTATGGCCATTTCATACTTTTGGTTTTTAGGTGCTCTTTTTCAGTTAAATATCTTTCTTTATGCTGGAGAGATTGGGATTGAGTCTGAATCAGCTAAGTCTTATCTAATCGCCGCACTTGGAGTAGGCATAGGGCTAGGAAGTATCCTTGCTGGCAAGGTATCTGAAGGTAAAGTTGAGCTTGGTCTTGTCCCGATTGGCACAGTTGGAATGGGATTATTTGCAATTCTCTTAGGTTTTTTTCAAGCTCCTCTTTGGTGGGTTTATTTTGGAATGTTTGTTATAGGATTAAGTGGAGGTTTTTACATCGTTCCACTCAATGCTTTCTTACAGAAGGCCAGTCCAGCAAAGGAGAGAGGTGCTTATATTGCAGCAGGGAATTTCCTTTCGATGGCTGGTGTAATTGCTGCATCATTAGTCCTGTCTATCTTCTCTGGTTATTTTGGATACAGATCTTCCACATTATTTATCTTTGCTGGCATTTTAACTCTATTTGTCACCGTTTATATTCTGACAGTTTTACCTGAAGTTTTTTTAAGGTGTATAAACTGGACTCTAACTCACACTATCTATCGGGTAACTGTGGAAGGAATCGAAAATATTCCAAAAGGTAGAGGTGGTCTGATAGTTTCAAATCATGTTTCGTTCATTGATGCATCACTTCTTTTAGCTAGCCTGGATCGTCCGGTCAGATTTCTTATGTATCGCCCGATTTATGAGATGCCATTGATTAATTTTTTGGCAAAACGGATTAAAGCCATCCCCATAGATGGTAAAGATGGCAAAGACGCGGTAATTCGCTCTTTGCAGTACGCACGTGAGCTTATAGATCAAGGAGAGCTGGTTGGAATATTTGCTGAAGGTGGGATTACGAGAACAGGAGAGATGCTCCCATTTAAAAATGGATTTGAGTCTATAATGAAAGGATCAAGCGATCCGATCCTTCCTACTTATATAGATCGAATGTGGGGAAGTATTTTTAGTTTCAGTGATAATAAAGCTTTTTGGAAGATTCCAAAAAAAATTCCGTATCAGGTAACCATAAGATTTGGTCAGCAGATGGCCGCGAGTTCTCTGGCTCTTGAAGTAGAAGAAGTGGTGAGAGAAATTGGAAAATCAATCAGCTCAAGTGGCCACATCAAGTAATCGCAACTATATCTTGAATATCGAGAGTACCTAACGGTCTGTCATTCGCAACTACTATTATCTGATCAATCTTAAATTGACTCATTATACGTAAAGCCTCTTCGATAAGTTGATCCGGGGTACAAGTTTTAGGATTCTTGCCCATATAGTTTGAGACAGGTTTACTTAAAAAGTCGCTGCCATCATCAAGGCAACGTCTGAGGTTTCCATCAGTAAAGACACCTACAAGCTTTCCGGCCTCATTAACAATGGCAGCTGCACCAGGTCGACCTTTAGTAACTGTAATTAGATGTATTACATCCTTTGTTAGCATGCTCTCCTTAGCTACTGCGTTCTCTTCACCACGTCGCATAAGCTCAGAAACAGTCATTAGTTTCCTGCCTAAGGATCCACCTGGATGGTAAAAAGCGAACTCTTCCTTAGTTAATCCGCGTTGATTTAAAACAGCCATTGCTAGAGCATCGCCAATCGCTAGCATCGCAGTTGTGCTCGTTGTAGGTGCTAAGCCCAAAGGGCCAGCCTCAGCAAGTTCTCCGATTGAAATAGCGATGTCACTATGTTTTGCAAGGCTAGAGGTTTTACTTCCGGTGATACTAATTACTGGGCACCC
The DNA here is from genome assembly GCA_964523015.1 of uncultured Bdellovibrionales bacterium. Lineage (GTDB taxonomy): Bacteria > Bdellovibrionota_C > UBA2361 > UBA2361 > J135 > JAWXBT01. The sequence continues at coordinate 18,598 of CAZFXN010000029.1, read as the reverse complement.
AACTCTTTTAATCGCCGGCACAATTTTTAAGATCTCAGGTGTTTCGCCTGAGTTAGAAAGAATAATAACTAGATCATCTTTGCTGTATCGACCAAGGTCACCATGAATTGCTTCAGCAGGATGGAGAAAAAAAGATCGAGTTCCAGTACTTGCTAGCGTTGCCGAGATCTTCATTCCGATAAATCCGGCCTTTCCAATTCCTGAAACTATCACCCGACCGGTTGACTGAACGGCCAATATCGCCTTTACTGCATCCTCAAAAGAAGAGTCTATCAATCCAGCGACATAGTTCACCGCTTCAGCCTCAAGGCCTACAATCATTTTGGCGTAGGCAATAATGTTATCAGCCTTCTTTTCCATCAGCCTTCTTTTTCTTGAGCCTTTCTTGCCATTAGCTTTCATCTTCTTGAACTATCAGATAACAGTATCAAAAAATATGGGGGTAAAATATGGGACGAAATATGGGACGAAATATGAGATGGCAATCTATCAGATTTGAAAAATTCAATCAAATTGCACCGAAAAAGCTAATATTTGTCTAAGGATGTTCTAAGGATGTGGAGCAGTTTCAACAAAAGAGAATCCTAGCATTGTGGAGAGAAGTAGCACTGTCAGAAAGCTAGTGTAAAAAAACAAACGACTATGCCTTCTTAGATATCCAACCCTAAGGCCAATTAATCCAAATAAAGGTGATATTAAAGCACCGGCCAGCGATGCGCTAGAAGATCCACTTTCCATTAAAGAAAAAGAGATAGGAACTGAGATTAAAATTCCGCTAAGACCACCAAGAATAATCCCCAAAAAAGCGTAGAAATCTCCTAAAGCCAAAGATGAGCTTGGAGCATTCGCTTTCTGTTCTATTGTTTCTGTTTTGCTCATATTAGTGATGCTACAAAGGGTACTCCTACAAACATTCCGATCATACCACCAATGTTTGTAAAGGCAATAATTAGAAGGATGCGACTTAGTCTATTATTCCAGAGACCTTTTACAGTGCTTAGATCTTCACCGATATTTTCAAGGTCGGATACCTTAGGTTTTCTTATCATTGCTTCTACTATGCCAGCGACCCAGCCAGCAGCAATAAGAGGATGGATTGTTGTAATCGGGGCAGCTATAGCTGCTGATAGTATCGTTATTGGATGTGCCATAGCAGCAAGAGCACCAAGTCCAGCAAAAAATCCGGTAATAATAATCCAGGAGGTAATCATCTCGATACTGGTATTCGATCCTCCAACAAAAAATCCGTAAACGAGTACTGCCACCAAAAATATCGGGACACCCCAGGTTATTATTTTTGAAGTAGTAGACTTTGGTGGCTCCTTATCTAGTTCAGAAAGGTCAATATCTTGATTAATGTATTTTGTAATTCCAGGAACGTGCCCTGCTCCAACTACTGCCACGATTTTGGATCCGGGTGCTTGTGCTATTTTACCAGCGAGGTACCGATCTCGCTCATCTATTAGGGCAATCTGAACTTCAGGGAGTGTTTGTCCTAGCTCAACAATCATGCTTTGTAGCATGTCTTTGGATTTTAGTTTTTCTATCTCCTCCTCTGTGATCGTATGATCAGAAAACATACCGGTAAGGACGGAGCTTAGAAGTTTAATGCTTGACCAGAATCCAAGTGATGACCAGGCTCGCCTAAGAGTAGTTCTAATTTCTCGATCTGCTAAAACAATCTCTAAATTATTTGCGTTGGATATTTCAATAGCTTTAAGCATCTCGGCCCCAGGAGTTATCTCCAAATTCTTTCCGATCTTTTTTTGAAATGCAGAGAGAAGTAGCTGAGCCATAAGGAGATACGCTTTGCCGCTTTTAATAATAGAAATGATATCTGTCTTTTTCCATCTTTCAGGATCTTTAAGGGAGTCATACCGAGATTTGCAAAGCTCAACAGCCACAGTATCAGGGAGTATGTTTTTGATTGCTTCTTCAACTAAAACCACACTTGATTTACTGACATGTGCAGTTCCAACCAGGTAAATGGTCTTATTCTGCATCTCTATTTTATGAATATCGGTATGTTCCAGAAGGGCTCCATAATTATGTTTATAGTAAGTTCAAAGAGTAAGTTTAGAAAGAAGTTAATTTTTATTAATAAATTTTGGCCACCGATCTGTAAAAGTGTCAAAAGTTAAGCGAAAGACTTCATTAGAGATTCGATCTTTTGCGAAGAGATTGTAGTTGTCTTCAATGTGGGAGTGTTGGCCTGGTGGTGCAGCACCATAAAGTAGCCATTTTTGATCTTTCGATGCATATGGAAAATATTCATGACCTTGTGGCTTTCCAGCATCCTGAACCTCAATGACAGTATCTCCATCAATTTTTTTAGAAAAAATCCCGGACCCCTCTTTTGCTCCAGATTTAATAATCCAGACTACAGAGTTACTATCTGGCATCCAGGTTGGTTCACACCCTTTGCCGATATGAAATAATTTTTTAGAGTTTAGATCTGCCGCCCAAGCATTCCAGGCCCCTTTTTTATCACTACTAAAGGAAACGTACTTGCCATCTGGTGAAACGCGCGGTTTTACAACTTGATATCCTTTCATGTTTTTGCGAGTTAGTGGAAAGATCTCTCTCTCGTTTGATCCATCAATATTTATGGCCATAACTTTACGGCGATTTCGCTCAAAATAAATCGTTTTACCATCTGCGCTAAATTGCGGGGCGACACCATCTTTATTGATCAGGGAGTTTTTTTGAGTTCCTACTTCATAGATCCAAATCTGTGATGGAGAGAGACGAGAGGTCGATAGGGCTTTTGAGTAAGCTATAAATTTCCCATCTGAAGATGGATCTGGATACATTTCATGTTGAGTAGAGTCTACGATTGGAACGATCTTTAAGGTCTTTGTGTTAATTGAATAGATTCCAAAAGATCCTGATCTGTTAGAATCAAAAACTATATCTTTATCAATACTCAAAGATGCTACCCCATTTGGAGGTAGGTATTCCTTTACTTCATGCGTCTTAGCATTAATTTTAACTGGAGTAGTGCTGATAATGAAAAATATTATAGCAGCGACAGCAGTTATAAATCCTGTAGAGTTAAAGTAGAATTTAAATTTTCTAAACTGTAACTTGGAAGTTTCATCAAGAGCATCTTCTGTTTTAAAATACGGTAAGAGGAGTAGAAAGAATGCGGCAATACCTAATCCATAACCGTAAGCTTGAGTAAATAAATGATGAGAGATACTAGTGAGCTTTGCAATGTCACCAGGGAATCCTAAGTATTCAAATATTGCTGACCAGGTTCCTTGATAAAGTCCAAATCCTGCAATGCCTGAGATAGGAAGGCTTGCTGATAACTCTGAGGCGCAGATTCCTAAAAATGCTTTAGCTGGATTTAGATCAGAGAATGTGTACCCAAACGAGACAAGAAGACCATAAAGAAAGAAGTAAAGCGCAGCATATTTAGTAACTCTGATAAGTACTGAGAGAATCAAGATTGGGGTAAAAACGTTGGCTTCCCTTATTTTAATCAGATCTGCTTTTATATTTTCTAAGTTAGCAATTAAACTTTCCTTTTTCTCATTTGATATCATTGAAAGAAGTTTTAATTTTTGCTTTGTAAAATCAATCGTAAATGTAAAGGCATAAAGAATCCCTAAAGGAATTATAGCTAAGATGATAGCCCCCACAATCAAAGCCCAAGTTGGAATCACGCTCTCAGCTCCAGCAAATAGAGCAGCTAGTAGAATTAGCGGAGCTAGACCAACAACATCAAACAACATTGCTAGAGCAAAACTTGATGTGGCCGGAGCTATTGGAATTCCTAATCTGGTAGTAACTATAAAAATATAACTTAGAGTGCCAATTCGAGCGGGCAATAGGTCGGATGTGCAGTTTCTAGCAAGTACAGTTAAGAAGAGTGAAAACTTAGGTGGTCGGTATCCAGCTAATCCTAGAAGTAATAGATATCGCCAAGTTCTAAACACACTCATGGCGAATGAGAGGATTAAAAAAATAATCAATGCTCGGCGATCTACGTTTCTGATAACTTCAATAACATCAGATGGGGAGATGTGTTGAAATAAATATCGAAAGACGGCAACGACTATAACGATGCTTACTAAGGTAAACCAGAATGTCTTGCTCTTTAGAATTTTCATTAATTTAGATCTTTGAAATCAACTTTAACTTTAGTGAATTGGCTATTACCACAACATCAGAAAATGCCATAGATAGAGCTCCTAGCATTGGACTTAGAAATCCAGCCGCGGCCATAGGAATCGCAACAACATTATAGGCTAGGGCCCAGAATAGATTTTGCTTAATTGTCCTAAGCGTCCGGTCGGCTATTTTAAATGATGAGATAAGTGAACCTAGATCGTTCTGTAAAAGTACAACTTGAGATGACTGCATTGCAGCTTCAGTTGCTGAACTAAGTGAGATTCCTACTGTTGCTTGAGCTAGAGCAGGAGCATCATTGATGCCATCACCAACAAAGGCAACAGTTCCTGTTTTAGATTGTTCCTTAATAAATTTAAGTTTCTGATCAGGAGTTTGCTCAGAGATAATTTCACTAATTCCTATCTTATCTGCAACAATTTTACATTTAGCTTTGCTGTCACCACTTAATATTAAACATCTAACACCCCGCTCTTTAAAAAAGGTAACGGCTTTTGCCGCATCGGCTCTAATCTCATCTTCAATCTGTATTGATGCAATTACCTCTGTGCCTTTGAGTAATACTAAATTATCATGGTGGATTATGTCCTTTGCTAAATGCCTGCCTGCGCCGATGGTAAAAACATTTCCCTGATTATCCTTGCCACTTATTCCTTTCCCTGGAGTTTCGATGACTTCATTTAGTATAAATGGTGAGATATTAGAGAATTCTTTTAGGAGTGAATGAGATATCGGATGAGTTGAATGTTGCTCCAGGGCAACAATTATCGATTTAATTGTTGCTTCAGCTTCATTAAAGCTTTCTAATTTTGAAATCCTAAAATTTCCAGTTGTAAGGGTTCCAGTTTTATCAAAGATAACTGTTTGTACTCCAGCCAGTAGCTCAAGAGCCTTGCCCCCCTTTACTAGGATTCCATACTTAGCCGCATTGCCAATTGAAACCACAACGGCAGTCGGAGTAGCTAGTCCCATAGCGCATGGACAGGCAATAACAAGTATGGCTATTGCTCGCATCATAGATTCTGAAAACGACAAAGAGAGATACCCGATAGACAAAGCAAATGTAAAAAGAGAGATAAGAATAACAACGGGAACAAACACACTACTTACCTTGTCGGCAAATTCGTGAATTTTTGGTTTAGTAGAAAGGGCATCTTCAACAAGTCTGATAATTGAAGCTAGAATAGTATCGTCTCCAGCGCTTACCACCTTCATTTTAATAGAGCCTGACCTAAGGATTGTAGATCCTACAATCTTATCCCCCTCTTTTTTTATTACAGGAAGACTTTCGCCAGTGATCATCGACTCATCGATCTCTCCACTGCCCGATATGATCACTCCATCAACTGGAATCTGCTCTCCATTACTTACAATCAATATATCAGATACATTAATATCGTCGTATTGAATCTCTTCGCTATTACCTGATGATAACGCTCTTCTAGCTCTAGTTGGTTTTAGAGAATGAAGATCCTCAATTGAGCTAGTTGTTTTCTTTAGAGCTTTATGTTCGAGCAGGTTTCCCATGAGCACGAGCGTTATGATGGTCGCGCCAGTCTCATAAAAAAGATAATTCGGTCCTAAATTAAATACGGTTCCAATTAAACTATAAATAAAGGCGGCACTAGATCCGACAAAGATTAACACATCCATATTGGGAGTGAGTCTTTTTAGAGAACCAAGGGCACTACTACCAAAATGAATAAAGCCAACAATAAAAACAGGAATACAAAGCGCCAACTGAAAGTAGGGGTTGTGTAAGAGGTGGTAGTTAAAGACCATATGAGCAAGTAGTGGCGCAGTAAAAACCAAACAGAAATAAAACTTAAATTCAATTGAGGAGAACAGACCACCTTGGTGCTCTTGACCTGCTTTCAGTTGAGATGCTGGATAGCCCACTGATTTTAATGACGAGATGACATCTGAGATTATAAGGTGATTATTATTTTGAAAACTTGCTTTACCAATAGAATGATCTACCTTAACACTACCTAGTCCAAGTTCCTTTAGAGTCTCTTCAACCTTAAGAGCACAGTTCCCACAGGTCATGCCTGAAACTTTGAGCGTTATAGTATTAGAGTGATCGTGGATCATAGATTATAACTATACACCGCCTAGAGTCATTTCAAAACTCTTGGAAGAAGGGCCCAAAAACTCATTTAGAAAGGATCTGGAATTGCTGCTTAATTTATAGATATCAGAGACTACTCTTAAAAGTTCCTGCTCTGCTGTTAAATGCTCATCAATTACATTAGGTGAGGTTGTATCAAATAGTTTCATTGTCACTGACGTTACGGCATCCATATTCTTTAAAAAATCAACTGGAATAGGAAAGTCCTTGAGATCATCATTCACAATCTTTGGAAATATTTTTCGTTGTGATTTTCTACCAGTATAAAGAATAATAAAGGATCCTAAAGGCGAGTTTAAGATCCCAGTTAAAGCGATCAAAGCATTAGGATCTAGTAGAGGATCTTTTGGTAAAATATGAAGGATAGATTTGTTATACAAAAAAGGTTGATCAGTATAGGTAGCAAGTAAAACATTAGGGAGTGGTTTGATTATCTCTCTTAATAAAACACGGGGAGTGATAAATCTCTCTAGTGGTTGAGGATCTGCTAGAAACGGACCATGACGTAAGTATTTTTGATTCCATGATAGAGAGAATCTACCTACTGATTCTCCATCAAGATATGGAACAGCATCTTCACTTTTTTTAGGAGCCTCATCATAAATTCTCTCTCTTATATCTTTTAAAGATTGAGGAGGCGATCCCTTTCCTTTGGCATACGCTTGAAGTGCGATCCTTGGGATAAATGGAGAAGAGTTATTACCCATAAGAATAGAAGAATTAAATATATCACTGATTAATCGCTCGATCTTAATCGACCACTTGGTAGGTATTAAAAATGATCTGCTACGAGTACATGCGGTAAGTGGAATAGTGGTCCTCTCTTTAGGTTCTAAGTCTTGACCGTTTTTATATCTCTCCAAAATGAACTCGGATTGCTCTTTATTTTTCTCTGTATCTTTCTCGATGATTACTATTACAGCTTCAAGAGATGGATCTTGAAAGACGCGGTCTTCAAATAAGAGAAGTTTTTTTAAGATTTTTTCCTCAATTATCTTCTTTCTTAATAGCTCCCCACTTTTAATGCCAAGCCAAGAGTTTGGAACAATCATCCCACATAAGCCATCGTGCCTAGTTAGGGAGATTCCTAATGATAAAAAGAGCATATATTTATTAGGTTTTCCTGAGATCGTTTTTGAAAACTTATTTTTAAGTATATCGAGCTCTATCTTAGAGATCTTTTCATCTCTAGAGATCCCATACGGAGGATTCCCAAGTACGATTTGAAATCCTCCATCTTTCATTACTTTAGAGAATGAATTATTCCAGTCGAAGAAATCAAGATGTGTTCCTTGTGATGCAAGACCCTTAAGATCCTTTTTAGATATAAGGCTATTACCAAAGAGGATATTTTTCACTAAACAATTAACTAGTTTCTCAGGATTGCCACTATGAGAAAATCCTTCAATGAAAAGAGAGAGGCGTGAGATAAGGACAGCTAATCTATCTTTATCTACTCCGTAATGAAAAGCTATTATTTTCTCTACAGGAAGGCCCAAGTCTTTTTGCAAAAGATGATGACTACTTTGCGTAAGAAAGATTCCACCACCACAGGCAGGATCAAGTATCGTTAACTGATTTCGCTTAAAGCTTTGTGATTTAAGAACAGATAGGACTGTTAAGCTTAGTATCTTATCTACGATATGAATCGGAGTATAGAATACCCCATCTTTATCTCTCTGTTTTGTTTTAAGACTTTGTAAATTAGCACTGTTTGCTTGATTTGATATTCGAAAGCTACTTTCATAGAGAGTATTCAATACTAAACTCTCTCTTAAGAGAGTCTTTAGAATCTGTTCTACAGAATCAATTCTATAGTTAAAGCCATCTCTTTTCTCGGGAAGCTTACTAGGAAGATAGGAAGGAAAAAGATCTAAGCTTAAATCATGGAATATTTTTTTCGAGAAGGTCTCTATAGCTATTGAGTTATCAAAAGACCTGCTCTCAAGTTTATTCGCAACCCTAGTGATAAGAGAGGTAAATATAAGGAGCAGTTGGTCTAGATCTGGCACTGTATCTGGCACTGTATCTGGCACTGTATCTGATTGAGAAAAGTTATCGATTAAGGTATTTATCATTGGAGAATGATTCAATTCATAGCAGTTAACACAGATCTCAGCAATCTAGATGGTCAATTTAATTATATATAGTTTAGTGCGCTTTCTTTTAGGGGTGCTCGGTTTGATCCCTTATCAACTCCGTTGCTATGTAGTTGCCTTTTCACTGAGGCTTGCCACCCTCTTTTCCCCTTCTTATCGCAAGGTGTCACTTAAAAATTTGAATCTAGCTTTCCCTGATAAAAATAATACATGGCAGAGAGATGTCATCGCCAAGAATTTTTTAACACTTGGAATTATAATATCTGATTTTATTAGACTTCCAAAATTAGATAGTAGCTGGGTCGTAAATTATTTTGAATTTCCTTATTTAGAAAGATACCGAGAAATTAAGAGAGGAGCACCCAATAAGGGAATTTTGGTAGCAACAGGCCATCTAGGAAGCTTTGAGTTAATGGCTTTCTCTATGTCGCTACTAGGACACCCCCTCTCTTTTATCGTTAGAAATTTCAAATTACCCCTTCTCGATCGATGGTGGAATTCTATAAGAGAGATGCATGGAAATAAAGTCATTGCAAGAAATGGAGCTTACCGAGAGATAGTAAAAGGTATTAATAAGGGTAGAGATGTAGGAGTGCTTTTTGACCAAAACGTAAAACGTCGACATGCCATATTTGTTAATTGGTTTGGGAGAAAAGCTGCAACTACCAAGAGTCTCGCTTTAGCTGCACTTGAAACTGAAAGTATAGTTGTTGTTTGCTCTCTTCAGGTCTTAGCTTTTAATAAGTATAGAATGAATGTTGTTGAATGTGATTTTAATGAGATCTATTCTTCAAAAATGCTTTCAAGACAGGAGAAGATCGAAAAGATAACAGAGACAATTTCACTGCACTATCAAGATATGATTAAGAATTACCCAGAAGGATGGTTTTGGATGCATCGACGGTGGAAAACTACTGAAACAGAATCTGAGCCTGAAAATTTCTATAGTAGTTGATTTACTTATCTTTTTTCACCAATTTTACCTGAATTATAGGCCACAAATATTATTATTTATGGCATAACATAAAGATATTAAAGCAGTTTCTAATAGGCAGAGATAATCAATGAGTGGTGGCAGTATCCCAAATACATCTGATGATAGAGTGAGAGCCGAGCGTCGAGCAACGTCCCCTGCAGCTGATTTCTCAGTAAAGACAGGAGATGTAGATCTCTCTGATAGTAACACCCCCAAAGCCCCAGAGATTAGATCAGATCTATTACGAGAAAAATGTTACGGACCAACCTGCCCAAGTGAATATGTCCCGATCCAAGAAAAAAGAGATCTAAACGATAAGATACAAAAAGATCCCCTTACTCCCCACTGGGTTCCAGGCTCTTGGGAGCTCTTTCTTAGAGATACAGGTAGTAGTTTATTAAGCTTAGAAAAACTTGAGTACCGGCTTGGTCAGATGGAAGCCGTTTGTGTTGCTCTATCCAATCCATCAAAGAATGTTCTTTTTGATGGAACAGGGGGAGTTGGAAAAACTTTATTAGGAATAGCTATTCTAAATCAAACTCTCTCTGCAGGAGAGAAAGCACTTGTTACAGTACCCACTCAAATTTTAGGAGATCAGTGGAGCCGTAGAGCTTTGGGGTATCTTAATCTACGACCGGATCAGGTAGTCGATCTAACTGGTAAAACAGCTATCCAAAGACTAAAAGCCTATAAAGATCCGAATATTTTATTATATGTTGTAACTCCACATTCACTTAGTAATGATTTTGAAAAGAAGAGAGTTACTCCAAGAACGTTTAAAGCTGTGGTCTGTGATGAGATTCAAGATCATCGAGGAAAATATCCTTTAGTGCCAGTTCTTAAAGAGTTTAGAGAGGCGGGTGTTAGATATTATCCAATCTCAGCAACGCCCCGTATTACTGATAAGGAAAAAAAAGGGTTCGTTGAGGAAGTTGATTGCTCTTATTTTAGAGTTGTTGGACCTCGGCATAATATCGAAATCGAAGATATCAGAGTTAATCTGATGGGTCGTCAAGGTCATCAAGGGCATCAACGAGATATTATAAGCAATCCAGATTCTCATAAGGCTTGGCTACAAAAAGATAAGGATAAACAGTGGAGCCTGATCCCATCACTAGCTCCTCGTGAAATGATATTGGCCGCGTTACAAATTAAAGCAAGATCGCTTTACAGATATCTAAATGATAATAATTTAAGATCTGAGCGTGACCTATTACAAAAAAGCTATATCACAAGTGGCAATCCTTCATCTTTTCGTTTTGCAACAAGAGATGATGCAAGGGCATTTACGGACGCAATTTTTAAACTCGCAGATCGAAATGCATTTAATACAGCATTAACATTTGAGCATGTAAGAGATTCATTTAGTAGATTAGAAACACAGGGCACATTAGCTTTTCTTGATTGTATCGCTAGAAATATAGGGTTTACCCGCTTTGATATAAGGGTAGCTGAAGGGAAAACTGAAGCGAATGGAAAGGCCCCTTATCGACAAGCGCTTTATGATCCGAGAGATTCTGAAGCAAGAAGGGAGAGAAGACCAATAAATCTAGAAAGATCTTTTTTACTTCAAGCTGCAGATAAGCTTGCTTCCGGCCAACCACACTTAGTAGATCGTGGAAGTGTTAATGAGGGTTCACCAATTCGGTATCGCCATGTATTAACAGCACCAACAATCATAGAGCTTATAAAAAATGCATACACTGATAAACCTGAGCGACGCGATGAGCTATTAGGCAAGCTAAAAGATTCTTCTAAAGGAAAAGAGGTTTTTAAAGCATATCTAGATGACTGTAGAGACGATCTAGCAGATAGGGGATGGAGTTGGTTTAATCATCCAAAAGAAGAGTTTCTTTTTCAAGAAACTCTAAGGACCATTTCTATCCTTGGTAAAGATGCACGCATTCTTGTTTATACCCATTCTGCTGAACACGCTCATTATTTAAATCGCGCTTTCAATGCTCGTTTTGAGAAGATCTTTAAAGAGTACAATGGAAAGTCAGTTGTTATTACTGGTACTGGCTCAATGAAACCAAAAACAAGAGATGAAAATGTACTAGCTTTTAGTAGGGGAGAAGCTCAGATAGCAGTTATTACTGATGTTGCTAAAGCAGGTATTGATACTACTGCAAATCTTATCATCATGGCCAATCCACCAAAAGAATCACAAGACGTACCACAGTTACTCTATCGAATTCGTAATCATGGACCGGAGATTAAGGTTCATCAAGGTGACTTTGGAAATGATCTAAGTTTAGCTCGAGCTATTATATTCGCTACTGCCTATACTCCTGAAGCTACCTGGATGAGAAAGGGGATAGAGGCCTATCGGTGTGTTGAAAAATCTCGCCTTCACTATGTTCCATTTAGGGATGTTCCATTTAG
>CAZFXN010000029.1:4192-6770 GCA_964523015.1 uncultured Bdellovibrionales bacterium | reverse complement strand
ATGTTCCATTTAGGGATGTTCCATTTAGTGGCCAAGGGTTGCTATTTAAATAGAATAGTAATTTGCACTAAAGTGCTGTCATTAAGAAAAGCACACGCTTTGTCTGAGGTATCTCTTTTCTCTCAAGCACTTTAAATTTCTCCTTGAACGCAGAAAGAAATTCACTTTCATTATAGTCAGAGTAGATGTCTGTCCGTGATGATAATAGACGAACAACTTGTGAATCTTCTTTTGGCACAAATTCAATAAGTAAGTTCTTAGAGAATCGGGAGAAAAATTGGACGATTGTACTAAATGGAGCCCCTCCAGTAATACGGAGATGATGAATCACTGCAAGAGCTAGGGTTAGATCGGCAGGCCCACGTTCAAAAAAAGAGGATCTTTCATTACTGTTCCATCCAATTGCAGGGGTAGGATTTGTGGCATCTAAAAAAAGTGGCAGAACGTTTTTAGAGCTGTTCTTAGATAAATTTCTATAATTTAATTCGACACACCATGGATCCGAATCAAAGCAGACACATAGATTAGTGTTCGCAGCTAGTAAATTACTAAACCTGCCGTTATTACCGCCAATATCCCAAACAGTCTTAGGTTTAATCTTATTTGCCATCTCTTTAACTAAGGTCTCTTTGGTCAACATAGCTTCAGGAGTGTAGTTGGTTTCAGAGTAATAGTTATTCCAGGTAGATCTTTGAATTTTTAGATCTAGAGAATTTACAGTGCTTTTAAGACTATCGATTAGTCCATAAAACGAATTGAGTGAAAAGGAACCGATTGAAGAGTTACTACTAGAACCTTTCAGGTGTTTCCCTTCGACACTAGTTTTTCCTTTAAAGTATCTATGCAGAAAAAGATGGGTTAGAAGTCCGAATCTAAATCTACTTTTTAAAGGTAATAGCTTTGTGCCAACTTCAAGAGGGATGCCATCAATATTGTTCTGAAAAAATCTTAGAAGCTCCGGTCCTCGGTATGACATAAGAGCTAAGGGCATTAAAAAGTGCTGACAAAATTGGAGATAAGCAGACCAAGGTTTACCTGGTATGTATCGCTCAAAAGAGAGGGCATCAATAAATATTGGAGTACTTCCTAAGAACTGAACATTAAAAGCGGAGGCGTCCTTAAGGGTCATTTTGTGTTCTAGAGCTTTTTTCTGCACTCTAAGAGTTGTTAGTGCCGCCTCTTTTAGCTGACTAAAGCACCACTCATAAGGATAAGAGATAAAAGGAATTAACTCAGGACGAATAATCTTGTAAGCATTACTGTCATACTGAAGATCATTTGAAACCTCTTCATGTGGAATTAAGAGCCCAGTTTTAAATAATTCAGTATATAAATTACTCTCTTTAGCGTGATCGTAATCCAGTTCCCCTGCTGAATTTATCTGTCGATACAAAATGCCATCAAATTTATATAGAAATCCTGCCGGGTCCCTAAAAGATCCAGGATGCTGACAGATTTCTGGATTAGTTGATGAGGTAGCAAAAACATTCATGAAATAATGCAGAGAAGATAATAGTTTTATTTATTTGAAGAATCAGGATCTTTTTTAGGTGAGAAAAAGGCAACTATGTTGTACCAAAATCTCTTTATCGTAAATATGGAGCCTAAAAGTATGGCCAAGAAGAACTGAAGGAGCATACTCCCTGTGCCTGGATCTATATAGGCATAGACTGGTTCGGTAATAATAAGAGTTGAAACGATTAATATTGCTAGTAGGGATGAAAATGTTAATCGCAAAAGATTAAGTAGATCTAATTTCTGGTTACACTTTAATTTCATAGCGCACTCTAACAAAGACAATTAGTGGAATCCTTACGGTAAGATGAACTTTACACAGTTTGAGCTATTAAAACAACACTTCCTATCTATCCTGCACTTAGGCAACTCCTTGTAAGATTTACCGATCCTTACTTATATGGTAGGTACAGAGCCATATGAAGATTGAGTTAGGGCGAAGATATCTGATTGAGCTATTGGCACTTTCTTCTCTTGCCTTTGGTTTACCACTAGCTCAAAAGATAACAGAATATCCAGCCTTTTTAGTTGCTCACAATATTGATCTATATGTCCTAACGTTATTTGCGTTGGCTCTAGTCTTCACCATTCCAGCTATCTTGTTCATTATTGAGTTATCTATCTCTCTTTTGAGCACTAAGGCCGCAAAAATTTTACACTTATCAATCATCACAGTTTTATTTTGTATAGTTTTTATCTTTCCGATTAATTCATTGTTTGGGGGTAATTTAAATTTATATTCAGTATTACCGATCTCTTTATTTTTTGGTTTTCTCACTCTAGGATTATATTTACGATTTAGTATCGTACAGGATCTTCTGTCTTTTTTATCTGCCAGTGCTTTCTTTATTCCTGTTTTGTTGTTCACAAATACTGGAGTTCAATCAGCAATCTCAATTCCAAAAGAGGTAACTCATACACAGAACAATGGTCAACCACTTCCTCCAATTACCATGGTTATCTTTGATGAGTTGCCACTTAATGCCCTGTTAAATTCTGAAATGGAGATCGATGAGGAGCGGTACCCTAATTTTGCGCGACTGGCAAAAACCTCTCATTGGTT
>CAZFXN010000029.1:0-4182 GCA_964523015.1 uncultured Bdellovibrionales bacterium | reverse complement strand
GTTTAAAAATACTACAACCATAAGCACCCAAACTGAGATCGCTGTCCCAATTTTACTCTCAGGTATTTTACCTGAATCAGCGAATCCTGTAGCAACCACTAAAGATTATCCTGAAAATATATTTAATGTTCTCGAGGCTACTCATGAGTTTAATGCGTTTGAAAGTATTACTAAGCTTTGCACTATAGATGCCTGCTCTGTAGAAGCCGACTCTAAGAATTACCTCATTCGTACCAAAGATGTCTTTATAGATTCCTTGGCTATCTATCTTCATATGATTCTAACAAAGGATCTGTATTACCTATTGCCAGAGCTCGAGGGGAGCTGGCGTGATTTTTGGAATAAATCATCTAGCGTAGAAGCTGATGAGGTCTTGATTCGAAAATCTCTTAGAACTTCACGATTTGATACTTTCCTTACTAAAATTTCTAAATCTAAGAAGCCTGCTTTTAATTTCTTTCACTTACTTATGCCTCATTCCCCTTATGAATATCTGCCTGATGGTAGGAGGTATCGCTATGATAAAAAATTACCTTGGGCATATAAAAAAGATAAGTGGAAAAGAGATAAATGGGGAGCACTTCAGGGATATCAACGCTTCTTATTGCAAGTAGGAGCAGTAGATCTACTTTTAGGTAAGCTTTTAGATGCTCTTGAACAACAAGATTTATTTGATGATTCACTAATTATTATTGCTTCAGATCATGGCCTCACATTTGAAGAGGGTTCACATAGAAGGGGGGTCCCAAATTTCTCAAACTTTATCTCAGACGTTTTATCCGTTCCGTTATTTATTAAATTACCAGGACAGAAAGAAGGGAACATTTCGGTACGAAATGTTGAAACATTGGATGTTTTTCCAACTATTGCTGAAACGATGGGAGTTCAATTGAATCACGAGCGGCAGGGATCCTCTGTATTTAATTCTAATACCATTGAGCGGAATAGAAAGTTTGTGTTGCCAAGGGGATACTGGACACAGTTTAATCAATTAAAGGATCCATTTTATTTTGAACCGCACTTCAATGTAAATAACAATACGGTCTCTTGGAAAACTGCTCACTTTGGAGAGGGAGATTCAGAGAGTATATTTAGTTTAAATTCTCGCCCCGACTTATTCAGCCAAAAAATCTCATCATTTACTTTAGAAAACATACCAAGTGATGCAAAGCATGTTAGTAGCAATGTTACTTTTGCTGACAATGGTGAAGCCACAATAAAATACGATCTCAGTAATGAGGTAGTTCCTATTTTAATTGAGGGAGAGATATCCCATATTAGAGGTGCTAACTTGGAGCTAGCCTTAGTTGTTAATGAGGAGATAGTATCTACAACCAGGATATTTGTTGATCGAAAAGAGCAGGATCATATTCTGAATTATTCTTTTCTTTTCTCTCCTAAGAGCTTAAAATCCGGTACTAATACTTATGAAATTTATGAAATACTTACAATTAAGGATCGATTTGCACTTAAAAAGATATACTAAAAGGCTCTTCGCCTCTGTCGGTTTATTTTTATATATTTTTTCTATCTTCCTTTTCTCTCTCTCCCTTTTCCCCGGCATATTAAGCGCTGATTCTACTTCTGTACTACCCTCTCCCATCTCTTCTTCTCCAAAAGGCAACCCGAATATCTTAATAATAATAGCTGACGATCTTGGCTGGGCGGATGTTGGGTTTCACGGTAGTAAGATTAGGACTCCAAATATTGATAAACTTGCTTTAGAGGGAATAGAGCTTAGTTCATTTTATGTCCAACCTGTTTGTAGCCAAACAAGAGCAGCTCTTTTAACAGGACGGTATCCTTATCGTTACGGGTTAAGTACTAAGGTTATTAGTCCAACTAGCAAGCGTGGTTTGATCTCAAATGAAAGAACGTTAGCTGAAGCATTAAAAGAGGTAGGGTATAAAACTGCAATAATTGGGAAGTGGCACCTAGGTCATAGAAAGCCTCAATTTTTACCGAGTGCTCAGGGATTCGATCTTCATATTGGAAATTATTGTGGCTGGGTAGATTACTATACCCGAAACCAACCTCAGTACATAAGTAATGACAAAGAGAATCCGAACCTTGATTGGCATCATGATGGAGTGATCTTAAAGGAGGAGGGGCTCACTACTGATCTCATTGCAGACAAAGCAGTCACTTATATTAATAATAGTACTTCTAGTCCCGCCCAGCCGTTTTATCTCCACGTTGCTTTCACTGCACCACATGGACCACTCGCTGTTGTTAATCCCTACTATAATACCTATTCAGATATTAAGGATGAAATGCAGCGGAAATTTGCCGCAATTGTTACCTCGCTAGATAGCGGAGTTGGAAAAATATTAACGGCTTTAAAACAGAAAGGGATCGATAGAGATACGATCGTTGTATTTACTAGTGATAACGGGGCCAAGATAGATGCAGGAGGAAACAACTCCCCATTTAGAGGAGGTAAGAAAGGACTGTATGAGGGTTCTCTACGCTCTCCAACCCTAATCTCATGGCCTGGTGTCTTAGAGAAAAACAAAAAATATGACTCTTTAATTCATGTGGTCGATCTATTTCCTACTCTAATATCTGTTGCTGGAGGCATATCGAATAAGGATCTTCCCGTAGATGGTATAAACTTTTGGAGTAACTTGATACAGAATAAGCCGATTGAGCGGGAAGTTTTCTTTTATGCAGATACCGATGTCGGAGCAGCTGTTCGAAAGGGGGATTATAAACTGATCACTTTTAAAGATGGGCAGAAAAGTGAGCTATATGATCTCAAGGATGATATTTCAGAGAGTAGAAATATTATCGATGCATATCCGGATGTAGTTAAGGAGTTATTGAATAACCTGACCAAAATGTACTTGACTCCTAAAAAGTTATAACTATAATGGAGGGAAGGACAGAATAGTCAGGTATGAAAAAGCGATACAATCAAGACAACATAGCATCTGATTTGAATAAAAAGATGGTTTTCCTCTCCGGCCCCAGACAGGCTGGAAAAACAACACTAGCGAAAAATTTGGCTACTATTTGGAACGATATCTCCTATCTAAACTACGATAGCACTAAAGATAGGAAAATAATTATAGATGAGACATGGGACCGTCGCTCTGATTTAGTCATATTCGATGAGATCGCAAAGTACAAGCGCTGGAAAAATAAAATAAAAGGCATTTATGATACAGAAGGAAATAAACCCAGAATACTCGTTACTGGAAGTGCTCGTCTAAGTGTTCTTCGTAAAGACGGCGATTCTCTAGCGGGAAGATATTTTCATCATAGACTCTATCCCTTCAGTCTCAACGAGGTCGCTAGTTCCAAGAAGGAACGAGAGGAGGGACTTTCGACTATGATGCAATTTGGAAATTTTCCTGAGCCTTTCCTTGGCCAAAAGGATGAGGATGCAGATCGTTGGCGTAAAGAATATCTTTCTCAGGTATTGACCCAGGATATTGTGACTATGGAGGATGTTAAGGATCTGAGTGCTGTAGAGTTACTGGTTGATAGGCTGCGACAATCGGTTGGGGCAACGATTTCGTTCAATTCCATAGCAAGAGATCTTGAGATATCTCCGAAAACAGTTAAGAGGTATATCGAAATCCTTGAGCGGATGTACCTTATATTTAGGGTTACCCCATTTCATAAAAACATTGCTCGAGCGATCCTTAAAGAGCCAAAAATTTACTTTTTTGATATTGGCCTAGTTCAGAGTGAAGATCCGGGAGCTAGATTTGAAAATTTGATAGCCTTGCACCTCATTAAACATCTACATTACTTAGAGGACACAAAAGGCTATAGTACAGCCCTGCATTATATTAGGGACAAGCAGGGGCACGAAGTAGATTTCTATTATACAACTGGTAAAAAGGGTGAGAAGCCAAGTATTTTAGAGGTTAAGTATAGTGAGCAATCAGCTTCAAAAAATCTGGTTTACTTTCAGGAACGGCTTAACGTTTCTGCTACTCAGGTAGTGTATAAGGGCAACCGCACATTTCAACATGGAGCTATTCGCTCAATACCAGCTATTGATTTTTTGTCATCTTTGGCTTGTTAGTAGAATTTCTCTAAATAATCCCACAAAAATAACTACGGCCGAGAAGTCAGAGCGTTTTAATAACGCAAAACTTCTCAGCCGTAATCTATTATTGTGGTCAGATGTGACTACCAGCGATCTCCGCCGCCGCCACTGTCTCTGCC
>CAZFXN010000028.1:0-36850 GCA_964523015.1 uncultured Bdellovibrionales bacterium | reverse complement strand
AAAATATCGTTCTATGAATAATCGTTTGTATTTATCGTCTCTAAATTGCAGGTTATGATAATTTGCAAAGGAATATTCAAATGAATCAAATCACTTGCGCTTACTGGTCATAACCTATTAAAGTGCCGAAGTGAATTTAATGTGTAATTTTTTTTCAGATGAGGAAAATAAATGGTTCTCAAATCAAAGATCTTTAAGGGCTTTTTAGCCGTTTCAACCCTATTTTTAGGGACTATCTTGTCTCAAGCAAACGCAGAGATTCCGCAAGCTGATTTAGCAACAGCTATTGAAAAATATCTGGCTACTGACAAAGGCAGAGATTCAATTGGACAAGCTGCCCAGGCATATTTTAAAAACCTTCAGGAGCAGGGCAAGAAAGATCAGGAATTAAAAGAGCAAGCTCAGCTAGAGGATCAATTTAAAAATCCAGTTAACATTGATATTGGTACAAGTCCTGTTAAGGGACCAGCTGATGCAAAGGTAACTATTATTGAGTTCTCTGACTTTGAGTGTCCTTTCTGTATACGTGGCAAGAGTACCATGGAGGAAGTGCTCAAGGCTTATCCAACCGATGTAAAAGTTGTTTTTAAAAACCTTCCCCTTCCCTTTCATAAAAATGCAGTTCCTGCTGCTAAGGCTGCTCTAGCTGCTGGCAAGCAAGGAAAGTTTTGGGAAATGCATGATAAGTTGTTTGATAATCAAAAGAATCTAACTCAGGCCTTCTTTGAGAAGACTGCTGGAGAGTTAGGATTAAATGTTGATAAGTTTAAGACTGATATGAATGATCCTGAGATTGATAAGCAGATCGAAGCTGATAAGAAATTGGCTGAGGCTAATGGTATTCAAGGAACCCCAGGATTCTTTGTTAATGGAGTGGCTGTGAAAGGCGCTTATCCGTTCGAGCATTTCCAAGGGATCATAGATCGTTGGTTAGGAAAAACTAAGGCAGGATAATCTTTTAGGAGATTATTTAACCCATAAAGATCCGTCACCTGTATTTTGAATATAGGTGACGGATTTTTTTATCTAAGGATTTAACGAGTTTTATGCGCGGGTTATAAGTGCGGGTTATATGTACAGCTAAGGGATATCGATATATTTATTATCAATTCCAAGCTCTTCTAGAACATAATTCATTACTTGGGCATCATCATTCAATCCAGACCCAAAATCGAAATCATATACTCCATCCCCATCGGAGATGAAATAGCTGATCGCAGCAATAATCAATCCACGCTTTTTTTGATCAAACTCTTCATATCTATCTAAGAGGTAGCTAGCTCTTTGAGAGATATCACGAGCAAGTTCTAAATTAACTATGGAGTTATCGGAATACTCTTTCTCTACCTGCCCCATATAATCAAACAATTCCATCCTCAGTTCAGAGATTTTTCCTGCTTCAATTGGGACACACATTTGCTGAAATCCTGGAATGATGTGATCAGGAAAGGTAGGTAATTTATGTTTTCTTCCTAAAAAGCTCATAGCTGTTATTTTATCATTTATTTTCAACTAATGGTATTGCAATTATGGCTACAAATCGAAATGATTTGATACATGGAAGAACCTAAGATTAAAGAAGTATTACCACCAAAAAATGAACCAACATTGAATGTTGGGATCGTACTTGAAGAGGATAAAAAGAGAGAGCTTCTCTTTAGTACAAATTCAGTTCCTCTAATACTAATTACTGATCAGGGGGCAAAAGAAGTTTCTGCTCAAAAAAAGATAAAGATCTCTCTGATTGATAATCAATTAACCACAATCATTGATGGAGAAGCTCTTAGTCATAGTGGAGAGCTTGAGTTGCGGACTAGCGCACAAAGTACCACTCCCCTATCAAGCTTAAAGTCAGGAATTCAAGTTGGTTCAATAACTGTTGGACGAGGATTCCATTGGCAAAAAGAGATCAGTGCGGAGTTTGCTGGGGTCTTAAAAATTCAAGTTGCTAATGATAGTATTATTGTCGTTAATGAGATTACTTTAGAAGAGTATCTCTGCTCGGTAATCTCTTCTGAGATGAGTCCTAGATGTCCGATTGAATTTGCCAAAGCTCAAGCAGTAGCTGCTAGATCGTGGTCCTTGGTTTTTCTAGGAAATAAACATCCAAATAAACCGTACACCATCTGTAATGATGATTGTTGTCAGCGATATCAAGGATTAACCTATGTTAAGGAATCAAGTGTTGCTGCTATTGCTGCTTGTCGAGGGGAAGTTTTGATTACCTCTAGTAATTATGTCTGCCCTGCTTATTACTCTAAAAGCTGTGGGGGATGTTCTGACACAGCAGAAAATATATTTGGATTAGAGGCGCTTGGCATCGATTCAGTAATTGATTCTAAGGAGAATTATAAGAAGCCTTCATCACTAGAATTCTCAGATGAAAAATTATGTAAAAAATACTTTACCTCCCCTACTTCTTTGCTAAGTTCACCATCATTTTGCTCAGAGGAATTTGTTTCATCTGAAGCTCTCCCTCTTTACCTAGGATCTGTTGATGAAGTGGGATCCTATTACCGCTGGACTCATGTTGTCTCTGCAGAATTACTTATTAGCAATCTACAGAATAAATTTCATCTAAAAGATGTAAATTATGTTACAGATGTAATTTTTGGAGATCGTGGCTTGTCAGGTCGAATACTAAATGCCACTGTGCAGTATGTGACCATAAAAGGAGAAAAAAAAATTCTCCATCTAAAGAATCAATTTGAAATAAGAAATCTACTTCATGAATCGTTTCTTTTTAGCTCTGCTTTCTATTCAAAGATAGAACACGATGGTCAGGGAATACTAACAAAAATGACTTTGTCAGGTGCAGGTTGGGGTCATGGCGTTGGACTTTGTCAGATTGGAGCGCTGGGGATGAGTCTCGCTGGTTCAGATCATACTTCAATCTTAAAACATTACTTCCCAAATACTAAGCTTACTAAAAGCTATTGAGTTAGATAAATAGTAATATTTTCATTGAATAATTTCTAATTTAGAAGTAGCTTGCTGTTTAGTGGTTCGGTCATTTCAATTTATTCACTAGTAGATGAGTCTTCGTTGTTTCTCCATCGATCAGATCTTCCGATCAGATCTTCCGATCAGATCTCGATTGCTAAATGTCTGATAAATGTCTTATCTGTGGGGAAGCGGTAATAAATTTAGGTTATTTCAGTCCTAATTTTTCTCCCTAATTTTTCGTCCTAATTTTTCGCCCTAATTTCAGGGTCCAGATTTTTGATTAACTGATGGGTACCAGTAGAGTGCTATAAGTATTATAATATTAAGTGTTCTATTGGTATCCATGGGATGATCGTGTTCTGGCTGAAAAGGGGATACGAACTAGGGAGCCAGCTAGGACATGTTGGATATCAGCAAGCTTGTTTGGAATGCACAAGCTTGGCGAGCGGGGAAGTCGGACTTGACAATGACCTTGCCAAGAGCGGCTTGCGGCCTCTGGATTTGGTGAACCTGACACCATTCCAGAGGCCGCCTTTCTCCGTTTCTAAGTGGCTTACTTCTAAGTAGCTTGCTTTGATGAAAACTGATACCAAGATGACTGATTGATAGCTGAATTATTGATTAACAAACTTCAGCACGGTTGATATATATAGGTCATTACCGTTTCCTTACACAACTACAGACTCTTCCCTCCGTGTCCCTCCGTGACTCTTTTTTCCTATCGCTCTATTTTAGTTCTTTTTTTTGGCATTAATGCTTTTAAAGCCAATGCTTTTCCAAAGCATAGAAGTGTATCCCCAGCTAGTATTTCAAATAGATCTGTAGGATTTGGAATTGTTAATCCGTTTCGCACTACTGTTAAGACTTGGATTCCTTTCTCTTTTAAGCTTGCAGTTTCTAGTGTCTGTTTCGCCAATTCTGAATTTTTACTGATTGTAAACTCAACAACTTTGAAACCTTTACTTACTGAGAGTTTTTCTCTTATATCAACATCGGGAAACTCTACCTGTTCCTCTAGGTACTGAATTATTTCTCCTGCAACATCAACCCCCGTTGCTGCCTCTATCCCCTCAAGGCCAGGTGAGGAGTTAACCTCCATTATCTTTGGCCCCTCATTGCTCTCTAAGATGTCAACTCCGGCAACCCGAAGTCCTAAAATATGAGCTGCTCTCACTGCTACACTCTCATACTCCGGTTCTAAGATTACTTTTTCAGTTGTCGCTCCTCTATGCACATTACTTCTAAACTCTGTGCCATCCGCACGTCGTCTCATTGCAGCGACAACCCTGTCCCCTACTACAAATGCTCTAATATCAGTGCCTTTACTTTCAGCAACGAATTTCTGAATTAAAACTTCCTTTTGGGCAACATATAGTGTCTCTAGAATTGCTTCCGCAGATTTCTCATTCTCCACTAACATAACACCGATGCCCTGTGAGCCATGAAGAAGTTTTATAATAATAGGGACACCACCAAGTTGGTTAATAGCAGGCATGAT
This sequence comes from uncultured Bdellovibrionales bacterium, assembly GCA_964523015.1. Taxonomy (GTDB): domain Bacteria; phylum Bdellovibrionota_C; class UBA2361; order UBA2361; family J135; genus JAWXBT01. The sequence continues at coordinate 32,406 of CAZFXN010000028.1, read as the reverse complement.
GTCACTTTTTTGATAGACAAATGCAGATGGAGGAATGCCTATGTTTCTTCGACTTAAAACTTGCAGAGTACGAAGCTTGTCTCGTGAAAGAGAGATAGCATTAGAGTGATTAATTGAGAATACTCCCAGCTGTTCAAATTGTCGTAAGACTGCCAGGCTGAAAGTTGAATCTGAGGCGGCGATTCTTGGAATGAGTGCATTAACTTTTGGAATCTCTAAAGATTTATAAGTTAGTTCAGGATGCTGTTCCTCTACGTAAATCCCAAAAAGTAGCGGATTAATAATTCTGCACTTATGACCACCCTTAATTGCAGCTTCTTTTAGCCGCTTTGTGCTATAGAGTTTGGGCCCACGTGATATAATTCCTATGCGCATATCTTTATTGTTTTAATTTGAAGAGTGAAGGATTACAGAGAAAGGCACTCTAAAGCAATCCTAAATGAGTTGAAAAAAATATGATAATAGAGTTTGTATCGCGAAGGATATAATAAACCTTTGTTTCGTATGTGAGTCTGTTTTTACGAATGGTACAAGCAGCAGCTCGGGGGAGTTCTTAACTCTTAGCCCGGGCTGCACTTGTGCTGATCAACCAGATCTCATGTGTGACTTGCCTGAGCAGTACCGATCCCGATGACACCGATCTCGAGTGAGGGTTGCTTGAGCTTCCTGGCCCATCGAGTTATCACCTCTTTGATGGCATCACCCAACGATCTCTCAGTGCTGGTTGAGCAGAGGATGACGAACATACCACCACTCTCACCAACTCGGCGTAATGCAACATGTACTGAGGGATCGAAGTTGCTGATTGCTTCACAGAGAGCATCTTTCATCTTCTCTCTCTGAGTAGGGACTCTGAAGAAGGCACTCTGGATAGGAGTCCCTTTTTCCAAGTGCGAGTACGGATGGCCACTGATGTTGAACAGAGCGATGAGCCTTTTGCTCTGTGGACTCTCTGTTACTACAAAACAGTTTGTCATGGTGCTGACCCCTCCCAGGGTGTGAATCGGACGCGGGGAACCAACCTCAAAGTTGAGATTGCATAAAATGCCTTGACGATACCTAAGACACTTTAGGCAAACTCAACAAAAACCATACCTCCTTCGCGATACGATCGAGAGAATCTAAGAACCTCTCGATCAAAAAGCGAAGGAAAATCTACTGCTAAATTTTAGATTATAAAGAACATGGAAGCTAAACTAAGAGTTAGTTTCCTAACTATTATCTGCACGACTTAGATACTTGCTTTCAGTCGTATTTACAACAATTTTATCACCAACTTTTACAAAAGCGGGAACGCTTACAGTAAGACCAGTGTCAGTTTTTGCAGGTTTTGGAGAATTGCTTGCCGTTGCCCCCCTAAGTTCAGGCTCTGTTTCAGCTACAGTTAAAACGACTGTTTGAGGTAATTCGACTCCAATTGGATTGCCATTATAGATTGTAACCTGAACTGCCATCTGATCTTGTAGGAAATATTTACCATCTCCTAAAAGTTCATCAGAGAGAGTTACCTCTTCATAACTCTCAGAGTACATAAAATGATATCCATTGACATCTGCATAGAGGTAAGTTGCCGACGCAGTCGATACGTCTGCTTCAGGGACATCCTCTGTTGAGCTGAATCTAACTTCAGTTTGGGAGCCATTTAATAAGTTTCTAAGCTTAGTTTGAACCTTAGCGCGTAAGTTGCCGGGAGTATGATGATGAAAATCCATAACTCTGTACGGAATATTGTTGTACATGATTACAACACCGCGTCTTATATCGTTAGCCTTCATAAAATCCTTTCTCAAGATCTCGGAAAATTGAATTAATTAATACTTTCTATCGCTATGTTTATAGGGGTGTGAGGTTAGCCCAAAAGACTAGCTAAGGAAAGGTTGTGTATAGCTGCTAAGAGAGGAAGAATCGATCATAGGATTTCTTGATTCTATTTTAATATCAGTAACTTAATTCCTTTTTGACGTTTTATTTATTCACCACCTAGCAGTCCTGTGTGGTTATGATATACTAGTTTAAGACTAGTTGATAAGGGTATTATGACAAAATTAGATTCTTACGGCGCATTTGAAGCAAAGACAAAATTTTCTGAGCTACTTGAGCAAGTTAATCAAGGTGCGGAAATTGTGATCACCAGACATGAGAAGCCTATTGCTAGACTCATCCCCTATGAACGTCTCAGTACACGTTCTGTTGAAGATCTATTTGAGCGATTCGCCGATTTTGGAGCAAGGTTTGGGATGGGTAAAGGGAAACACAAAAAATTATCATTCAGAGAATTGATCAATGAGGGTCGAAAGCGATGAAGAGATTTGTCATTGATGCATCTGTGATATTGAGTTGGCTGCTGCCTGATGAGACTGAATATGAAACTCAAGATATTAAGAACGGCTTTGGTCATTCTGAGTATTGGGCACCTTCCCATTGGAAACTTGAAGTGACCAACGCTCTATGCGTTTCCGAACGGCGCGGACGACTTATGGAGGGGGGTGTTTTGGAAGCCGTTCAACTTTTATCAGAACTACCAGTGCTAATTGATGATAGCTCTGAAAATAGGTACATCTCATCTACAGTATCATTAGCTCGAACACATACGCTTTCAGTTTATGACGCGGCATACCTGGAACTTGCAATTCGTATTGGAGCAACACTCTGTACATTAGATAAGGATCTATCAATGGCCAGTAAGAAAATCGGCCTGGTTACTATTCCACAATATGAACTCAAAAAATGACATGCTCGATGAGAAGCCCATTCATCTAACTTCTACCCAAACATCAAAGAGATTTAGTTTTGTGACTAACTCTTCAAGTAGAGTAATATCTATCATATCTTTTGAAACTTTGAGCATCAGCTGAATGTCACGCTTATGTTTATGAGAGCCACCCTCCTTATAGAATTCAAGTTTCCGCACTATTACATATTCTGGAGGAGCAACAGGAACAGGAATTCCTTCCCAGTTGATTTTTTTAGAATGCTCTAGTCCCCAGTTCATCAACTCATCTTGGCCCGAGAAATAAATGTCTGCTTTATATCCAGTATCTAAATGAATTACGTTAATGTGTCCGCGGGTATTTCTAGCTACTTCTTCAAGAATCACTTCTGATGGGGGACAGTAAAAGTTAGATTCTGAAAACTGGCTGAGGAATCTTTCAAGACCTTTCGACGTCATCTGAACAACAAGATCTACATCATGTGTTAGCCTAGGCTCTCCATAGATTGAGGAAGCTACACTGCCAGTAACCATATATTTAATATCGATCTTATTTAGGGCATTCAAAAATATAGATGCCGGATTACTCTCTTCTGTGATCATTGGCAGCTTTTAAAAAGATATCAGTAACTATCTTATTAATCTCTTCTTCTAAGAGATTTGGATAAAATGATCTAAGTGCAGCTTTTTTCAAAGACCTAGCGTTCTTATAGAGCATGAACACTGCGTTCAACTTCTGAGATGGACTCATTTGTCTTAAGGCCTCGATCTGTTGTGTTGAAAATTCTTCCACAACTAACTTCTAACATAGATCATAATCTAAATAAATCATGATTTGAGAAGGTATAGGATTAATAATAATATAAATAATGAGAGCTTTTACAGCTAAATTGAAATTCCTAACAAGATATCTTTTCTTCTAGCTTGGCCAGCATTTAATGTTTTAAAACTATGATCTACAGAACTTCGAATCGCGGAAAATTGATCTCTTGAAAATCCTAGTCCTTTACCTAAAGCAAGAATATCGTCTTTGCCGTATTCCCCATCATGTACATAGTTTCGCATCGCATCTGATAAAACAGCTTGATGAGCATCATCTACTATGTTTTTTATTCCAGGATAATTAGCCATCCCTAGGTTTTCCCAAACTATATTCCTAAGAGTTAGATCTTGTTTAAGAGAATCACCTGTTTCACCATCAAGCAGAGTAATAAACCTCTCATATCCCTTAGCTGCAGCATCTTGAAATCTTCTGTTAGAAAGTCCGTGTCGTGGAGGATCTTCTCTCGCAATACTTAATGCGACTAAATAATTTCCCCCTTCAAGCATCGCTTCTATTGTCGTATCAACAGAGACTCTCTTTAGCTCATTAGGTAATCCATAATATCCCTTTAAAGCTCGTATCTGGGCCAAAGGTTCTCCATGGCCCTCTTTAATATCAGCGATAATGACAGAAGCAATTTTTTGCTCAGGCGCTGTATATCTATCTTTTAAAAGCTCAAAGATATCAGTATTAAAATGTCTAGCTAAGTTAGATAATCTTACAGCGGTGCCCTCGTTTGGGTGAGCTACATACTCTGGGTGTAATCGATTTTCAATAAGACTGTAAGCGGCTTCGCTGACTGCTTTAAGAATTCCTGCTTTGTCATCTCCATAAACTTCATGGAATTTTTCTTTAGCTTTAGTAAGATCTTCTGAACCTAGTTTAGTATCAATTAAGATGGTTTGTGCGTCCATAGCAGCGATAGCCTTTGCTGCTTCTTTATCAAATCCTCGATCCATTCCACCGCCACATCCACATTCACTTTCTCGATTTTCATGTGTCATATAAAGCCATGTAAATATATCAAAATGGAATTGCTAAATTAGCTTAGCCTTTTAGTTAAGGCGCAATTTTGCTCCAACTTTGCTGCAACTTTTTTGCTGCAACTTTATCCTGTGAACTACTATGTTATTGATAAAGTTAAGGACTTGGTGCTTTAGACGGAAATCAAATGCAGGCTAAATCTATAATACTTCTAAAAGGTTACCTTCAATAAAGGAGGTGATCTCAGATTTTGGTAAGGAAATAAGCACTTCTTTAGCAAATGCTTCAACTAGGATCTTTTTAGCGTCTGCTTCACTTATGCCACGAGCACGGAGATAAAAAAGAGCGTCCTCATCCAATTGCCCAACTGTTGCACCGTGCGTACATTTTACATCATCAGCCCAAATCTTTAATTGTGGACGTGTTTCGATGGAGGCGGTTTTTGATAGAAGCAGGGATTGGTTTGATTGGATGGCATCAGTTTTTTGAGCATCAGGACGGACAATTATTGTACCACTAAATACACCACTAGAATTGCCGTTATAGATACCTTTATAAAGCTCGTTACTATGACAATGAGGTTTAACATGATCAAGAACAGTGTGATTATCAACGTGCTGATTACCTGCAATAACTGTTAGTCCGTTTAAATGACACTCAATGTTTTCCCCCATTAGTTTTGGTGAGATCTCATTTCTAACAAGTTTACCATTAAAGGTAATGCAGTTTGATCTATAGTAGCCATCACGCTGAATATTAACTGCAGTATGGCCTAGGTGAGAGGTGTTTTCTCCATGTACTCCCAACTTTAGGTGATCGAGCTTGGCATTTTCAGCAATAGATACTTCAACTACAGAGCTTGAAAGACTTACATTATTAGATAGCCCAAGATGGATCTCAATTAGGGTTGCGCTACTTTGCGTTTCAAGATCAACAAATACTCGAGGATATGAAGCTGAGTTTTCAGAGTTACTAGTAACAAAGATTGTGTAGATTGGCTTTTCTACTACTACATCCTTATTAATCTTTATTAACGCACCATCTTCAAAAAAACTTGTGTTAAAAGCTACTAGTGGATTTTCATCTAGGTCAGCTATTTTGCCAAAAGTACTGCAAGGTTGCTCTCCTTTATGGAGAATATTAGAAAGAGAACTAATAGTTAGGCCCTTTGAAAGATCTAAATTTGAGAGCTCATTACTTAGTTTGCCATCAACAAAAAATACCACGTGACCATCTGATATATTAGGCAGGAACTTTTCAATCTCACTAGCAGTCACAGGTTTAGAATTCGATACCTTAAATTCAGTTCTAGAGATCTCAGTTAAATCTGTATACTTCCAGTCTTCATTTTTGGTTGAGGGTAATCCATTTTTGATAAATTTTTGAAATCCGTCCTTTCTTAGGGCGTGAATTGGAGAGGCTTTTGCCCCATTAATATTCTGCTCTAAGGCCCTAAATGAGGCTTCATAGATCTCTTTATTTAAAGTAAGGGAGGTAGACATGAAATTTCCAAGAACTTTGATTTAAAGATTAAACTCTTAACTCTTTAGCCCAGCTGTAACCACTCTCTTCTAGTTCAAGAGCTAATTCTTTTCCACCAGAACGAGCAATCTTGCCATCAACTAGTACATGGACAAAATCAGGAACGATATAATTAAGAAGTCTTTGATAGTGAGTAATGACTAAGAACCCTTTCTTTTTATCAGTCTCTCTTAATTTGTTAACACCGTTCGATACGACCTGAAGAGCATCGATATCAAGACCGGAATCAGTTTCATCAAGGATACAAAGTTTAGGATCTAAAAGAGCCATCTGGAAAATTTCATTTCTTTTTTTCTCGCCACCCGAGAACCCCTCATTTACAGATCGTTTTAAAAGAGCAGGATCAAGCTCTAAAAGTTTGGCTTTTTCTTTGACTAGATCGTCAAACTCTCTAAGTTTAGCTGGCTCTAAGCCTTTATGTGCACGAATGCCATTGTATGCAGTTCTTAAAAAATAATTTGTAGCTACTCCAGGTAATTCAATTGGGTACTGAAAAGCTAAAAAGATACCCTCTCTAGCTCTAGTTTCCGGATCCATCTCTAAAAGATCTTTTCCAAGGTATTTAATTTCTCCTTCAGTAATCTTATACCCATCTTTACCAGCCAAAACATTAGCTAATGTACTTTTGCCTGATCCGTTTGGACCCATAATGGCGTGTACCTCTCCCTCATTTATAGTCAGGGTAAATCCTTTTAGGATCTTTTTGCCGTCAACTTCTGCATGTAGATTTTTAATTTCAAGTAAATTCATAATATCCTCATCAAAATTTTTGCTAATTCAGGTTATCCGACACTTCCCTCAAGGCTAATTGCTAGGAGCTGTCTCGCCTCAACAGCAAATTCCATAGGAAGCTCTTTAAAGATCTCTTTACAAAATCCATGGACTAACATTGACACAGCATCTTCAGTGGAGATCCCTCTTTGGTTACAATAAAAGATCTGATCTTCCCCAATTTTTGAAGTAGTTGCTTCGTGCTCAACTTTTGCAGTTGGATTATGTGTCTCAATATACGGAAACGTGTGTGCCCCACACTTATCTCCTATTAACATTGAATCACATTGAGAGAAATTACGCGCTCCATCAGCACTTTTAAGGATCTTTACCATTCCTCTATATGAGTTCTGACCTTTTCCTGCCGAAATGCCCTTAGAGACAATGGTACTCTTAGTATTTTTGCCGATATGAATCATCTTAGTGCCAGTATCTGCTTGCTGATAATTATTAGTAATGGCGACTGAGTAAAATTCTCCAACAGAATTATCCCCTTTTAAGATACAGCTAGGATACTTCCAAGTAATAGCCGATCCTGTTTCAACCTGAGTCCAAGAAATTTTAGAATTATTACCCTGGCAAATCCCACGTTTAGTTACAAAATTATAAATGCCACCTTTCCCCTCTTTATTTCCAGGGTACCAGTTTTGAATAGTTGAATATTTAATCTGGGCATCATCATGAGCTACGAGCTCAACTACAGCGGCATGGAGTTGATTTTCATCACGCATTGGAGCAGTGCAGCCCTCCATGTAGCTTACGTAGCTTCCTTTATCGGCAATAATCAGTGTCCGTTCAAACTGACCAGTATTTTCAGCGTTAATTCTAAAATACGTAGAAAGTTCTAGCGGGCAACGCACACCGGGCGGAATGTAAACAAAGGATCCATCAGTAAATACTGCTGAATTAAGAGTGGCAAAATAGTTATCAGTATAAGGAACTACTGTACCTAAATATTTTTTTACTAACTCAGGATGCTTTTCAACGGCTTCAGAGAAAGAACAGAAAATTATTCCGTGCTCTTCAAGCTGTTTTTTATAAGTAGTAATAACTGAAACGCTATCAAACACAGCATCAACTGCCACCCCGGCTAGTTTTTTTTGCTCTAATATAGGGATCCCTAATTTTTCATAAGTCTTTAATAACTCAGGGTCTACCTCATCGAGACTGTTTTTCAGAGTTTGCTGCTTCGGTGCAGAGTAGTAGATAATGTCTTGGTACTTAATCTTTGGATATTTTACAAAAGCCCATTCTGGCTCAACCATCTTAGTCCACTTCTCATAGGCCTTTAATCGCCACGCAAGGAGCCACTCAGGCTCATTTTTCTTTTTTGAGATAAAGCGGATAGTGTCTTCGTTAAGTCCAGGAGGAGCAGAATCAGCCTCTATGTCAGAATAAAAGCCGTATTTGTACTCTCGGTTAGTAAAATCATTGATAATATTAGAGTCTGTACTCATAAGCTTTTATCGAACCTGGTAAAAAATCTAATCAGATGACATAGATGTCTCAAGTATAGCTAACAACTTGAAAATATTACAAAATCTAGTACTTGAGTAATTAATTCAAGTATATATTATTCTAACTTTTAAGTAAAGCATCTAGGAGGTCCAAGCATTATTGAACCGTCTAAGTCACTAAATATAGCCCAAAGTAGAGTTTAAAGCAAAAAGGGGCTACCCTTACCGGTATGAGAATAACTAAGTGGGGCGAATACGGCATACACTGTGCTGTTTATATAGCAGCTAAAGATGCAAGCACTGATCCCTTGATAACAGCTCAAGAGATAGCTGATTCACAGAGCATTCCTGTTGATTATGCTCGACAAATCTTACAACGCCTTAAAAATGGAAACATCGTACAAACACATCGTGGCCCACAGGGAGGCTATATTTTGGCCCGTCCACCTGAAGAGATTACATTAGCTGATATTCTAAGGGCTGCTGAAGGTGAAACATTTGAGATTATCTGTGAGGCAAAGCCAATTAATGACGAACGTTGCGCTGACACATCATTGTGTAATATCCGGCCAATCTGGCATAAGCTTCACGATCATATTGAAGGTTTTCTAAAAAGTTACACCTTAAAGCAGATCGCTGATATGCAATGCGGCACCCCTAGTAGTGGCGGTTGTAACGGATCAGAGAAGCCGGTGCAGATCGGGGGGTAGTGAAGTGATTGCTCTATCTAAGGTTTAATTTTACCACCACCTCAAAATGCTCAGTCATAGGAAACATATCAAAAGGCTCAATAGAGAGGATCTCATAATCAGAGAGTATCTTGAGATCCTGAGCTAGAGTTTGAGGATTACAACTTGAGTAAATTATTGTTTTTGGCTTTAAACGAACTAGCTCATTGCATATATCCGCCTTAAGTCCACGACGCGGCGGATTTACTATTAGTAAATCAGGACTTTCTTTGTGCTGTTTAAGAAAGGGTAAAACATCCTGCTCTAGAAAAGTAATATTAGATATTTGATTTAGCTTAAGTGAACTTTGAGCATCGTTTACAGAGGATGGAGAGATCTCAACACCAATACATTTTTTAAAATATGGGCTAGTAAATATAGAGAAGCAACCACTCCCCGAAAATAAATCTAAAACGGTTCCTGGTCTGTTATCCTTAATCATTTCGGAAACTCGTGTATAGAGTTTAACTGCAACATTAGAAGTAACTTGAGAAAAACTCTGCGGTGAAGTCGCAAATTTATATGGCCCAAGTTTCTCAATTAGATATGGTTCTCCTAAGAGATGAATCTCCTCTGGTCCCTCAATGATGGCCTGATGAACTGGCTGGATATTTACACTTATGAGAGCGACATTTTTATGAGTCAGCATAAGTTCTGCCCCAAGTTTTTGAATTTTGGGGATCTCTGTTTTTGACCGTAAAACAAATCTTGCTAGTATTTGATCTGTCTCATTTGCAATTCTTAAAAGGAGAAATTTTAACTCCCCTATTCGCTTTGAAATATCATAGGGAGAAACTTTATAGGTTTGTATAAGACGGGTAACTGTTTGAGCTACCGCATTCAGTTTAGGATTATGAAGTGGGCAATTATCAATCCTTGTTGTTTCTTGATTAGAGCCTGTGATCCCCAAAATTGGTTCAGTGGTGGATCCATTAACAACAAGCTTCGCTTTATTGCGTGAAGAGAGTTGAGTATCAGAAGGCACAAAGGGTCTTAGTCCATTGGTTGAAAGATTCTCTTTAGAAAAAATATCTTTTAAGTGAGTTAGCTTAATTTTTAACTGCTCTTCATAGGAATGCTCAATAAGGCCACATGATCTACAAACGTTTTTATTGTAGTAGGAACATGGGATTTTTAATTGAGTAGTTAATTCGGACATACCACACACTATATTGAAACACCTTTGTTGTTCAATTCCTGATAAGCAGATGAGTATGTTTTGACTCAAACTTTGGGCTAGCGAAGAGCATTTATGTCATGCACTATATGCAAGATATGGACTCTACAAATTCGACAGACTTAAATAAGAAATCAAGGATCCTCTTTTTCTCAGTAATTACAACCTTCGTCTCTTTATTTCCAACATTCTATGTCGCTCTTCTTTCAAACTCAGTAACTCTATATGCTGATTTTTTACGATGCTTTGGAGAGTTTCTCTCCATAGCCATGAGTTGGCTAATCTTTCGAAAAATAAGCAAACCTCAATCTGGAGATTATAGTTACGGTTTTGGCAAGCTTGAACAGTTTGCTAGCTTAAGTGTGGGAATTGCCATGATTCTCACCTTTTTGACAGCGATGACCGCATCTATTTCTCGATTCGTGAATCCAGTTCCATTAGATGATGCGATGATTGGGATTATCTTTACTGTCCTCTCTATCGGAGGTAATTTATTTATCTGGTTGAGTAATCATAGGTTAAACTCTACGAGCCCATCCCCAATACTCTATTCCCAGGCCCGCCTCTTTAGAGCAAAAACAATTATTAGCTTTGTCGTTTTAATCTCTCTATGCTTAAGCACATTTTCTGATCAGTTATTATTTATTCACTATGCTGATCCAATTGGGTCGATGCTTATCGCTTTATTTTTACTATATTCAGCAGTTGGTGTTTTATCCTCCTCAATACATGATCTCTTGGATAAGTCCCTAAGTGAGGTAGTTCAGTTCAAAGTTTTAAAAGCACTGGTTGCTATCGAAGATGACTATACTGGCTTTGTAAATATGAGATCTAGATTGAGTGGTGGACAAGTTTATATTGAGATATTTTTAGAATTCTCCCCTAACAAAACGATTAATGAAGTTTTGACATCAATAGCTAGGATTAAGATAGGAATTTTAAAAGCAATTCCCGGCGCAGATATCTGTATTGTAATTAGCTAAATTTACTTTGAATCTTTCTCATCCTTGCCAGCTTTAGCTGCCATTCGTTTTTGAGCTATTTTTTTACGTAGATTACCAAGATGAGATGGGATTTTTAAACTCTGCTTAATCATGTGATCTTCTATTACCTTAAGAAGTTCTTGTTCTCCACCTTGACAAAAACTTCTAGCCATCTTTACAGAACTTTTAAAATGTTCATCTAATATATCCAACTCTTTTGTTTTTTTCTTTCTTGATTTTTTTAGGGCATTTGCTAAATCATCAAGTCCTGAGCTCATAAGAGAAACTAGAACTTTATTTCTATCTAGATCTTGTAACTCAGTTGCTAGAGCTAGTTCCTCTCTAGCTGAGAGCTCAAATAATTGAGCGAGTGCAGTTTTCTGACATGGAACAACGACAAAGCCGCGTGCTCCTAACATAATGGCTTCATAGACCTGATCAGGGCTTGGGTTACGAGCCATTGGTAGAGTAATTGTATCTTTATTGTTTGCAACTACAGTTCTAAGAAAGTCATGATAAAGTATGTTATTTGAAATTGTTGAAAAGAGTACATAGTTAAAACCTTTTCCCTCAACACGACGTAGTCCAGTGTCATGGCTCTCTGTCTCACTGACATAAGTAAAACCAATCTCTTTTAAGTTTTGAACTATCTGATTACGAAGTGTGTTGTCTGGTTCAATAACAAGAATGGAGCACTTATCAGGAGCAAATTCAGTGACCTCCTCTTCCTTTGATTTGTCTTGTTCTAAATTGTTTGTATTTACGCTGGACATCTATTCACTTCCGCAAAAATAAGACTGATATTTTTCTTAAGAGACCAACGGATGCCTCGTCCATCCCGAAAATTTAATGTTACTTTAACTCTGTTATGTCCTGTAGGTTCTAGCTCCTTTATCGAACCTATAAAAGCTTTTCTATCATCATTCTCTGTAGCAAATGCAAATGGCAGGATAACATCAGACTCACTTTTTGAAGCTATAGAATGTCCTAATGAGAAATCCTTTCCCTTGAAAACAGTTCCTGCACCTGCACGTCGTACCCTAAAACTAAATGATTCTAGTATGGTTGAAACTGATAAGTTATTTTTTACTGTAAATTTAAATACTGTAGTTTCAGCAAAAGGCTCTAAAGTGCTATCTCCATTTTGAACACATAGATCCTTTTTAGTATCGATAGAAAAATTCTGAGTGTCATTTCCATCTTCATCATGAGCAGTAATCATAGATATCTCTGCGCTACTGAAAGCCATAACCCTTTCTACGGATCCAACACAAAACAATGTAAGAGCAACTATTACTGCTACAGCTCTCATCTTATTCAACCTTAATTATCCCCCTGGGCGAGGAATACCCAACATATAAAAGAATCGACAGGAAATTGCTTAGACTTAAGACTTTGAAGGGGTATATACAGCACCAGCCTCGAATTTATAACTTATCAAAACCACAGGAGATATTCTAATCAGATATGGTTAGTCCGAGGGCGAAAAGTTGACAGACTTTTCAGACCCCCGGACCATCATCGATTGCCCGTAGATCCTGTCTAGAGATCCTGTCTCAGGGACGAATCTGATGAGCGGATCTGTAGCCATTCAGATTCTTCGGCTTCAAGTCGGCAACGAACTTGATCTGATCCGCGGGGCTGAAGGTAGTTGTCTTCTGATCACACCCCTCGACTTCGCAGTAATGCTCGGTGCCTGCTGAGATGTACCGAACGTAGCCCTGACAACTGCCACACCAGCGCCTCTCCTGATCAAAGGAGGAGTGTCTGCCTGGGTCCAAAGCGAGATGATTCCTCTCTGCGAGCTCGGGCACAGGATCCCCTGATCTCTTCTGCCATTGCGGCTCTTTTTTTCTGAGTTTCGAACGTGTCAACTTACCCCTCCTGGTAGTTGTTCCTGAACACCAAAACCTTTGTTCAACCTTTTTGAACGAGGCTGGTGTGCTTCGCTAATGTGGGATTTATAAAATCAACCACGACCACCGAGACACACCTAGCAATTATTTATTATTTTGTACTCAGATGTAAGTTTAGAAAGAACAGGGCTTTGATTGTATAATAAGGTGAGTTCTTACACAACGAAGTGTAAAGTGAATAAAAACAGCATTATTGGGGATAACTTATTAAGAAGGCAATATCATTCAGTATACACCCCAGTTCTAGCAGCATTATATCTAAACATTCCGGTATAAATCTTACCTGGGGGCTGTTCCGTAGCTGTACTGCCTAATTCTCCTTCAAAACCGGTCATGACAAAGAGCTTTTTGCCACCAACAAAGATTAGTTCTAAAGAGCCATCGTTATTAAGATCGCCAACAGCTGGAGTTGCGTTTGCTGTTCCACCAGCACTCAACTCATGAAGTACAGTGCCTGTGTCTCCGGCAAAGATAATAACCTTTGATCCAACGGAAGCGATGATTTCAGGTGAGCCATTCTGATCAAGATCGGCAATTACTGGAGAGGCAAATCCAACGTCTTTTATTGAAACTTCAGTACTCCATTTTTTAGATCCAGTATCTGGATCGTAAGCTTCAATTTGCCCTGGACTATCTGACCCATTAACTGAAACAACAATATCTAACTTGCCGTCCCCATCAATATCACCAATCGCAGGTTGAGATTGTGAGCATCTCTCTATTTCAATAGTTCTTAATACTTTACCGGTCTTAGAATTTAATATCTTAATATTATTACCAGTATATGTTCCTTTACTGTTCTTAAAGAAACAACCGGTTTGAATTATTAATTCAGTACCAGAATTTGATAAGACATCTGCTAATACTGGCGAAGAAAAAACTACCTGATCAGAGGTAGTCTGCCAGTTAACTATCTTTGAATCTCTAAATCCAAACTTTTTAATTTTTTTGCCATTACTATCGACTGGTGGAGTTGTTTTAATTGAATAAACATATCCACCATTAGTCGTTGGAGGTTGTAGAAATTTATTAGCAGAGATGTCAGTGCCGATAAACATCTCTTTAATACCGTCTCCATCTGCATCGAAAAAAGCTGGAGATGACCATACGGTATCAGCTGCATGTAGTCCAAAATCAATTGCCAATTTCCCATTTAACTTTTCACGGAATAAATAGATATTCCTATCAAAACTACCAAAAGCGAACTCCATTAATCCGTCACCATCAGTATCATCAATAGCTGGGGTGCTATAAACCCCCGAGAGTGAAGAACCTGGAAGTTTTAATTTCTTTAAAAGCTTTAAGGCTTTATGGTGCTTCATTCTTACACCACTGATTCCATCAAAAATTACAATTCCACCACCACAGGCAGAAGTTCCAATTGACCCGTATCCAATAATTATCTTTGAAACACCTCCAAAAAAGCCAACAGAGGGTGAGGAATGGACTTTGTTTGTGCTATTGGCTGCAGCACAGCTAGCACTAGGTAGAGATTCTTTCCAGCGCAGTTCTCCATCATTACCGAATACAAAGAGATATCCATCTCCAGTTGCAGCAATGACCTCCATAGAGCCATCGCCATCTAAATCCGCATAGGTTGGGGAAGGGTTCCAGGTTACTTGATCGAGGGATTTGCCATTCTTATCCCCTGAGGTAAATCCTGGCAGTGAGGTGATTTCAGCGTATGCAGATGCAGGAAGTTTACCTACGAAGAGGAGCAAAAGAGAGAATATTAAAAAATAACCTTTGATTTCAGCACCCTTTAAAACTAAACCTTTAAAAACTAAGAAAACTCTTTCCACAACACTATGTAGAAATGACGACCTGAATGCTCAGATCCTTAACAAATAATAGAAAAAAGTAGTATTTTTTAACTCATAACCATTGTACAGCAAGAGGAGTGCCAAGCGCCAGGAGGGGTAATTTTCTTAAGGCAGTTCTTAAGGCATGAGGTTAAAAGTTTAAGCTTTGGTAGATATGCCTAGTTTTATTGCTTTTTCAGCAGTAACAATAGTAGCTGTTTCTTCTGCTTCATCATAAGCAACAAATGCTTTACTTGATTTAAGTTGATCCATAACACGTTTGATCTTTGTATCGATATCATACTCAACCTGTCCATAATCAGTCCCTTCGCTTAGTACATATGCTTTAATTATGCCCAAAAGAGTATTTTCATTGATTTGATCATGTGGAATTATTAGAGGCATCTGCTTGTATCCCTTTAGAGTTCAATAATTTCTTTACTATCAATAAAGAGGAGCTTAGTAGTAATGTTTTCAATTGGAATATTAAATAGTTGATGTACCGCCTCCTTATAGCAGTCCATTTGGGGCTTATAGTACTCTGCTTTTGCGTCACTCCCATCGCTACTTTTACTGCCCGATTTAAAATCAACTACTTCTGCATATAGTTTGCCCTTTAAATTACTAATTGTTAGCCGATCCATTGCTCCATTGATAATCTTACCGTCGTGAAGATAGGCAAATCTCTGCTCCCTATATAGCTTTGGATTCTCTCCATAGTTTGCCTGAGTAAAGATCTCTAAGATCTTTGGGTGAGCAAAAGCCTCTCTTATAGTGCTCATAATTTCAGCCATCGCCTGCTCCTCAAGATTACTCATCATCGAGTTTTTAATATTTGAAAGATTAAATTCCTCCTCTGGTGAAAGCCATTCAAGCTCTTCAAATATATTATGAAGTAACGAGCCTCTATTTTTAGCCGCTTGGCTGGTTGAGGAAAAAATACTACTGATTGAGACCTTTCCATTGCCAGAGAGCTGAGAAGGCAAGACAACTTGGGCTCCACGACTTTGCTCTCCTTTTTTAAGTACTGGGATAACTACAGGGGGAGTTATCTCCTGACCTGATCTAGATTTAAGGGTTTCTCCTTTATCATTTTTATTAGGTTCCTGTCCTATTTCAAAGGAAGTTACATCCTCACTACTGCTTTCAACATTAAAAGCTTCCTTTAGGATACTTGAATAAGAGAGCGGTATTGATCCACTTTTTGTTGTTGTTGATTCGCTAAACATATATAGCCCCCTCTTTGCGCGAGTAATAGCAACGTATAAAAGGCTTAAGGACTCCTTTAGTACATCATTATCATAGCTACTTTGAATTTCATCTAATTGAGGGATGAGCTTACGAACTCCCTGAGGTGTCCTTGGTGCAACCCTTACGATCTCACCTAGTGGTTCCTCTTTGTACGGAATAAAGGATGGGGTTTTGGTATGATCGATAATTCTAAAATCAAGATCAGGTAAGACAACACAATCAAACTCTAATCCTTTAGATTGATGTATCGTCATTACCTTAATCGGTGCACCATTAGTGTTTTCAGCTTTTTTACTTGAAACAAATTGAATATAATCTCTAAAACGCAATCCAAGCTTTCCTTCGTACTCAAATCCAAGTTCTACTAATTTATGAAGATAGGAGTGATCGCTTAGTGGATAATCATTCTTAATTTCATTGACCCATTTATTAAGGACCAGGCCTAATCCTTGTTCTAAAATTTCTCTTCTAACTTTTAGTAAGAGAGAATTTCTCTGGTTATCGTCTGAATGAAATGACAACCCTAGAGCTTTTCCAATAGGAGAATAGATAACCTGATATAAAGCTACGGTATCAGAAGGATGATCTAATAAAGTTAAAAGTGAGAGTATCGAGGTAACTGCAATTGAATGATTAACTGGATTTCCGCCCTCCTCACTTGCTGCAATGCCGCGATCATTTAACCCACGTACAATTTTGGCAATTGATTTATGAGATCTAACTAATACAGAGATCTCACTATAGATTTCTTTAGAAAGTAGATCTTCAATAAAAGATATCACAGGAGTAAAAACATCTTCTTCATCCAAAAGAGGAACGTTAAAGAATTTAACATGTCCTTTAAGATGATTCTTTGTTGTTGAATGCTCTAAGAAATTATCTTGCCATACTTTTACTGTATCAAAGTATGGGGTGAGAATATTTAAATTCGATATCGTTCTAAAAAGTAAGTTAACAAAAGAGATAACCTCTGGGCTACTTCTGTAACTAGTCTTAAGGGATTCCTGTTTGAGATGTTCCCATCTATTAGTGAGGGTATCAAAGATTTCAGCAACCCCTCCCCTCCATCCATAAATTGCTTGCTTGGTATCGCCAACGCAGAAAAAAGACTGCTCACTTTCAGCTTTAGATAAAATTTCATCAACAATAGGCTCAATGACTTTCCATTCCGAATCAGAAGTATCTTGAAATTCATCTAATAAAAGGTGAGAAATCTGAGTGTCGATACGAAAATATATCTCTTCAAGTGCTCCAATAAAAGAGGCTTCTCGGAGTAAGTTTTTAACATCACTAAAGGTAATCTGTTGGGATCTAAGAGAGAGTGAGCTGTGCTGCCTAGAGTATTCCTGGCCTAATCCATAGGCAGCCTGAAGGCGTTCATCAAGTTGAATGATATATTGAGTTCTTGCTAGATCAGCAACCTTACCGAGTAATTCTGTAAGTTTTGAGGAGAATGATTTTGAGTAATACTTATTTGTTTTTTCTAAAAAGGCTTTTAACAATCCTTTATTAATTAGAATTTTCCAGTTCTCTTCCTGAGTTAATCGGCACAGATCCTCTAATGCAGTAACCCAGTTTTTATTTGGTGTTCCGTCTTTGTTAGTTTCTGGCGGAACTGTTCTTAATTCAATCACCAAATCTTTAATATTTTCTAAAGCAATCTCTCTGTCAGGCTGTAGCCACTTCCAGGCATCTGAGTTTGATCTTAAAACTAACTCTTTTAGGGCTGGCATTTCCTCTAATAAAAGATCATGTACTCTACGACCACTATCTTTTCTACTTAACTTTGAAAGAAGTAATGAAAATTCACTCTCTCCAATAGAGTTACATAATAATAATATTGAACTATTAACCACCTCATGACGCTCTGATTCTTCAATGACTGCAAAAAAGGGAGTTAGGCCAAGCTCATGACAAAAACTTTTGGCTATTTTTATAAAAAAGCTATCAAGAGTAGAGATATTGAGTCTGTGTAGATTAAGGGAGAGCCTTTTAAGCACTACCAAAACATCTTTTTTTGTTAGCTTGCTTAATTCTAAACCGGTTTTTAATTCATTTAGCTTTTCCTCTGATAAGGCAGCTTCAGCTAGTCGTTTAATTACCCTGGCTCGAATCTCACCAGCTGCTTTTCTAGTAAAAGTAGTAGCTAATATCTTCTCCGGCTTTTCTCCTGCGAGAAGTAGTGAAATGTATCGATTAGAGATTGCATGAGTTTTCCCTGAGCCCGCACTAGCTTTAATAACTACTGGATCATACTTTTGTACGTCAGTTGCACTCATGCTCTGGCCTCATTTTTTAGTAACTCTTTTGTAATGTGCCTAAAGTCATCAAACTCCCCACCATCTATCACAGCGGGAGGCCAAAACTTATTATCTACAATTTTCTCTCCTATACTTGAGGCTAAAGCATATGCCTCGGCTAACTCTTCCTGGCCCCATTTAGCAAACTTAAAATCAGTATCCTCTGATCCACTCGGCAAATTACAGTATCCGAGTTCGATCTCTTCAGTCATACAGAGTGATTTTGCAAAATAATAGTAAAGCGGCAATTGTAAATCGATCCATCCTTTAGCCTTATGCAGATGTGTATTTTCCGGAGTCTTAGCATCAGAGCTAGTTTTGTAATCAATTACTGCCCAGCGATTAAGCTCCTTATTGAAATCAATTCGATCAATTCTCCCTGTTAATGAGATTGCCTGACCATTTGCTAAGGGAAGTTTGAAATCAGTGATCGCGAATTCAGAATGCTTAATTATCCAACCTTGCGATCTTCTTTCAGCTTGGCATTCAGCAAAAGCACTCAATCTCTCCTTTAATAGCTCTCTTTGAATATAGAGAGCTGGGTAAGCATTATCACCAAATGATCTCTTAAAATAAGCATCAAGTAGATTAAGTAGATATTTTGAAATTTCATTTTTGTTTTTCGATTCGACAAACTCGCTCTTAGCAAAATCTGAGAGAACACTATGTGCTAAGGTGCCAAAAATGAGAGGATCCAGCTCATATTGAAAATCATCAACAGACCTTAATTTAAGAATGTGTTGTAAATAAAATCGGAAGGGACAATGAATGTAATCCTTAAATGATGTGACTTTAAGGGAGGCGATCTCTGATTTGATATTTGGTATTAATACATCAATCAGATTCCTATCTTTTGAAAGTTGATTATGACGATATCTTTTACCATGATCTAAGAGATTTAAAATTCTTTGAGGAAGATCCTCCTCTTTACAGGTAAGTAGTAACCGACTTGGGGAGAGCATGATTCCTGAGGGATCATTGCTTGATAGAACCAGCGAAAGGCTTGCTCTATTATTAAGCATTGTACTTAACGCATAGACATCTCTGCCATATCTCTGATCGTTACATAAAAGACCAGCTCGTTTTCTTAATCCATCTGGTAAGAGTGGGTCCTCGTTCATAGATTGAGGAACATATCCTTCATTAAATCCAGTAATGATTAAGTTAGGCGCATCATCAGTAACTAATTCAAGCCATCCTAGTAATTCAATGGCATCTGGCTCAGATTCAGGAGTTAAGTTTTCATTCACTATCTGAGCTAGTAGGATACTTAAAACTTCGGATCCACTCAGTGGTTGTTTTGAAAATAAAAGACACTCTTCTAAATCAACAAATTTATTCTCTATAAGCTCGCATGTTTGTATAGTTGCCAGATCCTGCTTGTCCCCTCTAAAGAGTTCCTTTGCTCCAAAGATTTGGGTAATGATTTCATATATAGCCTCTTTTGTTTCTTCAATGGATCTATTTTGCGTCTTTAAGGGGGCTATTAATAATGTAAATTTTTGAAAGGCTGAATTGATTACAGTTGCATCCTCATCATCATCATCTCCAAAAAGTTTTGATTCAGTTTTTGCTTGAAGATACTTATTCTGATACAGATCGGAGATTGAGATAAGAGTGCTATAAGTAATAGGTGTAGGTAGTGTAGGTACTAGATCCTTAGTAAGCCAACAGGAAAACTCTTCATGTCGTAGAAGTGAGGCAAAATCAGTATACTCTAAGGTATTTAAAAATTTATTGATTCCACTAAAGAGTTTTAATATCGGTGTTTTTGAAACTGGTAATCCTACAGCAGATCTTGTTTTTACTCCTTTACTAATTAGACTCTCTACTATGTAAGGAGCGAGTGACTCATTCCCTAACCCTATAGAGAGATCATACGCTGAAATATTTTTAAGGGAGTTAATTCTTTCTAAAACAGCTTCCCCCTCTTCTGCTGAACTAGCGCAAAGGGTGATACATTTGTTATCAATAAGTAGCTCTTCTGTTAGCCAACCTTCTTTAATAATACAGCCAAATTGATCAAAATCTCCGGCTTTAGATTCTGGAGCTGCGATTAAGCTCACAATTTTTAATTCATCCTTTAATTTATCCTTTAATTCATTTCTGCCTAAGAATTCTTTGGTAATATTGTTAAGGTCTACATTAGAAACAAGATAAAGATGCTTTGTAAAAGAGACTTTCTCTTCTGTCAGAGCTACCTCTCTAGCTAAGTGCCGATCTGTTAAGCCCAACTCAGAAAGCTTCTTTTCATAAAGAGTAAAAAGTTCCTCAATAATTCGCCATCTCTCTAAAAGTGAGGGAAGATCTATTAAACTTTGTAAAGTTGTAAATGTTAATCTTGCCCCTTTAAGCTCAACATAGATGCGATCGAGATAGAGACCAAGCTCATGCCAATAGAGATAATCTTTCCGTTTTTGTGGATTAGGAAAAAGGGGGGCAAGAGTGTTTGGATCGTATGACTGTAGTACAGATGCAAATAGAAAAGCTCTCCCTATATCCTTAACTATTGGAGCAGAGGAAAAAGCTGATGATGAAGTAAATGGGGAAGTAAATGATGGTACAAAAAACTCCGGTATCTGACCGGTAGTTATAATAGTAGGTGGCAAAAGTGGTAAGCGAAGCTCTTTAGATCTAGTAACTAATAACTCAAGTAATCTTCTAGAAGCTCTCCCTCCCGGCAGGGCAATTACCACTGTAGAAAGATCAAATAGCCCCTCAGCAAGATAAAGATCTTCAAGAAACTCAACGGTTGTATGTAGAATAGGCCGATCCCAGCCCAAAAACTCTCGTTGTACAGTCATAAAGTAATTCTATACACTAGGAGTGTAAACAAATATAGATTCTCCGCTACTATACATGGTATTCATGTAGATCCAAGGCAGAGCTAAAACGGATATAGAGCTAAATGACTTCAACTACTGATTTTACCTTTTTGCTAATCGCTATTTTTATCGGATTTGTTACAGGACTCAGTATTGCCTGGCTTTATTTTAAGCAGAGAATTAAGGCAGAGCTTGCTCAAACTTCCTCAGGAGAGAAAGCCGAGATAATTGGGTTACGAGAGCGGTTAAATAATAGAGAAGAAAACATTGCTCAGTTAAAACTTGAGCTTTCAGAAAAGGAGCTTCAAGAGAGGGAGCTTCGCACACATAATACCCTACTTGAAAAAAATCTATCGCAATTAAACGAACGTTTAGTTAGTGAAGAGGAGCGAATTACTTCCTTAACGGATCTCAGCACCCGGTTCTCTGATGCCTTTAAAGCCCTCTCTCTTGATGCCCTAAAGAGTAACAACCAGTCCTTTTTAGAACTAGCAAATGCTACTCTTGAAAAATTCCAAGAAGGGGCCAAAAGTGATCTCGATAAGCGTGGCGTGGCTATACATGAGCTTGTAACACCAATTAAGGAATCACTTGGTAAGGTAGATAATAAACTAGAGGAGCTAGAGAGATTTCGCCAAGCTTCTCAAGCTACCCTTTCGGAGCAAGTCAAAGTTTTATCACAGACGAATCTTTTATTAAAAGATCAAACTGAGAATTTAGTACAAGCCTTACGTAAACCGATTGTAAGAGGTAGGTGGGGAGAAGTTCAGCTTAAGCGAGTTGTCGAGCTGGCCAACATGTTGCCATATTGCGATTTCGTTGAACAGGAATCGGTCATGACTGAAAGCGGCAGACTAAGACCTGATATGATTATTAAACTTCCAGGTAACCGAAACATTGTGATCGACTCTAAAGTTCCGCTTGAAGCATATCTTGATGCTATTGAGGCCCGTGATGAGGATATTAGAATCTCTCTTTTTAAAGATCATGCCCGACAAGTAAAGCAGCAGATTGTGGGATTGTCTCAGAAAAACTATTGGCAACAATTTGAAAAATCCCCTGAGTTTGTAATACTTTTTCTGCCCGGTGAGCCATTTTTTACCGCTGCGCTTGAACACGATCCAAGCATTATTGAGTTTGCAGCAGATAGGAATATCATACTAGCAACTCCAATGACGTTAATTGCATTACTAAGAGCTGTTTCACAAGGGTGGAGGGAGCATGAGTTTGCAAAAAATACAGAAGTAGTGGCAAAATTAGGACGGGAGCTATATGAGCGTGTATCGATCGTAGTTAGCCATGTAGCTGATATTAAAAAGGGAATAGATAAAACTATAGACGCCTATAATAAAACTGTAAGCTCTCTTGAAACTCGAGTATTAGTGAGTGTCAGAAAATTTAAAGAGCTCGGGGTAGCGAGCACTGAAGAGATATCTGAACTCCCTCCTATTGAAGAAACTACGAAACAGATTGATGTGCAGTAATTTTTAATAGTAAAGTTTAAATAATCGAAACCAAGGAGATGTATGAAAATTAAATTAGTGATTCTTTTATCGGGATTTTTTCTATTAACCAGCTGTACTAATAATAGTTACACAACAACAGATCCAACTAGAGCATCTCTTGATTATGGAACTGAATATAACGCAGCAAATAAAGCTCCGCTGATAGATAGAATCAAAACATCAGGCCAAGTTTACAGCACTCTTATTCAGTCCCCTGATCAGCAGCTCCCAGTAGAGCTTATGAAAAATGCCCGGTGTGTTGCTGTTATTCCAAATTTAATCAAAGCAGCATTCATTCTTGGAGGCAAACATGGAGAGGGAATTGTTAGCTGCCGAGACGTTTTTCAGAACTGGAGCTCCCCTGGATTTGTATCCCTGACTGGAGGTAGTT
Organism: uncultured Bdellovibrionales bacterium; assembly: GCA_964523015.1. Lineage (GTDB taxonomy): Bacteria > Bdellovibrionota_C > UBA2361 > UBA2361 > J135 > JAWXBT01. The sequence goes on along the minus strand of CAZFXN010000028.1, from coordinate 9,241 downwards.
TTGGTTGGCAGATAGGGGCTCAATCAACAGATCTTGTTTTATTTTTTATGGATGAGAAATCTGCCCAAAGTTTGTTAGAGAAAAATGTAACCCTCGGCGGAGATATTAGCGTTGCTGCGGGGCCACTGGGTAGAACTGCAGGGTTAGGTACTAATCTACAGTTGAAAGGAATATACTCTTATGCTCGTACTGAGGGATTCTTTGCAGGGATCTCTCTTGAAGGAGCTGTTATCAGTCCTGACGAAAGAGCAAATGCTATATTTTATGATCGAGTAGTTTCTCCAAGGGATATTTTATTCAGTGGCGGAATTCAACAAATTCCTGTTCAGGCTCAGGATTTTATGAACCTTTTACCAAGAAAAAGTTAGATTTCAAAGATGAAAAAATTATTCTATCTGAGTTATCTTACGTTACTATCATTTTCCTAGAACTTTTATAAGGTAAAAAACTAATCATTTCTTATAGATAAACGCAAAAATAGGGAGGTATCAATTGATACCTCCCTATTCGTTGCAAGCCTATGCTCTTCATATTAGAAGTTACATTGAGAGCTAGTTGCTGGCACAGTAGCTGAAGTTGCTAATGCCTGCTTGTACTCTGCCTTAATGCTCTTAAGGAATTTCTTCCTAGCATTATTTTTCTTTAAGGCAATACGTAAACGCTTGATCGCCTCAATCCCTAAATCCCTTAGTTCAAGAGATTTACTCTGATACGAATCAATTGTTTGTACGTTGCTAATGGTTGCACAAGCAAGAGTTCCTGAACAGCTAGACTGAATTGAAGGAATTGACCAAACAAGTGTCCAATTATCAATATGCAGCACATCTGCTCTCTCACGAGCTTGCTTAACGAACGCTTTAGTTTGGGCGCTATTATCAGCTTTCATTAAGAGCTTAGTAGCTTTAAATACTTTATTTCTCTGTGCTAAAGAGCCCCCATCAAGTTGTAACTGGGTGGAAGTAATGTCAGTCTGATTACAACTAACACAACTTGTCCCATTGCCATTACATACTCCACACTCATCAAGTATTGCAGCACCGTTTGGCACACCTTGACAATCTAGACAGGCATTGGTTCCACCGCAGACTCCACAAGAGTCTACGACTTGAGTTCCAAATGGTGTCCCAGTACAGTCAAGACATGCGTTTGTTCCGTTACAAACACCACATTGATCAACTGTAGCAGTACCATTTGGCATACCGGCACAATCAAGTTGGCATCCGTTGACGTTAACTGGCGCAGTACAGGAGGATCTAAGGTACCCATCACTTATAGTTAACTTAACTTCACAGCTAACATTCATGCCTTTACCAGGTTGGATCAATGTTAGTAATGCACCTCCTAATTGAGGTCGCGCTATTAATAATTCTGGTGCTCCATAGTTATCAACACATGTCGTTGTCCACTCAAACGCTAAGCGATGTCCTTCAGGATCAAACGATCCACTACCATTAAAGAATACATTTGTCTCAACTCCACCACACTGTGGATTTGGGTTCAGTGCTTGAAGATCACAGACAGGTGGTCGATTTTCTGGAACACAAAGATTTACATTACATCTTGTTCCAGCTCCGGCCCGATCATTATAATTAACTCTTACTCTATGATTTGAACCTTGATCTCTTTCATCAGGAGTCCAATTCAAGATCACATGGGCAGGTACTGGTAGATAATCATTATTACTTACTGGTCTACCCTGACGATTTGTCATTGTAGCCCCATCTGGCACACCACTATAATTTACTTTTAATTCTCTGTGATCGGCATCAGTACCAGTAAAAACAACTTCTACTTCATCACCAATCTCAACGTTTGTACAACGTTTAGAATCCTCTTTTTCAGATTCAATTGTATTATGAATAGCAGCCAACGCTCTATCTGCTGCATCTTTCGAGGCAGGATCCTCATTAGCATCATCAGAAGGGCGAACACCATTAATTGTAGTTATACAGACTGGAACTTCATTAGTATTCTGATTCTCTTTATCGTACCAACCAGATTTTTCCCAGTTAAATCTCTTTAAAAATCCTCGGCTACTCTGTTCAGAAAACACATTTTGACAAACAGGATCTGCATCACTACCACTACAATAATCAGCTCTGGTAAACCAAGTTGGATGAAACCAATAACCAATAAGATCATCCATTCCAATTCCATACCAAGGATCTGTTGGATGTGGGTATGCTGGATTGTGGTGAATAATTCTTGAGGCATTAATTTTAAAATGTAAGGTTCTTGTTCCATTAGGTTCATTTGACGCAGATATTTCATGGATCCAGCTTGGATCAACTAAGCTAGAAAGAATTCGATCAGGCGCTTGGTCTCCGGCTAGTCTTTTTAATCCATCCTTATAGCTATCTGCTGCATTTTTGCCGTTATATGCGTAAACAGTCATCTTTGGATCGTTTAAATCTGAGGCATCAAAATAGATAATTGATAACTCACCAGAATGTCCCTTTGGATTAGGACCACTATTAACAACTAGCCAAAAGCCGTCAGGAATCGCATCTCCACATGGGGAGAAGTTAGCTGTCCATGAAAACAGATTAGTTACTGAATCAAACTTAGAGGTAAGATGATTAATATATCCTGCATTACCATTCTCACCATTCCCATTAGGTTGAGTACAATCAGCTGGTACTGGTGGCTGAAAATTATACTCATATTGCGTAGCAAAAACTGTAGTGTTTATGAGTAAAGTTAAGGTTAATAAGAAAATACATTTAGAATAAGTACAGGTAAAGATACGACCCGCTTGCTGAAACATCGGTTTTTCTCCAATAAAATATTGCCAGGTACTGCCCCCCTTAGAAAAACCGATATAAACCTGTGTGTGCCTAAGTTATGTGGATCTCCCTATCAAGTGATACATAGATATGCAATTTTCTCTAACTACTATAAACTTAAGATCAAAGCGGTAATGAACGTGGTGGAATCTGAATCTAGATAATAAAAAAGGAGGCAGTTACTATAAAAGCAACTGCCTCCTCGTCCGGCTATCTGTATTACCAGCCTATAGTACTAGGCTTGTGGCACAGTAGGGCACTGATCAGATGAGTTAGGGATCTGTGATAGCTCACCTAGAGCATCATCAACAAGACCATTACTCTCTGCAATAATCGGCTTTGTAGTAACAAAGTTACCAGAATTTTTAGCAGCTTTTTTATACTTTTTAGCTGTCTTCTTTATTAAGGCAGCAAGCTCTTCTACTGCTGAAACATAATCAGACAATTCCGATGTGTTGCTAACAGTGACGCAAGAGATGGTATTTAAGCAAGCAAACTGCTTAGAAGGGATGGTCCAAGTTGCGGTCCAACCACTTGTATAAGCATTTTTGCCCTGTGCCAATATAGCTTTTGCTGCACTTGTACTACCACCAGCATTTTTGTATTTCTTCAGTGTTGCCTTTAGCAATCCTAATTGATGAAAAGCAGTTCCATCAAGGATGAACTGAGATGACTGAATATCAGTCTCAGTACACTGAGGGTCAGGGTTATTAGGAGATACGAATAATGACAATCCGCATGTTCCTTGAAGCCCATTTTGATCCTGGAATGAAACAAGTACAGCTTGAGCTGTATTCTTGTCAGCATCAGTTGGTGTCCAACTTAGTGTAGCATTCATCGGAGCAGCTTGAACTGTACCAGAAGCAGGGTTAAGTGTTGCAGCAGCAGGGGCACCTAGGATTGTGAATGTTAAAGTATCACCAGCATCAATATCTGTCCCAGTGAATGTTGCATTAAAAGGAACTCCAGCAAAAAGGGTGTTATTTACTGGAACACTTGAAGTACAAACAGGTGGGTTCCCCTCAACGACCTCAATAATGAAATCAAGAGCAACTTTACCACAGATACCATCAACGCAACGATTGGTTTCTTCTAAGACAACCTGTGCTGCATACTTATCCCCAACATTAGCTAATGTTGTAGGAGTTAGATCCCATTGCAGTAAGCAATTAGATCCGACTGTTAAATCGTTTCCACCAGTAGATGCCAATGAAGGAATCTCTGATTCAGCAGATGTGGCCATACGGCAAGCAATCGGATCAGAATCAGGATCAGCCGCAGCAATCTGAAGTGAATTTGTCTGTCCAAATGCGAACTGTACGATGACTGGAATTGTGCTAACTGGTGAGCCAGTGTTGCCCCCATTAAGATCTACTAAAATTTCTATTCGTTCATCAGTCGAACCCCCGGCATTAACAAGTGAGCTGATACGGCAGCAACTCTCTTGACTGGCTAAAAAACGTCCCAGATTAGAAGTTATATCTGCGATTTGATAGGTATGCTGAACAGTGTAGGTTCTAATTGTATATGACTCACCAGCTATATCGGTTGTAGTCAAAACATTTGTAATATCCGGATTTGAAGGGAAATGTGAATCGCCATCTCCAAAATCAATTCCTAAAATATCAAGGCCTGAGGCTCTCCATGCTTGAGTTGAATCGAATTGTACTACTATAGAACCGTCTGGTTCTGTTGAGATTTTCTTCCAAGTCGTATGACCAAATCTAAAATGAGAAGCGAACACATCTTGGGTAAATCCAAGTGTGAATAATAATAGTAAGCAGATAAAATTTGATTTTCTAAACATACGGTACTCCATTTTTGACATTTTTATCTTTAAAATAATTTTATATTGGACCACTAACAGAGCCTGAGTCAAACTATGAATCTGAGATCACAGGCCAATTAGTCCATAACTGAATGGATGCGTTTTACTCCTTTACACAAGTAATTACAATAATATTCGATTTTTTTTTAACATTGAGTAATATACTGTAATCACTGGATTAATAAGTTTTGAGATGATTAAGAAATGTCACTTATTTTCCCTTTAAAATAGCCAGCCCTTAGCGCATTGAGAATTGCAAATACATCAATTAACTCCTGTGCAATTGCACCAGAGACCGGTGATAATAATCCAAATGCTGCAAAGCCCATCCCAATTACACTTAAAGCCATTCCACCAACAGCGCTCTGAAGTGCAATATTTCTCATCCGCCGACCGATATGAAAAAACTCATCTACTCTCTTTAAAGTCGGCTCAAGGATCACAACTCCTGCAGCTTCAGTTGTCACATCACTATTTTGTCCAAAAGCAATGCCAACAGTGGCTGCCATTAGTGCGGGAGCATCATTAATCCCGTCCCCAATAAATAAAGTTTTGTTCTTCTTAGTTTCAGATCTAACTATCTCTACTTTGTCCTCTGGACTTTTTGAGGCATAAACTTCAGAAACCCCAACAAGCTTAGCCAAGTACTGAACCTCATCTTCCCTATCACCAGATACGATCATAACCTTTTGGAACTTGTGATTCGGCATTAGGTGACTAATGAAATCTTTACTATCGTCTCTAGGAGCATCATGAAATCGATAAGTAGCTGCGTACTTATCGTTGATCAACACACAACACTCTAGTCCACTAGAGCTTGGTGGCAATTCCGCACTCTTATCAATGATAATCGCTTTTTTTCTACTTGTTACCTCAACTTTTTTTCCTTCAATATATCCTATCAATCCCTGTCCTGGAGGTTCACTAGCAGACTCTGCGAATAAAATTTTAATATTATCTTGCTTAGCTTTACTAAGAATAGCTTTTGCTAATGGATGTTTTGAGTATTGCTCTAAACTAGCGACTAACTTAAGAACCTCTGATTTAGTAAAGCCAGACACTACAATCTCTTCACTTAACTCAGGCTCTCCATAAGTAAGAGTTCCTGTTTTATCCAAAATAATAGTAGTGCACTGATCGATCTGCTCAAGAACTCTTGGGTCTCGGATAATGATAGATCTCTTAGCAGCCAAAGAGATTGAACCGATAATACTTACTGGAATTGCAATAAGAAGTGGGCACGGTGTGGCTACAACTAATACAGCAAGAAATCTTGTCATATCACCACTAATATATGCGGCGATAACAGCAATAATAATCGCAAGCGGCGTATAGTACGTACCTAGAGCATCCCCTAATCTTCTAATTGAAGGCCTTTCTAGCTCAGCTTGTCTCATCACCTCCATTATTTTGGCATAACGAGAATCGCTGGCTTTTCTTACTGCTTTTATAGTGAAAACAGATTCGCCATTAATTGATCCAGAAATCACAGAGGCCCCAGGCGCTTTCTGCATCTGAAATGGCTCCCCTGTTAAATATGATTCATCCATCACTCCATGGCCCTCAACGACAGTGCCATCAACTGGAGATACTTCGTGTGGATAGATTACTATTAAGTCTCCAATTAAAATCTCTTCAACAGGAATGTCAGTGATAGAATCCCCTTTTTTGTGAGCTATGGTTGGCATTCTCTTAGCTAATGCTGTTAAGACATTAGAGGCACTTTTAACAGCAATGGCCTCAAGCGCCTCTCCGCCAGAGAGCATTAGCACAACAATTGCGCCAGCAAGATATTCATCAAGAAACAAGGAGGTAACGATTGAGATTCCAGCTAAAAGATCGGAGTTAAATTTTCCGTGTAAAGCATTTTTAATTAAATCTAAGATGAGTGGAACTCCACCCAGAATTAAAACTGCGATTAAAACTCCCTGCAACTCCCAAAAACCTTCTACTCCTACAAGAAAACGTAAAATTAAATAAACAAATATTCCTAATATCGCTAACAGAGCAATAATTCCCTGCTTTGACTTAAGTACAGATTTATAATCAAGACGACTCATCTAGCTAACTATTCCTCAAAAACTATCATTTCCTAATGTTCGAACACTTTATTTTACAAGCGATTAAGAATATCCTTATTCTAATCAAGCAAGCAATGAGGATCGCTAATACTTATGTCAGATCGGTGTTTAACATGTTTAAAGAAAACTAAGATCTGTATCTGCTCACTAATCAATCCGATAGATCTTAAAACCCATGTTCTAATCCTCCAGCATCCTCAGGAATCAGATAAAGATCTCGGCACAGCACTCTTAACAAAATTATCTCTTAAAAACTCTACACTTAAAGTTGGACTATCTTGGAGAAATCTCGCACATGCTTTAGGACAGGATGCTAATCCAAAAGAATGGGTAACGCTCTTTTTAGGAAGCGCCAAAGAGTATGAAAAATTAAAAGATTTAGATGACCCTCTTATTTTAGTTAGCAAAAAGGGGAATCCTTTACCCAATGCAGAGGAGATACTAAAAGAGATAAAGGGGGTTATCTTACTTGATGGGAATTGGAGTCAGAGTAAGGCTATGTGGTGGAGAAATCCCTGGTTTTTAAAATCGCATCGTGGAATCATAAATCCATCTAAACCTTCGCTATATGGGAATTTAAGACGCGAACCTCGCAAAGAAAGTCTATCTACTATTGAAGCGGCCTATTATGCTTTGTCAGCAATAGAGCATAATCCAGATCTTGAGAAAAATCTTCTAACACCTTTTCAAGAATTTATAAGAATAGCAAAAACTAAATAATTTTCTCTGATTGAGAATTTTTTCTGGTACTAAAATAAAGAATTGCAAACCCAACTACTCCTGAAAGGAGTGATCCTACGATAGTACCAGCCTTCGCACTATTTACTAAAGCGTCATCAGTATAGGCGAGGGAACCGATAAAAAGACTCATAGTAAATCCAATTCCTGTCAGAATACTAACTCCATAAACCTGCATTAAAGTAGCTCCTGTAGGCACAGAAGCTATACGCAGTTTAATTGCTAAATAGGAAAACAGGAAAACACCGATCTGCTTACCTAGAAAAAGACCAACGATAACGCCTAAAGCAACTGGGCTTGTTAACGATTCCCAAGAGAGAAGACCTAAGTCAATTCCACTATTAGTAAATGCAAAAAGAGGGAGAATTAAAAAAGCGACCCAAGGATGTATTGCATGCTCAAGATGTTTTAACGGGCTCTCCCCTGTTTCATCATCCCGCATTGGAATGGCCAATGCGACAACTACCCCAGCCAAAGTAGCGTGTATCCCAGACTTTAGCACACAGATCCACAAGATATGACCTATAATTATATATGGAATAAGCGAAACAACACGGAACCGGTTTAATAAAAATAGTACTGTGCACAAAATCGCTGCCATCCCAAGACTAAACTGAGAAAGTGAGTCCGTATAAAATAAGGCGATAATAATTATAGCTCCAAGATCATCAAAGATAGCCAATGTCGTTAAAAAGACTCTAAGTGAGTTTGTTAATTTGCCTCCAAGCAAAGCAAGCACACCTAAGGAGAAAGCAATGTCAGTTGCAGTAGGGATAGCCCAACCATCAAGAGCTTGTGAATTAAATTGATTTATAAGATAAAAGAGGAATGCAGGTACTGCCATGCCACCGATCGCAGCAAATGCAGGTAGGGCAATGTCCTTAGCACTAGAAAGCTCCCCCTCACAAACCTCTCTCTTTACCTCTAGTCCAACCAAAAGAAAAAAGATCGCCATTAAGAAATCATCTATCCAGTGATAGATCTCTTTTGTTAAAGACCAATCCCCTATTCTTATTTCAACCTCAGTATTTATTGATAAGTGATATAACTCTCTAAGAGGTGAGTTTTGGCAGATAACAGCAAAGACTGCCACAAAGAATAGTACTATTCCCGCAGAGGCTTCATGTTCAAAGAAATTTTTAACTTTTTTAGTCATAGCAATACTTGGGGTTTTTGAGCTCTGTATGAATAAGCCGCACCCGTTATACTACCGCCTTATGAGTTGTTCTGGCAATTCTTTAGTTAGCTTTCTGACATTTGGGCCAATTTTTCAGACTCCTGGGTGCTAATAACCTTCTCAATATCAATTAAAATGTTTAACTGATTATCTCGCTTACCCATTCCAACTATGAAATTAGAATTAAGATGACTGCCGTACTGAGGGGCAAACTCTAATTCTGCAGTAGTGAATCCGATAACTTCCAAAACAGTATCAACGATGATACCTAATGAAATTCTCTGATCACCCTTGTCAACATTGATAACTATAATACAGGTTTTTTCATCATACGGGATCGGCGCAATATTAAACTTACTACGAAGATCCATCACTGGAATGATCTTGCCTCTAAGGTTAATCACCCCTTTTAGAAAATCAGGGCATCTAGGAACTGCTGTAATCTGAGTTACTTTGATTATTTCTTGCACTTTTAATATCTCTATTCCATATCGCTCTTTAGAAATTGCGAAGGTTAGATATTTACCATCTAAGTTAGAGCTCGAATTTGTGCTAGTTTCACTTATTGACATGGACTATCTCCAATCAGAATGGAAAAATGTAAATCAATTGATATTCAATAATAATAATT
>CAZFXN010000027.1:0-37091 GCA_964523015.1 uncultured Bdellovibrionales bacterium | reverse complement strand
CCACTGCATCGAACCACGAGTCTGATAGAGCGGATGTTGAAAAAAACGATGCTTGGTAGAGGCATTTTAAGGGCATTGAATTTTATGTTTGCCCTCTATAAGGCGTAGATATTTAGACTGTGATTTCATCCACTTAAACTATATGTCTAATGATATGGTAAGCGTTCACTGGATAAAAAAGATAAGCAAGACCAATTGGATATAAAGTTAGGTTTTTGCTAATTTGAGTGGTCAAAACCTGATCGGTTTTGTAGTTTTTGTGAACTCTTACAAAATATGAAATCTGACAAATTAACGCCTGCTGAAGTTCTCCGATACTCTCGTCAAACAAAGCTAAGTAGTTTTGGTTTTGCAGGACAGGAAAATATTAAATCAAGTAGTGCTCTCATTATTGGGGCAGGTGGTATTGGATGCCCAGCACTTCAATATCTTGCGGCTGCGGGCATTGGTACCCTTGGCATTATAGATAATGACCGAGTAGATATTTCAAATCTTCATCGACAGATCCTTTTTGGTGATGCGGATATTGGTCAGAGAAAAGTTTATGTAGCAAAAGAGAAGCTCAGTAAGATAAATCCACACGTTATGGTCAATGCAATTCCTGAGCGATTTGATCTTACTAATGCCCTCAATCTAGTCAGTCAATATGATCTTATCTTAGATTGCTCTGATAATTTTGAGACAAGATACTTAGTCAACGATGCTTGTGTCATAGCTAAAAAGCCATTTATCTTTGGTGCTATCTTTGGTTTTGAGGGCCAGGTAGCAGTTTTTAATCTTGAGAATCAAGATGGTCAGTTGGGGCCTACTTATCGTTGTCTTTTTCCAAAGCCACCATCAGTAGATGCTATTCCAAATTGTGCGGAGCTTGGAGTCGTAGGAGTTGTGCCTGGAGTTATTGGGACCCTTATGGCAGCCGAGGCAATAAAAATTTTAGCCAAGATTGGTACTCCACTTTCAGGAACAATGCTTTCCCTCAATATCGAAACTGGGGCACAGTCAATTGCAAAATTAACTAGGACTAAAGAGGCAGGTCAGGTTAAGAAGTTGATCCCTGTTAACGCGGGCTGTTCTATAACAAAGGAGGGGCAGATGGCACCAGAAATGACGGTTCAAGATCTTAAAAAACTTTTAGATAGTGGAGACAAAGTTCAGATTGTAGATGTAAGAGAATCAATAGAACATAGGATCTGTCATCTAGATGGAGAGTTGATTCCACTATCTGAATTAGAAGCTAAGCATCACAAAATTAATCGGATGGGGCCTGTTGTTGTAATGTGTCATCACGGGATGAGAAGCAAAAGTGCTATCAATTTCTTATCTCAGAATTTTCAATTTACGAATTTAGTGAATCTTAAAGGGGGTATCGATGCTTGGGCCCGAGAGATTGATCTTACCATGTCTAGATATTAATTATTCATCTGAGTTTTTCGATGTCCAGCTTCTATAGTTTTTGAAAATGAAAAACACGAGAGCACCCCATTTTCTGTTCAATTCGTCAGCTCCTAATTTTACTTAGGAAACGGATTACCCAATTTTTCTATCTACTTGAATGTAAGCCTCTTAACTAAATTTTAAGCACTAAATAGCGAGGTTTTGGTACGGCATGTCGCTTGCAAAGATCCCTTTGAGTAGTTTCTAAGATAGTAAAGGAGTGCGTAGTGAAGAGTCAGCTTAAGTTAGGCTATATAATAGCGATCACGTTTTTGTTTCCCCTAACGTACGCAGAAGCAAAACCGATACCTAAAGAAAATTCCTTCTCAGTTATCTCCCCAACTGGGAAATACCTTACCTGCTATCAAACCAAAAATGGAAGTTACTTATCTGGCAAAGTCAAAGGGAAAAATTTTGTTTCAGAGAATGAAGAGATAAAAAAACTGAAAGAGAAAAAGAAGAATGCAACAACCGAAAAAGCAATTAAAAAATTGACCACTAAGATAAAGGAAAAAAAGAAGTCGCTCGCCGATAATAAAGCTTTTTGTGAAAATGGATCAAAATCAAAAGGGAGTATTGGGAGCTCCTCAATGGCGCTACTTGACCGTGTTATGACTGAAGAGGATGTACGATATCTTTTTGAGAAGGCAGGTTTTGGATTAAGCCCAAGCGAAAACAGTTATGTTTCAATTGGAGTAACCCAAGGGGTTTCAGCTTTAGTGGATGCTTTTATGTCTACTTATAATGAAGATGCTGGAGTTTTAGATACAGTAAATGACTATTTAGATAATCAGCTAAATGTTACTACAACTCAATCTCCAGCCGGACAAAGAGCGGCACTTATGTATCTTTGGAGTAAGACCAATAATCCATATGCCGAGAAATTTGCTTTATTTCTGCTTAGTGTTTGGACAGTGTCCGGGGATGTTATTTCAGATGAGACATTCAGAGGCGAGTGGTGGGATTATTTTAATCTTTTAAGAGCATCCTCTTACGGAGAAACTGACCTTAGGTCGTTAGCTAAGGATGTAACATTGAATCCTTTGATGCTTGTTTATTTAAATAACGAGCTAAATAAAAAAGGGAATCCAAATGAAAATTATGCACGTGAGCTAATGGAATTATTTCTTTTGGGCACTACAAATCTTGATGGCGAACCAAATTATACGGAAACAGCACTTGATGGATCTGGAGATATCGCATCTGCCGCGAAATTTTTAACTGGTTGGTCAGTTAAAAATAACTATTCAACAAATCAGATGGAGACAGAAGAAAAACCAATTCAACATGAGCCAGGGATATTTACTATGTTTCCTGGTAAGTCATGGTCCTTTTCAGGGTCCACTTATAGTGATCTCACACAAGGAATTATTGATAACCATCCAAATACTTGCATTTATTATGCCAAGGAGATTCTCAAGGAATATGTAATTCCTACACCACCAAAGGAGTTAATTGAGAGTTTTGCAAAAGTCATTCAAGATAACGATTATCACCTACGAAAAGCCATGAAGATACTTTTGTCATCGAAGGCTTTCTATGATTCTGCTTATCGAAATACTGTGCCAAAGAATCCAGCCGAATTCGCTATTGAGTTAATTAGAATTTTAGAAATGGAGGATGCGTATAATCCGAAAGAAGGACAAAAAGCGATCGGGAATATGGGCATGCAGGTAAATATGGCCTCATCAGTTTTTTGGTATCCTCAAGATGGATGGCTTAGCCCGTCTGTAATGCTTAACAAAGTCAATCTGTTTATCGATTTAACAGGGGACTTCACTTCCCTTGCACTTCCAGAGCCGGATTGGACCGCAGCAAAAATATTACCAAGTGGTGCTGTTACTGCTGAGGAGGTTATAAATTTTGCTGCACATAGATTAGGTGTTGGTGAAGTGGATTCGAATATTGTCGCCACAATTAAAGATTATATGGATAAAAAGAAACAGTACAATAATGTTTTTACATCAGACCCTTATAATAATACAGATCCCGCTGACCAAAATATGAAAGGATTAGGAGCTTACTATCAGCTTTTAAGTATGCCGGAATTTAGTTTGAAGTAATTTAGTTTGAAATAATTTAGTTTGAAATAATTACAGGAGAGTGATGATAAGTAAATTAAGTCGTCGCGAGTTTTTAAAGAGAGTCTCTATTTTAGGTTCATCATCGCTTGCTTGGGGACTTGCTCCACTCAATAGTAATTTGGCATGGGGCACAACCCCGCCAAATCTGCTCGTAATTAATTTTAATGGAGGAAGTGACGGGCCTGGTGTTTTGCAACCATCAAGTGGAGTAGTTTTTAGTACTCTGTTATCACTTCGTTCGACTCTTTGTCTTGATCCAAGCGCGCTACTTAATACTTCTGATGGATATGGATTTCATCCATCAGTGCCAATTCTTAAATCACTTTATGATGAGAGTAAGCTGTCGTGTATATTAAACGTTGGTGTAGAGAATATGTCCCGTTCTCATTTAGATGCAGAGGTGGCAATTGCACGTGGTGTCTCTGATCGATTGACCTCAGCAAATAGTAGCGGATTTTTAGGTAGGATAGGGGATAATCAGGGTTGGAGTTCTGGTCTTGAGATAGTAAGTCCAACAGGATCTGATAGAGCATTTGAAGGAGCAACTTATAGAGGGGTGCAGGCTAATAGTCTAAGCACATACAAATACAAATTTTCAAATGGACAAACAGCCAAAGAAGCTGAGTATAGAGCCGACAATCTTTATCAGATTTCCCAACTATGGCAGACGTCCTCGGATAATCCTCGCATAGGGACTGTGCTAAGTGCCATTGACCTCGCTTCAAATACCTCCGATCTTGTGCAGGCCGCATTAAGTGCAGTTACATTTCAAACAAGTTACCCATCAACTACTATGGGAAGAAGTTTATCTGATGCGGAAGTTTTACTAAGTGATCAAACATTAGGAACTAGAATAGCCTATGCTAGATTTGGGGGGTTTGATACTCACTCTGCACAGGCAACAGCTCTAACTAGCTTACTCAGCCAATTTAATGCGGCCTTTACAGTTTTTGTTTCAAATATGAAAGCACGTGGATTATGGAATAATCTTATTGTACTTATCGTTTCTGAATTTGGACGTACAAACAAAGAAAATGGCTCTTTAGGAACAGATCATGGTGGAGCTAATACTTTTTTTGTTACAGGTGGCTTATCTAGTGGAGGTATATTTGGAGAAATTACCAGCACTGACCTTACTGGGAATGGGTGGCTTCCAGTAAAATATAACCTTGTCGAAGTTTATCGACAGGTTTTACAAAAGATGAATCTTGATCCAGATGCCATAGTTGGTGATACCGTTGGTCCTTCACTAAATGGTATATTAACTTAAGCTTTCTGGATTTAAAATAGAGCTTTTAGTTGATAAAATTTTAAGATTATCAGGAGAGCGCTATCTGGTGGTACTTGATCTGAAAAATTATTCTGATATAGAGCTGGCTTCCATAGTCAATCGAACTCAACAGTAGGCAGTTAGAGAAGATAAGAACTTTCCGTGTCAATTTTCTGACACGACTTACCTAAATCCTAACCATAACTAAGAGCATCAAATATAGTTGAGATACTCAGCCATAGCAGGTTTTTCAGTATTTATTGTTATAGATGGGTGAATTGCGTCTTTTTAGTGGATCATAAATGACAGGTTTTGAGGATCATATTTTAGTTGGTAGCGATACTAGAGGGTCGAGCCCCAACATTAGCGATCATGCTGGCCAACCCATCACGTTTGAGACCAATCCGAACGCCATCTTTGATCTAAATATTTCAATTATTAGAACTAGATTTCCAAGAGTTGCTGGACAGCTTTTAGATAATAAAAAGGGACGCGGAGAAATCTCTGTTCAGCAGACTGAAGAGGGAGCTGTTACTATACTTAATGGACTCTGCCAGGATCACCCAAGTAAACCTATTAGCGCTGCCGGAGTTTGGGCTCAGCGTACAATTTTAGATGAGCGATTAAAAAATGCTAAGAATTTAATAATCTACGGATTTGGTTCAGGTTATCATGTAAAAGCACTAATGCCACTTACAGAAGCTCAATTAATAGTGGTAGAGCCCTCCATTGATGTGCTCCGTGCTGCTCTTTATATTAGTGATCTGAGTGATTGTTTATCAAAAATTAGAGATTTAGTTGTTGGTGAGGATTTCTATCCAGATAATTTACCAAATCAAGTTGAGCTTGTTATTCGCCCACAAACTCAAGCATTTTCGCCTGAGCATTGTCAGAAAATTAAAACAATAACCTATGAGAAAAGAGGTTTTGCCTCACTTCATCCAAAGATCGGAATTTTGGGACCCCTTCAGGGTGGCACATTGCCAATTGCTGGGTACTGCTCAAGATCTCTATCTAATCTTCGTCAGTTAACTCGACAAATGGACGTTAGTGGTTTTAATAGTAGTTTCCATGAGATTAGAAAATTTATACAGCATGAGCAGCGTCGCGGAGTTGTTGAGGGGCAATATGTTCAGATGCTCTCACATATGATTGTCGAATCAATTACTGAGCATCCAGTTGATATTCTTTTGTGCATGGCTCAGGCTCCTATATCAGGTGCCGCTCTTCAAGAGTTGCGTCGTAAGGGAGTAGTCACTGCGCTATGGTTTGTTGAAGATTATTTAAGATTCACCTACTGGACAGAGATAGCTAAATACTATGATTTTGTTTTTACAATCCAGAAAGGGGATTGCATTGATGCAATTAGAAAAGCTGGGGCAGGGAATGTTCAGTATCTACCATTAGCTGCAGATCCGGCAGTACATTTGCCCCTTTCTCTAAGTGATGAGGAAAAAGCTCGCTGGGGATCTAAAGTTTCTTTTGTAGGAGCTGGTTATCATAATCGTCAACATGTTTTTGCTGGATTGTCTGAGTATCCACTAAAAATTTGGGGTACTGAGTGGCCAAATTGCAAACCATTTCCTGAACTTGTTCAGGAAGAGGGGCGAAGATTGGCTCCTGAAGAGTATATAAAGATCTTTAATTCTACAGATGTAAATATCAATTTACACTCGTCGTCAGAAAAGAATGATGTAGACCCATTTGGCGATTTTGTAAATCCAAGAACCTTTGAGTTGGCCGCTTGTGGAGCATTTCAGTTAGTAGATGAACGACAGCTTTTACCAGAGATGTTTGAACCAGGAGTAGAAGTTGCCACATTTAAAAACAGCAGCGATTTAAAGGAGAAACTTAATTATTACTTAAAACACCCAGAAAAAAGAGCTGAAATTGCCCAAAAGGGTCGCCAAAGGGTCTTAAGAGATCACACTTATGATGCCCGTCTTAAACAGATGCTTTCCCATATCTATGGATCAAAATTTGAACATCTTCAAAAGCGAGAAACAGAGAATCCATGGCATGCAATGTTATCTCGATCTGAAAAACATCCAGAGCTTCATGAACGTGCTAAGGCAGCATTTACACGTGGGGAATTGCCAAAACTAAACGGACTTGTCGCTGATATTATGAACGGCAAAGGGTCTCTAACTGATACTGAGAAAAAATTGTTATTTTTACACCATGTCTCAACACAAATAATACAGATGAAGCGTGAAGAGCAGGGGGCAACTAAGTAGGTAGATTTAGTAAAAGTATATGAAACGTAAGTATATAGAGAAAAATAATATTCTACTTGTTAACATCACGCGGCTTGGTGACATGCTTCAATCTACTCCAACTATTGCTGGGATGAAGATGGAGAATCCTAATTGTAAAATTACAGTTTTAGTGGAGAAGCAATTCGCTGGGATTTGTAAGCTTTTACCACATATTGATGAGACAATTCCTCTTGATCTTGGAATGACAGTACGATCTTTGGCCCGAGAGGGTGACGGAATTATAGATGCATTTGAGTATATCTCAAGCGTTGTTGAGGATCTTAAATCAAGAAACTTTGATTACTGTCTGAATATGTCTAACTCGGCATATACAGCACTACTTTTAAGATTGCTGGATATTAAGCGACACGGTGGATGGTCATCTGATGACGAAGGATACAGAGTAATTGAATCTGATTGGGCCAAGCTATTTGCATCATGTGTTTTTCATACAAACCGCCACTATAATACTTTAAATCTTGTTGATGTCTTTAGATCTTCTGCAGATGTTGAGATGCATCCAAACAAATTGCTAATGAACTTAGATCAGGAAAGTATTGACTATGCAAAGACATTAATAAGTGATTTCAAATTTACTAATACTGGGCCACTAATTGCAGTTCAAGCTGGAGCAAGTCAAGGAAAAAGACAGTGGTCACCTCCACGTTTTGTTAAATTTATAAACACACTGATTGAGAAATGTAATGCAAGAATAGTTCTAACAGGAACTCAGACTGAAATGTCAATTATTAGTAAGATTGTCACTGGCTGTAATTCACCAAATGTTGGTGTTGCTGCTGGTAAAACAAATCTTTCTCAGCTTGGTGGACTTTTAAAAGAGAGCGATATCTTAGTCACTGGAGACACTGGCCCAATGCATATGTCGGTGGCAGCTGGAACCCCAGTAGTATCTATGTTTTTAGCTTCTGCACTCGGATTTGAAACAGGTCCATATAGCGAAGGGAATATAGTGCTTCAACCAGTCATTGCTTGTGGCCCATGTAATCCAAATAAGCCATGCGCACGTCCTGACTGCCATGATCTTATTGATCCAGAGTATCTAGCTGAGCTTACAATGTTGAGGCTAAAAGGAGACATCAAAAAACTACCACCTGAGCTAGCACATCCAAAAAGCCTTGCTGTTTTTAGAACATATTTTGATGAAGCAGGATTTTACGATATGGAGCCTCTCAATCTAGAAGCAGAGGATCAGAAAATAGTTCATTATCGAAATGCATATAGAAAACTTTGGCTTGATGATTTAGCTGGGATTACATTAGAAGACAAGAGAGCAGAGGATCGGATTGATACCCCTGTCAGAGTAAAATCAAGCCTTGCACTATTAGATCCAACGATTCAAGGAATTCAAGATGTTCTTTCTCAGGCTGAAGCAGGACGACAGGAGATCACAAAGTTAGTTGAGATTATAAGAGACACAAAATCTCCACCTCACTATCTTAAAGATGTTAGCACCAATTTAAATCGAATAGACAAGGCGATTGAATCTCTTGGGTACCATTATCCTGAGTTAGGGCTTCTAACTCGGATGTTTATATTTGCAAAAGAGAATATTTCTGGATCCGAGGCCATGCAACTAGCATCTCAAATGGAAGCAGTGTACTCCGATTTATCAAGACGCGGGATGAAGTTATCTCAATATTATCAAATGGTTAACTGAGGTTAATATGTTACAAATAAGATTAAATGGACAAAGTGCTCCTCTCAGAGCAGACACCCTACCAAAAATTACAGATGTTGTTGAGTTAATTAAGGGCTCTATAGACCCAGCTCATATAATTACTGGGCTTAGAATTAATGGACGAGATCTTACAGATGCTGAGTGGGATCATGCTCCTACCCAGTTTGGTGAGACAGATATTTTAGAAGTCGATACTGGAACTCCAGGTCAGTTTCTACAGGAAAGATTGGAGGTAACTCCAAGTCTATTAGAAAACATCTATATTCTCTTTAGAAGTGCGCGTCATAATTTCCAATCTGGTGGTACTGAAGAGGGAAATAAAATTTTGGTGGTTGCAGTTAGAGATCTAAAAGCATTTTTTGAATGGTACTGTGCACTTCAGGGAGTTGTGCCTACGGAATTAAAACATAAATACGATATCAAACCACAGATGGATGAATTGACTGTAATATGTCGTGATATCTGTCAACAGCAGCTATATCAATCATGGTGGGCTCTTGCTACCTCTCTTGAAGAGAGATTAGAACCAGCTCTTGATAGACTTGAAGGACACTTTAGAAAAAGTATCTGTTCTCAATAGTTAGAGCGAGAGATAATTTCCTCTCACGTAGTGATTCAAAATTATTGGTATCTTAGCTCTCTCTTATTTTCGGGCAATTACTAAGAACTGTTTTCCAAAAAATCGCCATAGAAATGGAAGTTTTAGAAATAACTTCACAAAAAGTAGTGGAGGTAATGTAGCATTTACCATCGTGTAGGGTAAAAAGCGTGGGATGCAAGTCTCTACTCTGTAATTATTAAGCTCGAGTACCTCTTTTAGAGATAGCTCAGTTAATTCAATATAGTGATCCCAAAAATCCCAATAAAGACCTGGTAGATATTTTATGTTTGGGCCAAGACAGATGATCTGACCCCCTGGTTTAAGACAGCGATACGCTTCTTGAAGAGTCTTTTTTAAATGATCCTTTGTTGGTAAGTGCTCAAAGAAATTACTTGTAAAAACAACATCAAGTGAGTTACCGGGAATTGCCCATTTTTCTGAGCAATCTTGATTAAGAAATTCGATATCTTTATTAAGCCGTACTTTGGATGATGGATTAAGATCCATGCCGTATTTTTTCTGAGCTGTAATGTGATTAATAAACTCTCCCCAGCCACAACCTAAGTCAAGTACAGTGGAATTTGGCGGGAGGAAACGTTGAAAAAACGAAGCAGTTAAAACTTTCCATATGGCAGCTCGATAAGAGCTAACCTCAGAGAATCTCATCTCGTACTCTTTCTCTAATTCCTGTTTGAGTGCACTTTGATTCATAAAAATTTGACCATACCTAACAGTAATAATGACTAATTGACAATAATGTAGCATTCATCCCTATACTGAGTAAATTTAATGCTACTATTTTTTTCTGTGAAAAGCCCTACTAAAAATCGGCCTTTATGGCTTGCTTTAGTGACCCTAGTTGCTGTGATTTTATCATTTATTTTGGTTTTACCTCGTAGTTTCTACGGAACCATGGGAGTAGGGCTCGACTACTCCTGGCAAATCGCATTAGAACTAGCTATCCGGGAGAAGTTTGTTTTTGGTAGGGATTTTATCTTCACCTATGGCCCCCTTGGCATTTTGACCACTCGGTTACCTTTCGAAGGAGCAACCCTAAAACTAGTTCTCTCTGATCTTTTTGTTTATGGTAATTTATCATTTATTCTTTTTAATGTTTGGAAGAATACAAGGAGTGTTTTTACTCCGCTTATATTAATTTCAATATTTTATATTCTTGGTACGGCACGATTTTATCTTGAGTTGCCATTAATACTTGCTCTCTATACGCTTTATTTTGGACTCCGTTATGAGAGAAGCTGTAGTGGTTTTGATTTACTCATGGCACTTATCTCAGCTATACTGGCTTTTTATATTAAGTTAAATACTGGGCTTATATCGTTTGCTGTTATCTTTCTCTTTTTTGTCTCAGCTAACTTTGGTTCAAGAAGTTATCTGAGATTTTTCCTCTCAAGTGCAGTTGTTTTATTATCAATTGGTGTCTCTAGTTATCTATTCTCCGTTGATCTGATTGGATACATTGTTGCTTCTGGTCATATTGCTAACGGTTATAATGATGCGGCTTATTTAGATCAGCCAGATAAGATTCATTATGTTAAATGGGCTTTAGGAATTATAGGTGTTTACTCCATTATATTACTAAGTGCAGCTTTTAAGATCATAAAGTCTGTTCCAAATTTTGTTCATGTTATTGCAGTTTCACTAAACTTATTTGTAATTTTTAAGCAAGGCTTTGTTAGAGCTGATGAACATGTTTTTGCTTTCTTTGAATATGTGCCTGCGTTATTTGGAGTTTGGCTTATCTTTATTGATCAGAGTTTTAAAAAAAGATTTGCATTAGTTACAATTACTTCACTTATCCTTTCAGGCATGGCTAAGGATCTAAATTTTCGATCAAATATATTAAATGAGAAATTTACTGGATTTGAGCGATATTTAGATCAGTTTAATAATATTGAAACAAGGAACTTTCCCGTTGATATCCCCGCTAATGCGAAATTGCCAGAATCATTTCTTAAAGTTATCGGAAATTCTACCGTAGATATTATTCCACATGAGATCTCTTTATTATATTTTAATGGGTTAAAGTATAATCCAAGACCAGTTATGCAATCTTATCTAGCCTATGATGGTTATTTAGATGGTTTAAATGCAGATAAGTATATATCTAATTCAGCTCCTGAGTTTGTAATTTTTTCCTTAAGTTGTATCGATGATAGATACTGTTTTTTTGATGAGACAAAGGTAAAAGAAGCACTGCTTAAGTGGTATAGTACTGTCGATGTTGTTGGAGATAAGATTTTATTAAAAAGAAAATCAATGCCAAGCTGGAAGACTAAGCAGTTGTTATATTCTGGTCATGCGAAGCTTGGTGAGCGGATTAAGATTATATCAGGTACTAACATATTATCTTTAACAAGTGATGTAGATTATTCCTTTTTTGGAAAGATTCTCCGTACGTTTTACAAGCCGCCACCGTTAACTATTCGATTTTTGACTGACTCAGGATGGAGTAAGCGATATAGATTAATCGTCCCTATTGTAAAGAGTGGGGTTATCATTAACCCAATTGTTAATGATTTAAGCTCCGCAAAAGATTTCTTTGATCGCAACTTTGAAAAGATGGATAAAATTAGAGAGATTAAAATCAATTCAAAATCAAAATGGGCATATAAAGAGAATTTTTACTACGCGGTTACAGAGAAGATTTTTAAATAGTTTACTTCTCTTTCGTTTTTTTCTTAACGAAGGATAAGAACTTAGTCACATTCTTAAGTGGTTTTCCAATAAACTTTTTAGCAGAAAGACCTTTTACTGTGGTTAGCCATGCTCCATTACATTCTGCCCCAAAGTAAGTCTTTGATTTAAATGGCCGCATCTTACTAGCTTGGAATGTTCTAGTCGCTTTTGAATTTGTAAAGCTTAAAATCTCAGTGGTGTTTGTTCTGTTTTGAACATCAGATTTGCTTGACCCAGCTATCAATCTTAGAGTTGAGCAATCAACTGCATTTTTTATTGCAAAAGTTACTGTGCCAGCAGTTAAATTTTTCTTAACTGATAACTTTAAGTTTTGTCCTGGGTTAGATACATCAATTGTTTCAGGAGTTTCATCTGGAGTGTCATAACTTATAGGCGCTGATAAGCTAGTACTAGCCTTAGTAAAGGCTGCAGAATAAACAGTCGTATTCCCAGCAGTATCGTAAGCGGTGAGAGTAAATGTATGTGCTCCATCAGCAAAGTTAGAAAGATCAACAGATTTTTGAAAACCGGAATTGCTGGTATATGGTTTTTCTGGATGTAGATTTCGAGCTGCTAATCTAAAATCTTCTGGTAAAAATGAGAGAACTAGCTCTCCATCAATATGACCTTCAATTATTGCTAAACGAATTCCATCAACAGCATATCCTGCAACATCGAGCGTTGCATACCTGCCTGAACCATCAAGCAAAGGAGCAGCTACTGATAAAACAGGAGCTGTAGAATCATCATAGTCATTATTTATAACAACAGGAGCACGTGAAAGAAACGACCTGCCACTTACAGTCGCATATAGATAGTACACAGTGCCATTTGCTTCTAAGCTTGTATCCCAAAGTAGGACATCGCTTGAACGGTTAGCTGAGAGAGTCCCTATTAATGTACCGCCTGTAGTAGAATTCAATGTGTTTTTATATATTGCTACGGACTCAGTTCGATCTCCACCTACCACAATTGCAAACTGATCTCCTGCTTCGTGGTCAGCAGCTAATCTGACATCATCAATGATTAGAGTTGTTGTGTCATCTCTTTCATGACCATCAATGCGAAATGAAACTATCTTAAAATCCTGAGCAGGATTTGCCCAATAATCTCCGGTTTTAGAAACGCCGCCCTCTTCAATGGCTGCAACAGAGAGATCTGCACAGTAGCGTCCCCGCCCATTGGTTTTCAAGATTATATCATCAGAGGTATAACCATTTAGTGCCGCATCCTCCCATCCATAACGCAGGACTGTGTGATCATCATCAACATCGACATCAGGTATTACAAGAGTAACACAAGCACGTTTATATAGGGCAGCATTAATCGGATTGGCAGTTTGACGAAGCACCATAAAAACTTGGGTGTCCCCATCGGCAGCTCCTCCGCTTTGAAGATTTTGAGATTGAAGGTAATCTCCATTAAAAGCATCACCTTTATTGTCAAAATACTGATTTCCTGGATAGAGAGTAACATTTTGTTGATTCAACAATAGTGACCAATCAGAGCTTGAACTAAAGTTTGCGGGATTTGTTTTTACATGGGTAAACCAATCTCGGCCACCCTCTATATCTGGCATTTTGAAATAGGCTGATTCTCTTCCACCAATTGTTATAGTACCAGGAGCGGAAGTAAAAGCAGGAAGGACAGGAGCTGTTGTCACAGCGGTGCTCCCTAATCTAATCCAATCTACACAAAAAGATCTTCCATTTTGGATGCCGGGATCAAATCTAATAGCTCCGATTTGGCCTTGCCATGCGCCAACGTTAGTACCGCTTTGATCTTCCATGTCGACAGTGTAAACACCATCGACAGTAAAGACTTTATCTCTTGCTCCGATTGGAGAGAGGTTTTCATCAAAGAATATAATTTGCATCGTATTGCCAGCATTCAACCCAGAAATTGAAAATGTAAGGTATCTAAATAAATCGGAATCAATAAGAGCGCTTGCTCCTGGCTGGCTTAATCTAAAACTAGGATCTGTTCCTGTAGTTGTTCCGCAAAATTCGCCACCTGCGAAACTAGTTCCAGTTATCTGAACAATTGAATCACTAACGATATCTGCTGAACTTGCCATATCAACTGGGGCAAAATGTTGAGTATAAAAATCATCGTAATCTAGTCCTAATACATTGTAGGTTTCAGGGAAAAAATGGTCACTTTCTAACGTAACGTTTGTGCTTGATCCTGTTGCCACTGCTGGCTCAGTACGCTCCAGATACCCGTCAGTTGGATCAGAATTATCATCAACAAAAAATGAGACTACTTTTCCAGAGGTAGCGGTATATGTCGTATTGAAAGTTGGGCATGAGGCAGGTGTTAATTGAATCCAATCAAACTTTACCTGTGTACCAATTAAGTTTCGAGCTGGAAATATTCCTAATCCAATATGCTCACCACTATTCCAAGCAGGTTCACCGGATCCGATTGTTGCTGAATTTAAATCAACTTGATAGGTGTGCCATCCAGCATAGGTGTTCTGTAATGTGGTTAAAGCAGAGGCCCCATCACTTCTATCCCACCTTATTGAATAGAAACTGTTAGCACTACTCCACATTCGAAAAGATAGCAGAGAATATGTTGAAGAGTTAATTGGATGAATTCTGCCATATCTAGAAGTGTAAGAATCTACTATTTCGCCCGCGCTTGTTGGAGTCAGGACTCTAAAGAAAGGGACTAGACCTACCGCAGTCATTGTAGCTAGTCCGTCAGCATATGAGACTGCACCAAGGTCTTGGTACTCTGACCCTAAGTTTAATAAATTATCTAGCACATCTCCAAATTGAAATGGAGTTGTTCCATTCATATCTAAGGGGTCGCTCCACTTTGTAGTGAAATAATCATCACAAGCCGTTACCGTATCGTTATTCGGAGCGGTAATTGTGAATTGAGCATTAGCAATAGGTGAGCTGAGAGCGACCAGCAAAAAAATAGCAGGGACAAAAATTGATGGGACAAAAATAGCAGGGAGAAAAATAGAAGGCACAAAGAGCTTTGTCTTATTAAACATCTTATTAACTTTTAACCTTATAGTAATTATATATCGGCAGATTTGTCAGTTTAGTAAAGTAAGCAAGCCCTAGGGAAAATTCGTAAAATCAGTATTATTATCTGTAATTTCAAGGGGGTGACTCATGTGTAAAACTATTATAGAGATTAGCAATTATATAAATAGACCCAAATACTGATTATAGTTGGCAATCATGGAAACAGAGAGAGAACTAACAATAACTAACACTAATAGATTAATACTAATCTTCCTTTCGTTTATTTCTGCTGCCCCATTTGTTTATCTTCATTCATATTTTAAGAAACTTTTTTGGTTTGGAGACGAGCTTCATCTTCTAACTCAACTTAGACAACAGGGAATGT
This sequence comes from uncultured Bdellovibrionales bacterium, assembly GCA_964523015.1. Classification (GTDB taxonomy): domain Bacteria; phylum Bdellovibrionota_C; class UBA2361; order UBA2361; family J135; genus JAWXBT01. The sequence goes on along the minus strand of CAZFXN010000027.1, from coordinate 21,676 downwards.
GGGCCTGGCTTTTTACTCCTTTCGCAGAGAGTTTTGTGCCAGTTTTTAAACTATTATGGGGAGGGAGTGTCGTTCTCTTTAATGGCAACTATTTTGCAATTCAAGTAATAGTCTGGCTAACCCATGCGCTAAATTGTTTTCTACTTGGAAGATTGCTCCTTAAGGGCGGAGTCTCTTTAATTGGAGTAGCGTTTTCAATCCTTACATTTGGATTAGCTTGGAGTAATATCGAAACACTTGGCTGGACTGTGCAGTGGTCAGCTATTTTATCTATTACTTTTTTTCTACTTGGATGGGATTTAGTTCAGGGAGAACAATATCGTAATAATAAAACTTCTTTGAAATTTTATATCACATATTTTTTATTGCTTTTATTTAGCACGTTGTCTTTTGCTCGCGGAGTGCTCTCCTGTGCTGTTTTATCAATCTATTCGTTTTTACTAGGCGCTACCCATTCGGATGCCTATCCAGAAAAAAGACGGAAATATTTCTTTTTTGCGGGTTTATCATTAATTCCTGCAATTGCTGTTACAGTTATTATTTTTCTAATTGCTGGCGGAAACCATCGACAAATTGGAGGCATTAATTTTGAAACAATCTTTAAGATGATTGGATATGCCATCCATGTCTTTTTGTTAAATCCGTTTTTTCACCTTTTCTCATTTGAAGGACCTCCAACTGATTCAATTTTATTTTTAGGCACAGTTAAAGTATTTATTGTCATACTATCTTTTGTTTTTGCAAAAGATAAGTCATTAAGAATTCTAATTTTAGGTTTCTTACTTTTTGATCTTGGCAATGCTGCACTTTTGGGATTAGGCCGTTATCATGAAGGACTTAATGCGGCAGTGAGTTGGCGGTACCAGTATGTATCATTAATCGGATTTTTACCTAGTTGCGCTATTGTTATAAACCAACTTTTTGAATGGGTATTTAAATCACCAAAAATTAAAACTATTGCTGCCATATTATCTCTGGTTTTATGGCTCAATCTTATTGTCACGCCGTGGCAATCACACATAGAGCATTGGCATTTTTGGCGGGGTAGAGATGGTAGAAAAGCTCTTCTTAAGGACAATCCAAATTTTAGAAACTGGATCGGGTTACCGAGTATTGTGCCTTTTGATGAGGGGAAAGAGACTGTTCGGAGATTTAATCTACACTAGTTTTTGTATACTGTGTTCATTTTAGAATGAGTGCTATCTGACTAGAGCCCTTATTATGGACTGCACTGCTGTGACTTAAACGACAGAACCAGTGATCGCACTACTCCTATGGCAAGAGAACTTGAGGCTTGGGGGGTAAGGGTTGAAATTACAGATAGGTCAAAAGCCGATTCAAACGTAAAAAAAGCATTTATTAAAAATAATTCGTTAGGGGCGATATTAAATCTTAGAAATTCGATTAATCCCGATCAAAAATTTACAGTTAAGTTAGAAGTTGATATTAAACCACCAATTGGAGCTAAGTTTGAAAATAGACTTTGCGAATTTCCAACTGATTTCTATGTAGTTTGTCATGATGCTGAAAATTTATTTGCTGGAAAGATACATGCACTACTATGTCGGCAATTTATTAAGGGCAGGGATTGGTATGATTTTTCAAGATATCTTAGTTGGAAGACAGAGATTAACCTAACCTTACTTCGTAACGCCTTAAAACAAGTTGGGTCTTTACTAGCCTAAAGATTAGAAAGTTATGTTATCCGCGCAGTCTTGTGTATCACAGGATCTATTTGTAGGAGAGGATAAGTTGCATGAAATACAGCGAGTAGCTCGTTATGAAATATCAGTAACTGACTGATATTAATAGATGCCGAGATAATCCATAGGATGGCATTTTTGTTAAAAAGCTTTTATGCATTCACTACTGACTGAGTTGGCATTGATGCTTCTTTTGCATTTTGGATCGCAACATCAGCCAACTCATATCCAACTTTAATACTCTCTGACATCGATCGATCTTCAGGATAGTAGTAACAGGTATCAGCCATAAAGAATCCATCAAGAGCACTTTTCATAGGAGGTAATTTTTCATAAAATCCTGGTTCACAGATCGGCTGAGCATACTGGTAGCGATGAAAATGAATATCCTTAATCCACTCTTTTGTGAAATCCTTATTTATTTTCTTTAAATAATCGCAAGCTTCACTGAGGAACAGATCGGTGGAAGCACGATATTTTGGATGACTTTGTGGCATGTAATACGGCAAATAAACTAAATGCTCGTTATCTTTTAAAGGATTTAAGTTTGTGTATTCAATAATTCCAGGGATCTCAATTGATGGATCGTTTATGTTTAGCCAAAAATAAGGGGAGATCTGTTTCGTTAGTTTTAATAAAACACAGACTACTCCAATATTAGATATTGCTAAGATCTGCTCTTTCTCTCGGGCTGGTAACTCAGGTACTAAGCGGGCAGTGTAGGGAAGTGGGACAGTCGAGACAACGAAATCATACCTTTTAAAAGTTTCTCCAATTCTAATTCCATTTACCTTGCCAGCATTTGCTACAACTTCTGAAACTGGAGTTTTAAGGTGGATCGTGCCACCATGTTTAAGAATCGCCTGTTCAAAAGCGTCAATCAGCACATCAGATCCACCCTCAAGGTATCCAAGCTGCTCTTGAAAGATGTTTTTTCTCGATTTTCCAACCCGTTTTATCCGAGTACCAATCCAAGCTGCAGACAAATTATCTGCATACTGGAAAAATTTAAGATCAAAAAGCGGCTTCCAAAGAACATTATAGGCTTCTATTCCTACCCAGCGCTTAATCCAGGATCGAGCCTCTACCTTATCTAAAATACTCCAATCAGAGATTCGACCAGTAGATAGAACATGAAGGCCGTAGCGAATTTTTGAAATAAGGCTTAATCCAGGAAACTTTAGAAGTGCCCACGGGGTGCCCCATTGATGAAGCTTTCCATCATGATAAAATCCCATTGCCGTGTCTTGCCACCTAATTAGATGATCCACCTTAAGTTCTTTAGCGCACTCAAAAAGAGGGAAATCAGTTTTACACAGAAAATGATAATACCGTTCAACTTTAGTACCATTAAAATCAAAAGAAGCAGACATGCCACCAAGTCGATCATCAGCTTCGTAAAGTGATACTTTGTGCCCTGCCTTTAACAGGCGTAAAGTAGTAGCCAATCCCATTGGGCCACCACCAATCACAGCAATCTCTCTCATGTGGTCTTTCATGTAGTTGACTCCAATACAATCTGGTTGAATCTTGGATCGCAATAGGTTTCTCTTAATGCTTGTTCAAGTGGAGTCGGAGTAACTAAGAACTCTTTTTTGATATCTACGCCTTTAAAATAATCTCCTGCAACTAGGGCTCTTAACTGTTGAGCAGTAAAGGGAGGTTTCTTAACAAAGAGACCATAGATTTGTAGAAGTACTTCAAAGAGTTTAAACGGAATTTTTACTATAGCTGCCTTAGCATTGGTCAGTTGCTTAATCTTTTTTATAATATCTATATAGTAAATCTCTTCCTGGCCCACTACATCATAAGCTAGACCTTGAGGTTTTGTGGCAATGCAACGCTCTATGACCCGACAGAAATCACGGGCATATAATGGCTGTCTTAAAAATTTTCCAGTTCCAGGTACTGGAAATAACATGGATCGGTTCATATAGCGGTTTAACCAGCCTAAATGTTTTGGATCGAACCAGCCAAACATTAGAGTCGGTCTTAGCACACAGTGAGGAATTCCAGATTCCTCAACTATTTTTTCTTGCTCCCGCTTTGTGCGTGTATACCAATCATCCGCTACTGAGATAACTACAGAGCTACTAATATGAACAATGTAAGGGATCTTTGATTCAGTTGCATGTTTTAAAACTAGCTTTGTGGCGTCAAGATTGTTTCGTGTAAAAGGTTCTTCAGTGAGACCAGTAATTTGGGCGTGAAGCATAACCAGGCAGTCCGACTCAGTTAGCTCCGCACACCAGGAACCCTCTTCAGCAAGATCGTTTAAAATAATTTTTATTTCTGGGTGAAGGCTTCTTAGAATTTCAGTATTAGTTGAGTGCTTATCTATAGCGACAATATTTGTATAGCCGAGCTCCTTAAGGAGTAGAATGAGATTCTGCCCGACAAGACCGGCAGCTCCTGTTATGACGATTTTTTTGTTAAGCATAAAGTTAGGAGGGTATTTAACACTGAGATGAATTCTCAGTCAAACTAACTAATTACGACTCCGTAAGCTTGCTAGGCATCACTAATTGACATACAGATTGATCCCTAGATCCCCACATAAAATTAGTGTACTCAATCAGTTAGCCTCTCCTACAAACAAAGGATGATTATTTAATTCAAAGTGATGACAAATCAAAAAAAACAGAACTTACTATTTGATCTCTGGCTTCCAATAGCAGTTCTATCTCTCTATGTCGTAGCTCTTTCAAAAAAGTTTTTCTATTGGGATTTTGATGATGGTTTTATTGTTTATCGCATAGCTAAAAATATCTTGGAGCATAGTGAGTGGTCTTATAATTTAGCTGAAGCTCACAATGCTAGTACTTCAGTTTTAAATACCTTATTAGTAACTGCATTTGGGTTTCTAACATCAGATATCCGGCAAGCTGCACATTATTTAGGTGGACTCTCATTGTTAATAAGTGGAGTTTTCACCTTTCTATTATTTAGAAGTAGAGCAGGGACATCATTATCCCTTATTGGATCGGCCTGGTTGATCCATTTTGTCGCACACAGCTCTACCTGGGGAATTGAGACTCATCTTTTTTTAGCTCTTTTTCTATTTTTTATATATCAAGAGAGGTTATCTTGTTTCACCTGGCCAACAATCTCTTTTCTTATTTTGACGAGGCCTGATGCGATTTTGCTGGCTGGATTGAAATTTTTAAAGAGTCTTTTTAGAGATAGAAGCTCCCTATCTAAAGGTGTAGTTATCTGTGGCTTAATTCTACTGCCTTGGATCGTTTTTTCCTTGATTAACTTTGGACAGCTTTTCCCGGACACTTTGTCCTCAAAAGTTTGGCAGGGTAACTCCGGATACTGGGGAAATGGATTGGTTTATCTTAAGGCACTCACTAAACATCTATTTGTAGAAGATTGGCAAAAAGCAGTTATCTTCGCATTAGCTCTCCCAGGATTTTATAGTTGGATCAGATCGAAAGACACATTTTTATACTTTTTATCTTTCTCTGTTTTACAGCAAGCAGCTTATATTATTTTGAATGTTCCAGGATATCACTGGTACTTTTTTAGTTTTGATATAGCACTAATTTTAGGTGTGATTGAAGGGGGCTCTTTACTATTCAAGCAGCTCGAACCTATATGTAGAAATTATTCTATTCTTATTAAAAATTCTGCCTTTTTACTTACATTAGGATACCTAACTTTTCTATCAGGGACTCTTATCTCTTTAGATACATTTTCTAAAGATGTAAGAAATGAATCCTATAAGAAGGCCATAAAATATTTAGATACTGTCGAAACAGGTCAAGGGGAGCTTGCGACTTTAGAAGTCGGCACGTTTGGTTACTATAGCTCACGACAGATCGTAGATCTTGTTGGATTAACTTCTAAGAATCCAGAATATATCTCAGGAAAGCATTTAGATAATTATTTTAAAAACCCTGCTGAATTGGTTCTTTTACATAAACCACTTTGGCATTTTGAAAGAGCACTTTATGATGATCTAAGATTTAGAATTATTTATGAATTTAAGAATAATATTGAGGATCCGTATTTTGCACTTCAATACTTTAAGTTAAAGGCCGATAAGAAAGTTTTAACGCCTGATCTGATACGGAAATACATAACTTTAAACTATACGGATTTTCAAAAACTAGGTGAAGATAAAAATACCTTACTGATACCAACCAAAGAGGCACTCTGCATCTTAGATCAGATTAATGGCCAGCTTGTTGTAACTAATGAGGTAACTATCCCACGTCATGTCCTAAGAGTCTCAGGATGGGCAGTCAATGAAGATTCTGAGGTTCTTTTTGACCCAGAAATTTATCTGATTAATGTAGAGGCCAATGTAGCGACTAAAGAAATTTACACTCATAAAGCCACACGATTTGCTCGACCCGATGTCGCTACCCATTTAGGAAATGATAACTACAATATGGCAGGATATGAGGTAGAAGCTTCCATCCTGGATCTAGCTCCTGGAATCTATGAAATAGGCGTGGTTCAATCATTAAAAGAGATTGCAATTTTCTGTAAATTTGCAGTGAAAGTTACAATTAACTAAAAATCTCAAGAAGCAAGATCTAGATCATTATTTTTTATCATTGATCCGCTCAGTTAAAAGTTCATTGATGTATAATCCAATATTTAAACAGGAAGTCGCGCCAGGGGAAGGTGCATTAAGTACATTTATTACGTTTCCATCCTGTGAAATCACAAAATCATCGATAATTGATCCATCATTTCTTACTGCCTGAGCCCGCACTCCTGATCCTCCAGGGATCAGGTAATTTTCCTCGATCTCTGGAATTAATCGTTTTAAAGCTTTGGTAAAGAGAGTTTTGCTAAAAGATCGCTTAATCTCATTCCATCCCTCAGACCAGTATTTTATAGATAGTTTTATAAACCCTGGATAAGTAATGTTTTCAAGAAATTCTAAAATTTTAATATCTGACTTTTTGTACCCTTCTCTAGCAAAGGCAAGTACTGCGTTCGGACCACACTCTACGCCACCACCTATGCGTCTAGTAAAGTGAACACCCAAAAAAGGAAAATTCATGTTTGGAACAGGATAGATCAGAGTTTTACAAAGGTGATGATAATCCTTTTTTAGATCGTAGTATTCTCCACGAAATGGAATAATTTTTAGTTCAGGGCGAAATCCTAAAATAGTTGCTACTTTATCACTATAAAGACCTGCACAGTTGATAACGTATTTAGCGATAATTTCATTTTTATTGGTAATTAATGTGACTTCCCCTTTTGATCTTTTTGAACTTAGTAATTGAGATCCCAAGTGAACGGATACTCCCTTTGACACAATAATCGATCTTAGCTTTTCAGAAACCTGTTTATAATCAACGATGCCAGCCTCTGGAACATAGATCCCTTTTATGCCAGCTACATGAGGTTCAGATGTCTTGATAAAATCTTGATCTACTAATGAGCACTGCACCCCGTTTGCTTGACCACGACGATACAGTTCATTTAATGTTGGAAGCTCACTCTCATCACAAGCAATTATAAGTTTCCCAAGTATTTTAAAATTAATATGATGCTCTTCACAAAATTTCTCAAGATCGGATTTTCCTGCCCGACAATTTTTTGCTTTTAGAGATCCTGGTTTGTAATAGATACCAGAGTGAATTACCCCAGAGTTGCTCCCTGATTGGTGGCGACCAACTTTTGATTCTTTTTCAAGCACTACAATTTTTAGATTTGGATGGTTTTCTTGAATACGATAAGCCGTAGCCAGCCCAATTAATCCACCACCTATAATTGCAACATCAAATTTTTGCATAGAGATGATCCCCATCGCTACTACAATCATGTATAAAAATTACCTTTGTTTCTTTGGAGGAGAAGTTAATAAGACTCTGAGCACACTTAAGCGCATCACTAAATGCGTTAAAGACGGGAACAATGACAGTAACTGGACTTATATTGTGCATCGATAGCAGTCAAAATTAATAATCTATATAGTACACGTTGGAGTGTTCTTCTCAAGGACTAAGGCATATGTACTAACATTGAATGACGACAGATATATCCAATGATTGATTAATTATAATTTTGTTGTATAGTTATCCCCAAAATCAACTTCTTTCGGAACCTACTTTTTGGACTTACTATACTCTTACTTGTGTAGCCCAAAATTATACGCATTGCCTTATTTATTAAAGCATTTATTAAGGTATAATTTTAGTCTTACTTTTATCCATTGAGCTATCAACTTTGAATCAAGAAACAAAAGATATATCAGAAAGGCAGTCAGCCAGTGATCTTTTAAGGCGTAATCAGGTGTTAGAATCCCGCCTCCGTGATCTAGAAAATACCCTTGAAAAGATAGCGTCATCGACTTCATGGAAAGTAACTAGCCCACTTAGATTTTTAGGACGAGTAAAAAGAGCATTAACCCCCTTATTTAGAAACAGAACTTACGAGGTTTCAATTTTAAATGTCCAGCACTTAGAGAGAGATGGGGATACATTTACAATCAATGGACCAACTCCCCATATTATATTTGAAGCAACATCAAAACGACCGATAAGTTTTTGGATCTCCCTATCTTATAAATTTAACTCCCCTGAAGATCATTTAAGTTTTGCGTTCTACTATGATCTAGGTCGTGGATTTCTGGGGGAGCATCGAAGGTTCATTACTTGCTTTAATGATCAGCATGAAACCGAAGTTGTGAATCTCAAAGGACAAGCCTTTAAATTTAGACTCGACCCGTTTTCTAGAGAGGGGAGTTTCTCGTTAAAGGATCTAAAGATTAAAGAATTGGGTAAAGCAGAAGTAGCATCAAAATTTACAAAAAAGCATTTTAACTTTATCTCTTTAAACCCATCTCGAATTTTTAAATTAGGAAAGAAAGCTTTTGCTGTATATAAAGAGGGGGGATTAACTGCTCTTAAAATAAAGATCTTTGCTGACCACTATACAAATAATTATGCAGAGTGGGTTCAAAAGTACGACACCTTAACTGATATTGATAAGGCGGCTATCTCTAGAGCTGTTCAGAATTTGACCTATCAGCCTCTTATTTCAGTAATTATGCCTACCTATAATACAGCGGAAGAATGGCTGCGAAAAGCAATTGAGTCAGTCCGTGGACAGTTGTATCAGAATTGGGAGCTCTGTATCGCTGATGATTGTTCTACTCAATCACATGTTCAGTCAATTATTAAGGAGTATGCATCAAAGGATCTTAGAATTAAAACTGTTTATAGAGACACTAATGGTCAGATCGGAGCCGCTAGTAATTCAGCCCTATCTTTAGCAACTGGCGATTATGTTGCATTCTTAGATCACGATGATGAATTAACACCTCATGCTCTTTACATGATAGTCGATGCTATCAATAAAAATCCAGACGGTAAATTATTTTATAGCGATGAAGATAAGATTACCACCTATGGTATGCGTTTAAATCCATACTTTAAAAGTGATTGGAATAGAGAATTATTTCTATCACAGAATTATATCTGCCACCTAACTGTTTGCAAAGCTGATCTTGTCAGAAAAGTAGGAGCTTTTAGACCTGAATTTACTGGATCTCAAGATTGGGATCTTTTACTAAGAGTTATTGAACAACTAACTCCCAAAGAGATTATACATCTGCCGTTTGTTTTGTATCACTGGCGGGTTATTCCAGAATCAGTTGCTCATGGTTCAGGGGCAAAACCATACGCTATAATAGCAGCAAAAAAGGCAATAACTGAACATCTACAAAGAGTAGGAGAGAGTGGGGAAGTTGAGATTATAGAGAGCCTTTCACAGCTTAAGGTGAAATTTAAAGTGCCAGATCAAAAGCCTCTAGTGTCCCTGATAATTTTAACTCGCGACAAATTAAAACTTCTTAAAAAATGCGTTAATAGTATTTTAGCAAAGACTGAATACAGTGCTTACGAAATTATTATCGTTGATAACGGAAGTGTAGAGTCAGATACCTTAGATTATCTAGATACTTTTAAAGAAAATCCAAAAGTAAAAGTATTAAAGATTGATGAGCCGTTTAATTTTTCTCGGTTAAATAATTTAGCAGTGAAAGAGGCTAGTGGTGAGATCTTAGGTTTTTTAAACAATGATCTTGAAATCATTACCGATGACTGGCTTAGTGAGATGGTTTCGCACGTTGTACGTGATGGTGTAGGGGCTGTCGGGGCTAGATTATGGTTTCCTAATAATCTTATTCAACATGCCGGAGTTATCTTAGGAATTGGAGGAATCGCTGGACACGGAAATAAAGGGATTGAGCGGGGAAATCCTGGATATTTTAATCGAGCTGTTCTGACTCAGAACTTTTCTGCTGTTACTGCAGCTTGTATGTTAGTTGCTCGTAATGTTTTTGATGAAGTTAATGGATTTAATGAACGGGATCTAAGTGTCGCTTTTAATGATGTCGATTTTTGTTTGAGACTTGGAGAGAAGGGATATCGCATAGTCTACACTCCTTATGCTGAGCTGTATCACTATGAGTCAGCCAGTCGTGGTTATGAAAATACTCCAAAGAAATTTTCTCGATTTGAAAGAGAAGCTGAATATATGAAGGATAAGTACAAAGATATCCTTATGAATGATCCATTCTATAATCCAAATCTAACCCTATTTAATGAAGACTTTTCATTTGCCTTTCCTCCACGAGTGGGAAAGCCTTGGAGAAAGAAAGATCGAGAAAGCAAGATGAGAAGTGAGCAATGAAGTGAGCAATAAAATGAACGATCGAAGTACTATTAAGAGCGCGCTCACTTAGTTATATTTTATTGATTTGCCTAGACGTATTGACCAGCGCACCATCCTGATGACCAAGCCCACTGAAAGTTATAGCCACCTAACCAACCGGTCACATCGACAACTTCACCGATAAAGTATAACCCAGCGACTTTTTTTGATTCAAAAGTTTTAGATGATAATTCGTCAGTATCAACCCCACCAACTGTTACTTCAGCAGTACGATATCCTTCAGTATCAATAGGAGTGATCTTCCAGGCATGAAAAAATGCAGCAATCAATTTTATCTCTTGCCCACTTAGCTCAGCTAATGTTTTATTTTTAAGCCAAAGTTCAAAGATACGCTCAACAAATCGTTTTGGCAGAAGTTGAATAAGAATACTTTTAATTTCCTGCCTGCCGTTTTCTTTTCGTTTTATCTCAATTAGTTGAGTTAAATCTAGATCAGGTAAAAGATTAATTAGCACTTCATCATTTGGTCTCCAGAAAGAAGAGATCTGTAAAATTGCTGGACCACTTACTCCTTTATGAGTAATTAAGATATTTTCGCGAAAAGATTTACCATTACATTGTACTTCTGCGTCAATTGAGATCCCAGATAGATCAGTAAAATGAGTGAGATATGATTTATCAAAGAGAAAAGGTACTAGACCTGCCCCAGTTTTTGTAACTTTAATGCCAAACTGTTTAGCAACATCATAACCAAACCCAGTGGCTCCCATTTTTGGTATAGATAACCCTCCGGAAGCGATTACGAGCGTGTCTGAAGTAATCTGCACATTCTCTGTTAAGATCAGAAACTCTTTATCTTTTGTAACCTTAGAGATCTTTGTATTACTTCGAATATCAACATTTGCTTTACTACATGCATCTAATAACATCTTTAAAATAAGCTTGGCAGAGTCTTTGCAAAAAAGCTGGCCTAGTTTTTTCTCATAAAAACCAATTTTGCTAGATTCAACCCACTTAACAAAATCATCTTGGCTATACCTAGCTAATGCAGACTTACAAAAATGTTCATTTTCAGATACGTATGAATGTGGTCCTGCATTTAGATTGGTAAAGTTACATCTACCACCACCAGAGATAAGAATTTTGCCTCCTGGTTTTGTGGTACTTTCAAGTACAAGTACAGAACGGCCTCGCTTGCCAGCTTCTATCGCGCACATTAGGCCAGCAGCCCCGCCGCCTATTATGACGACGTTGTAGTGAGATTGAGTTTCGTTATTCATACAATTTAAGACAGAAAGCCAGAAAGCCAGAAAGCAAATACCGAGCATGCTAATTGATACTCTCAATATTGTGTTCTCTTGTCCAAGCTTGAAACATCAGTGCATCCCACAAAAGATACATATGATTTGCACGTCCTGATAGGTGCTCTGTCCAATAGTGAGAAATTATCTGTGGATTAAAGATCCCTTGAGCCTTTATTTTGACTGGATCCAAAAGATCACTAGCCCAATCTTTTAGTTCATTCCTTAGCCAAGTATCAATTGGCACAGAGAATCCCATCTTAGGTCGATCATAGAGAGATTGAGGTAGATATGTATCTAAAATTTTTCTTAATATCCACTTTGGAGTGCCACCTCTATATTTAACAGAGGTAGGTAAAGAAAGGGCGAGCTCTACAATTCTATAATCAAGGAGGGGCTCTCTGGCCTCAAGGGAGTAAGCCATGCTGGCACGGTCTAGCTTCACCAGAATATCATCGACTAGATAGTTGGTAATATCGGTGACTGACATGTAACTAAAATTATCTAAGATTGCAGAGTCTTTAATATTTAAATTTGAAAATAAGATTGATTCATTCGGATCTAAAAGGACGGTGCCCTGTGGCCAGTGGGAGATAATATTACCGTAAAATTCCCGGAAATTATGCGCCCCCATTCGGTGAGAGATCCTGTGTAGTTTCTCCCCAGGGTTTTTAAGTCTATATTTTTGGGGAATTATAAATGAAAGTGCTCGAAAAATATCATCAAGCTGTTTTGGGGAAAGAAATCTAATGACCGAAACGAGGGCTTTTCTCGTGCTAGTTGGCAAAAACTTAATTATGTTCCAGATACTATCTGCCCCAAAATAGCGATTATATCCTAGAAAAAGTTCATCACCTCCATCTCCAGAGAGGCTGACAGTAACTTTTTGTCTTGTAAGTTTTGAAACTAAGAGTGTTGGGATCATAGATGGATCACCAAAAGGCTCATCATAGATTTTTGGTAGATGAGGAATAATTGCTAAAGCTTCACCTGGAGTAACGTAAAGTTCAGTATGGTCAGTTCCTAAGTGGGCAGCTACCTCTTTAGCAAATCCAGCCTCATTATATCCAGATTCAAAGAATCCGATTGAGAATGTTTTGACTGGATTCGTACTTAATTCCTGCATAATCGCAACAACTAGACTAGAATCTATACCTCCAGATAAGAATGCTCCAAGAGGTACATCAGAGATCATCCGAATTTTTATTGAATCTCTTAGAAGATCATGAAGATGAGAGATAGCACCAGTTACATTAATATCTGGATCTTTACTAAGTAAAGCAGTGGTAAAAGGTGTCCAATAAGTTTTTAACTCAGGCTGACCAACCTCACTATTTTTTAAGTTCCAGGTGGCGATCGTGCCTGGTGGAAGCTTTTGAATATCCTCATAGATTGATAGTGGTGCTTCTATGTACCCTTTTCGCATTAGTGAATCTACTGCAGGTCGGCAAAGTTTCTTACTAAATTTCGGATTTACAATAATAGATTTAAGTTCGGATCCAAAAAAAAGTTTACCTAGCTGTACAGAATAGTAAAGTGGTTTGACACCGAGACGATCTCTAACAAGATAAAAGATCTTTTCCTGCCTATCCCAAAGTGCAAAGGCAAACATGCCGTTTAAAAGAGAGAGTGTCTCATTAATGCCCCAGACATTAAAAGCTTCAAGCATGACCTCTGTATCACTAGTGCCCCTAAAGATAGTTCCATGTTCTTCAAGTTTCTTTCTAATTTCATGAAAGTTATAAATCTCACCATTATAAGAAATTACAAAACGCTTATCAGATGAAAACATCGGTTGTGAGCCAGTTGGAGAGAGATCTATAATTGAGAGACGCCTATGTCCTAGGGCAACCCCATGTTCAGCTTCAAACCAATATCCTCCATCATCAGGGCCTCGATGCTGAAGCTGCCCAGTCATTTTTGCTAGGGCTTGGTCAAAATCAGCGCAATGACGATCAACAAACCCGGTTATTCCACACATAGAGATAGACTAGCATAAAATGGATAGAATTATAGTTCTAGTTATCGTTGCGACATTATCTTAAATTAGGCAACCTACGATTTATGAACCTTGCTTTTTTAACTACTTCCTATCCAAGATTTGATGGAGATGATGCAGGCATCTTTGTTAAGAGACTTGTTGATGCCTTAGCGAAGGATGCAAAAAAGATTCTCGTCTTAGCTCCTTTGGACAAATCTGAGCCAAGCTCTGAATCTTATAATAATATTGAAGTTAAAAGATTTCGTTATAAGTTTTCAAGCAAACCAGGATTAGCTTTCGGGGCAGGAATAATACCTAATTTAACAAACCGACCTTGGCTCATTATCCAGTTGCCTATTCTTGGGCTGTCAATGCTTTTATCCTGTATTTCTTTTCAAAAAAAATATGATCTCCTTATTGCCAACTGGATATTTGCTGGGCTTATTGCTTATTTTTCAAAACTTGTAACAAAAAGACCGTACATCTATATAGTGCGTGGTGCTGAAGTAAAGATGCTTAACACATTTTTTGGCAAAGTTATCTTTAAAACAGTTATTGCAAACGCAAAGCACACGATCTGTGTTAGCGAAGATTTTTGTAGTCAACTAAAGTCAAATTTTCCTTCATTCCAGAGCAAAATATCATATATCCCGAATGGCATTACAGTATCTAAGCCAAGTGATGAGCAGATAAAAAGTTTTGTAAATAATAAAAACATTAACTTTCAAACTAAAACATTACTTTTTGTCGGGACTATAATTCCACGCAAGAATATTAGATGGTTAATTGAGTTAATGACTAAGCCTGAGTTAAAAGAATTTCAGCTTTTACTTTGTGGCAGAATTGATAATACAAATTATGTTGCAGAACTAAAGAATCTTGTGGCTACTTACAATCTTGAATCTCAGGTTCATTTTATTGGGGAAGTTAATCCGAGGGAGGTGCCTTTATATATAGCCCTATCTAGTGCCTATATCACTGCCTCAACTCATGAAGGAACACCAAATTCTATTCTTGAGGCATTAGCTATGGGTAAACTTATTTTTGCTTCAGATATTTTAGCACATAAAAATATTCTTACTGATGGCGAAAATGGTTTCCTTTTTGATCTTAGTAGTCAAGGCAAGCTAGCTTCGCAGATTATTGCACTAACCTCAGACGAAAACCTAGTTAGTAAAGTTGAAAAGAATGCTCAAGAATCTGTTAAGGAGAGATCGTGGGAGAATTGTGCAAAGAACTATTGGCAAGTGTTAAAATCTTAAGCCGATAAGATTTATAACTCCCTAATGAATTTTAAAAACTCATTGTAAGGTAAGACTTCGTACTGACCAACTTGGCGACGATTCTTCCCAGTACATACACAGAAGCACTGAGCCTTAGGAGCAACTTTTTTTAAAGCATTAAATCCTGGCTCAAAATCAGATGGCATTGGAGCTTCTTTGCTTTTAATCTCTACCCCAAAAACTTTACCACGTGGAGTTTCAATAATTAGATCCACCTCTGCACCACCAGCAGTGCGTAAAAAAGATAGAATAAGATCTTTACGCTGATAAGATGAAATTCTAATTACTTCATTAATTATCCAAGTTTCAAAGTAGTTTCCATACTCAAAAGTTTTTGGTTGCACTTCAAGAGTTAGCCTTTTCTGCAGTGACCTAAGAACACCTGTATCAAAAAAGTAGAACTTAGGGCTGGTCTTATGCTTTTTCCTTTCTGAATGAGAAAAAGGTAATAAGAGAGAACCAATTAATGTATCTACTAAGATTTTAAAATACTCTTTGACTGTTACAGAGCTTAATCCGACATCATGTGCAATGCTAGTATAGTTTAACTGTTCTCCGTTTACCTGTGCCGCGCTAGATAGAAAACGAATAAATCCACCGATGTTTCGCGAGAGAGCCTCAGCCTCGATCTCTTCACGTAAATAAACATCTACATAGGATCTCAAATTCTCATTTTTGGTAAGAATATCAGGTGCAGTAATATTATTTGGTAATGTGCCATAGCTAAGTATCGAAGTTAGATTAGCTGCTTCATTAAGTTCATAGTACGTAACTGGGTAAAGGTTGTACGACCAGGCTCGACCAGCCAGTAAGTTTCCATGTCCACGCTTTAGTTTTCTTGCACTGGACCCTGTTAGTATAAAAGTTTGGGGAGTTTTCTGATCAATTAAAAATTGTATCTCGTTAAGTAAGGCAGGAATTCTCTGTACCTCATCAACAAAAACATACTTGATTGTATTTTTGAGGGCTGAGATCTCTTCTCGAAAAAGGCTTGGATTTGCAACAAGTCGTGTATATTCATGACTAAGGAGTAAGTTGTATTCTTTAAGCTTTGAACTGCCAAAAACCTCTCTAATAAGTGTCGTTTTGCCGGTTTGTCTAGCCCCAAAAAGAAAAAAATGCTGTGATTTAGGTAGGTTAATTTCTCTATTAAGGTTACTTAAGATATCCATCCGATTATTAAAGCATACTTTAGATTTCCAGACAAACTTTTTCTATTGATGGTTCTCGACGATAACTTTTTAAAAAGTTGCACTCATCAATTTGGTAAGTTTTATGTTAGCATATGACTGCTTTTTAATATTGGGCTTAAAATGAAAAAACTTATTGTTTTAACTACAGACCTTTCTAAGGAATCTTACGCTGCTTTTGATATTGCAAAGGAGTATGCCATTGCCCTTAATGCAGAGATTAATGTAATCACTATTGTAGAAGATCCCGCACAGGCAGCGATGATTTATGCTATGGAATTTCCAGTTTTCCCAGGTGTTGAGATTCAAAAACAACTTGTTGATAAGGTTGGTAAAGAGCTTGAAGCTTTAGTTCAAAGTAAATTAGCTGGGATCGAAGCTACAATAACGGTCGTAGAAGCTAAGGGACCAATCCATGCTGAAATTACAAATTATGCAAATGAGTTTGGTGCACATCTTGTGATTATTGCAACGCATGGTAGGAGTGGAATTAAAAGTCTATTGATCGGAAGTGTTGCTGAAAGAGTTGCTCGTCATGCTGCTTGTCCAGTGTTAGTAGTCCCATCAACCAAAGCCTAAAAAGATTTTTATATAATTAACCTAACCCCTCCTAGCTCTGAAAGGGAGTGAGGAAACTTATCTCCAGGTGATCCAATAAACATAAAATTAAGTGGAATCCTCCAACGAGCAGAGAGTTCTCTAAGTAGCTCTGGACCAAAAGATCCACGCTCAACCACAAATTCAATTTTTATCTCTGGATAAGCCTGGTTTAAAAATTTCAAATCTTTTTCTATATTTAATGGAATTTCTTGCTCTTTATTTAGAACAACCACTACTTTAATATTGTTAGTTGTCTCATTGTCTCTTACGTAGAGCATAGCGTTATTTAAGTTAGCTATGTTATCACCACGAGTAAAAAATACGACAGTCTGAGAATTGATATCGTCAAGTTTTTGCTCCATCGCTCTAGTTAGTCGATTATTCATCTTAGCGACATAGGCGTTAAGTGATCGAACAACGTAGATACCAGCTTTTAATAAGCTGGTTCTTTCAAGCATTATAGTTACAATTAAAAGCGCAACGAAGAAATAAAGTACGAATACCTTTGAATTCTCGATCCTTAAAATAACATTCCCTATAAGGCCAACACTAACAGCTAGTAGAGCAACAAAAAGAGCAAACCAACTAACGCGAGTATCTCTAGGTAATTTGTCTCGTTTAACTTTTAACAACATATTTCCATAGGCAAAAAGGCCCATAACAGAAAGAAAAGAGATCGTATATACCGCGGCGAGTTTTGTTACATCGTCGGCCAAATAAACTAAGATGGCTGATAAGATAAAAAATGCAGTGATAATTCTATAGCGAGTACCAAACCCACCCGTTTTCAAAAAGAATTGAGGAAGACATCTATCAAGTGCCATTCGATGCATAAGACCAGTAACGCCGACGTAGCTAGTAAGCACTGCACCACTTAAGACAACCCCAGCATTAAGGCTGATCAAAATGCTTAGCCAAGATCCACCAGCAATCTCTCCCATCCTTGCAAGTAGAACTGATTGAAAATTTGTTACTTCGCTAAGAGGTACAATGCAGAGTGCTAAAATACAGATCGAGATATTAAAAAATGTAGCAGTTATCCACATATTTCTTAATGTTTTTGGAAAGACTCCTTGTTTTTGTTCCTCAACAAAGTTGGCCGAGCTTTCAAAACCAGAGATCCCTAAAAGAGCAACAGAAAACCCAAATAGCATTGGATAGTTACTTGGTTGAGGTGGCGGGGCAGCCATATTAAGGTGAAACAGATCAAGCCCATTTGTAAAAACGTAAAATGCACAGAATCCAATTAATACAAGTAAGCTTCCGACATGAAAGGTAAACATAATAAGAGCTGCTTTAGCACTCTCTCCAATTCCCTTGATGGTAAGGAGAGCAAAAACTCCAAGGAGTCCGATAGAAAAAATCAAGACTTCATTATGGCTAAGTTGGGAATGACCAGTTTCTCTCCATGCACTATTAAGATAGTGGATAGCTTCATGACCAGAGATCACCGCAGTAGCGATATAGGAAAGTAAAGTTAAACATGCCGCGATGCTCGCTCTATACTTACTGGTTGTGTTAAGGAGCGCGTTGTACGCCCCACCATTAAGAGGGAGCGCCCCAACAACTTCAGCATAAATGCCACGAAAAAGCCAAAGAACACCGGCCACCATCGCCAAACAAATTGGAGCGATAGGACCAGCAAAACTTAACGCTAAAGCTGTGACATAAAGACATGAACTACTAATGTCGTTACCGCAGATGGCTGTTGCCTCCCACTCTCCTAATTTAGCGTGTTCAGGACGCTGTCGCCCATTAAGTGCAACATCAATAGGAGATGTAGTTGAGGTTAGAGGTCCTTTCATTGAAACCAAATAAATATTGAAAATTAAATACTATTAACCAGCTCTGCCGCTACCCGAATATGATGACAAAAGTAGTTGATATACTCAGCCATAGCAGGTTTTTCTGTACTTATTGTCAAAGCCTAATCGGCTTTGGCTATCGTTATTATGGCTGAGTATATTGTTTTCTGCGGCAAAAAATGGCATCGCCATTATTTTGCTCGCTGAGCTATATTGAATTTTGCCAGCAAAACCCAATATAGCTCGGTATCATATGTTTAAATCAAGAGAGGGATTCACTATAGAGAGTCTGATTTTAGTAGACGATCGTTTTGCCTCTGTGCTTAAAACGCTGTCTCGTTATTGAGGGATTTATTTACAATAAGGGTCAATTTCTTGCTTCCTTCGTTGTTTAGGTGATCTGAGTTAGTAAAATCGGAACTCTCAAAAACGTCTGAACTACTTAGATCTTGATAAACAACAGATGGGTGTTCCTTTAAAAAATTATCTATTTCCCGATAGAATCTACTTAAGAAATCATAATTAAACTGTTCTTTATACTCTTTAGTAACTGGAGCAGTTATTAAAATTACCTTTTTTTTATGCTCTGCAGATAGTTCAACTAGTGTCTTTAGATATTCCCTGTTTTTAAATTCCTCATCATTTTGATAAGTGCCCTGATAAAGAGAAGCTCTTAATTTTGCATTATCTAATAATTTTTCCTTCTTCATTGAGGATCCAGAGTAGCGATACCCACTCTGTAAAAGAGTGTCATTCTTAAGTCTCAGTGCCGGAATAGTAACGCTTGGATATATTTTGTATGGACTTGGAAGTTTCTTTCTAAGTAAATCAACAAAAAAAGTATCTTTATGTAACCATATAGATGATGAAAAGAGAACTGCCACAGGAATATTTGTAAGTCGAGGAACGATCTCATGTAATTTATAGTATTCATGGAGTAGGTGTGGGCTAAGCTTAGCAGTATCGTATCCTAAAGAGAAAAAGCTAATCTCTTGGATTATAGTTTCTAAACTAGGTAACGACTCGATATATTTTTCCAAAAGTTTTGTATCATAGTAAAGATCTTGATAACTAAAAGCTAAATTAAATGCAGGCTTTGAAAAATATTCTGGATTAATTCCCTCAGCCGCATGTGAGGATCCAAGAATTAGAATTTGCCATTTTTTAGTCTCGTTCTTAAATGTTTCCTGTGGGAAATACATATCAGATCGGCTTTGATATAGGGTTTGTGATGTAAGTTCCAGTATCCAAAGAATTAGAAGTAAAGGTGCTATAAATAGTGTTATTCTTTTCATTGTGTAAAACACTAAAATTGAAAATAAATAAATGGAATTTTCTTAAATACTCCAAATAGTAGGATCCCTATAATCATTCCGTAAATTACTCCATGTTTCAAAGTATGTTCGATGTAGATTTCAGATCTTGGAGATACTTTAATTAGGGTTAATGACGCCAGTCTTAATCCAAAAGTAAAAATGATAAAAATTAATAGGCCAAAAAGTAGAGGTGTAATTAAGGAGTAAAAGTTCTGCATGCCGAACTTTAAGTTGCCTAGTATAAAAAGATTATTAACAAGCAAATAGGCATCATCTAATGAGTTTGCACGAAAAAATATCCAGGAAAAGGTTACAAGATGAAATGTTAATAGCACTTCAAAGAGATGCACTGCATTTGCCGGGAAGATATTAGATATTACTTTCCAGGTAGGAGCTAAGACTTTGGCTGATAGAAAGAAAAGAGCATGTAGCAATCCCCAGATAAAAAAGGTCCAGTTTGCACCATGCCATAAACCACTAAGGGTAAAG
This sequence comes from uncultured Bdellovibrionales bacterium, assembly GCA_964523015.1. Taxonomy (GTDB): domain Bacteria; phylum Bdellovibrionota_C; class UBA2361; order UBA2361; family J135; genus JAWXBT01. The sequence goes on along the minus strand of CAZFXN010000027.1, from coordinate 1,359 downwards.
ACAACTAATATATTCAGGGACCATCTAAATTTCCCTTTCTTGTTACCGCCAAGAGGTATGTAAAGGTAATCTCTAAACCATGTAGAAAGAGAGATATGCCATCTTTGCCAAAATTCGGATATTGATGCTGCCAGATATGGCGTCCTAAAGTTCTCCATTAAGTCATAACCAAGTACTCGCGCAGCACCTCTTGCAATGTCTGTATATCCAGAGAAGTCGTAGTAGATTTGGAAACCAAAAGCATAGGCGGCTATTAAAACCTCAGGACCGAAATGTGAGCCCGGATTAGAAAAGGCTGATTCAGCAAAATGGGCAAAGTTATCAGCCAGTACAATTTTTTTAAAGAATCCAACTAACATTAGTCGAAAACCAGAAATCACCCGATCGAAATTAAAATATTTATGAGATTTAAATTGACTTAAAAGAGTAGTGGATCTCTCAATAGGTCCAGCAACAAGTTGCGGGAAAAAAGAGATATAGAGACTAAAAGTAAGGAAATTATGTTCAGCAGAGCGGGCTTTACGATATACATCGATAGTATAACTTATCGATTGAAAGGTATAAAATGAGATACCAATCGGGAGCAAGAGATCTGCACTAGGCAAAAGTAGTGTACTAGAGATCCCTTCAACTAAAGGGTTGTAAGAATCTCTAAAAAAATTAAAATATTTAAATATGAATAGAACACCAAGATTAACAAAAAGACTTAGTGCGAGATAAAATTTTCTTGTCCTATGACTATTAGAACGATCAATCAGTAAGCCAGCTATGTAATCAACTGTTGTTGAACCAACTAAGAGTAAAAGGTATTCAATTTTCCAAGATCCATAAAAATAATAACTAGCGGCCAAAAGAAAGATATTTCGAAATCTACTGGGTAGGGCAAAATACCCGAGTAAAACTAAGGGGAAAAATATAATAAAATGTGCAGAATTAAAAAGCATTTAATTATTTAGATAAGTGCCTAATTTTGTTGATTCTATCGAATATAGGGCATTTTACAATTGTTGTTTTTAATCTCTAAAGAAGCTCAGTTCTTTGCTTTATATATCACTTATTATTGAAAAACATTCATAATTATAATTGGGAGAGGGAAGTTTAGCATCTTGTAAAAGTGCATAAATATTCTTCTGTGTTTTTGTGTTTAAGTATTTTTATAAGGTTATAGTATGAATAAATACCTGTGTAATGGCGTGTGTCTAGTGCTATTCTTTTCTTTAGTTCAGGTTGCTAGTGCTGAACTAAAATCAACAACTACTACTGATTTTTTACCTTGTAGAGCAGGTGATTTTAAAAAAACAGGTCTCGATCCTGCAAATCTAAGCACAGCAAATGATGCCTGTACCGACCTTGGAACTT
>CAZFXN010000026.1:0-38400 GCA_964523015.1 uncultured Bdellovibrionales bacterium | reverse complement strand
AGATAAAAATGCAGAATAATTTTTTTAATTGCACAAAAAACCGCCTCCTCAATCGGGCATAACCCCCTGTAATTAATAGATATTATAAACCTGTAATTTTTTACTCAAGCCAGAAAACACCACTGCCGTTACCTCAATTAGCTGATAGGTGTGTGCTGGGCGATTCGCGCTCGTCATACTCTAAATTGAACTTGTAGGGAGGGCTCTCTGCAAGGCCAATGAATTGGCTCATGGGTCGAAGGATCGACCTAGATTTGATTTAGGATTCAAGGAGGAACAAACATGGCCATTACGATTGGTTCAAACGTAACATCTCTTAACGCTCAACGTAAATTGGGAAATGCAACCGATGCGTTGAACCGTACATTCGAACGACTCAGTTCAGGTCAACGAATAAATAGAGCGAGTGACGACGCAGCGGGTCTTGCTATTGCAGATAGACTTCGTGCTGACTCACGTATCGCTAGCGTAGCTGTCCGAAATGCCAACGACGGTATCTCGGTCATCTCGATCGCTGACTCTGCATTGGGTGAAATCGGTAACGTGCTTGGTCGTCTCGCTGAGCTTGCAGAACAATCTGCAAACGGCGTGTTCACAACCACACAACGTTCCGCTCTAGCTTCAGAGTTCTCTGCTCTGGGGTCTGAAATTGAGCGTATCGCTAATACCGCTGAGTTCAACGGGGTAAAACTACTGTCAGGTGGATCATCTTTAAGCCTACAAATTGGGTTTAAGGGTGTTGATCCAAATTCCCAAATCTCTTTCTCAGGTGTACAAGGTACACTTCAGTCATTGGGACTTGGTAATGCTGGTAGTTCACTTGTATATTCAATCAACGACACAACTAACGCTGGTGCTCAGTTAGCTGCACAGAATGCTCTAGACGCTGTTAAGAATGCTATTTCATCTCTCACTAACAACCGAGGTACTCTCGGTGCTACTGAGGCTCGATTGAACGTAGCTATTCAGAACATCCAAGTTGCTAGAGAGAACTTCCTGTCTGCTGAAAGTCGAATCAGAGACGTTGACGTCGCTTCAGAGGCTGCCGAGTTGACAAGACTGTCAATTCTACAACAGGCTGGTGCTGCCATATTAGGTCAGGCCAACCAACAGCCATCTCTTGCACTCTCTCTCTTAAGATAATTAAGAACATACAAACTGGTCAGACGAAAGTCTGGCCAGTTGTTGTTCTGGTGATCAGACCCTTACTTGTAGGTCGGTCACTATGGGAGAGATTGAGGGCTTGCAACAATCTTCTCCTATACAGATTTCGAATCGTTCCTCGCAAGACGAGATCGAAAATTCTGTTGCGGAGGTCCACCGTGAAGGATCAAAGTAACAGAACCTCGCTAACTGCTTGTACGGGCCTTGAAATTTGAGTCGATTGGGGCGATTGACTTGAGTTTCAGGGCTCTTTTTATTTAAGCTCATGGATCTCTCATGAGAAGATATCTCTCTATACTTCTCTTCTCTATTACCCTTAATCAAAATTTATATTCTTAAGATGGAACTACCTGTGAAAGGGTTTTAAGTTTGGTGCCCAGGGCATCTGCGCTTAGACAACTAGAAGAGTTAAAGCCAATTAAATGTTTGGCACTACCATCAGATCAGTATAATAAAAGGGCGAAAGACCAGTTTATAAAAGAAAATGCTGCTAAGAAATTATATTATGAAGAGTTTCTTTATAAAGGGATTGGGTTAATTCCTTCCTCTTTTAAATATGCCGAGTGTGTGAGCTTTGGAGGTGGGGAAGGTAGCTGGGCGATGTATGACAAAAAGGCAGGGGTCGTTATAATTCGTAGAGATATAGTGACTCCTGACAAAATATTAATACACGAAATAGTTCATGCTCTTCAAGATCAGCACTTCAATCTTAGTAAGATAAGATCCAATGTACTTACTACGGATCAAGAGCTAGCAATTACTGCTCTGAGTGAGGGAGAGGCTGTATTTATAGAGCAGGTAATCGAGGCTTCAGATAGTCAAAATATAAATATTTCAACTGAACAAGAATCAACATCAACCAATCTGGATAGTAATCTAGATTGTGAATTACCTGAAGCACTACTTAATATATTTATGTTTGTTTATGAGTGGGGAGCGAGATTTGCCTCCAATCTTTCTGATGTAAACTCATTAGATAAAGCATATACAAACTTGCCTCAAAGTACTCGGGATATTTTACATCCACGTGAATACTTAAAAGCACGGCATCAACCAACCTCAACTAAAGAGCTACCCTTAAAGGCACCACCAGGATACAAACTTTTGTATTCAGATGTACTTGGGCAATATGTCATACATGCACTACTGAAATCATATATCCCTATGCCTACCGCTATTCTAGCAGCAAAGGGGTGGAGTGGTGATCACATAGCTCTGTATGAAAATAAGGCAGACAAGAAGGAGCAGAAATTTCATGTTATTTGGAAAATCCGATATGAAGACACCACCGATATTATTCAGATGCTAACAGCTCTTAGAGAGTATTCTTTTAATCGCTTTGGTGTTTTATTGGACAACCGAGCATCGAACTGGAAGTTTGAAACACCAGATAGATTTAGCTTTGGAGTTGAATCTAAGGGTAGGGAAGTCACTCTTAATTTTAACTTCCCTACCACGTAAAAATCGAGAGATCCCCCAGATCTTCGGGCTAATAAAGGCAGAGAAGCCTGTAAGTTTTAATTTAAATTCCTAATGTAATCATTAACATGTCCAGGTAACGAAAGAATGCTTTGACATCGGGCTTTAGTACTGCTAAGTTTAAGGTGTGCGTTATGCACACCTTAATAATTTTGTAGTTTACTATGAGAGAAGCCCTCTTAGGTTGTTTAGCCCATATGCTACGTCCAGTGATCAGGTTTTGCCTGCGACGTTCTCTAAGTATCCAAGATCTAATTGAAATTTCTAAAATAATAATGGTTCAAATTGCTTCAGAGGAGTTAACTAGAGCAGGGAGTGAACCAAATATCAGTCGACTCAGTGTTGCGACTGGCCTTAGGCGTCGTGAGGTTACCCGCCTTCAAAAAAGTGAAGAAAATATTCCAAAAACAGATCGCTCAGTTTTAACCAAGGTCATTGGGCAATGGTTACAGGATAAAAGATTTTCTAACAGATCTGGTAAGCCTAAGGAGCTTACTATAAGCGGGGATAGTAACGAATTTAGTAAATTAGTAGACATTATAACTAAGGATGTAAAACCAGGCGCGGTATTATCAGAGTTAGAGCGTGTTGGTGCAATAGAATATGTACAAAAGGGAGATACGATTTTAGGAATTAGATTACTTGATACCGCCTATGTCCCTCGTAAAAAACCTGAAGAAGGCTTCTCTATGTTATCAGCAGATGCAGAGGATCTAATGTTAGCTGTTGAGGAGAATGTTTTTAAATCCCCTAAATACAAAAATCTACATGCGACAACTGAGTTTGATAATATTCCTAAAAAATATGATACCGAGATTAAACAATGGATGTTGAAAGAGGGAGTAACCTTTCATAATCGAGTCAGAAAATATCTATCTAAATTTGACTTAGATTTCAAAGATAAGAATGACTCAAATGACAAGAGGCAGAGCAAAATTCGAGTAGTCTTGGGTACATTTAGTAGAGTTTCTAAAACAGAAAAAGTAACGGTGAGTCTATGAATCATAAATTAGCCAGTTTATTATTATATCTGACTATACTATTTGCCGTAGTTATTTTATTCGGCTGTGGAGGAGGTACCCGCGGAACAGGAGCCTCGATTCTTGAAGCTAAATTTTTAACAGAGGAAGATCTTCCAATTACTAACACTCCAGTGACAATTACCTCTTTTGATAGTGCTGCGCTTATTGTGGATGAAGCAAGTGGCAAAACTGACTCTACAGGCTCTATAATTGTCAGTCTTAAATTGGCAGAGAGTGAGCCCGCAGTAATATTTAAATTATCATCTGCTACTGGGGAAGAGGTTACGACAGTTAAACTTGAGGCAAATATAGATAGAATAGTTATTAATCTTAGAAGGAGAGCAACAAGAGGGGAATTTGAAGTTATAAAGCTTGAGCAAACTCGTCGTCCAAATGTGCAAGGGATTATTCCAAATGTAGACCCAATTACCAGTGGAGATAGTAGTAGATCCCCAGATCGTCCTGATTCAGGAAATCCAGAGATAAAAGATCCTGCCAGAGATCCTAATGCTGAGCGTAAAGATCAGGGAAAATATAATTTAGTTAAAGATGGCCATAAACGCTTATGACCATATTTAAATGTAACATGTAATAAAAAGTTACGGAGAATAAAAATGAACACAAGAACAAAGAGAGCATTAAAAATAGGAATACTAAAAACAGGAATAGTAGTTAGTATTGTAACTTTATTTTTAGGTAGTGGAACACAGAGAGCACATGCCCAAACTATAGCCTGTACTCTTGATAATGTAGAGCAAAGATTAACTTACTCATTTGCTGAAAATTGGGAGATTGATCCAGTCTCAATTCCCAACTCGATTTCATGCTTTCGATTAAAAAAGAAAGCTGTGCGGGTTGCAAAGCGATTGGTTAAAAAGAAAGGGGAAATTGAGGCTGCAAATTACTTGGGGATGACTCAACATGAGATTAAAAAAGAGTTGACCTGTCAGCAGGTAGCCGATCGACTAAATAGTTTGCCTTGGGCTCCTGATCTTAGAAGAGCTTTAGGTGTTGCTGTTGCAGATATCTATCTGTATGACGACCAAGGAGAGCTTGAGCAATTTATTAATAATGCAAAAGTTCCATGTTTTTGGCAGGTATTAGATCAGGAATAAATAATACTTTAGCTTTATGAATGAAAACACAGGAGGACGCTGAGGACGGGGAGAAGAACCTATTCTGAACTCTCCGCGAACTCCGCGCTCTCCTGTGTAAATTCTCAATAGAATCACCACTACAACTTCAACCACTCCGGATCAATCACAGTATCTTTAAGGTATCGCTCATCTTTAAAAGGAAAATCTAAATTATAATGAAGTCCGCGACTCTCTTTTCGTGCGATAGAGCAACGTACTACTAGTTCAGCAATTAGAGCTAGATTTCTAAGCTCTAATAGATCAGATGTTACAATGAAATTCCAATAGTATTCATTAATTTCACTTTGAATATTCTTTATTCTTCTTAGCGCACGAGCTAACCGTTTATTTGTTCTAACGATTCCAACATAGTTCCACATTGCTCGACGGATCTCATCCCAATTTTGGGTAACTACAACCTGTTCATCACTAGTAGCAGCTTGGCCCGGATCCCACTGAGGAATATTAAATTTCAACGTTTCATTGGCTTTATCTTTTGTCTTTAACTCAGAGATTCGAAGCTCAGCAGCTCTATGTGAGAAAACTAATGCTTCAAGTAAAGAATTTGATGCTAGGCGGTTTGCTCCGTGAAGTCCTGTATGAGCAGCTTCCCCTGCAACATAGAGATTTTTAATACTAGTTCTGGCGTGCTGATCTACTACGACTCCGCCACAGCAATAATGAGCGGCTGGCACTACAGGGATCGGTCCAGTTGTAATATCAAAACCAAATTTTAAGCACCGTTGATGGATCATAGGAAAGTGCTCTAAGATCTTATCTTTTGCCAGGTGACTTATATCGAGCAAGACATGCTCTTCACCATGAATTTTCATCTCATGATCGATTGCCCGAGCTACAATGTCTCTGGGGGCTAGCTCTTTAAGCTCATGATATTTGTGCATGAACTCTTCGCCGTTTGTTCGCTTTAGTATTGCCCCCTCTCCACGCATGGCTTCTGTAATCAAAAATGATTTAGCTTGTGGATGAAAAAGACAGGTTGGATGAAATTGAAAGAACTCCATATTTGCGATTGGAGTACCAGCACGAAAACACATTGCAATCCCATCACCAGTTGCAATATCAGGATTTGATGTGTAGAGGTAAATTTTACCAGCACCTCCAGTAGCAACCATTACTGTGCGGGCAATAAATGGTGTAATTCCACCATCAGGTAATAGAACATAAGCACCTAAGACTCGATTAGGTTGAGATTTTTCAACCCCGATCTTTTGTGTAGTAATTAAATCAACCGCACTTGTATCAGAAAATAATTCTATATTTTTGTGATCCCTAACGGCCTGAAGCAATCTTTTTTGAATCTCACTACCAGTCGCATCAGCAGCATGATAGATTCTTCGCTTTGAATGGCCGCCCTCTTTATGGAGGTCAAACGTAGTTTCACCTGTTTTATTTTGAACTGTATCGAACTTAACTCCGATGCTAAGTAGCTCACGGATACGATCTGGTCCTTCAGTTACAACGAGATCGACGATACTTTTGTTACACAATCCGACCCCAGCAATCTCGGTATCTGAAGCATGAAGTGCTGAATTATCATCTGAGGTAGATACAGCGGCGATCCCCCCCTGAGCCCAGGAAGTATTTGAATCTTCCACGCTTTTCTTAAAAAGTACTGCCACAGTGCCATAATTAGCGACCTTTAGGGCATAGGTTAACCCTGCGATTCCGCCGCCAATTACGAGAAAGTCGTATCTTTCCATTTCAAGTTACTTAAAGTAATAGTAAAGGGGTTATAATGGCATCTATATAGTATGTCACATGAGGTTTTATATTTATAGCTCTTAGAGCGACTCTTTAACTTAGTTTTGACTGAATATTTAATGAGGAAGGCAGCTTTAAATTCTCTTTTAGCCTTGAGCATAACAGTAATGTTTGCGCTTATGGTTACGCAAACCTCCTGGGCAGGTTCTATCTATGTGGTTGAGCGACATGATGGCTCCGTTACCTTTACCAGTAAAAAACCTCAGACTGGTTCATATAAGATCTTAAATACTCAAAAACCTACCGCAGCATTCTCCTATCGAGGAGTAAAGTCAGCAAAGTCATCCTCCAGATCATATATCCAAAAAGATAAGTTTCATAGCTTAATAGAGTATGAAGCGAAAAGAGCAGGGGTGGATATTAGCTTAGTTAAAGCAGTTATCCATGTTGAATCTGCTTTTAATCCTAGAGCACGTTCGCATAAAGGTGCTATGGGTCTGATGCAGCTTATGCCTGACACCGCGCGAATGCTTGGTGTTAAAAACCCGTACCATCCTCAGGACAATATTCAGGGCGGAGTGAAATTTTTAGCCCGGTTATTAAATAAGTATAACGGCAATCTTGGATTAAGCTTAGCGGCTTATAATGCAGGGGAGATGGCTGTAAAGAAGTATGGTGGCATTCCTCCTTTTAATGAGACGATCAATTATGTACGAAAGGTTGTTGAGCTTAGAAGTGCTTACAAGGTAAGCCGTGGCTAGTATTGTAAAAAGCATCCCCAATTTCTTGACCTATCTTCGATTATTTTTAGTCCCAGTATTAGTTGCCTTGCTTATTGATCCGACACCGGAATCAGTACATTGGGCGGCATTCTTTTTTATAATAGCTTCAGTGACTGATTTTTTTGATGGTTTTATAGCCAGACGCTTAAAAGCTGTTAGTGATACTGGAAAACTACTTGATCCATTAGCTGATAAAATTTTGGTAATGGCAGCACTTGTAATGTTAGTTGGACAGAGGGCCGACATTGATGGTGCTCCGTGGGTGCCGGCCTGGATGGTGGTGATTATTTTAGCCCGAGAACTTTGGATTACTGGACTGCGTGGGATCGCAGCAACACGAGGAACAGTGATAGCTGCTGGAACGGGTGGTAAATGGAAAAGTGCTTTGCAGATAGTTGCGATCTCCTGTTTGCTACTTCATTATCCAATTCGAATTAATGATTTTGTATTCAACCTTGAAATTATCGGGGTTAATATATTGATCGTTTCAATCGGCTTCTCACTTTGGTCTGCTGGGGAATACACCACTGCTGTATTAGGAAAGGCTGCATTAGTAAAGACTGACTAGAGTCCGGTTATTCTCTGTTACTGATTACGCTCTCAGTCTTTGGATGTTTTTACCGACCTGATAACGAGCTATTTAACATCACTCAGATCTAAAACCGCGGCAACTTCCCCTTAAATTCAGCGATTAGTCTAGGCGTACCGCTGCATTGCTTGGGAGAGCGCCAAGTCTAAACTGCAGCACTTACTATAACGCCAAACACCAACCTTCTAACTTAACTTTCCTTAACTAAATTAACTGAAGCTCAGGCTCAAGTTTAACGAGATTAGGTCGATATAATGGAGAGTCCTCTAGGGACTAGTAAAAACACGGATGTACAAAACTCAACCTCGAATTTACGGGGGATGAGTCACTCAAAGGAGAGAGTTATGACAATTGAAGCAGCAACATTTCGCATTCACGCGCCAAATCCTAATACCCATGGAACGCGTCGTAAGCCTACAACTGAGGGGCCTAAGACTGTAAATACGGCACCTACACAAACTGATGCTGTTCCACAAGGGGATAAAGACAGCGCAGAACCTGCAGATAAAACTCTACGCGGAATTTATAAGCGAATTATTAGCTCCGACCTCAGTCGTGAGGAGAAATCAGGGCTTATCAATCGTCTTAAGGCTGCTGCTCATCAAAATCAGCCCAGGGATGATACTCCTTCAACTGAGAGGGCACTATAATGTCTTCGTGCCGGAGCCTCTCTCTCTCCCTCTCCCTCTGCCAATTCCGGCAAGGACTTTTGAAATTCACAATAGTTATTCTCTGTTACTAATGATGCTTTCAGTTTTTTCATAATCAAAATTATTTGGATCAAGACCTGTAACAGCTTCCATAATTTCTGAGGGCTTAAGAGAGGTCTTAGTTTGATGATTGAGGATATTAAACTCAAAATGCCCATCTTTAACTGTAATTTCTGTTACAACATCAGAAAGAGGGATCTGTCTTTTTTGACCAGATTTACCGTCTCTCTCAACAAACTTATCTTTCCAGCCATTGATCGATCCAAAGATGTCAGGGAGAGGTTTTGATTGATCCTCAAAGATAGAGCTGCTTGGCTTTACTCGATAGCTCTGTACTTCAATTAACTCCTGAAGGGATTTTGTTTTTAAGGCAACCTCCTGAGCATCGATAAGAGATAACCCGCGCGGTAAAGCTTTATTCATCTCTTTGATTAACTGTTTAAGATCAACAGAGGTAATTAAAAAGAGATCAACGTATTCACAGTGGCTATCTATTCCTAGTTGAAGTGGCGGGCCAAAGATAATTTTAGGTTTTGGTGAAAATCCACGACTAAAAGCAAGTGGGATATTACAACGTCTTGCAGATCTAAAAAAAATACTAGATAGCTCAAGATGCCCAACAAATTTAAAATTATCAGTTTTCGAGTAGCGAATCCTGACCCTTTGAACAGGGGGATTAATCGGTCTATTTAGCGGATTGTTTCTATGAAATTTATTCGTTTTTGTAGATTCAGCCACTGTAGATTCAGTAGCAGATCCAATAGCAGGATGTTCAACATTTTCGTGAATAGTGACTGGATTAAGTGGATCTTTAAAGGGAAAATCAACCTGATCCTTTTCAGAGATATAGTCTTCAGGAATATAGTCAAGGGAACCTGAACCAAACTCTGGCCCAGGAGCAGGAAGTTCTGGGAGATCCTCAATTAAAATCTCCTGTTTAGAAGTTGGCAGAGTAGGAGAGATGGTTTTACGATCTTCTCTTTCTGCAATGATTTTATTCCAAGGAGGATTTACAATATTAAGTCTCGACTCAGTTCGTACTCTATCAAATAGTACATTTCGTCTTGAGTCATAATTACATGCCCCACAGATCGAACAACTTTCAGTCAGGCAATCAGGGGTAGTTCTTGCTGCCGTTGCCCGTTTCCATTCTTTGAGGAAATATTTTTTTGTTATGTCACAACTTATATGATCCCATGAAAGAGCATCCCGCTCATCTCTAGCATGTAGATAATGTAACGGATCGATATTGGTTTTCTCAAAAGCCTCATCCCAATGCTCTCTTTTAATCTCCTCTACCCAACCATCTAATCTACAGCCAAGGTTGTAAGCATATTCCAATGTATGTGAAAGTCTCCGATCTCCACGAGCAAAAACACCCTCTAAATATGTGGAATAAGCTTTATGGTATCTAAACTGGACCCCAACTCTTTTTAGTGCTCCGAAAAGTGTTCTCTGTTTTCTTAAAGTTTCTCCCTCAGTGATCTGCTCGGCCCATTGAAATGGGGTATGTGGTTTAGGGACATGAGTAGAGACACTTACTATTAAAGATTGGCCACGAGTTGTTAATGCTTTGACCCTTTTTGCAATATCAACAATACCGAGGATGTCATCATCTGTTTCGGTAGGTAGTCCGATCATAAAGTACATCTTTATATGAGACCAGCCCATGTCAAATACATTTTTACAGGTTTCTAAGATCTCTTCATCGCTAACACCTTTATTTATAACATCACGGAGTCTCTGAGTGCCTGCTTCAGGTGCAATTGTAAATCCTGAACGTCGAATTGTTTGTACTTCAGCGAGAAGCTCTGGCTTTAGTGCGTCCACTCTTGTTGATGGAAAAGAGATGACTAGATTATCATCAGTACAATGCTTCTCTTTTAGCGTGCTTAAAAGAGGGAGGATACTACAGTAATCTGCTGTGCTGAGTGAGAGGAGGGATAGCTCCTCAAATCCAGTATTAGGAAGGGCATCCTCCACAATTTTTAAGATCTCCTCAGGTTTTCGCTCTCTTTGAGGTCTATAGAGATATCCAGCTTGGCAAAACCGACACCCTCTGACACAACCACGCATTACTTCAACAGCTAAACGATCATGTACTGCCTTAATACTCGGCACTAATGGCTTTTTAGGATAGTGAGCATTCTCAAGTGAAGCCAACACTGCTCTATCTACCTTTGTGTACCAATCATACTTTGGAGTAACACTGAGATACTTTCCTAATGGATCGTACTGAGGTTCAAAAAAAGCAGGGACATAAACTCCCTTAAGTTTAGCTAGTAATTTCAAGGTTTCAATTTTTGATAACTTTGAATTCTTTGCGCGTCGAAGTACGGAGATAAACTCTGGGAGTGCCTCTTCTCCATCTCCAACTAAAAAAGCATCAAAGAAATCAGCAAAAGGCTCTGGATGGTAGGCTACTGGACCACCACCAATTATTAGAGGGAACCCTTCGTCCCGATCTTTTGCTCTAAATGGAATATTTGCCAGATCAAGGATTGTTAAAATTCCGGTAGCGCATAGTTCATACTGAAGACTAAAGCCAACAACATCAAACTCAGAGAGAGGACGCTTAGCTTCAAGGGAGGTAAGCGAGATCTTTTTTGCCCTAATGAGTTTTTCCATATCATGATATGGAACGTAAGCTCTTTCAGCCCAAGATTTAGGATCTGAATTAATTAAGCTATAAAGAATTTGCATTCCGAGATGACTCATTCCAACTTCATAAACATCAGGAAATGCGAGACAGAAATGTATATCAACATCGTCATCAGATTTGATTACCTCGCCAACTTCTCCGCCAAGGTATTGAGACGGCTTGTTGATTCCTTTTAGTTCTGAAGCGGTGACATTTGGTATCATTTTTTTGCTACTAAAATTTCTTTGGTAAAGTGTAGCATTATTTATGTAATTATTTAAAATCTGGACTTAAATTCTGAATCAATAGAGGCAGGTAGGGTATTATATGAATCGCCATACCACTGTTTTATTTATCTCTGCGATGTAGTAAGGTTACGTCAATAGGGTGATTGAGAAGCCTTATTTTAACTAACTTGAAGCAAACTTATTTTTATGGGAATCTCCCATAGTTAGGATCATTGTTACTATCAATTCTCATAGGTACAGGAGTTCCTAAAACATTGGCTGTTGTCATTTCGTGGATTAAGTAGTTCATGCGAGTTACACGTTTAGAAGTTTTCGGATTTAAATCATTTATGGACCGTATGGTCCTCCCAGTTAATGCCGGTATCACAGGTGTTGTTGGTCCAAATGGTTGTGGCAAATCAAATATTGTTGATGCTCTTAGGTGGGTACTAGGTGAGACTAGAGCGCGCAATCTCCGTGGAGCTATCGCTGAGGATGTTATCTTTAATGGCACTGAAAAGCTTAGGCCTTTGGGGTTAGCGGAGGTTTCTTTAACCCTCACTGCTCAGAATCAGAACTTTTTTGAAGATATCCTTTCTCCTGGTCTTGAAGCAGATAGCCTTATCCAATCTGTTGAGTTTGATTCGGAATTAGACACAGATAATGATAAAATCATTGATGATGTAATGGCGTCCGTATCAACAGAAGGTGCTGTTATTGATGACTCTGATAAAAAACAAGTTGATGCAGAAGCTAATGCAGAAATTAATAAAACGGAGGGAAAAAATTCTCGACCTCGTTTGACCGTTCTTGATGGCGGGGCAGAAAGCTCTAATGGTCAAGGGAGTAAGGATGATAGCAAAGATAATAGCAAAGAGAGAGATACTCGTGCCAACTCCTTAGCCGATAAATTTTCATGGTTAAGGGCTACCAACGAAGTTCAGGTTACCAGACGATTATATAGAAGTGGGGAGTCAGAATATTTTATTAACCGCGTTCCATGTCGTTTAAAAGATATGGTTGATCTATTTCGTGCAGTTAGCATGGGAGCAAGAGCTTACAATGTTGTTGCTCAAGGCGAGATCTCCAGAATCGTAACTGCAAAGCCAGATGAAAAAAGAACAATCATTGAGGAAGCAGCCGGAGTTTTGGGCTTTAGAGACCGCATCGCTGCCACTAACAGAAGGCTTAAAGAGACTGAGACAAGTATCTCTAGAATTGATGATATTGTAAAAGAGGTCTCAAGAAATGTTGGATCTCTTAAAAGACAAGCTGCTAAAGCTAAAAATAGAGAATCGCTTCGTACTAGGATCGTTGAGCTAGAGGGACTAATTTATACTGATCGATATGTCCGATTAGATGGATCGGTAGACTCTCTTTCAAAAGATCTAGAGCAGGCAAGAAGCTCAGAAGGCGTCTTAGAAGCCGCTTTAGATAAAGTACAAGCTGAAGAGAATGATGTTCGAAGCAAGTTGATGGGTATCGATGTAGAGAGTGATACGATCAGAGCTAAGATAGATTCAATTAGAGAAGATCTTAATAACCGAGAGCGTGAACGCCAAGCTCAAAAATCAAGATTACAGGAATTGGTAATTCTTGGTGCAGCTGCAGAAACTGAGATAAAAAGATTAAAGGAACGAGAAACTATTTTATCTGAGCGAAAAGGAGTTTCCGCTCAAACCATAAGCACATTATCTGAATCTGAAGAGCAGGTATCTAAAGAGATCTTAGGAATTGAGACTGGCTCTAACGAAGATCTTAAAAAGGCTGCTGAGGAGCTTGAGGCTGCTCGGGAATCTTTACGTTTAATTGATCAAGAGATCCGTAGTATAAGAGAAAAGTTAGTAGGGGATGAGAGCAGGTTAGGCGCGCTTAATGAGCAGATCAAAGCAGCTTCTCCTGCAACTAAGCTTAAGGAAACTTTAAGCGATGAGGGGAGAGAGTATCTCTCTCGATCCAAGGGGCTTTTTGTAGATGGAATTAAAGTACCTGAAAAATATGCTAAAGCTATTCAGTCAGTGTTAGCTGAGCGAGCCTCATTTTTAGTATCAGATGATCTTAAAAATCTAACCCGCTCTTTCGCTTTAAAAGCTCTCAATGATAACTCCACAAGCAAAAAGGGACTGGCCATCGGGATATTTAAAGCTGGTCAAGCTACACCTTCTGGTGAACCGACTCTGCTAGGTTCAACTCTGCAAAGTTCAACCCTCAAAGGTTACTGCACTGACGCCATAATTCCTGCACTAGATGTAGTTGAGCTTTCAGCCGGTTTTGAGTTAGCTGGTAGCAATTTACTCTGTGATGTTTACTGTGCGCAAAGTATTACTGACGCAGAATCATTCTTAGAGAAAATCGCTACTTTGGACCTTACCTCTGAGCCGTTAGTTGTTACTGCTGATGGTGATATCTTAACAAGATATAGCTTTTTTAGCTGTCGTAACGAAGGCGGACTTGTTCAGCTTAAAAACCAAATTATTAACCTTGAAGAATCAACGAAGAATCACCGAGTAAAACTTGAAGAACTCAATACTGAGAAAGAATTACGACAAGGCAAGATTCAAACTGCCCATGCATTACATCAGCAGATCCTTAAAGAGAGTCAGGAGCGAGCTAAATTAGTCAAAGAGCTTAGTCAAAAATTAGGAAGTGCCAGAGGGCGGCTTCAATCAGAGCAGAGATTAAATGAGCAGATAGATCAAGATATCGCAAAAACTGTTCACCAAACTAGAGAGGTTTACGCAAAGATTTCAAAATTTAAAGAAGATCAAGAGATCCTTAAAGCTCAGATTAATAATGAGATCTCTGATGAAGAGAGAGCATTACAAGACGAGCTTAGCCTAATAGTCCAACAATCCTCTGGGATCGAAGCTAAGAGACGTGAGGGTAGGGCAGAGCTCTCCACCTTTACAGATAAGGTTATTGAGGTTCGTAAAGAGCTTGACGCGGCACGCTCCACAGTTTCTCAAGCAACTCTTGGCTTACAAAAAGTAGAGCTAGAAACTGCCCATTTAAAAGAGCTTATTACTGAGCATCTTGGTGCTGAAGAGCTTCAAAGAATTGTGGGCCTCTCAAATGAAGATCGCCAGCAATGCATGGTGAGTGATGAACAGGTGGCAGAGTATCAAGATGAAGTAGGTAAATTAAAGAGCCGGATGATCAGAGAGGGCGAGGTCGATCCAACATCTATTGAGAGATGTGAAGAGGAAACAAAGCGGTTAGAGGATCTTGAGATTCAAAAGATAGATCTAGAGGCTGCTTATCGTACTCTTAGACGGACAGTAGAGCGATTAATCGAAATCTCTCAAGAGCGGTTTATTAGTACGTTTGAAGCAGTAAATAAGAATTTTTCTGAGTTGGTACCTAAGATATTTGGTGGAGGTAGTGCAAGGCTTGAATTAACCGATCCAGCTAACCCATTAGAATCAGGTGTGGAAATTATAGCTCGCCCACCTGGTAAAAAATTAAAAAGTATAGAATTGTTATCCGGAGGTGAAAAAACACTTTGCGCTATCTCCTTGATAATAGCTATGTTTTTAGAGCGTCCAAGTCCTATCTGCGTTTTAGACGAAGTTGATGCCCCGCTTGATGAAGCTAACGTGGTTAGATTTCTATCTTTTGTAAAAGAAATGAGCACCAAAACACAATTCCTGCTCATAACACATAATAAGCAAACTATGTCTGTTTGTGATCACCTAGTTGGTGTCACGATGGAGCAACCAGGCGCTTCAAAGATTGTAACTGTCTCTTTAGAGGAAGCTTACAGTCACGCAGTAAATGGTTAGGCAGTAAATGGTTAGATCGCATAGTTAGCTTGTGCCGTAAGTGTGGCTGGTTCGTGCTGATGGGTTGTATAGGGTAGTTTTCGCAACGAAAAATTAGTCTAAGAGGTTTTAAATGGAAAAGTTCGCTTCAATTATCAGTAGTATTCCGCTTCAAGATTTTCAAAGATATATAGTTTCTCTGAATCTAAGTCCAAATGACTATACATTTTTAGTCTCAATTTTCTCATTGATTGTTGCTCTTGTAGCATTTGGTAGAGCTGGGACAAGTCATCTAAACAATGGATTTTCAAACAATGATGCGTTACAAGCCAGACTTGATAAAGTTGAGTTAAGTCTAGCTGATATGCGTAATCGGTATGCTAATGCTCTAAGTCATCTTGAGATGGAACTAAAGAGCGCTCAGCACGATGTTGCAGAAACACGAAAAATAATAGAGATTGTTTTCTCAAATAAAAACAGTACAGCTGAAACAGCTCATGATTATCAAGAGTATCACTCGACGCCAATTCAAGATCAAGAAAGTTTTCATGCGAGAGGAGCACCACTAGATGTTCGGTTTTCTAAAGGCCAAGAAAGACAGGAAAGAAAAAACACCTACAGTTAGTGGCCAGGACGACGCTACTCTTAAAAAAGATGATTCGATCAATAAATTTCATGATAAGTCTGAATCGCGCAGTGAGTTAAAGGCTGATACTACAGCAGCCAAGGGTGATGATAAAAATATAAACTCTGCTTTGTCAAAAACAAGGCAGGGCTTTTTTAGTCGGATAGGCCAAGTATTTTCCCTTAAGAAAAATCTAGATGAAGAATCACTGACAGAGATGGAAGCACTCCTCGTCAGTGCCGATGTTGGGATTAAAACAGCTTCAGATCTTATAAATGAAGCGAGAGAAGAGATTAAAAAGGGACGCGAGGTCAATGAGGAGATCTTTAAGGAGATAATTAAAAAGAAGATGACAGAGATCCTCTCTCAATCAGGTATTTCAGGAAACAGTTTAAAACGAAGAGATGATGGTCCAACAGTCCTCCTGATAGTTGGTGTAAACGGAGTAGGTAAGACAACAACGATTGGAAAGTTAGCAAAAATTATTAAAGACGATGGTATTAGTATCCTCCTTTGTGCCGCTGATACTTTTAGAGCAGCAGCAGTTGAGCAGCTTGAGATGTGGGGGCAACGTGTTGGAGTTTCAGTTGTAAAAGGTGCTGTAGATGCCAAACCGGCTACCGTTGTCTATGATGCAGTCAAAAGAGCACAGGAATCAGAGACGGATTGTTTAATTATAGATACTGCTGGGCGACTTCATAATAAAGTTAATTTAATGTCCGAACTTGAGGGGATCCGTAACTCAATCAAGCGACATATGCCAAGTGCTCCACATGAAGTTTGGCTTGTAATAGATGGTGCGACGGGTCAAAACGCCCTTAATCAAGCTAAGCAATTTAATGAGATCTGCCCACTTACTGGAATCATAGTTACTAAACTTGATGGGACACCAAAGGGCGGGATAATTGTAGCCATTCAGAGAGAATTAAACATACCGATAAGATATGTCGGTGTGGGAGAGGGGATTTCAGATCTAAAACCATTTTCAGCGTCAGAGTTTGTTGATGCTCTGTTTGACGAAGATCGAGCTATGATAGCGAGTGATCTTAAATTATCTGCTAATGCCACGATTCGACGACAACGTAGAGAAAATTAGCCTCTAAGAATTATTCGTAAATTTTCTGTACGGCTATAGATGGGAGTAGAGCGACTCATATAGTTTTTTTTCGAAACCTACCAAAAAGGGATCTACCTTAGTACACGATAAAAACCTGTGAGTAAAAAAAAGAGGTATTGGGTATGAGTAAGATCCTAAAAGTTTTATTGCTAGGTTTTTTAATCTGTTCTCTAGGAACCAGTGCATTTGCTGCTCCAGAGATGATGGCAGCGAAATCTAAAAAAGCTAAGGCTAAGAAAGCAAAAAAGAACTTAGCTAAAGGATTAGCTGCACTCAACACCGATCCATTTAGCCAAAAAGACCAATAAGAAAGGAAAAGCTAATAGCAGTTATTTCTCAACGTTAAATACATCGGGTACACCGCCACTGTTATCCGATCTCCCTCAACTGGATATCACGACAGTATTTTGGGCACCAGGTGTTGTAGATGATATTTTGAGTGGTAACCCTAATCAAAATTCCTGTAATGAGTTCTATGGTGGAAATAATGATGGGGAGTCAGGAGGAATTGGAGCCTGTTATTTGGCTCAAGGAGTTGGGTATTCATTAGAGAATATGACAAGAAGCGCAACTAGCTTTTGCTACCTTCAAAATATACCCTCAGCACCTGAGGGTGTAAGTCTTGTTAGTGGGCAGTACCCTGATGATGATCCATTAAAACTTTTTGCTCCTCCAGATGGTACCGATAGCCGGATTGTAAAGGTAACGGTTTCCGGTATGCAAGGAGAACCAGAGAGTCTAGAAAATGATTCTCAAGATGTCTATATTGAGATCTTTGCAAAGGATACAAACTCAGCTAACGGAGATATTTATAAACATATAATATATTTCTGTCAGGGTAATCAATCAAATCCAGACGATTATGAGCAAGCTATTATTAAGAACAATTTGAACTATCAAGGCTATAACCTTGGTGGTCAGGGACAAGGAACACACGAAGTGTTAGTGACAGGCAAGCTTACCTACGAAGCTGGTCAGGTAGTATTTGATGGTAATGCTAAGCGCACTGCTGAAATTTCGTTTATAAATGATCAGAATGATTTCTTTAAATCAGTGTTAGAGATCGCTAATAATAAGATTAAGAATAAAACTTATGATAATTTTGGATCAGATACACGCAGAGGATACAGCTCTACCCGTTATTCTGGATCTGATGTAAGTTCGATTCGATTTATTGAAGGAGGTATGAAGGATGATAACTTTCAAGTTGTCACTGAGTATCGAGATTCGTATTATGCGGCAGCACTAGATAATAATGAATTTAACGGTGATTTAAATTCAGTCAATCTAAATACTGATCCTTTCTATGAGGGACAAACTTCGATTGATACAAGTATTTTAACCACTTTTGATTGTGCTGCTGAGCCGGATGTAGCTATCAGCATGGATTTTAATAATCAGGTATTACAGGAATTTGTTGCAGAATGTGAAAATCATTCTGTAAGTAATATGAACTTCTGTAATGATAATTCTGAAGTTCAACAAGCTCAGCAGCAGTATGAAAATGTTTGTGGTGGACCGAATTAGAGATCAAGGCTGAAAGGTAGATTTCCTTTATAATGGTTTTCCATTTACTAAAGTAAAAAATTAGCTGCCAGAGTTAAGGCCATAAAAAACCCGAGCATATCAGTCAGGGTGGTAAGAATCGGTCCAGAGGCTAGGGCCGGATCGAATTCAAATCTTTTTAGGATTAACGGAATTGTTCCGCCGATCAATACTGCAACGACTGTATTTACTCCGAGAGCAGTTCCGACCACTAAGCCGAGCATCAAATCTCCTTTCCATAGAAAAGCAACAGTAGATATTAGGATACCAAGAACTAGCCCATTAATTAATCCGACTGCCATCTCTTTGATCAGAACTCGCCAAATTTCAAACGGGCGGACAAGTCCAAGAGTAAGTTCCCGTATACTGACAGCGACAGCTTGATTACCGCTACACCCACTCATATCAGAGATAATTGGCAAAAAGACTGCTAGGGCAATAGCGGCAGCTAAGACATCTTGATAAAAGGCGATTACGCTAGCAGAGGCAATATTTAAAAGGATATTGACCGAGAGCCAGGAAAGTCGGCGTCCTGATCGGGTTAGTGTCGGCATGCTACGGATCTCTTCACCACCGATAATACCTTGAGATTTTAAAAAAGCTTCTTGAGCCTCGTCCCCTAGAGCTTCTTCAACATCAGCGCGACGAAGGACCCCAACTAGTTTGCCATCTTGACTAGTGACTGGTAGCGCGAATAGACGGTGAGCAGCAAAAAAAACAGCTAGATCTTTTAAGGTAGTTTCAGCTCCAATAGATACAGGGTTTTCAATCATTATTTTTGAGATTGACTCTTCGTGTGGTGATAGCAAAAGATCCCGAATTCTTAAGACACCGGCTAGTTTACCTAACTCGTCAGTAACATATATATACTGTACATGGTAACCACTGTACGCTTCTCGGTTTGCTAAAAAATCACTAACTATGCCACCGACAGTTGTTTGATCAGAATAGGCTAAAAATTCACTCCGCATTAATCCGCCAGCGCAGTCAAAAGGATACGCGCTTAGTTTTCTTAAAGAATCAGCATCATCTTTTGGCATTTCAGCCAAGATGGCTTCAGCATCTTCCGGATCAAGTTCAGTAATTAAGTCGGCCTGCTCATCACTCTCTACCTCATACAGAATACTGGCAGCTTCTTTAGGAGTGAGCTCTTCAAGTGCATCAACAGCCACACTCTCATCCAAAAGCTCCATAAGTTGGGCAGCATTTTCAGGATCAAGGTGAGTTAGTACAGATCTTTGAGTTTCAGGTTTTAATCTGGAAAATATTAAGGAGCTTTCCTGAGAGGAGAGAGATGCTATGTAACTGCTTAGAGTAATCCAGTCCTCAATGGCACAGAGGTTCTCAACTTGATCCCAGCCTTCTATCTCTTTTTGCATATGCTAGCTAACGCACCAATAATTGTATAGATAATCTGGGCTGCTCCATATTCCGTCAAGGTATCATTTGGTCGAGGTGCCACTTCAACTAAATCAGCACCTATAATAGTTTTCGATTTACAAAGGGCATTTATAAGATCAAGGGCATAATACCAAGATAATCCACCTTGAACAGGAGTTCCTGTTGCTGGCATATAAGCTGGATCTATTCCGTCAGCATCAATAGTTAAATAGACCTTCTCTGTTTTAATTGCAGAGAGGATAGAACTAATTTCGTGCTCTTTTTCGCGCCATTCAAATACTTTTACTCTTTCATGTGAAAAGAATTCCTTTTCATTTGCAGAATAAGCTCGAATACCAACCTGCACGATGTTAAATCCGAGATCGAAGCCTCGTTTCATAACGCTGCAATGTGCCAATTTGCCCCAAGGAGTATCGTTATAATCAGAGTCATCTTCACGTAAGTCACAGTGTGCATCTATCTGTACGATAGTAACATTCGAAGCATCATCTTTAAAATATTGAAGCGGTCCATTAGTTATTGAATGTTCCCCTCCGATTATTATCGGCAATGAGTTTGCATGCTGCCTAAGTGCTTCTTTTAAAGTTTCAACCATTTTTTCTGGTGTAAGCTCATTCATCTCGCCGAGATCCAGATAAGCGATCTTTTTTTTCTCAACCGGGGATGTTCCAGAAAATCTCTCATAGAATTCTATTTGAGTATGAAGGCATTCAATAATGGCTTTAGGCCCCTTATCAGAGCCTTTACCAAATGAGGAAGTTCGATCAAAGTTTGCTCCGATCAGCAAAATGTCGGACTTTGACGGATCGTCACTATTAATTATCGAGTCAGCCATAGTAGTGCCTTGTTTTTAGATTCTATAATCGAGTTAGATAAAATTGTCAGCTAAAATATCAGCATTATCAGCTAATATATCGCTAAAATATTTTAGCCCATTCATGAGATTTTCTATTTTTCCAAGCTCCTGAGTGGTAGGCATAGCTTGCTAGGAGTGGCAGTACTGATGTTGCTTCAGCAAAAACCATCTGCTCATAAGCAATATCTACTTTACCCCACGAGCAAGCCTCTTTAAGAGTAGAGCTTGAGCAGGCACCATCTCTGGTATCGGCTACTGTAATTTGAATTGCATACTTATGCATTGGCACATCGTGACCTAAAAGCTCAGCACATACTACAGTGTCTTGAATGAAATTCTTTGGTACTCCACCACCAATAATTAACATTCCACTTTCTTTGGCTTTAAGCTTAATATTTGTAAGCTCTCTAAAATCTTTTACTGAGTCGATACTCATATGATTTGTTGGACGCTCTGTTTGATGAATAACTAACCCAAAGCCTGCACTTGAATCTGTAAAGGCTGGGCAAAATATAGGTACATTTTTTTCAAAACATGTTTGTACCAAAGAGTCTTTTTTCTTGGCATTTTTAGTTAAATACCGGCCCATCTCTTGGATAAACTCCCGAGATGAATAAGGGCGTGGTTGTAAAGAATCTGCAATTTCACGAATTGATTTATCGCAGGCTTGAAGTTCCTCTTCATCAATATAGGTGTCATAAATACGATCAATATAAAGATCTCTTAGTTTTGTATCATCAGCAAATTGACTACCCTGATAATGTTTAAATCCTAATGCTTCAAAGAAATCCATATCAACAATACTGGCACCAGTTGCAATGACGGCATCAACCATATTGTATTTAACAAGATCACTATAAAGCTGCATACAGCCACCTGCACTAGTGCTGCCAGCTAATGAAAGAAATACTGTACAGTCTTTATCAGATAGCATTTTTTTAAAGATGTCAGATGCGCGCCCTAAGTCACGAGAGGTAAATGACATCTTCTGCATCGCATCAATAATTGGGGTAGAATTAAATGATGCTATATCAATATGCTCTACAACTTTGTTTAAAAGCTCTTTTTTCATCCCTTTGTCGTTCATCGCTATTCTCCTTGTTAGTTGGGGACTGTTAGTTGGGGACGCTGCTTTAAGAAAACAGTGACCGTTCCCAATTAACCTACAGATGTATATTCTAAAACACAAGTTTCTTTATAGATATCGGCTCATAGCCAAAGATTGCGTTTAGGTGGTGAAAAAAAGCATGGCCACCTTCTTCCTTCCAAAGTGCTGAAACGTTTTGATCGGTATCTTTGTATAGTTCTAAAAGCTGCGTGGTGTTCATCTTGTCGATACCTTTTGTAGGAACAGAGTCTGAGATAAGCCCCAACCAAAGTTCACTACATCCAGTGGCATAAACTGGCCAATTCCTTTTCATAGATTCTGACCATTTAGGATCGCTTGTGTCGCTAATGTTCGAAGCTTTCATCTCTGTAGGGGAGTTAAAGTTTACCTGAATAATTACTCTCTTATTAATTAGAGTATTTAAAACAGTACTTTTTTGAATGCTATCAAATATGTTTTGAGCAGTGTCATAAGTGGAATAAAATATAAAACTAAACTCATGACCTGTAGAGTCAAGAATAGCTCGTCTATGGAAACGCCAGAGAGGAATATTGTTTCTATAGAGATCAAGAGCAGGCTTGATTACCGCATGTGCGATTAGTAGATCCTTTGATAGGTCTGCTTCAGATATCTCTAGCGGCCAATCAAACTTAAACTTAGCAGAATACCAAGCCATCTTTGCTGTATTTTCATTTGCAAATGGCATTATCTGTGAAGACATTTTAGGTGGAGAATTATCGAAAGAATAAGAATGTAGGCAGCCTGATAAGGATAGCACTATTAGTACAAAATATTTTAATTGGCTTAATTGGTTCAATTGAAATCACAGATTTAACTATTACTTTGATGCCTTTTTATCAATCCGTTCGATCTTTAAAGCATCACCAACAATTTTAAGTAATGATTTTCTACCAGTTACTTCCGTCTCAAGGACAACTTCTCTTTCCCAGAGTCCAGCTAAGTGCCTAAGAGTATGCTCAGCATATTCAAGCTGCAAATCTCGTCCATCATGGTAATGCTTAAGATAAAGTACCCGATTTTTACCGAAATCGGCGTCTTCAACTTTAATAACAGGAATTGATTGAGTACCAACGCTTTTTACCAGTGTTTCTTTAATATCTTGCCAGCTCTCTTCATCGGCTACTTTGGTCACGATCCTCTCTTTTCCGCGTTTTTCATGCTGAAAAAGATGGGCATCTCTCATAATCTCAGGTGTTAAGAAACGACGAAGAAATGAACTGTCCCGATCTGATTCTCTAACTTCAAAGATCTTTTTACGACCAGGAGTATCATTTTCATGAAGATTCGTTACATCAGGGGGCTCATGACTCTCTGAAAGCCCATACTCCATCCCTGTTTCTCCGGCATTCCAGCGCCGCTCAATATCATGCCACATGATAAATCCGAGGTGGTAGGGGTTTAGCCCTCCTGGATGTGGACGCAGTACCTGGTTATGCTTAACTAGAAATTCAAGATGAAGCCCTTGTGGTAAATTAAGCGCATTTAAGATCTTAAAGTGCCAGTAACTTGCCCAACCCTCATTCATGATCTTTGTTTCAATCTGAGGCATAAAATACTTCGCCTCAGTTTCAACAATTCGCAAAATGTCGCGCTTCCATTCAGATAGATATGGATTATATTGAGCGATAAAGCTTAAAACATCATCCTCAGGTTCAAGTGGAACCTTATCTAGATCTGGTGCTACAAATTCTTGCTTTGGATGAATCTCCCAGTGCGGGTCTTTCTGTGGTTGAAATTGTTCCCAGGCTCGCATTCTTTGCTCTTCTTGAGAGAGTTTTGTAATCGCCAAATTTCGAGCGCAGTTGTATGAAAGTGAGTGAGCATGATCAAGGACGCTTTCTACCTGCTCTATGCCGATTGAAGGATCCTCAATATATGAAGCCATCCGGTCGCGATGGTTTTTAAACATCTCGATTGTATATTGAGCTTTGGTCCCGGTAGTAAAAGTAAAGTTGTTAGCAAAGAAATCGTTATGTCCGTAAACGTGAGCAATAGTTAAAATCTGAAGAAGTAAACTATTATCACGCATTAGGTAGGCTAGACATGGATTAGAATTTATAACCATTTCATATGGCAATCCACTTACTCCATAGTCATAAAGAGTTTTCTGTTTTTCAAAACTTTTTCCATATGACCAGTGGGCATATCTCGAGGGCATGCCGGAATAAGCCATATACCCAAGCATTTCGTTATGATCGCAGATATCAAATTCTTGTGGATAGCAATTTAGCTTATAGATATCTACAAGCTCTTTAATTGTATCATCCCATTTTTGAAGCTCTTCGATGCTAAAACTCATATCCTACTCGTTATGCTATTAAGGTGATGCTGAACCAGCTCCCTCAGAAGTGGTTGTATTCTGTTCCTCTGAATCGGTCATAATGCCACTACGATCACCGGATAAAAATTTCTTAAAGCCATCCCAGAGATCCTCTTTCTTTTCAATTAGGATCGCTCGAAAATTCTCAAAGGTTAGTTTTCCAAAAACTTCCATCATGCTGCCACTATAGTAGGCACTACCAGATGGCTTGATTTCTCCGTATCCAAAGAGGTTACAGACTTTACAGAGATCTTCAGCAGCTTGTAGTGCTTTATCATTATCAGAATAAAAATTATCTCCATCTGAACAATGAAAAGCATAGATGTTCCAAAGAGAGGGATGATACCGTTGATCTATAATTTCTAAAGCTCTGGTATAACCGGAAGAGATGTATGTCCCGCCTGATTCTACCTTATGAAAGAACTCATCCTCAGTAACTTCTTTGGCATCTGTATGATGAGCTATGAAAACTACTTCAACATTAACGTATTTCTGTCTTACGAACTGATAAAGTAGAAAGTAAAAACTTCGGGCTAAGTATTTCTTAACTGTACCCATCGATCCAGATGTATCCATAATACAAAAGATCACTGCATTAGATTCCTCTTGGATATCTCTTACGATGTGGTGGTAGTTGAGATCATCTTTATGAAATGGGAATCGTTGGTCTTCGGCATCAAAGTCGATATCACGAGAGCGTGAGGCTGCGATCTTTCGACGAATTCTATTCTTAGCTGATTTTTTCTTATCTAAGCGTGGCCGAATTCCTGCTCTTCGATACCCTTTTCTCTTAAAGGCATGTTCAGAGAGGACCTGTTTTAAAGCCTTCTTTTCAAGTTCAGGTAATTCTAAATCATCAAACATTATATTGATTAGCTCTTCAAGACTTACATCAGTCTCAAAAGCATCAACACCCGGTTGATCTCCAGGGCCTTCTCCTTGAGCTTGCTGATTCGGATCTCCCTTATCAACTACATCACCTGGTTTTTGCTCGCCATTACCCTGACTGACTCCAGCAGCATTATCACCATAGATAAAGCGGTATTCTTTAACCGAGCGGATTGGGATCTTGATAATCTTATCCTTATCCCGTCCAATAATTGATTCTTCGGATATAATATCTGCGATATTATGGCGGATGCTATCTTTAATCTTTTGACGATGACGCAGCCGATCACTCGCGCTCCTATCCGAACGCTGAGAGGATGGAGTGTAGGATCTAAATACTGTAGACATAACCTTTATATCTCAGTGTGGTTTTAATCCTTCCACAGATTATTAGCAGCGTATTTTAATATCGTATCAACACAGCTAGCTGGATATCCATTACGGATAAGCTGCTCAACCATGCGATCGTATTTTTTGCCTTGATCTTCATCCCGTGTTCTAGCTTTAGTAATAATTCTAGATACGTCACGAACTGAGGCCATAAGTTTCTTTTCAACAGCTTCCTTAAGAGGCTCATAGCTTTCGTAAGAGATCTTCTCTCCTTTACGGCTCACTGACCAAAGGAATGCGATGACTTCTTGTCTAAATCCATCACAAGCAGTTCCGATAATTGCAATCTGCTCCTCGATAGATTTCATAAAACTCTCATCCGGCTCTAATTCTTGACCGGTACTAGAGTCTTTGACCCGCTTTTTAGTTACGTAAGCTTCAGCATGATCTAGATAGTTCTGAAAGAGTGATTCTGCTTGCTCTTGATAGGAGTAAACAAATGCCTTTGTAATCTCTTTCTCAAGAACATCTAAATAGTCTTTATGAATTGTATCTTGAAGGAATTCTAAGTATTTCTTTCTAGTGTCTTCAGGAAAATCGGTTTCCTTAATCATCTGTACTAAAGACTCTCGGACACTAATCGGATGAATACAGTTATCAGCGATATTATCAGAGAGGGCATTATCAAGTGCCTTCATAATAAATCGGGTTGATATACCATTCATCCCTTCGTTACGAGCTTCCTCTTTTAACTCAATAACATCAATCTTTTTAGTTTTACCTTTCTCAACAACCTCTTCACCGTTATAGAGTTTGAGCTTGGTCATCAAGTCACATTTGTTGGTTGGCTCTAACCTAGAGAGAATTGCAAACATCGACGCAATCTCTAAAGTATGTGGTGCAATATCAGCATTAAACTTTGAATTGCGGATGATCTTTTTATAGATCTTTACCTCTTCGGACAACCTCATGTTGTATGGAACTTTTACTACAACGATACGATCTAGGATCGCTTCATTTGTGTGATCGCTTTTAAACTTATTCCACTCAGCTTCGTTAGAGTGGGCTACGATACAGGTATCAACATAGATCATACCGTGTCGTCCAGGAGCTGGAATATGTTTCTCTTGAGTTGCGGTAATCATGGCGTGAAGATATTCGGTCTCATTTTTAAAGACCTCGATAAATTCAACCATACCTCGGTTACCAACATTTAGAGCCCCAGAAAGATCGAGAACTCTAGGGTCTCCCTCAGAATAGATATCTAACTTTGAAATGTCTTCGCCACCAATCAACACACTGGTGTCTTGGTTATTTGGATCCACTGGAGGGACCACTCCGATACCGCGTTTAGCCCGGATGCTAAACTCAGTTTTCTTTACCGGCATCTCTTCCCAACGGCCTTGGAATTCCTCTTTTAAACGATAACGACAGATTGGACAGAGATCTCCTTCGATCTCAACATCAAGCATCTTTGAGAATTCTTTTCTAAGATGGCGCGGAATTAAGTGAAGCGGCTCCTCATTCATTGGACAGCCGTCAATAACATACATGCCTTCTTTCTCTAAGCCCTGTTTTAGACGTTCAACAAGGGAACTTTTACCGGAACCAACAGGACCAACTAGATAAAGAACCTGTCTGCTTTCTTCTCCTTTTAGGGAGGCGGAATGAAAATACCGCACAATATTGTTCGAAGTCTTCTCCATTCCAAAGAATTCATCTTTGAAAAAGTTAAAGACTTTTAGTTTGCCTTCTTTAAAAATTCTTTTGTAGCGGGGATTTTCTTCGATGTTAACTTCTTCAACACCTGATTTCATTAGGGTGTCAAAGATTCTTTGATGAGAGAGCTTAGCGATCCCTGGTTCTTGGCGGACCTGCTCCAAGTAGTCAAGAGCTGTGCCTTTCCAAATCTGTTTCTTTCTTCCTTCTCGATCCTGTTGGATAAGTTTTTGGAAGTCTTCTGCCATGCGACCCTCTACCGTTTATTAAACCTAAATTTTGTGAACTGTTACTTGCAGTGCCACAACTTAACTTCTTCTGCCAACACAACAACTTTGAAATCTAAAATCTCGAAACATTAATTTCGAAACTCTATGTATACAGACTAAATGGAAACACTCTCTGGGGACAAGGATAAGTATCGAACTTAACTGAATAAAACTAAACTAATTAGCTCTCCAATTAGTTTAATCAAATATCATTTATGCTCCCTCTGAAATTTAGATGAGAGTTTCATCA
The DNA here is from genome assembly GCA_964523015.1 of uncultured Bdellovibrionales bacterium. Lineage (GTDB taxonomy): Bacteria > Bdellovibrionota_C > UBA2361 > UBA2361 > J135 > JAWXBT01. Next base: position 10,718 of record CAZFXN010000026.1, on the reverse strand, counting down.
GGTTAGTTCAATATAATTTAAATAAATCGTAGAAAACCTTAAAGGGTTTAAAGGCTGTGCCAAGTGTTAGCTACAGTACTTAGTTTCATTCAACTCTGAAAATAATGGAAAATAATGAATGATTGAGCGAACAACTGAAAACACCGTCTTATAGACTAAAACAGGAGGTGGAGCTCCCAGGACGCCTTAACGTCATATACGACCAGATTAAACATTAAATCTACTAGCAGGAAGGTAGATTATATCGGGTTACTTCAATAATGGTGGTCTCGTTGCTTCCTGGGTGCCTATTGTTACTAGGCCCATTAAGACAAGACAGCTTTTCAAGCATCATATCAAAGAAGTGCTCTGGTATTTCACAAAACGGAGCTACGCTCATTACTTCTTTAGTAAGGCCGTAGTGGTTAAGAGATTCTTGTCTAGTTACGCTTGTAGTTCGTGTGTATTCCATAGTACCGCCCTCTATAGTTACCATCAGATAAGTGTATCATGGAAACGCGTATCTATCTATTAAATTTTGTGTTCCCACTGTCAAAATAAAACCGAGTCATTGCAATTTTTACTACGAAAATTTACTACGATTTTTTTAGACAAAGGGTTGATTTTGCAACGAATGAAAGAGAATCTGTGCTGAAGTAGAGTGGCGAAAGTAGAACGTCCATTTTGATAAATTTTTTTTAAGTAGTGTATATGTCTTCACCCGAATGGATGAGATTCGCCAAGATACAAGATGCTTTACAGTGTGGCTTAAAAGAGTCCGAGTTTAATTCAATCAAGGAGTTACTCGGACGAGAAATCAATGTTTTAGAAATGGGGATCTTCTCTGCTCTCTACTCAGAACATTGCTCTTATAAAAGTACAAAGATTCATTTAAAAACTTTGCCAACGACTGGCCCAAATGTAATTCACGGACCAGGTGAGAACGCAGGTGTCATTGACATCGGTGATGGTCAAGCAGTTGCGTTTAAAGTTGAGAGTCATAACCATCCTAGTTTTATAGAACCGTACCAAGGCGCTGCAACAGGTGTCGGTGGAATTTTGCGTGATGTATTTACGATGGGGGCTAGACCATTAGCTCTTATGAATGGGCTTCGTTTCGGGGAGCCAGAAAATTCACGGACTGCGTATCTCTTAAGCCGTGCAGTCGCTGGCATTGGTGATTATGGTAACTGTGTGGGTGTGCCAACTGTCGCCGGAGAACTTTACTTTCATAAATCCTATAACGGAAACTGTTTAGTTAATGCCTTTGCCTTAGGATTAGTCGATAAAGATAAAATATTTTTGGGTAACGCATCAGGTATCGGCAATCCTGTTTTGTATGTCGGATCAAAAACAGGACGTGACGGTATTCATGGCGCAACCATGGCCTCTGAAGAATTTGGTGATGATTCACAAGAGAAAAGACCAACGGTCCAGGTTGGCGATCCTTTTCAAGAAAAACTTTTAATAGAAGCTTGCCTAGAAGTTATGGCTACTGATGCAGTAGAGGGAATTCAAGATATGGGCGCAGCCGGACTTACATCTTCTGCATATGAGATGGCTTCCCGCGCAGGTACTGGTGTAAGGCTTCATTTAGATCGAGTGCCGCAACGAGAGGAGGGGATGAACCCGTATGAAATTATGCTCTCAGAATCTCAGGAAAGAATGCTTATTATCGCAAAGAAAGGTCGAGAGGATGAGATCTTAAAGATCGTAAATCACTGGGGGCTTGATGCTGAAAAGATCGGTGAGGTGATTCCTGGTGAAAACGTAGAGCTTTTCTGGCACGGTGAAATGGTTTCATCAATGCCAGTTGAAGCGCTTGTAAATAGTGCACCTCAATATAGACTTCCAGAGAGTCAGCCTGCTGATTATGAAGCAAAACTTGAATTTAATTTTGATCAATTTGATGAACCTAGTGATCTAAATGCAGTTTGGTTAAAGATGATCGGCAGCGTTAATTTATGTTCACGCCAACAAGTCTTTGATCAATACGACTCAACTGTAAGGACCAATACTGTAGTTCATCCGGGATCTGATTCCGGGGTGATTAGAATAAAGAGCCCACACCATAATGGTGATGCTCCAGAGAAAGGCATAGCGGTAAAGCTTGATTGCAATTCCTTATATTGCTCAATTGATCCGAGACTCGGTGCGGCATTCTCTGTAGTTGAAGGATATAGAAATATCTCTGCTGTTGGCGCAACTCCGATAGGAATTTCAGATTGTTTAAACTTTGGTAGTCCAGATAAGCCGGAAGGTATGTGGCAGATTGCTGAGGGAGTGCGTGGTTTAGGTGATGCAGCTAGAGCATTAGAAGTTCCGATTGTGAGTGGTAATGCAAGTCTTTATAACGAGACAAAAGGAACAGCAGTTTTGCCAACGCCGATGATTGCAACTGTTGGCTTAATTAGTGATGCTAGCAAAGCAATTGGTGGCAGTTTTATAAATGATGGCGATATAGTTTTTGTAATTGGTGATACCTTTGAGGATTTCGGTGGATCTGAGTACATGTCTCAGATTGCAAATATAGAAAAGGGGACGCTGCCGGTTCTTAACTATGAGATTGAGATGAAAACTGCTTCGGTAGTTCGGGATCTTATTGATCAAAGATTACTAAATTCTTGCCACGATATTTCAAATGGTGGATTAGCAGTAGCTCTGACAGAGTGTTGTTTTAGTCGGTACGGCAGCAAAGGCGCATCAATTACTTTTAAAAATAAAGTTTTTAAGAGAGATGGATCACCAAGTACAAGAAATGACGCCCTGCTGTTCTCTGAAACAGGGGCCAGGTTTATTGTCTCATGTGATCCAAAAAATGCTGAAAGCACTAGAAAGTACATTACTAGCAATGGGTTGACGATTAGTTGTGAAGGTATGGTTGGGGGAGATAAGATAGCTATTGATACTATCTCTGAATTAAAAGTTTCTGAAGCATTACAGTGCTGGCAGAGTGGGCTTTCTAACTTAATATAAGTTTTTATCTATGAGTTTTTTAAAAAGAGAGATGGGTGACGCATTCGTTGAAGAATGCGGCCTTATAGGAGTTTGGAATCATAAAGAAGCCGCCAACCTTGCTTACCTTGGGCTTTATGCTCAACAGCACCGTGGCCAAGAGGGTGCAGGTATTGCCTCAGTTGATGACACCTCCGGTGGGCTTTATGTGCATAAAGGATTAGGGCACGTCTCTGAAGTTTTTAAAGATTTTGATTTTACAAAATTGCCTGGTAGGGCAGCGATGGGGCATGTCCGGTACCCAACTGCAGGAGAGAATAAATTAGCGGAAGTGCAACCTTTTCAGGCTGAAATCTCAACTGGTAAAATGGCATTAGCACAAAATGGAAATTTAATTAACGCCAAGGAGTTAAGAAAAGAATTAATTGCAGATGGTGCAATCTTTGTTGCCACCTCTGATACGGAATCAATTTTGCATCTTGTTGCACGGAACTCCCGTGACAACACTCCTGTCCAAGCTATGATTGCTGCATGTAAGCAAACTAAGGGAGCTTACTCAATATTAGCTTTGTTTGAAGATCGATTAATCGGAGTACGTGATCCAAATGGTTTTAGACCACTTGTCTTAGGGGAACTAAATGGAAGTTACGTTTTAGCATCTGAAACATGTGCCTTTGATCTAATAGGTGCCAAATTTATCCGCGATGTTAAAGCTGGTGAGATTGTAGAGATCTCTGGACAGAAAGAGTTAAAGAGTCATTTCCCATTTGAAAAAGTGAAAGAGACACCGTGTATCTTTGAGTATGTTTACTTTGCCCGACCTGATTCCAATGTTTTTGGACGAAACGTTTATCGAATGCGAAAGGCGATGGGTCGGGAATTAGCCAAAGAAGCTCCAGTTAAAGCAGATTACGTAGTTCCAGTTCCTGATTCCGGCGTCACCGCAGCGCTTGGTTTCTCAGAAGTTTCAGGAGTGCCGTTAGAGCTTGGTCTCATTAGAAATCATTACGTTGGTAGAACTTTTATTGAACCAAAGCAATCTATCAGAGATTTTGGTGTAAAGATTAAACACAATGCAAATAGTGATCTATTAAAGGATAAAACAATAATCGTAGTTGATGATTCAATTGTGCGAGGTACAACTACAAAGAAATTAATAAAAATGTTACGTGATGCCGGAGCTAAAGAGATCCATGTTAGAATTACCGCACCACCAACAACTGGTTCCTGTTATTACGGCATTGATACACCAACTCAGGATCAGTTAATAGCATACCGGATGACTGTCCCTGAAATTTGTGAATTTATAAATGCCGATTCCCTGGCTTATCTAACCATTGAGGGTCTCTATCGTGCTGTTGAATCAAGCAAAGGATCTTTTTGTGATGCCTGTTTTACAGGGAATTATCCGATCGGGACACCCTTATCATAAAATTTTCGCAAAGTCTTTGCTAAATCTTTATAGAGCAGTGACCTCATAGTTAGAAACCGTGTGGGATAAGAGGGAGGAACGGTGTATTGCCGCCGTTCGCTCCCTCTTCCTTGAACCTGTGTCCTAGCCTGATTCCCTTGGTTGGAGTATCTCTAGAAAGATGCTGCAATGCCGAAGTTGAGGCTTGTGTCATGATTGGAGAGCGATTCTCCGATATCATGAAACCGCACCTCTGCACCGATAAAGGGACGAATCTTGTCGTGTCCCAACCAGTTGGGCATGATCCAGTTTACTTCGGCAACCACAGGGGTGGTGCCATTGTTCCAGTTCTGCCCGAGATCGAAGGTCGGCTCGAGTAGCGAATCACCGAGATCGAAAACCAGTCGCGTGTTGACGTACATGCCTTCAGCACCGGCCGCAATATCGAGCCATTCCATCTGGCAGGTTTCGGTTTCGATCAACTTGGTCAATCGAACGCCGCCATAGAAGTCGGAGTCGCGTCCCTCACCGCGCATAAACTGGGCGCGATGAAACAGCGACCACTCCATGTTCGGGTAATCGACCAACTCGATACCGAGCTGGTTGTATCCGTTGGCGATCCCTTCGTCCGGATCGGTGCCGACTTCGTTACGGAAGTAGGCGTGGACGGTTGAGTCTTTGATCAGTACCGGCTCTTCGGCCGCCACATCGCCGCTCATGTTGAGCTCGACTCCGATCTTTTTGGTTCCAGCGAGCAGCCGATTCTGGCCCCAATCGATCGTCGATCCGATCGAGGAGGGCGAGGTGGAGGTGCAGCTAGTGAGGAAGGAGAGGACGAGAAACGCAGTGATCGCGATGAATCTCATGTTTTGATTCCCTGTACAGGGGGTCTTAGGTCGTACGTAAATCCTGAGATCAGGGACAGTTAAGATCCATGAATGAAGATCAAAAAATGAAGCTCAAATGTCCCTGATCTTATAACCTAAATTTTAGAGGTCACTGCTCAAATAAAGATTGAGTTACAGTGATACTGATTATCTACTCGAGAGGATGAGGTTGAAGGAGCTAAATGGTTACAATTTCCCAAGGGTGTTATTGATAGATTTGAGGTATCGGTATCATTCGAAAATACTAGATTAGCAGCTCAAAATAAGGCCCAATTCGAAATCTTGCATTGCTAGGTGGTAGAATTTGTTCCCTAACTACAGTCTGCCAAACACCCTGTTCATCTTGAAAGAAGGTATGGTTTAGTGGGTTTGTATGGTTTGAAAGATCTCTTAATCGAAGATTTCCGTCTTCTAGTCTCTCTATCTCAGCATGACAGAGGCTAACTGTATAATCTTCACGAAAGCTAGGCAGAGTTAATTCAGCAGTTCTCCCTATTTGTAATTTCTGCCCTGGCTCTAGCTTTGTCAGGCGTTCTGAAAATTCTCTCTGAAATTCCGGTGTTTGAAATCCTCTTAACTTTGTTACTGCGTCCTCTCTTTGATATCTACTTAGAAATAGCTTGGACATTTTAACCCCATTCTCTCTAAAATATTCAGCTACATCATGCTCAAATAGATCCCCACCTTTTAAAAATAATCCTTTACGACTTACAGGGCCACCTGTTGCATGTTGCAAGGCATGGGTCCATTCTTCAGCATAGATTAAACAGATCTCACGTTCAAAATCCTGAAATACAGCTCTATCTTCTACACTTGCCGTTTCGTAATTAAAATTTCTTGGAACAGCACCAAAGCTTGGCTGAACAGTTCGCTGATCAATCATAAACCAGGAACGTGAGGCGATAGATTGTAAAGTCATCATTACATATTGAGGTTGTAAGGAAGTTAAAATAAAAATATTCCCTCTTCCTAAATTAAATGTACATTCCTCAAGTACAGCTTCATTTTCAAAATGAGCCTTTGCCTCGCTATACTTTTCGCTTTTAATTAACTTCAGCCCTTCTCTTATGTGATCTCTAAGTACTCGCGCCTGTTCCGGCTTTACAAGCATATTTAAACTTTCATCTCCAATGTGTTCGAATCTTGGCTGGTAGGTGGAATCACCAAACTGCACTGTCAAAGGAGACATGACAGCGGAGATGCCCTCGATCCTTTTCCGAGCTTCTATTGGATCAATGCCATATCGTGCAATTGAGTAGATCCGTTCTAATCGATCTATCTCCGAACGAAGCTCTGGTTCAGGGTGCTCCCGTGCATAGTGAACAATACTTGCAATTCTATCAACAGCTGCCGCATAGTCCTCTTTTTTATGACTATTTACATGCCCCATGAAACTTTTCCAAGAATCTGGATTTAGAACATACTCTCCATACAGAGTCGCATTTTCAATCAATAGTCGTTTTGCTTCACATGGCAAATTTTTACAATCGGCTAAATTATAACTTGATGGGTATACACCATAAATTTGGAATTTTGTTGTGATAGCAAGTTGTTCTCTTCTTAGCTCAAGGGCAGCATCTAAGTCAGGGATTATTTGGGTTCCCAATTCATCAGGCTTTAATGAAGCTGTCGCCATGTATCTTGCTTCAAGAAAATTTGCAGCGCTGTTTAAATAATACCGGATTCGTTGAGCTGCCGAAAATTTATCAACATGCAAATCAAGGATGTTTATAGGTGTTGGAACCTCGCCAATTTCGCTTCGTCCCTGCTTAATCAAAGTTTGTAGGTGTCTTAAGTAGGATTGCTCTATGATGGCGTCAGGATGCAGTGCTCCTAAAGTAATAAGCTCTTCACGATGTTTTTCATATTGGCTTGGAGTATCAATACGAAAAGTATTGTGCTTGATAGTGTGCCGCGATCCCGTGATGCTAGAATAGAGCAAGTTGGTAGCGTAAGTTTTAATATCTTTATAAACTGACTTTACCGCACCAAGCTCTTCTGCTCCGGGAAGTGATAAAGCCTGAGCCAAATATGCTGTATGACTTAGCCATTCGTAAGTATAAAAAATATTTAGTGGTTCACCATCTTTAAGAGGAGATATCGTTAGATCATAAATTAGCTGAAGTTGAGTACCTAGCTCCTTTAGTTTCTCAGCATCAAATGTTACTACCTCTTCAGTTGAAAGAGTTGATCTTAAGTCTGTATGTAGGGTGTCAACTAAACTCCGAATTTCGTGCCACCTTTCTATATCAAGGGAAGGAGTTGTTTGAGGTGGCTTTAATAGGGAATCAAGAATTTTTAATAATTCTGCGCGCTCGATACATGTTGGAGCATGGGCAAAAGTAAGATTGATCTGATCTAGATCCGCAACGATGTCGGGAACAGGTAAATTTTCCAAGATTATCTTCCACGCAAACCAAACCACCCCTCATATCTGTTATTGGGTAACTATAAGGATAGATGGCTTAGGGTAGATATCTAATGTAGCATACTGAAATCGCTATCAATTATATTAGTCTGGAGGGCTAATCAGGCAGGCACCAGAGGATGTAAGAATCTGCCTAAGTTGCCTAACACCGCCACTTTAGAGTCTCAATCCTCAGGAAAAAACTCATCGCTAAATACTGGACGCCCGACAGTTTTCTGATCTTTATACTTTCCACCTGATTTATCATACAGAAGTGTACTTGGTGAATTGAGTTTAAAGAGAGCAGCTTTGGCGATCTTCATCTTTGGATAGAGAAGGATCGGATTGGTACCGTGGTTTGCTAGCTCTAAAGTGATAGTTCTGTCTTTATGACCAGGTTGGACTAACATGGCAGTTTTAACTACGGTAAGACCAAGTCGGGCTAATGTGCTTCGCCCCTCGATAAAAAAACCGAGTTGAGGGCCAACAGTAACGTTTTCTAAAGTATGACCAAGAATAAATTCCTGTGGTTCAAGTTTGTACGGTTTATCATCGGCTAATCTAAATTCATCATAATCTGGTAGGATCTTATTTCTTACATCGACGACCTTGCCGGGGATCGGTTTTAAAATGTCGTATCCTAGATGGAGGTTTAGCCCAGCAGCCTCAAGTCCTTTTTTAGAAAATGGAGTAATAACTAGCTCCCCACTTTTTAGGGCAGCTTCGATGTCGGTATTTGAAAACATAAATGCTCGATATGTAAGTAAAATCAGAGTCTTAAGACTACTAAAGAGGGGGTATCGTACATGAACCCAAATTGCGATACAAATTTAAATATAGTAAGTCCAGAAAGTAAGTTCCGAAAGAAGTTAATTTTTGGACTTACTATCCCCCGGAGGGACGGAAAATAGCTATCCCAATTAATAAGTTAAAGCAAACCGAAGGTTTTCATAATAAATGTATTCGGAATATTCTTTTTGGGATAAATATACCTAGTCTACTATGTTTAAATCTCATATGTTGATCAATTCTATATTATTAGGTCTAATCTATTCGACAAACTAATTTTTGGGGTAGGGATATTATGTTTTGTAATTCATGTGATACAGAGAGTAAGGATGCGAAGGTGTGGGTGATCGCCACTATAATTATTGTTATTGGATTCACTGTGGCTCTTTACAACGTAGATTTAATGCTTAGTAATTCAGACAGAGAAAAACGGCTAGGTGAAGAGCTTAGACGTATGCGTACTGCTCAGGCAACACTTCCTGCTGGCGTATCTGATGCACGCCAACTCTCGCTTGTTGGTAAAGACGAGATCGAGTAGGATATTTCACTTCAACTACGGTAATACAATTACAATGAGCCTGCTTAACACTGCTTTGCATACACTAGTCCCTATTGGTCTAACGATGCAGTCTTGGTTGATCAAAGAAACCCCAAGAGATCAGTATAAAGATCATCTTTTAAAATGTTTAAGAGCTCATCCGTATTGGAAAAGTGGACATTTAAAATTAGCTAAACTTGCCTTTAGTGAGAATGATATAGCCCTTGCCTATGCCTCCGCTCATGCTGTTCTTATGTTAAGTGCGAGTAGTTCCAATTCTGGCTTAAGTGCCCGTCATGTACTTGCAAAGTGCCATTTGGCAAGAGGACAAGTGAATGAGGCTTTGGTGATTTTACAGAGGCTTAAAAAAGAGCTGCCTAATGAAACGACGGTTAAAGAGGATGAAGTCGCCTGTCACATGGCATTAGGTGATAATGAAACTGCAATCGATGTAATAAATCAGATTCCTAAAATGTCACTCTCTGATGAGGGCAGAGCCGCTTATAAATTCCTTAATGCTAAGCTGAATAATAGAATTCAGTAAAAGATTACTCTTTGGCAACCTTGATCCAGATCTCATTTTGGTTTGAAAATGAGCTAAGTTTAATATTGCGGTCTACTCCGATGAAGAATTCTACCTGTCCTTGACCCTTCTCAGGATTGATTAAGGTAATACCTGCAAAATCCTGAGGAGGAAAATGAGGGAGAGTTAAGTGCTCTTGAGCAAAGGAGCCATTTGGTACTGTTAATCTATAAGCACGTTGCCCAGTTTTTACCAATGTATATGCACTCTTTTCAGAGAGGGAAATTTTAATCATTGGAGTTTTGTTTTGCTGCTCTCTTGTAAAATCAATGCCTGTAATTTTGGCGCCTTGAAATGCCCCACGTTCAATATTGGTATTAGTATTAAGAGCGGCTGTGTTGGTAGGTGGTAAGGGAACATTTTTAGAATTCGGTACTGTACCTGCTGAAGCTGCTGCAATTAGAGTTTTTGAAGAGACACTGGCCTTAGGGGAATTATCAATACTCTCATTAGCGTGAATCTTTGCTGGGCTTGCAGGACTGAGAGGGAAGACCTCTTCTGGGTTAGTGTCAGCTTTTGGAGCTGTCTCTTTAGGAGTTTCTATCTTAGCTATGATCTGTTGGTCGATCTGTTGGTTCGAATTGTTGTTTTTTTGTACTATAGCGGGAGCTGTTACAGGAGCTGCTTTTGCGGTTGTATTTTGAGGCTTTGCAACTGGTGGCTGATTACTTTGACGTAAGGCGTTTGCTAAAACCTCGCCGACATTCTGAGAGCCATTTTGAGAGGCATTCTTCTGAGAATGTTGTTGTGCATTTTGCTGAGGAGTAATAGTCGTTGACGTATTAGAAGCAGTCTGAGTTGCTATCGTATTAGTATTTCCTCCAAAGTAGAGTGAAAGTGTTTGTCCATCAGCACTAACTTTATAGGCTGGAGACATTTCTGGTTTTAAATCAATAACCATTCTTACTCTATCAGGATGGATTCCTAGGCGTATTGCTTTTAAAGGAGCATGTTCATTTAATGTAATAGTTTTATTTTGTCTTAATCTTAAATTTGAAAGATCTATTACAAGACGGTCAGGATTATTAAGTTTAAAGATATGAGGAGTTGATGATTTTGGAAGTTTAATACGGATCTCTTCAGAACTATTCCTCGTGGGATCCTGTTGAGAGGAATCTTTAAGATAGGTTAGCTGAAAACCCTCATGGTTAGCTAAATTCTCACTGGTT
>CAZFXN010000025.1:0-39289 GCA_964523015.1 uncultured Bdellovibrionales bacterium | reverse complement strand
CTTTCTGCGGTCGGTATTTTTGGAGATGTTTGGTGATCCTGTATCGAATCCTAAGAACTGGGAACTGCATAAACTGGGGGAAATTGGCAACGTCGTTACTGGGAATACGCCGCCCCGAGCACACCCCGAATATTATGGATCGTCAATTGAATGGATTAAGTCCGACAACATTAATACTCCATCCCACTATTTAACAAAAGCTACAGAGTTTTTATCCGACGAGGGTAAGGTCGTAGGTCGAGCAGTTCCGACAGGTTCAATTCTTGTTACTTGCATCGCAGGAAGTCCGTCCTGCATTGGCAATGCAGCTTTTACCGACAGGGAAGTCACTTTTAATCAACAAATTAACGCAGTCGTACCAGATGAATCGTGCAACAGTAAGTATCTTTATGCACTTTTCTATGTTGGGAAAAAACTCATTCAAGCTGCTTCAACCAACAGTATGAAAGGAATGGTAAGCAAGACAAAATTCGAAAGTATTGAGGTACCAGTACCACCAATTTCCTTACAAAATAAATTTGCAAAATGTTTTGATGTCCTAAATCGTAGTCTGGATAGCTATCATTCTTCACTGCTAAATTCGAATAGATTATTTGATTCTTTATCTGGAAGTTTGATGAATACAGGAGTTGAGCGGTGATCACGCTTCAGATATCAACAAATGGTGGAATAGAACTTAGATCAGAGGATCGATCGCCATCTGTTTATTTAGATCACTGGGCTTTTCGACGAATATCCGAAGATGATGAGCTACGTAAGCAGTTCGTCGATACGCTTAAAGAAAAAAAGGGAACTCTTAGTATCTCATGGCTGAATTTTACCGAATTTGCCAAAGTTGATGTAAAGCAGAAGAGAGTAGCCGAGAATTTTATTGACTCAGTTCTTCCAAATATTGTTTTTTTGGAAGTAGCTCCGTTTGTTGTGATTGAAAGGGAAAAGGAAAATGCTCTTCTAGCTGGTGCGCCACCTGCCCCACCTCATATTGATGCTGAATATGCAAAGGTTCTTCTAATAGATGGAGCTAATTCATTAACGCCATTATCCGCAAATGGACTGCTTGAAGATTCAAGCTCACCTGAACTAGTTGAATGTTGTAAGAGCTATGTGAAATCTATTATCGATAGAACTGAACAACTACGGAAAGAAGTTGCCAATGATCAACAGCGTGCTAATGGAGTAAAAAACTTTGTCTATCGGGAAGTTGTTCCACGCGGAACTCGGCAACTTGTGAGAGCGATGTTGCGATCACTAGTACTCAATCGAGAACTTAAGATGACCGCTGGACGAAGCTGGGGTACTTAAATTTCCGTTGGCAAAGGTATATTCTAAAAAAAATAACGGAATTGCTCGATTTTTAGGTGATCTGAAAATTTACTCTAGTTCTAAAGATGATTTGAGGAAAGCGGTATGAAACATCCAACCCCAATGACCACCACCGACAAAATCAGCAACAAGTTCTACGTCATCCCCGCAGCAGATTAGCAACCCCAGCCAAAAAAAAAGGAGGCATTCCTTGCCGTGGTCGGAGCAATCGCCATCTCTATACTCGTCCTGACATTCCTATCCGGAACAGCGCGAAGATTATCCAGTTGATGGTGTCAGTTCGGATATTACTGGCTCAGCAGAATCTTCACTGCCATTTGGTTTCATCAATTCCGATATGCCAATATCAAGATATTTACAAATCGCTTCAAGCATATAATCGATATCCAACACCTTGATAGTTGAGTTGAGCACGCTCATATAAAACATCTACTAATTACAATATGTTAGTATATCTAAAGAAACCTCTAGTAGTGTCCGATAATCTAACATAGCATTGATTGATTATCAATCATAAGTTATACTGGTTATTTGAGGGTAAGAAAGATGAACTCCAAGGGCAGCAAAGAACTACACACGATTATTCAGGAGCAACGAAGTAAGCGTTCCTGGTCACAGGAGCAACTTGCCAAGGAGTTAGGTGTTCCTAGAACTGCTGTCTCTCAGATTGAGAATGAAGAACGTGGGGTATCAAGTGCTGAACTAAAAAAACTTTGCGAGATATTTACTGTTACAGCAGACTTCCTTCTTGGATTAGAGAGTGAACCTCAGGTAATTTTAGGCAAAGCGCCTGCTGAAAAATCGGTAGCACCTCAAGAGAGAATTTCCGTTCCTCATTATAAGGTAGAAAAATTTAAACAAGTTCTCCTTTATCTACTTGAGCGATGTGGTGGGAAGCCGAACGTTGGCGAAATGGTCCTTTATAAACTTCTTTATTTTGCTGACTTTAATTTCTATGAGTTATTCGAAGAGCAACTAACTGGAGCCACCTATCGAAAACTTCAATTTGGTCCTGTGCCTAGGGAATTTGAAGAAATAGCCCAAGAGATGGTGAGAAATAAGGAGCTCTTGATTGAGCAAGGTACTTACCATGGCAAAGCTCAATCGAGATACGTTCCCTTACAAAAAGCAGACTTAAATATGATAACTGCTGCCGAAAAGAAGGTCATTGATGACGTCGTGGATAGGTTTTCTTCCAGAAGTGCTAGGTGGCTCAGCGAATATTCTCACGAAGATACTCCTTGGAAAGCAACAGAATTTAAGGATGTTATAGATTACGAATTGGTTTTCTATAGAACTCCTGCTTACTCTGTTAGGGATTATGATGAATCTGAGGATGTAGAAGAGTAGGTGTCTAATGGAGTATGTGGAACTTCCTGAGTTTCAGAGGGATCTGAAGCAATTGTTAAAAAAATATCATACCCTCAGAGAGGATTTAGAAGTCCTGAAAAAATTTCTTAGCATTGCAACTCATCCGCAACCACCATTAACAGTAAGAATTCCTGGTCTTGGATTCGAATCTCCTGTGATTATCAAAGTTAAGAAATTTACCTGCCGAACGATGAAAACCAGAGGATCTCAAACAGGTTTTAGGATTACTTATGCTTACTCAGAGGATAAGGCACTTATTCAACTTATAGAGATTTACTTTAAAGCAGATCAGGCTAACGAGAATAAAGATCGCATTTTGAAAAACTTTCTGGCTAAACACCAGTAATCAGTAGGGATAGTGATTTTCACCACCTTCATTCGCCGTCGCTCGTGAAGCGGTTCTTCCTTGATCCACTTTTTCCTCAATTTATTACTGAGCTTTCTCTCAAATCCCCATTCCAAATTTTCTATAAGTATTTTATACCTTATTTTTCTTTATCTCTTTTTATGGATCCACTCGCCCACACCCTAACAGGTATTACCCTTGCCAACGCTGGCCTTAAACAACGCGTTGGTCCGGGATGCATGCTCGCACTAATACTAGCGTCAAATATAGTTGATGTTGATATATTCGGTACATTCTTTCTGGATCTACCAAGTTGGACGTTTCGCAGGATGTGGACTCATTCAATCATAATGGCACCAGCACTAGCCATTTTCGCGGCGGTGATCTTTCGTCGTTTATATCCAAACGCATCTTTTTTTACTTGGCTCTGGATTTTTCTGCTAGGAGCTGGTGCTCATATCTTTATGGATCTCATTAACTCGTATGGAGTTGTTTTGTTTTTCCCATTCTCGATGCAGCGATTTGAATTAGCCTGGGTCTTTATTATCGATCTTTACATATGGGGTATCCTTTTACTTGCATTGCTAAGTCCGTATCTATTTAAAAAGTTAGGACGAGAGATTTCAATGCGTACTTCCGCACAAATAGGAATATGCCTACTTATTATATATATTTCACTTTGCGGAATTCTTAGACAACGATCAATGCACTTACTTGAGCAGCATGGCTTAAATAACTCTGCTGAATATTCATTTCACTATGTATTTCCTGAGCCTTTCAGTCCGTGGCACTTTCGTGGAGTACTAAGAGATGCGGATGAGTATCATGTTCATCTAATCAAACCTCTTAGTGGTCTAGTAACATATGTAAAAACATACAAAACGGATGAGCATGATCCAGAAGTTGCAAAGCTCATTGATTCTGCAAATGGTAAAAGATACCAATGGTTTTTTAAAGCTCCTGTCTGGGAAAAGCAGAGTTCTGAGATGGCCATAGTAAGCGATCTTCGCTTTAAGAGTTTACTACTTAATCGGGAAGCGCCATTTACCTATCTTGTGACAGATGACTCAAAGTTAGGCCTAAGACCATAAAATAAAGATCCCATTATATTAGGAGATTAAAAAAGTAAGAGCCCTTACTCTCAATTTATAGTACCGTTGACCGCAGTTGGGGATCGATAATAAACGAAGGATCACTGTTATGATAAAAGCCATAATCAAAAAATACATCAGTATTGTTTCAAAACTATCTGACTTCCCGCCACTGATTTTCCGCCTCATGTTGGCCTATGGGTTTTATGAGCCAGCGATGCAGAAGTTAAAAAATATTGATACCATCCCACAGTGGTTTGAAAGCATCGGAATTCCTTTTCCGGTTATTAACACATACATGGCTGTTGGTACTGAGGTGGCGGGCGTAATTCTCTTAACTCTTGGTTTGGCAACTAGGATAATCTCTGTTCCTCTTATTGTTGTAATGCTTGTAGCAATTAAAACCGTTCATCTTAAAAATGGATTTGCCTGCGGCGATAACGGATTTGAGATACCTTTTTACTATATGCTGATGTTAATTAGTTTGATTGTAACCGGAGCTGGCAGGTTCAGCGTTGATCACCTAATCAAGAGAAAACATTCATAAATTTCATTTTGAAGCTTTAGGTAGTATAGGACGTCAAACACGAGCTTATGTCAAAAAGTCTTAATAGTATTATAGTTGCTACCATCCTTCTTTTTGCAGGTGTTCACTGCAGCATAAGCGAAATTGCATTTGCGGAATCTGGAAAAGGAAAGGCTCATGATTGCTGCCCATCTTCGCAATCATCTGCATCCCCATCTTCACATAGTGAGGACGGAGATAGTTCAAATTCTGATCATAACTGTACGACTCATTGTTCAGCATGCCCTAACTGCCTAAAAATATCACCGCCAGATAATACAATTAATATCAAAGTACCAGTTGAGTTATTTGAGCATCATGTTTTCTATATTGTAAGACTTGATACTCAATACATTACAAAAGTAAGCGATGTATTTGATCGGAACTTTGATACAGTCCCAATTAAGCCTCATTTAGTTTCTCTTAACGCATCTCCAAACTCTCCACCAGTATCTGCCTAAATCACTGCCTATGCTCTCTTCAGGTAACCCTAAGAGAAGCATAAGATACTAACTCTTAAAATCTAGAATTGAGAGATCTTTATGTTAAAAAAATTATCATTCGCTTTTGTTGTCACCTGCCTTACATCATTAACAGCGCTAGCTCATCCAGTTAGTTATAAAGATGGATACGGTATCATGCCTGAATATACACCTGACAGGCAGGAGATCGAGCTTAACTATTCTGTTACCAGTAACTATGCAATTGGTGTGTACTTAGTTGATGCAAGCTACAAAGGTTCGGACGCTACCTACATCATCCCACGATTTAATTATAAACTTTACAGAAAAAACGAGCTTGAATCACAAACTAATCTTTATGTTTCAGGTGGCGCAGGAACAGTTGATTATAAAGGAGAGGACGATCTTGCTGGGTTTGCAATGTTTCGAGCTGATTATGAAACTCGAAGAATATACACCCTTCTTTCAGGACAAACACTTCAATCTAGTGGAGAGTCAGACATTAATGCTCTTCGCTACCGCGCAGGATTTGCCCCATATTTGGCTGGGTTTAATGATTTAAACACCTGGCTTATTGCTCAAGTAGAGTACCTGCCAGAATCAGAGGATGAGTGGGTAGTAACTCCTTTAGTTCGATTATTTTACAGTAACTATCTAGTAGAGATTGGATCTAGCACTAAAGGAGATCTATTTTTTGCCGGTATTTTTCACTTTTAAAAACAATTCAATAATGGAGGAAACATGAAAACTAAAAATAAAATAAACGCACTGATTATTGCAGCGATACTCGCAATGACCCCATCTTCACTTTTTGCAGAGGAGATTACCGTAACCGTTAAAGGGATGGTCTGCTCCTTTTGTGCTCAAGGGATTAAAAAGGCCTTTGGTTCAAAAGAGGAGGTAGATAATATTAACGTTGATCTTGATAATAAATTAGTGGCAATTACAACAAAGAATGCAGGATCTTTAAATGATGAAACGGTAACACAAATCGTAAATGATGCTGGTTATGATGTTGTAAAAATAGAAAGAAAATAAAGATCCCTTAATATGTTAAAAAAATTATCCCCTTATCTCTCCCTCTTTGCGTCTCTAAGCACACTTATCTGCTGTGCTATTCCGGCTCTATTAGTAACTTTAGGACTAGGAGCTAGTTTAGCATCAGCGATAAGTGCGTTTCCGGAGCTAGTATGGTTTTCAGAAAATAAGGGGTTAGTCTTTGGTTTTTCAGGGATCATGATTGGTGCAGCTCTCTTTATGAGGAGATATGCTTCAGAGTTGTCTTGTCCAACCGATCCTGAGCTTGCTAAGGCTTGTCAGAGGAGCAGGCAAGTTTCAGGAGTCATCCTTTATCTCTCTTTGGGACTTTACCTTATTGGTGGATTTTTTGCCTTTGTAGCACCTTATCTACTTTAAGAAGTTTCCATCTCAGTATAAGATCCGTTCATTAGATTATTTTAAGGAATTAATTAACTTTAAGGATATTCATGCAGCTTGTTTTTAAAAAAAGCATAAAGGATCTTGGCCCTCTGGCTCTCCTCGTAACAACTCTAAGTAGCGAAACTCTAAGTAGCAAAGCAATAAAAAGCCTCTCAAAGAAAAGTGAGGGGAAAAGCGCGAAGGAATCAAACCTTAAATTGATTGAACGACAATATGGCATTAACGTCGTCACCCAATTAAAAAACTCTACCTTTGAGGGAAAAAACGGACAAAGCATATATTTTGATCTTCAATCTAAGGCAAAAAAATCAATTCGACTTTATGTTCTTGGTTGGAATGAAAAACCTAAAACTACTTTTGATAAGTTAAATCAATACAGGAAATTTGGTGCCTTAATTCAGGGAATTTCTAAAAAAGAAGGTGCCGGATCGTTAGCAATAACTTCCACAGATCTTGATTGGGCAACCTCACTTCATCAAGATGTATTTCTTGAGGGTGTCATCTTAAGCAGTTATTCCTTTAACAGATACAAAAGTACTAAAGAAAAAAAAGTATCAAAGCTAAGTAAGATCATGATTCACTCAGCTAAAGCTAACCCTAGTAAGAATCTAAAACTTATAGCAGCCTCTTGTCAGGCTACTTTTTTAGCTCGTGATTTAATAAATACACCTGCCCTTGATTGTCCACCATCAGAGCTAGTTAAAACTGCTCGAAAGATCGCTAAAAATCAGCGGCTAAAGATCACTGTATTTAATAAAGCAGCTCTTAAAAAAATGAAAGCTGGTGGCATTCTCGGCGTGTCAATGGCTAGTGCTAATGATCCATTCCTAATTCGTTTATCTTACAAACCAAAGAATAAACGCGCTCCAAAAATTGCATTAGTTGGAAAAGGGATAACTTTTGATAGTGGTGGCCTCTCTATTAAACCTGGACAAGGTATGGAGACAATGAAGTGTGACATGTCAGGAGCCGCGGCAGTACTTGGAGCCATGTCAGTTATTCGTGAATTGGCACCAAAAGCAGAAGTAACTGCTTATATACCAACCTGTGAAAATATGATCGCTTCAAATGCGCTACGACCAGGTGATGTTATAAAAATTATGAATGGCAAAACTGTTGAGGTATTAAATACAGATGCGGAAGGAAGATTAATCTTAGCCGATGCCCTCACACAAGCAGTTAAGGACAAGAACGAAACTATTATTGATCTTGCAACGCTAACTGGAGCCTGTGTTGTTGCGCTAGGAAATGATTACGCCGGGATCTTTTCAAATGATGAGGATCTTTCAAAGAAGATTATTCAAGCAGGAGAGAGTTCTGGTGAGAGGATCTGGCCACTTCCATTGGCTGAGGAGTACCTGCCCCAGATTAAGAGCACAATTGCAGATCTTAAAAACATAGGATCTCGTTCAGGTGGTGGAGCTATTACTGCAGCCCTTTTTCTAAAGCAATTTATAGCAATTGATACTAAATGGGCTCACATTGATATTGCTGGACCAGCGTTTAGAGATTGTGATTCTGGCTTATCCAGAGCTGGCGGTGTTGGATTTGGGGTAAGGACTTTACTTAGATTCTTGGTTTAATTTTAGCTCATTCATGTATTTAATATAAGCTGGGGCCTATTCAATCAAAATACTCAAACCCATCAGATGTGATTACTTTACCAACAACACCAAAGGTAAAAGATCCCTTTCCGTCAGATCCATAAACACCTAAGGCCCCATTAAAATCTTTTACATTATGGAGATAGGAATTGATCTGTTCTCTTTTTATCGCGACATCCTTAACTACTCCATCCTTTGCTGCCCCACCCTTTACAGCCTCTATCAACATCTTGGTTAGATCATATACATAAACTGCTTCACTAAATGGATCGCTATCTGGAAACCTTTTCTTATACCTAGAAACAAAATCTCCAATTTTTCTATCATCTCCAGTTACGATCCAGGTCCCGTTAAGAGCACTGTCTGCCAACTTAATTTCTGATGGAGATCCCATCTGAAGACTTCCCACTATCTGTCCAGTAAATCCTGATTCTCTTAGTTGTTTTGCAAATGTAGAGCCTTGAGGCGGAAGTAGGCTTAAAAATATAGCATCTGGATTGTTAGATTTCATTTTTAGGATCGAGCTTCTAAAATCTAGATCGCTTGGTAAAAATTCATCGTTAACAACAATATCAAACTCTCCATTTTCAACTACATGATCACGCAATGTAAGGGTGGCATCCTGAATGGAAGAAGCCATAGCAATTTTCTGATACCCTCTTTTTTTCATCTCAATTGCCGTTTTTATCCCTAAATCTTTCGTTGAGGAGAGAAAACGGACTGCGTAGTTTCTATTTTTTTCTAAGGTCTCAAGCACCGTAATTCCAACTAAAGGAATTTTAGCCTTCTCGGTAATATCAGCAACAGATAATGAAGTAGTTGCTCCAAAAACCACAACTACATCAACTCGATCCGTTGAGATAAATTTATTAACAATAGAAACAGTATTTTTAGGTTGAAAGGCATCATCTTCAAATATGAACAGTACGCTTTTATCTGAATCAAAATCATCCTGGGCCAGGATAATTGCATTTTTCATTGTTGTGCCAATAATGCCAAGTGGCCCACTAAGCGCAATGGAAACCCCTACCCTACTCTTAGACTCTAAAGCAGTAGCATCTTTCAAGCATAGTAAAAGCAAAACTAAACAGGCAAAGGTCGAAATTTTAATCATAAATTTCAAAGGGTGCATTGAATAAGGTAATAATAGCATTAAACGCTTTCCTTTGACTATAAATCGTAACTTATCTATTATCAAACCCGGCTATCCAGCTCGGGGTGCACAGTTCATTTCCTATATTTATTGAGTAGTAGTTTTTATTTAGCGTCCTAGGATTAGTTTGCCTTAAAGGCATACTTATAATCAGCTTTTCCTAGGACGCTGATTCGTCTTCACGTTCTATCAGGACAACAATCAAACCTGTAGGAGGTTTTTTCGTGGGAGGGAAGAGTGATCCGAGGTTGCGCTACTGCAAGCCGTGTGGAAGCAACTTGACCACCGTTATGGATGGTGAAGTTCGACGCTGCCTGGTCTGTGAGAAGCCATCTGATACACCGACGAAAAGTGGACGTGAACTGTTGCGTTCCTTCTCGTTCAGAGAACCAGAGGGAGAATCGTTTGAGCAGCGAAGAGATAGGCAGAGTGCCTCTTCCGCCCGTGGCGCTATGAGATCTCGGCAAGCCAGAGGTTGTCGCTAGCTCAGCCTACTGTCAGACATCAAGCTACCCCCCTGTCACCTTTAAAAGTGGCAGGGGGTAGTCTCTTTCATCTTTCCAATTTTTACGAAGGGTTAAGCTATTACTTAGCTTTTCGAATCAGCGTCTTATACCAAATTTATTCTGCATTTATTCTACATGATACTCTACGGTATCTTTTTACCATGTGGATCTACGTTTGGTTCATTTTGCTGTTTGGCTAATTCCTGAGCCATACTTTCAGAGGTAAAGTGCTCTAGCTCCATAGCTCGATCGTGCACATGATCCGGTTTTACTCCGGCAGTATCCACAAGGTACCCTTCCCATAAGCGATGTGCCCGAACGATCTCTTTAGCAGAGCTAATACCTAAGGGTGTAAGTGTTAAGGTGTCATTAATCTGCTCAACTAAGCCTTTGATCTTTAAAATTTTCTCAGAAACTAATGAGAGAAAGCCACCTTTAACGAGAGTTCTGACTTTTGATTTTGTCAGTGAATACTGCTCAGTGTCCTCTCCATTTTTAAAGATATATCCAAGAATATCCTCACCAATTATATCAATCGATAATTTTATCTCTCGAGTTTTTTTCCCTAAAATTCCATACCTTGGAGCAAAGATAACTGAAGTAGCAACTGTAAGTCCTAGAATCGTTACAATACTCCCGGCAATATTAATGGATCCATTGATACCAAGAAATGGAACTCCACTTGCTCCTACAAAATATCCTAAGAGGACAGAAAATACTGTAGCAATAACGCTAATAAAAATCTGAGTATCTAGACGATCAGTTAATAATCTTGCAATAGCAGCTGGGCATATAATCATAGCGATTACCAAGATAGAGCCCACAACCTTAAATGAAGCTACGACAGCTAACGCAAGTGCAATCATCAAAAGATAATTTAAAAGCGATGCCGAGAATCCCAATGATGTTGAAAGAAGCGGATCAAAACTTGAAATAGTCAGCTCTTTAAAAAGAACGAATACAAAAACTATGATAAAAGCTAGAGTGATAGCAGTAACAACCACCTCATTCGGTAGTAAAAATAATGTATCTAAAGAGAAAAAATCTCCCCAATGCTTAGGTGGGTACCAAAATATAGTTTCAATCTGTCCATAAAGGAGACAATCAGCATCAAGATCAACACTACGAGCTGATGCCTGCTCCATAAGGAGAACTCCAAGAGCAAACATGATTGAAAAGACTACTCCCATTGAAGCTCCAGCTTCAATCTTTCCTAATCTCTTTATCCCCTCAACTAAAATAACTGTTAAAATACCAGCTAAAGCCGCTCCAATAAAAATCGGCAATGTGGCACGACTATGGGTAAATAAAAATCCTAAAACTATTCCCGGTAGCACTGCATGAGCAATAGCATCACCCATTAAACTTGTACGCCTAAGAACTAAAAAATTTCCTAAGATAGCGCAAGCTAATGAGGCAAAGAGAGCGGCCATCAATGGAGGTAAGTCAATCGAGAGATGCTGATAGATAGCTCCATCAATCATTAGACACCATCAACGGATGTAAACTTGAGATCTTTGTTAAATCTTTTGGTAGACGCTTTCGTTCACTTAATTTATTCTTTAATTGCTCGACAATCTCTTTAGATAGATAATGCTCAACACGATCAGCAGAGTAATCAACGTGCTGAATATCGACACCTGCAAAGGTAACTAAATACTGCTCCCATAATCTATGAGTAAGGGTAACCTCGTAACCTTTCTGAAAACCACTGTCGGTTAGAGTTAATTTTTTTTGTAGTGGATCTACTTTAAAAAAACCTTTGAGAATTCCTATAATCAATAAAACAGATCTCGAGATAGGTGATAATCCATATAGACTTCTGATCTCTTTAAATAAAGCATCTCTTCTTTTCAAATCCCCTAACTGCTCTATGAATTCGTACAACTCTCGTAATAGGTGTTCCTCACTAATCCTAATCCTAATTCTAACCTCTCGAACGAGAGCTCCAATTACACCTCGTGATGGAGCAAATAGAAAACTAATGATAAAAATAACTCCTGCAACAAGTACGATAACAGATCCAGCTGGAAATCTAGGTAAGAGTGCAGACAGTGAAGATCCAAAGTATCCGCTGAGCGCCCCAAAAAGGGCACTTAAAAATAGTACATGATTTAACTTATCACTCCAAAATCGTGCACTAACAGCTGGTATAATTAATAATGCCACTACTAAGATCATTCCAACTGATTGAAAACCTACTACTGTTACCATTACGATTAACGACATCATGATCAGATCGATAGTTGAGACAGGCCAGCCTTGCGAATGAGCAAATGCTTCATCAAAAGAGACAAGTCGAAATTCCTTTAAAAAAAGAAGGGAGGCAACTAATCCTATCACTGCAGTCACACCAAGAGTGAGAGCATCTGAGTAATTCATTGCTGCTGTTTGACCATAGATAAAATGGTGCAGGCCTCCCTCTTTGCCAGTACCTAAACTTTGAATAATACTTAAGAGAACTACGCCAAGACCAAAAAATGTACTTAAGATAATTCCAATTGCGGTATCTTCCGTAAGGCGTGTAGAACTAACTATTCCCTGAACAGCTAAAATTCCTAAGACTCCGCTAACTGCGGCTCCGAGTAGTAAAAGTGGTAAAGTTCTTTCATACCCAAGCCAGTAAGTAAAAATAATAAAAGCAAAGCAGAGTCCTGGTAATCCGCTATGAGCTAATGCATCACCCATTAGAGCTCTTTTTCTTAGAACAGCAAAAGTTCCCACTAATCCGGCTGTTAATCCTAAAATTGTAGTTCCTAACACTACAAGTGCGGCATTAAATCCAGCCGTTAAAGTCATCACTGAGATAACTTCAGCAATGCTTGGCAGGGCAAATGAAACATCTGTAATTGAACTAGACAAATGAAAATCTCCGATAAACTATTTTTTCTTTCTACTAATTTTTCTTTCCTACCCGTGACATAGCTTGAGAGACCTCCTCAAGTAAGGTTAGCCGTCCACCGTAAGTAATTTTTAAATTTTCCTGAGTAAAGATATCAGCGACTTTTCCAGAGGCAATCAGTCTCGTATTTAATAGTACTGCATCATCAAAATATTCTGGCACTGTAGTAATGTCATGATGAACACAGAGAACTGTTTTACCAGCGTCTTTTAATTTTCTAAGAATATCAACGACCGCACGCTCAGTAGCGGCATCTACTCCAGCAAACGGTTCGTCCATGAAATATAGCTCTGCTTGTTGTGCTAATGCCCGAGCTAGAAACACTCTCTGTTGTTGTCCTCCAGATAGTTGATTAATCTGCCTTTCCGCAAAATCACTTAGTCCAACTTGAGATAAACAATCTAGAGCAACGTCGCGATGCTCTTTACTAATTCGGTGAAACCAGCCGATCTTTCTGTATCGGCCCATAAGTACTACTTCAACTGCAGAAACTGGAAAATCCCAATCAACACTTTCACGTTGGGGAACATAACCTATTCTGGGACGTTGAATATTAAGAGACTTACCCCAAAACTCGACAGTGCCAGTAGCAGAGGGGATCAAATTTAAGCATGCCTTTATAAAAGTTGTTTTACCGGCACCATTAGGCCCAACGATCGCCACAAGAGATCCCTTCGGAGCATCGTAATCAACATCCCATAAAACAGGCTTTCTACTGTACGCGACTGTCAGCGAATGAACGGACAAAGGGCTATCTGGACTATGTTCAGGAAACGCCTCTAGTGATTTTGCTTCTGATTGTGGATTCATGATTTATAATTTTTCTATAATTTTTCTGTAAGTTTTCTGTTCATCCCCTTTGGATCAACATTACCACCTAAAGCACTTGCTATGGTTGTTACATTATGGTCGATCATCCCGATGTAAGTCCCTTCGTAAGTATTAGGTTTTCCCATGGCATCAGAAAAAAGAGTTCCTCCTATTACAACCTTATGCCCACGTGCTTGGGCCCCCTCTATTAATGCTTTTACATTTCTATCTGAAACAGTCGACTCTACAAAAACTGCCTTTACTTTTCTATCTACTAAGAGAGTAACAATTCGCTCGATATCCTTAACTCCGGCTTCTGATTCAGTACTAATCCCTTGAATCCCTAAAACTTCAAACCCATATCTACGACCAAAATAGTTAAAAGCATCGTGTGCCGTTACTAAAACTCGTCCTTCAGCAGGAACAGTAGCTAATGCCTTTTGAGCATACTGATGCAATGCCTCAAGTTCTAAAAGGTATCGATCTGAATTTTTATTAAAATACTCGGCTAAAGCTGGGTTATGCAAAGAGAGCGTTTTTGTTACCTCCTTTACTGCCTCTTTCCAAGCTAGTGGATCCATCCAGACATGGGGATCGTAGTGTCCCTGAAAATCTTCTGGTTCAAGCAGATACGAACTCTCTAGCATCTCTGTTACTGGTACAACTTTTTTACCGGAACCTGCCACCCTAATCAGAGCATCAGACATTTTTCCTTCTAGTAAAAGTCCATTATAAAAAATTACATCAGCGGAATTTAAAGTAATAATATCATCTCGGGTTGGTTTGTAGAGATGAGGATCGATTCCAGCACCCATAAGTCCGATGACAGATCCTTTGTCCCCCACAATTTCTCTTGCAATATCAGAGATCATTGAAGTCGTAGCGATAATTTTTATACTAGGCTCTGAATGTGGCAACTCTGTTGCAATAGCACTTGGTATCAATAAACAGGCTGTAATGACTAAAGCTAAAATTCTCTTAATAAGTCGCAGGTACATAATCTCTCTTTTTAAAATCACTAAATAAAGGATTGACTTAAATGTAGCATATGCTACATTCTTACATTGTACTGTAGCATTGACTACAGGTCAATGCTACTAGTTGCAGTCTATATAATGCCCCTTATATTGCTATAAATGTTAGAGAAGATCCGGTGAACAAACCTAAGAAGCCATCCAAATTAATTCATAAACAAGCAGCTCCGTTTAAAGCGACTCGCAAACACCATAGTACAGAAGCTGCCGAAGATTATACTGAACTTGTAGCCGAACTAATTATAGAGAAGGGGGTAGCTAGGACTTGTGACATAGCCCGGCGTTTAGGAATCTCCCATGTAACAGCCCTTCGAACTATTAAAAGATTAGTAGAAGAGGGTTTTTTATCAACGTCTCCTCATCAACCTGTAACCTTAACTTTAAAAGGGGCGCGCTTAGCTAAAGAATCAAAAGATCGACATGATACTTTAATAGAATTTTTTACACGACTTGGAGTCCCATCTGCTATTGCGGATATCGATGTTGAGGGAGCTGAGCATCATATTAGTTCAGTGACACTCAGCAAGATTAAGGAATTTTTAGTAAGTAATAAAAGCTATAGCAGTTGTCATAAAGATTGAGACACTAATGTGAGGGGTCAGTTAATACAGTTTGTTGCAAAAGTTTCTTGAAAAGCCTACCGGCTTTACATTTTTACTTATGACAACTGCTATTTATCTTAATGTTGAATCTGACGCTACGCTAGCTAGCGTCAGCAATGTTAGGCTCTTATTGCACTTCGTGCTAAAGAGCCTCCCCACCCAAGCTTCGCTTGGGGGCCCCTTAAAGGGGCTACTATAGTAATTGTCTCAAACATTTTGACAATTACTATAAATACTCTTCTCATGAGCAGTAGAATTGGTGGCTATTTTAAATTAACACAGGAGAGCGCGGAGGACGCGGAGAATTAATAATGGATCCTCCTCCGCGCTCTCCTGTGTATTTATTCTTAAAACTAATCGCCACCACGTCTCAAAAGCTGTCTGCCTTTTTAGGTTCATACTGACAGAGATCGAATATTTTCTGATCACGCAGCATTAGTTCCGCCATATATCGAGCACTTCCTGGGGCCAATGAAAAAGCAGTTTTGTAGTGACCAGTGGCGATAAAAAGATTTTTAATTGAAGGTACCCTTCCTAGATACGGCTTTCTATGAACCGTGACTGGCCTTATTCCTACCCAATGTTTAACTACTTTAGCATCCACGATTCTATCAGAAATTTCATTAAGACTTTTAAGGAGGAACTCTTTACTACTATCAGTTGGATTTAATGAAGTGTCCCCTTTAACTGTAGTTGCACCAATAGCGAGTTGTCCATTTGGAAATGGCACTAGGTATATCGGTTTCCTTTTAATGATTTTGTTTAAGCCGAAATCTTTATCTATAAGCAACGCTTCTCCCTTAACCCCATAGATCGGTGCACACTGATCTAAAATGGGATGAAGTTGATTGCTGCCATGTCCTGCACTAACTAAGATCTGGTCACAGGAAACAAGATCTTTAGAATCTAGCTTCTCTAACTTCTCTCCATTTGTGATAGCAGCCTTTGTGATAGCAGCCTTTGTGATCACTCCCTTTGCAATCTCACCTTCAGTTATTATTTCACTTACCTTAGTGTGCTCAAAGATTTTGCCACCAAGATTTATGATCGATTTATAAAGCGCGTTAACTAAGAGTGAAACATCTACTTTGCTTGTTAGATTGCAACTGATTGCTCCATGTTTGATTGCTCCACATTGACTTGACTTAAGACCCTCTAAAACTCGTAGAGAATCATCTGAGTTAATATAATCTAATTGATCTTTCCAGATGCCACTCTTTGCTTTACTTGCTAAGATCTCTGACTCTGCTGCTTTTAGTTGAGAGGCAGAATTAAGAATCTCATAACTCCCAACTCTTTTGAAACTTACATCAATACCCGAATGGTCTTTAAGCTCTCTAGAAAACTCCTCCCATTCCTCAAAACTCGAGCGAAAGAAATCATAATATGGCCCCTCCTTTGTTGGGGATGGGGGCCACATTGCCCCAAGGGAAGCTCCGGTCGCTCCCTCTCCACATCGTCCAGAGTCAAAAAGTATGACCTTTGCCCCATTTTTAAGAAGCCTAAAGGCAGTAGTCAGCCCAATAATGCCGGCACCAATAATCAAAATCTCTGAGCTACTTTTCATCCTTTTCTCATGTCACTAAATTACTTTCAGTAAATTCAATAAGTTGCATAGTCGCCAATAAAATTCTAACTAATTCATTTTTTCATACTGCTTTAATAGTAAAAAATATTATTTTTTTTGAACTCAACTATATCTGAGAAACTAAAAACTCCCGATAGATATCTTATAGATATAAGGTTTTCGACACTAGATCACCGAACGTTTTTAATATATTAGGTTTTGCAATTATGCATGATATAGCAAGAGAAGAATCTTTAACAAACTCATCGGCAGAGACAAAAATTCTTACTACTGACGGAACTATTACTGCTCCTTATGTCGGAATGTCTGGGGACAAACGATTAATTATCATAACTCCAGTATGTGATATGGGTGGTGGCAGTGCAGTTGCTAGAGTTCGAGTGAAATCCCGCAGCTCTAATGAATAGAGCTCTTTCTTAAAGTAGCTTCTTTAACATCTTCATAGCCACCAGCATTTATTACATGCTGATATCCTAATGATTTTAAAGATTGAAGAGCAACTCCAGCTCGTCTGCCGGATTTACAATAAACAACGATATCCTTTCCTTTATCCGCAGAGACACCGGTAATTTTATCAGCAATTACATCATGAGGAATATTAATTGCACCATTAAGATGGCCTTCTTTAAATTCTTCTGCCGATCTTACATCGATTAAGATTGCTCCGGATTTTATCTTTTGAACACCTTCATATGTACTTGGGGATGGATCAGCATACGCATTAGATATAGTTAAAGCAAAAATTGCAATTATTTTAAGTATCATTGATTTCTTCATGTTTCCCCTCTTTATCATTTTATTATTGCGCTATTCTATATTCTATATTTATTCTTAAAAAGAAAAACTCACCGGATTTGACGAAGTATCTACAATATAATTCAAAATCTCACCGTATTATCGCTCTTTCATCGCTCTAGCGATAGCGCGAGTAGCATCTTTATCTTTAATTGAGGCCCTCTTATCAGGAGCATTTTTTCCTTTTGCTACCGCAATTAATAACTTTGCTCGTCCTCTTTTTAGGTAAAGCTCAAGTGGTACGATGGTAAATCCTTTCTGTGATACCTTGCTCTGTAGCTTAATAATCTCATTTCTATGTAAAAGAAGTTTTCGTGGTCGAACGGGATCTATCTCTTCGTGCTTTGTAAATACATACGGTTTAAAATGGGCACCGATTAGAAAAACTTCACCGTTTTGGGGACGAATATAAGATTCGGCAATATTTGCTCCCCCACTCCGAATAGATTTTATTTCATGACCAGTAAGAACTAATCCAGCCTCAAATGTATCAAGAATATGATAGTTAAAACGCGCCTTTCTGTTTTCGGCGAGTGTTTTTTTCGGGTCGACAGCACCCGGATCAGCTTTTTTCTTATTCATATTAATCTAGGCCATTAACGGTCCAGCAACTTCTCTTCGAATCTCTGAGATTCTATTCTGTCCATCAACAAAGACTAACTTAGGTTGATAGTCTTTGACATATTTTTCATGAAGATTAAAGAAACAGGCAATGATAATTAGATCTCCTGGCTTTGTAAGGTGGGCAGCAGCTCCATTAATACAGATATCACGGCTACCTGGCAGACCAGAGATAGCGTAAGTCTCAAGCCGGGTACCACTTGTAATATTCCAGATATTCACAGCTTCATACTCAATGATACCTGTTTCAGCCAAGATTTCAGGCGGAATGGTAACACTTCCCTCATAGTGAAGGTCCGCATGGGTGACAGTTGCTCTATGAATTTTAGCTCTTAATACTCTTCTGTATGAATCCATAACTACCTAGTGATTAATTCTCTTATCTACACCATTCGTTGGCTTAATAGAAATTTCTGAGAAAGAATTCTCCTCAGTAGGAAATGAGCTACCCTGAACCTCTTCCACATAAAGACGGAGAGCTTCCCTGGTTGCTAGTCCCAACTCCGCATACCGCTTTACAAACCGTGGTGAGAAGTTCTCGACCATACCAAGCATATCCTGAGTCACTAGTACTTGCCCATCGCAGCCTACTCCAGCACCGATCCCGATTGTAGGAATTGCTAGCAATTTTGTTATCTCTGTAGCTAACTCTTTTGGGACACTTTCTATGACGACACAGAAAGCACCGGCCTTTTCTAGAGCAACAGCATCTTGGATTATCTTATCACGACATCCAGGGGTCATCCCTGATTTTTTGCCTTGAACTTTATTACCACCCATTCGATGAAACGACTGCGGTGTTAAACCAACATGTCCCATTACTGGAATATCAATCTCAACTAGCCTTGAAACTGTCTCGGCCATGTGAGTGCCTCCCTCTAACTTTACAGCGGCAGCACCAACCTTGATTAACTTTCCAGCAGACTCGATCGCTTGCTCAATAGAAACCTGGTAAGACATAAATGGCATATCTGCTACCACAAGTGCCCGAGTTACACCTCGAGCAACACACTCGGTATGATACATGACATGCTCTAAGTTAACAGGCAGTGTAGTATTGTGGCCCTGCACGATACAGCCTAAGGAATCTCCAACTAAAACAATATCAACACCTGAAGCGTCAATTAATCTCGCCATCGTATAGTCATACGCTGTTAAGGCAGAAACTTTCTTGGAAGATCCCTTCTGAGATATGATAGATGGGACAGTAACCCGTACGGGCAATTGATTTTTCATTGCAAAGTCACTCCTGATAGCAGTAAATGCTTCACTTAGTATTTATTTAAAACTAAGCAGTTCGTGCTGACCGGGATAAGTATAATCCTCGCTCGCACAGTAGTAATGTAGCAAATTTTTATCTATAGCGCATTACTGTAAGTCTAAATAAAGACTCTCGAAATAAACTCTATTTGGGGTCTACTTTACGCTTAATTATCTGAGCTTTTCTCTCGAAATTGTCGCAGCACATCCAAAACCTTGGTAAAGGTGCCTTGGCGTTGCCTTTGATATCTACCTGAAGGAGTAGTTGATGATTCGGGGAGTTTCTCTTCCACCGGTTCACTCTTTTTAAAATTAATCTCATCTATCCCGATCCGTGCTTTAATTTTTTGTCCTGATGGAACAGATATCGCTGGTCCTGCTGCTTGATTAACCGATCCTGGAATTAAGAGATCGTTCTCTGTATGTTTTCTAACTCTAGGAAGTCCTTCTAATTTTGCAGGAGCTTGGGGATTACGCTCAGAAGATCCTGATTGTGACATTACGACTTTAGATACAAGATCCTCCTCCTCTGAAGAAGATACTAATGACAATTCACGATAAAGTCCTGCTTCAGATCCAAGCCATAATCCTTTAGATAGAGATATCAAAATCTCTTTATCTAACTCAATCGCTCTATTTGTTCCGTAGTTTAAAATAATTGCTGCAGCATCAGGAACGATCCGAACTACATCAGCAGCAAAAAGAGGGATTCCCTCTATTGGATTTCCGCTCTGAGCAGCCCATTCGGCAAAGATATGTCGTGAAGTAAAAAATGGCAGAACTCCTTTTTGATCTATCTCTTTAATATAGATACTACATATGCCATCTGCATACGGATCAAAAAAGACAGTGCCCGCACCTAAGAATGAACTATCAAGTCTTATGATCGGAACCATTACAAGTTTTCTTGCTAATCCTAGATGAAGTTGCCGGTATGCTCCTTCGTTTCCGCTAAGAGCGACATCTATCAGATTATCAATTGGATTCTCCCTCTCCTCGCTCACTTCGATCAACTTATTCCCCTTCAATAACATAGGCACGTTTCATTTTGTGCCAAATTTGTATATTCTTATAGAACTATGGACTCGATCCAAAAGCGAAAACTACTAAAGATCTTTTCAAAACTTTATCCTAACCCAGCTTCCGAGCTAACCTTTAAAAACGAGTATCAGCTTATTATTTCGGTCGTTTTGTCAGCTCAGTGTACAGATCGTAAAGTAAATGAGGTAACCCCAGAGCTATTTAAGAAATTTTCTCATTTTTCTAAGCTAAAAATGGGTAAGGTAGCCGAGGTGGAGGCTATAATTAGGCAGATAAACTACTATAAGACCAAGGCTAGGAACCTGATTGCCCTTGCCGAGATGATTGAGACAAGGTTCGGTGGAGAGATCCCAAAGAGTTTTGAGGAGATTATCCTACTACCAGGAGTCGGTAGGAAAACTGCCAGTGTAGTATTAGGAGAACTTGGAATTACAGAAACATTCCCTGTGGATACCCATGTCTTTAGAGTCTCTCAAAGATTAGGATTGGCTTCCGGCAAAACTCCAGAACAGATTGAGGATCAGCTCAAAAGTTCATTTCCGCCGAAGAGATGGCGTCCCCTACATCACTGGTTAATCTTTCACGGTCGAAGAGTTTGTAAAGCCCAGAGGCCTCTTTGTCAGAGTTGTACATTAGTCAGCTTATGTCCTCAAAAAGGTGTTCCACATAATATTTAAAATATTATTCTTAACAATTCTAGAATAGTTAGGGATTTTCATTAATGATTTAGTAGAAAATTAATCCCCTTACATTGACATCATCGCTAATCGTTATTATACTGTTCTATAGATATGAAACAATCGAACTTAGCTAGAATATTTAAAGCACTCTCAAATGAGCAGCGCTTAAAGCTATTTTTGATGATTTATGAAGGTTGTCTTAGTGACCCTAAGGATAGTGGAAAACATAGCGGCAAAAAAGGTAGTAAGAAATCTAAAGCGGAATCTAAGACTGAAAAGACCTGTTGCGGTGCGATGGAAAAAGCTTTTACTGCGGCATGTTGTTGCATGAATTTATCTAGGTCAACTATCTCGCATCACTTTAATGATTTGCAGGATGCTGGGCTTATTAAAGCTACTAGAAAGGGGCAGGCATTTAGCTGCGAAGTGAATGAATCGGCAATCAAGGAGATTCAACAGTTTTTAAAATAAAAAGTTTTTTAAAGCGAGAATAGTTCGAGAGATTTAAAACATTAAAACTAGTTAAATAATAGTTTTAATAATAAAAGGAGAAAAACATGGGAGATAAAGAAGGATGCGAAAGCACCAAGCCAGAAGGTAGCTGCGAATCTAAGGAAGTAAAGCAGGAGCAAAAAGAAGATAAAGGCTCATGCGGTACTACACCTAAGACCGATTCAGGCCACACTCATAAAGAGGGCGGCTGCTGCTAAATAAAGATCCTTGGGAGGAAAGTTTCCTTCCAAGGTTTTTTATTGTTTCAGAGGAATTAGTCAGTTTGGTTTCTAATTAGAAATTACTGCGCTCATTGTTATTACTCCTGTTCCGCTTACCCCAGATCCAGGGATAGTAACGCAAGTTGACGGTCCGTTAATTATATCTGCAATTCCAACTCTAAATAGCTGTATGGGGACAGGCTCACCAGGATGAGCAGCGGCATAATCGCGAATTAATTGCAATTGTGCTTCAGATAGATCAGTACCGCCTCTAGCTCCACTTATTGCTAGTGAATCAGATTGAAATACTCCTGTTCCAACTCCACTGGCAGTGTTTGAAGTATGAATATAGCGGGCGTGAATTAAACTACCGGCTGGGCTAAGGACTCTTACCTCTAACCCTTCAACGTAATCTCTATGGGTTGTCTGTTCAATTTCACTTTGATTTACGCAATCCATTAATACTTCCATCTCTTGACGATATCTAATTCCGACTCTTAGAGCAGCCAGTGCTATAGCTTGCTGAGTCGTTAGCGCAAAAACAGGTCCAGCTTCAACTGCTCCGGGGAGTGGAGGATTGCCGTCAATGGAGGAACTAACATTTAAATCATATGCAAAACATGAAGTTGTAAAAAGCAAACTAGTAGCAAGTGCAAACAGGTATTTCATAAGGACTCCATATGAATTTGCAAGAATTTACAAAGGCCTTTTAAACTCTACAAATAATGCTTGAATCATGCATATTTCATGCCAGAGCAATGGAGGCAGGAATTAGTATCGGTTAGTAAATTGGGAGGAAAGCACTGACGCACTTTCCTATAAAGAACCTGTGGGATCAACGATGGAATCCTGATCCGCAGTTCGTTGGTGTTGTGTTGCGTCAATGCTTGCCAATATAAAATTGTGAAATAGAGCGTAGATTCGAGGCGAGATGGTAATCTTAAGTCATACTTTAATCAACCTTGCTAGGATGCCTACTAGAATAATGCATGATAAATGCATTATGAGTACCTGATCTTATTTAATGTTTTTACTTGATGTAAAATTTGTGAGTAGGAATGTAACTGTTGGCAGGGATATCGCCATAACTCATAGTACTGTTTTTGAAATGCCCCCTGGATTGTTATTCGAAATTTGTGTAGATGTTGAGGCGAGAAAAAGGTTACGGAAGATAGGGGAAGAAAAGTTGTTTACCATTAAGGAGTATTTAGTCATGCGACTAAGTTGTATTAAGATGTTGCGTAGTTCATTTCTCTATTCGTTTTTTTCAGCCTTGATTCTATTTGCTCTCTTTATTGCGCCCACTGCTCAAGCCCAAACATACGCCTATAGAATAATTACACTCGGTTCATTCGGTGGGGACACTCAGTCATTTGCGCTGAGTGATAATGGAAGTAGGGTTACTGGCAGTTCAAATATAGGTAGTGGCTACTTATATCATCCATTTTTATTTTCTCGCCTTGGAGCGGCATTTAGTGATGTCGGTCTCCCAGCAGGATTTGATTATGGCTGGGGCCAGGCAATCAATAATTCAGGTGCCATCTTGATACGTGCTTTCCCACGATCGTTTATCTATCAGAACCAGTCTTTTACAGAACTTTTAAGTTCTTCGACTTTTAACAGTGCCATTGTTGCTGAAGATATTAATAATGATAATAAAGTTGTTGGCACTACCGCTATTGGTAATATTCTTCGCGCTGTTTTATGGGAGAATGGCGTTTCTACCGATTTATCAGATCAGCACGGAATAAGTCAGGCACTTAAAATCAACGATGCTGGAGAGATTGCTTGTGTAAAGAAAGTCGCAAACATAGATCAGCCTTGCCAGATTTCTAATGGTACACTTTTTATGATTCTGGCTAACGGACCTTATGGTGGTAGACCATATGGCATGAATGGTTTAGGTGATGTAGTTGGCCAATCCCCTGATGCTTCGGGACTAAATAGAGGGTTCTATTGGACTAACGGCGTAAAAATTATATTGCCGATTCAAAAAGGCCTTAATCCGCTACCATTAGCCATTAATAATTGCCTTCAGATAGTTGGTCGTGCATTTACAATTCCGGGTGGCGCAGAAAATCGAGCATTTGTTTTGCATAACAGTCAAATGTCCGACCTAAACTCTCTCGTTCCTGCGGGCACCGGATGGGTGTTTAAAGAAGCTGTTGATATTTCGCAACAAGGTAGAATTCTTGTGAATGGAGAATTGGACGGTGCGCCTCGTAGCGCTATCTTGATACCGAACACAGCTGCAACTTGTACGTCTTAGTCATTTCTTTAAGACACTAAAAAGTGGTGATGACTCACTTTGCGGATCACAGCGATCGAGCTGAGCCATCATACTCTCCTCCTATTAGGGGGTTTCAGAATCAAAAAACCAATAGGAACCTGTTCCCTACTTTCGTCATATATAAAATTAAAAAAGAACAAGAGATGCAGAACAATAGATATCGCGGAAATGTAACTTAATGCTACAGCTAAATCAATTGACTAAGGATGCTGCTGCTATCTAAGTGCCAATTTTAACTTATTAAGATCAATAATTACAGATTCATCATCCCTAAAAACAAGGTAAGGAGTCAATTCAGGGTTAAGTTCTGATGGTATCATTTTATAAGCGTAGTCATTAGGATCTCTTAAAGTTAACTCCTTTACTAATACATCTAGTGGGGCAAAGTATCGCTCAGACTTAAGTGCTTTAGGATAAAATCTCTTTCGACTAAAAACAAAGTAATCGATCTTTTCAGGTTCTAAGATATTTAAAAACTCATTCAGATCTTTTGAGTAATGAGCCTTAAGAGAGACTTCTAATCTTCGTTTAATCTCTCTGTGATATTTTGGATAAAATGGATGAGTTGTCTCAGTTGTGGCATACGCTTTTCGCATCGCAAAAAGAGGTACCGCGTTTATGTGGGTGGGATGACCAGCGATAAGAGCATGTTCTAAAGTATTATTTTTTAGCCAGTTAAATGCATCTCCCTTTTTAGTTGCCCAATAATTAAAGTTACCATTTCCATAAAGGCCGTGACCTGTACCAATAAAGATAAAAGCGCCAAGTAAAATTAGGGCAAGTCCCTGGCTAAAGGAACTGGCGCTCTTACCTAGTTCGTTATTTGATTTAAAGATCAAAGGGAGACGCCAGATAGCAATAGAAAAAATCACAATAGAGGTGATAATTAATGGCAACTGTAGATGTCTATTAGGGATATAAAGTTTAAAGGCAAGAAATCTAGAAGCAAAATAGACTAAAAAGATCGCCAATAGCAAAATAGATAATTCATTTGGTATTATCGATTTATTTTTTAACTTTGATAAAAGAAGTAAAAGTATAAAAACTGAGCTTACAATTATTGGAATAAAGTTTTGAAGAAAGAATCCTGGATCATAAATCTTATTTATAAAAGCCTGAAAACCATAAACGTTTAGATCATTTAAAATACTTGGAAATGGCAAAAATGGGAATCTACCGTTTGGGGATAAGAGCTCCGGCATGGTCAAAGCTGTTTTGAGATCAACAATCTGACCTAACCCATCTGATTGTGAGACCACAAATAAAACTAAGATGGCATACAGTGGACAAAGAGCTAGATACCTAAAAAGATGCTTAGAGTACTCCGGCCTAGTTGATCTTGAGATTGTTTTAAAAATAAGAAAAAGTCCGTAAGCAGTGGCAATAATTAAGGTAGCCGGAGGATGAAGCATGCAACCTAAAAATATTGAAATCAAAATTCCAAGATGATTTCCTGTTAACGCGAAATATATAAATGAGGCGATAATTGGACCAACCCACCCGCGAGGCAATCCTCCAGCAATTCGTTGAATAAAGGGACGGGTATGCAAAAGCCAGGTCACTGCAAAAAAAGCTGGGGCAAGTCCGGCGCTATATTTAACTGCAAAAAAAACAAAAAATAAACTTACTGTTAACTGAATAAGCATTACCCAGTGCCCAGTCATGATCGGATCGTGAGTCATCCAAGTAATTATCCAACTTATCCAGTAATGAAACGTTGGTAGATGACCA
Organism: uncultured Bdellovibrionales bacterium; assembly: GCA_964523015.1. Taxonomy (GTDB): domain Bacteria; phylum Bdellovibrionota_C; class UBA2361; order UBA2361; family J135; genus JAWXBT01. Next base: position 13,362 of record CAZFXN010000025.1, on the reverse strand, counting down.
AGCATTTTTTCAGTTACTAGATCGTTTACAAAAATATCTGGATGATAAACGGCATGAAATGGGAAAGCCTGCTGCAACGAATCATCAGTAATCCAAATAGGATTAAACCAATATGGACTTAGATTTGAGCATAAGAGATATGAGTAAAGACAGAATAGTAAACATGAAATTAAAGTAGTAATGTTTATTCTTTTCACTCTAAGGACGCTCCCTTTAGGATCGATAAGGCCCAAAGCTCTAGATCGCTTGGGTCATCATTACTTTCAAACTCAAAAGTCTCGCCATCTAACCAAGAGGCAACCCCTTTATAACCACACTCTAATTTTTGAACTGAGATTATTTTTGCTTCCTCACTAAAACCAAGACTGCCTAGGAGAATATCCTGAGCTCGAGTATTTTCATCTAAAAAATCGTCTGGTTTAGTCACATTAAAATCACACTATAACCACACTATCGTGATGCCACTTTAGTTGAAGGACTTCATAACAATGGATGCGTTAGTGCCTCCAAAGCCGAATGAATTACTCATAGAGGCACGAATTTTATGTTTACGAGGAACGTTAGGAACGTAATCTAAATCACATCCCTCTCCCGGTGTTTCAAGATTAATTGTCGGTGGCACAATGCTATGTAAAGTTCCAAGTGCACAAAAAGCAGCTTCAATTGCACCGGCTGCACCTAAGAGATGACCGGTCATAGATTTTGTTGATGAAACCATCAAACCATTCTTAGCATGATCACCAAAAACAGATTTAATTGCCGCAGTTTCGGATGGATCGTTAATCTCTGTAGAAGTGCCGTGTGCATTTATATAATCTATATCTGATGGCTTCATTCCCGCATCGACGAGAGCTTCAGTCATACAAGCGATAGCGCCTTCACCATTCTCAGTTGGTGCGGTGATATGATAAGCATCACAAGAGGAGCCGTATCCAATTAATTCAGCATAAATCTTTGCACCTCGTTTTTGTGCTGCTTCAAGCTCCTCAAGAATCAAGATAGCTGCGCCTTCACCAAGTACAAAGCCGTCTCTGTCTTTATCAAACGGCCTAGAAGCTTTTTCCGGGGCATCGTTTCTAGTTGATAACGCTCTTAACGCACAGAAGCCTCCGATACCGATCGGTGTTACAGCACTTTCAGAACCACCTGCAACTAGCATGTCCTGCACACCGTTAGAAATCATTCTATATGCTTCACCTAGTGCGTGAGTAGAAGAGGTACAAGCACTAGTGATTGCAAAATTGACACCTTTTAAGCCATACTTAATAGCGATATGTCCTGGTCCCAAATTACTAATCATCCTTGGAATCAGAAATGGGGAGATCTTTTTAGGACCACCCTCAAGGTAAGCCCTGTGATACTCCTCTAGAGTTGTGAGCCCACCTATTCCAACACCCAAAAGACAACCCATCTTGCTCGCTTCATAAGAGTGAGATTCTAACTTAGCATCTGCCCACGCTTGCGCCGCTGCTCCCATAGAGTATTGAGAGAAGAGATCATGTTTTTTTACCTCTTTTGGTTCGATATAAGGTAGCGGATCCCAGCCCTTAACCTCAGCGGCGATCTTTGCGCTAAAAGCAGTAGCATCAAATCGGGTAATGGTAGCCACTCCGGAACGGGACTCAAGCACTCCGTTCCAAGTTGAATCTCTATCAAGTCCAAGTGGGGAAACTATTCCTATTCCAGTTATTACAACTCGTCTTTTTGTCATATTCAGGAGTAAAATTTAAACTTTAACGTGGGATACATCAGCTCAATTTCGCCAGGAATTGAGCCAAACAATAAATACCAAAGCATTATTAAAAATTCTGCCAAGCCGATGGCTTGTCAAGAAATAAGCAAAGCCTACTATGCTTTGGTATATCACAAAACGCTGATTAATCCACAACTTGGGGGAAAATCTAAGAGTTAAACGGCATCTGAGACTAAGTTGAATTTTATAGATTTTCCAAGTACTTGCGACAAGTGAAGTAGTCTATCCACGTATCTTTCAAGAGAAGGTATATCACGCTCAAGACGCTTAGTGAGAAAATTTAAGTTTCGATCACTTAACTTTACACCTCGCTGCTTAGCTAAGGCTCGAATGACTGTGGTGATATCTTCATCCTCAGGTTCCTTTATGTCCAGTTGAATTCCTGCCCGGAGGCGACTTTTTACATGATCATCACTTGGAAAATCCTCGATTCTCCGGCTAGAAAATAATGAGATAGGAATCCTGTTTAGACGGCACCATTCTATAAATGAAACAAACTCCCCTGACTGACCTTTTTCAACACTAATAAGGTAACTCTCAATGTTATCTATTAGGATAGCCTGAGGTATCGTATTTTTTGAAGCACCAGTTTGTAGCTCATAAGCTAACGATCCAAATTCAGCGCCTTCAGACACCTTATGAAAAATCCCTTGTTTAGATAGCGCGTCAGAGGTCTTAACTAAGAGATGAGTTTTGCCATACCGTTCAGGTGCATAAATAAAGAGAAGAGAAAATGTTTCCTTAGTAAGTGGCGGAAGTAGAGCTGCAAAAACAGAACTGACACCTTGATGCAATTCAAAATTATCCCCTGAATAAGGAAGTCTTGGAATTATATTTAAAGGAAACTGTTCCATTTATAATTAGCAGTGAAAATTAACAGTGACATTAAAAGTGTTAATTAGCAGCCAACAGCTAAGGAGTCCTCTATCTCTTCCGGTTTACATCCGATCTTTGCACCTAAAGCTGTAAGCTTAGTTTCAAGACGATCATATCCTCGACGAATATGATCAATATCAAAAATTTTTGTTACCCCTTCTGCTGCTAAACCGGCAATAATCAAAGCAGCGCCAGCCCTTATATCAGGAGCTTCAACAGGTGCTCCGCTAAGTGCGGTCACTCCAGTTATCGTTGCAGTTCTCTCAGACACCTCAATATTAGCTCCCATTCTAGCTAATTCTTGAACGTGACCAAATCTGCCTTCAAATATATTTTCCTCAATTGTACTCACGCCTTCGGCCAAAGAGAGAGCTGCCATAAGTGGAGCTTGAAGGTCCGTAGCCAAGCCAGGAAAAGGATCTGTCTTGACGTTAACAGCTTTAATTGAATCTGATTGTACTATTCTAAGACCACTCGGAGTTTCAGTAATAGAAGTTCCCATATCAGATAATACATCTAAAAATGTACCAAGATCTTTAGGATCAAACCCTTCAACAACCACATCTCCCTTAGTAATGACTGAAGCCAAGATATAAGTTCCTGCTTCAATTCGATCCCCAATCATAGGAATCGTTACACCGCTTAATTCTTTTTGTCCGTGAATAATTATCGTAGATGTACCCGCCCCCTCTATCGGTGCACCCATCTTTGTTAACATATCTGCGAGTGCTATCACCTCTGGCTCTCGTGCTGCACCGGTAATTGTTGTAGTTCCATTAGTTAAAGCAGCGGCCATTAAGATCTGGTGCGTTGCTCCAACTGAGGGAAATGGAAATTCAATATTTGCAGGTCTTAATCCACCAACAGCAGTAGCAAAAACAACTCCATGCTTTAACTTAATATCAGCACCCATCTTAGCTAAGCCCTGTAGATGAATATCAACGGGTCGAGTTCCAATAGCATCACCACCAGGCAGCGCGACTCTGGCTGCACTTCCACGAGCAAGGAGTGGCCCTAAAACCCAAAAGGATGCCCGCAAAGCTTTAACCAGAGAATAACTTGCTTCGGTAGCTTTAAGAGATGGTACGGTTACCTTTATATTATCAAAATTGTAGTTCACCTCTGCTCCAAAATGCTCAAGGAGACCGAGTGTTAGATCAATATCAATTAGGTTTGGAATGTTTGTAAACTGGCACTCACCTTCCGTTAAAAGAGAAGCCATCAGCATCGGCAAAGCGGCATTCTTAGCTCCACCAACTTTGATAGTTCCAGAGAGTGGTGTGCCACCTAGTATTTCTATAAATTCATTCATTTGTTATTTAGTAAGAAAGTTGGATTATTTGTGGATAAGAATACTTCAAATGTAGAGTGGGAGTCAAAGGATAGTCAGCCATAGAACTAGACATGTCCTGTAGCATTTTACTGGGCATTTAGAACTTCTATCACGTTGATTAAGGGGCCTGTTGCGATGATGTGATGCCGTGCTAAACTTTGTTGCAGCATTAATCACAGACATTTTAAAAATTTTGGGCTAACCTGTGAGAACAAAGTTACTTTCTTGTCTTCTTTTTTTTATTACTTTCCATCCTTATGTCTGGCCCTATATCTGCTTGGCTGAAACATATCATCTAGATATCGCCCGCAAAGAAGTTAACATTACAGGCAAGCCAGTCAAAAAAATCACAGTGAATGGCACAATTCCTGGGCCTACATTATATTTTAAAGAGGGCCAGAATGTTACGATCACCGTCACCAATCATTTAGATGAATCAACTTCAGTACATTGGCATGGACTTCTTTTACCTGGCGAGATGGATGGAGTGCCGGGATTAAATGGTTTTCCAGGGATCGCTCCCAACGAAACTTTCACTTACCATTTTAAAATTCGACAATCGGGCACCTATTGGTACCACGCACACTCGATGGGTCAGGAGCAGGAGGGTCATTACGGTTCAATTGTCATTGCTCCTAAGGGCACTGATCCTATTAAATCGAATCGAGATTATGTAGTTCTACTATCTGATTTTAGTAATGAAGAGTCGCATGAAATACTTCACAATCTTAAAATGGACTCGGCTTATTATAATTATGCTCAAAGAACGCTCGGTGATTTTTTTAAAGATGTTAAAAAGAAGGGATTTCGCACCGCTCTTAGTAGCGCCCTTGATTGGGGATCAATGCGAATGTCTCCGACCGATCTCTCTGATGTCAGTGGTTATACATTTCTGATGAATGGCCAAACGCCAGAGGAAAATTGGACGGGATTATTTACTCCTGGCGATAAAATCCGACTTAGATTTATCAACGCATCAGCCATGTCCTTTTATGACGTAAGAATACCTGGGTTGAAGATGAAGATAGTGCAGGCTGATGGGCAAAATGTTGAGCCAGTTATAGTAGATGAATTTAGGTTCGGCGTGGCCGAAACTTATGATGTGATAATAGAGCCAAAAGCAGACAAAGCCTACACTATCGCTGCTGAATCAATTGATCGTACCGGATTTGCACTTGGTACTGTGGCACCTCGGGCAGGGATGAGGGGGGAAATGCCAATTAAGCGTGAACGTACACTGCTCACAATGACTGACATGGGTATGAGTCACGATATGGGCAGCATGCCTGACGGCGGCCACTCAATGCATGAGATGAAGGAAATGCCCGGAATGGATCACTCGAGGCATGGTGGTCAGATGATGAATCACTCCAGTGCTGACACCAGTGGTTGGGCAAAAGCTGGCACTCCACCCGGACATAAGGCACTTGATTATTCAGACCTTCGCTACCTAGGAACACAAAGTAATACCCTTCCGCCGGACAGAGATATTACTGTTAGATTAGGTGGCAATATGGAGAGATATATCTGGACATTAAACGGAAAAAAGTACGAAGAAGCTGGTCCAATAAAAACAAAATATGGGGAAAAAGTAAGAATTAAATTAATTAATGACACCATGATGGCCCATCCAATGCATCTTCATGGAATGTTTGTCCAACTTGAAAATGGACAAGCAGATAATAAACTACCAAATAAGCACACTGTAATAATACCACCAGGACAATCATATTCAGTTTTACTTGTAGTCAACGAACCAGGTGAGTGGGCTTTTCATTGCCACCTGCTATATCACATGCTATCTGGCATGATGACCACAGTAACTGTATCTAAATTAGATTATGCGATTCCACCCCAAGAGATCTCTTTAGATAAAGGGGAAAGCCATGCACACTAAGACAACAACATTACTCTTATCGTTATTACTGCTTTCAATTGTTATCAATATTAATCCAACCTTTGCTGATAACGAGCATGGTGGACAAATTTTTCATGCTTTTATGCTTGAAGCTGACGTTGGCGAGAGCCGTGAAGGCACTCTTAGCAGTTGGGATTTTGACGGTTGGATAGGTGGTGATTATGACAAGCTCTGGCTTAAAAGTGAGGGGGAAATACTTGACAATGAAACTGAAAGCGCCGAATTTTGGGTGCTGTACAGTCATAACATAGCTGAATTTTGGGACACCCAAATTGGGATACGCCATGACACGGATCCGCTCTCAACCACCTACCTTGCCTTTGGCATAGATGGCCTAGCTCGTTATTTTTTTGAAACTGAGGCACATATTTTTATCAGTGACGAAGGCGATGTCAGCGCAAGATTAAGGCAAGAGAACGATTTTTTACTGACTCAGCAACTTATTCTTAAACCATACTTTGAAGTCAACCTGTCAGCACAGGACGTATCCGAGCTTGAAGTCGGCTCAGGTGTAACAGACGGCATGGTTGGGCTGCAGACTCGCTATGAAATTAGCCGTAAGTTCGCGCCGTATATAGACCTACACTACGATCGTCTCTTTGGCGGAACATCCTCTCTTGCCAAACAATCCGGCCAGCATAACGATGATTTTATCGCTGCTGTCGGTCTAATGTTTATGTTTTAATTAATTTCTAGAAAATCCAATCATTTCAAATGAGGTCATGCAATTAATGCGAGAACGGACAGGGATTATTGCACTAAGTTAAAACTAAGCATCATCACCCGATCATTCCAGGATAAATCTTTATGAAATGTAATACCGAGACCTTTACTAGATTTGAAATACTGATTAGCTAATGTTGTAAGAGCTTCTTTTTGATCAAATCCAATCTCAGAGATAAAAACTCCGCTCTTTTTTAAATAAGGTAGTAAATCTTTAAAGATCTCTCGATAAGCATCAAGTCCATCGTTACCAGCATAGAGTGCCGATTTTGGTTCATATGACGTACTCTTACTTACTCTAGTGTCATTAAGAGCGATGTATGGTGGGTTAGCAATAATGAGATCAAATTGTTGATTGCAAGTTTTAAGATTATTAAACCAATGACTTTCTACAAAATGAATTTGATCAATAAAGGTATAAGTTTTTGCATTTTCTTTAGCGACAGTTAGTGCATCTGATGAATTATCTAATGCAACACATGAAAACTCTCTGCTATTTTTTTTAAGTTCATGAGCTAAAGAAATTATTATCGCTCCAGACCCAGTCCCTAGATCGAGGATAGATATCGGATCAGGTTTTAAGCTTAAAGTTTTCAAAGCCTGTTCAATTAGTGTTTCTGTTTCAGGACGAGGGATTAAAACTGAAGGATTAACCTTAAAATCTAGGCCCCAAAACTCTTTAACTTGGGTGAGATATGCTATCGGCTCAAAGTTTTTTCTTCGCTCAAGCAACTGTTGATACTTGATTATCAGATCTGAACTTAATTTTTCAGATCTGATTCTTATTAAATTCTCTCTTTTGCATGACCTAACAAAACAGAGAAGGATCTCTGCATCTAATCTAGCTGTTTCAGAAAAATCAGCCAGAAATTTAGATCCTTCGATTATGAATTCTTCTATACTGTTATTTTGATCTTGCTCTGAGTTCATACTCAGTCATCATCATTATCATCAGATATGACAGTCGGAGTACCTACCTCTCCCTTAAGAGCCAAAGCTTGATAGTGTCCAATTAGAGGATTTATAACCTGATCAATATCTCCTGCCACAACTTCAGCTAAATTATAAAGAGTAAGTCCAATTCTATGATCAGTAACTCGTGACTGTGGGAAATTATAGGTACGAATACGTTCTGAGCGATCTCCAGTACCAACCTGACTTCTACGATCGGCAGATCTTGAAGCATCTGCCTCAGCTTGTTTCTTTTCTAAAATTCGAGCCTGCAAAACTTTAAGAGCTTTTGCTTTATTTTTAGTTTGAGATTTTTCATCCTGCATCGAAACAACGATACCAGTTGGTAAATGGGTAATTCTAACTGCCGAGTCAGTAGTGTTAACACTCTGTCCACCTGGACCACCGGCTCGAAATACATCAATCCTTAATTCCTTATCTTGAATATCTACCTCGACATCTTCTGCTTCAGGCAAGACTGCTACTGTAATAGTTGAGGTGTGGATACGCCCTTGAGCTTCTGTTGTAGGAACACGTTGAACACGATGCACTCCACGTTCATATTTAAGACGGCTAAATGCGCCGTGTCCATAAACCATGGCGATAACTTCTTTATACCCACCATGAGTTCCTGGACTAAAATTCATCGCTTCAACTCGCCATCCTTGCCCATCGGCATACCGAGTATACATCTCATAAAGATCGCCAACAAAGATTGAAGCCTCATCACCTCCAGTACCAGCCCGGATTTCAAGCACAACGTTTTTATCATCGTTTGGATCCTTTGGTAGAAGTAAGACCTGTAACTGCTTTTCAAGCTCATCAATTTCAAGCTCAAGGAGATGGACCTCCTCTTTGGCCATCTCTAACATCTCACCATCTTTTGTCGAGTTTAATAGATCCTTACTGCCTAATAGTTCCTCTTTAGCCTTTTTATGGGCACGAAAAACGGCAACTAATTCATTAAGCCCTTTGTACTCTTTTGAGAACTTTTGAAACTTAGCTCTATCTTTAATGATTTCGGGAGATGAGAGCTGACGTCCAAGCTCCTCATATTTCTCCTCTACTGCTCTTAATTTTTCCCACATACTTTTAGGACTATATTCATAATGATTTTCCTGACAATATCCTTAAGAAAGATTTGTTTCAACTAGCGTGAATTGATGAAAATATTAAGAATAACTCCCTCTCTCTGTTTATCCATAGCTGCCTGTCTAATGGTCTTTATATCCCATACCCCCTCTTTTGCAGAAATTACCGAAAGATATGAAAAAATACCTCTTGGCGCAGCCTTATTAAAAGCTCGATTAAGTTTGAGCACCGGTAAAATTGACGACGGGAAGGCAATACTAGCTAAGCTTTCAAAAGAGCCTGATCTTAAAGACTGGGCAGATCTATACCTAGTTGAAGCTGCAATAAAAGAGGAAAAATTCGCTGAAGCGAGATCCCTCTTGAGTAACTTAAAAAAGAGAGCGCTTCCCCCCTTTGCCACTCTTTATCACCGAAAACTCGATCTTGAGATCTCTCTTTTAGATGACAAAAAACTTGATATTAAAAATGAGCTATCTTTAATTAACGAGATCACGAATAGACAGTCAAGAACTCTAAAACCTGAGATGTCATATCTATTGGCTGTAGCCCTGTGTCGTCAGGATAAATATCTTCCCTGTGTTAGAACGCTTCAGGATACAAGACTTAGGTATCCTATTTCAATGGCTGGAGAGAAAGCATACCGGTATCAGAATAAGATCTTAAAAAAAGAGTTTCCAAATAAAAATACTCTTTTAAATGCAGCCTTTTGGCTAAATGAAGTTCGAGTTCTAGTTTTACAAAGAAAACTCTCTGAAGCTAAATCAGTCTGGCAAAGTCATTCCGAACCAAAATCAATTGCCGGGTACAATAAATCTCTCTTTGATCTGAATCTTAAAATCTTAAAGGGCACTGGAGATTTGAAATCTCTTGAAAACTTCCTTGATCAAGCTTCTAAAAAAGGAAGTCCAGTAAGAGTTGCTGCTCTAGTTGAAAAGGTCAGCTCATCATGGAACAAGAATAATTACCCGGAGGTCGAGAAACTTCTAAAAGAGATTGGGGCATCCCCATACACTATCTACATGACGGCTAGGATAAAAGAGGAACAACAGAAATTTGATGAAGCCAAAAAGGATTTTGAAATGTTAACAAAGATCACTGGCCATCAATACCGATTTCAGGCTGGTTTAAGATTAGGCATGTTGCAGTTACGGGATGGGGAAAATAATGATGCTGCAAAAACTCTAGCTGAGGCAAAAAAGCATGACAAAAAAGAGAATTACTATGACTCTGTTGCTTTAGAGTATTGGCTAAAATATGCTTCCGCCCCAAAAACATTATCAACGACTGCGTCTTTTAAAAACGATCCGCGACTTTATTATTACTGGTTAATGCGTGGAGCTAAGATTGCAACTCCCAACATTAAGATTCCAACAAAATCTAAAGCACAAAGCACATCAATTTCAAAATGCAGCAGTGGAAAAGTTTATCTCGAAAATGAAGAGAAACAGTATCTGAGATCCCTTGCTCAGTATGGCGTTAGCGATATTCTTCGTGAAGAGTTAACTTTTGCATTACGGAATGATTCATTAAGCGCCGGTCAAGTGAGAGCTCGGGCTAAATTTATTAAGGAGATAGGCTCTCCTGCAGAAGGAATTAAAGAGCTCCGCTCTAGTGAGGATACTTATGCCATCCTAGAAAAAAGCTGTTTAGGATCGTTAATGGAGATTTTGTATCCAAAAAACTTTGATGAGATATTTACCAAAGAATCTAAGCGAACAGGTGTAGATAAATTTCTACTAATGGCGATCACTCGAACTGAAAGTGCCTATGATCCACTTGCCATCTCACATTCTGGTGCAGTTGGATTAATGCAACTTATGCCATTTACTGCTGAGCTAGAGGGATTTACTGGATACAAAGAGGGCAAACCTGAGAATGTATTTAACCCTGAGATAAATATAGCCCTTGGTGCAAACCATCTTAAAAGATTGCTAGATAAGTATGGGGAAAATTGGCACTTAGTAATTGCCGCATATAATGCTGGTGGAGAGGCGGTTGATCGTTGGCTTAAACGGTATCCAGATACTCAATCTGAAGTGTTTATTGAATTCATAACTTACAAAGAGACAAGAAATTACGTTAAGAAAGTTCTAGGAGCCTACTGGGCTTATAAGATGACTGAGGCGTCTAGTTAATAGCCCCTACAAATTACTATCTATATATTTGGCTAAACTTTGAGTTAGGTTCTGGATAAGAGTCCTTGTAGGTGAGCATATTCAACTTGACAAACAGCGAGTGTTTCGTATAATTACATGTAATACAGCGAATAACTCGCTATAAATTATTTATAAATGCCTGATATTAATAGATCTATAGATATCGAGCGGATTTTAGCTAAGAAATCCTGCCTCTTGCTTGGCCCGAGGCAAGTTGGGAAATCCTGGCTAATTCGAAACCAATTAGCTGGTCATAAAGTCTACAACCTTCTCGAAGTAGAGACTTATCGTGCGCTAAGTCAATCACCGGGGCTAATAAGGAGGGAGCTATCTGCTAAGGACAAAGTAATAGTCATTGATGAGATACAGAAACTTCCTGAGCTATTAGATGAAATCCAGTTGATGATTGAAGAGAACGGGATAAAATTTCTGCTCACCGGATCTAGTGCTCGTAAATTAAAAAGAAAGGGAGTTAACCTTTTAGGTGGCAGAGCCAGATCCCTGATGTTCCATCCCTTAGTGATGAGTGAATTAAAGGATCATTTTGATTTAGAAAGAGCTTTGAGTAGAGGATTGATTCCATCTATTTTCTTTTCCAGTTCCTACTGGAGTGATCTTAAAGACTATGTATCGTCTTACCTAAGAGAAGAAATCGCAATCGAAACTGCTATTCGTAGCCTGCCAGCGTTCAGTCGATTTCTTGATGTAGCTGCACTTTGTAATAGTCAGCAGATTAGTTTTACAAGTATTGGAAATGACGCTCAGGTGGCACCTACAACTGTCAGAGAATATTTCCAAGTCCTAGAGGATACCTTAGTTGCCAGACGATTACCTGCTTGGCGAGAATCAAAAAAACGTAAGGCGGTAGCCACCTCTAAATACTATTTCTTCGATGTCGGTGTTGTCAGATTTCTACAGGGCCGCAAACATCTTTCGCGAGATACGGCAGAGTTTGGGGAAGCTTTGGAAACATATCTCTTTCATGAACTATCTAGCTATGTCGACTATGTTAGCGAAGAACCTCTAAGCTATTGGCGTTCAACATCGGGCTATGAGGTTGACTTTATTTTAGGAGAGCATACGGCCATAGAATTAAAATCAGCCCGCCGAATTTCTCCTGCTCATCTTAAAGGACTAAAGGCGCTTGGTGAGGAGGAGGTATTTAAGAATTTAATTATGGTGAGTTTTGATGAGCGGGAACGTCTAGTAGATGGAATTAAAATCATGCCGCTAAATAGATTCCTAACTGATCTTTGGGATGGTCGATTTTGTTAAAGATCACACTCTATAAATTTGGCCAGACTTTGAGTTAGGTTTAATTTCTCTGCCCAAAGTTTTAAGTAATCATAATCCAGCGTTGCTTTATTAAGTCTTATTACACCTTGGATATCAGCGTTCTGTCTCTCTGAGACTGATTTTTTTATCCATAATAATTTTGCAAGTACAATATCCTCAGCAGTTGCTATTTTAAAAGCGCATGGGGAGGACGGGGGCTTTACAAGTGTAGCGCGAGTCAGCTGCTGAGCATGGAATTCTGTGTGTCCTGGAAAAAGATCTATCTTTAAAGCTGATGCCTCATGAAAGATATTATAAGCACGGTGTTCAATGTGATTAGCTATAAGTGCTTCTTCATTGACTATAAATTTATGAGTTAGATCTTTCAGCAAGACAGAAGAAGTAGTTAAAGGTCTCTCAAGTAGCACATCAACGTCATTAGTAGTTCGAAAAATTCCATTTAAACTACTACTAACAGAGCCACCGACAAGATAATCTACACTGTATCGATTCAGACACTCAACAAGATCACAGATAGCAAAAGAAACATCATTCATGGTTGTTATTCTGCTTCTCATAAAATTCGAACATTATTCTTTTAAACTCCTGGGTAACCTCAGCATCCGTCATCTTAGGATTTCTCATTTTAATCCCGGTCCACTGCATGTCACGAGCGAAATTCCATAAATCAAAGAATCGTTTGGCTCGCTCATCCAGAGAGAGCTTTTGCAAAAGAGCAATCATCTCCGGTGAATCGTGTGGGGGAGTGTCCCCACTAGAGTTTTTTAAAATTTCGGTTGCCATGATAAATTAAGCCTACACGATAAGAATATCATTTTCTATTATTTATTAAATCTTTATTAAACTTACCGGCAGCGTCTCCAAAGGCAGCAAAAAGTTTCAGCCAAGCGAGATTGCCCTCCTCAACTAAAATCTCAGGATGAGACTGCACTCCAATACAGAACTGATTCTCAACAATATTATTTATTACAAGCGGCACAGCTCCATACCTTGCTGGCACAATATCTTCACCTCCAGTTATTAAGAGGCCTTGAGCATTATCAAGAATTCTTAAAAGATCCTCCTCATTAATTCCCAGTGGCACAATGATCGGTAAAAGATCCACCTTAATAAGACAATTTAAGTAAGACTCATGGACACCATACGTAAATTTCCCGGTTTATGTGAAGATGCAAATTTGCGAGCCGGAATAAGAATCTGTGGACGGGTAGCTGCCATGAAATCATTAAGGAAATAATTAAAATAGAAGGATAAAGATTAAAAC
>CAZFXN010000024.1:19676-39792 GCA_964523015.1 uncultured Bdellovibrionales bacterium | reverse complement strand
CGGAGTTGTAGTAACTGAATCAGATTATTTCTCAACACAAGTAACTTATAAGTTAGGGAAAAAGACAAAAAAACAGATGATCCAATGCTTAGGTAAAACTCCTGGCGTTGTTAAAAATAGTAAATTTAAATCTTATAATGCATTACTAAAAAAATCTAAAGGAAATAAACTTAGTAAATATGCTGCCCTAGCTAAAGCAGGGAAAAAAGGTTGCGTTCAGCCGGATTTCTTAGACCTAGATGAGTACAAGGGACCGTTTGGTCAACAAGAAGCCAGAATATTATTTAATCGCTTCGCTTTTGGTGCAGCTCAAGAACAGATTAACCTCGCTGTCGCAGAGGGATTATCAAAAACTGTCGACAGGCTTACGACCTATATAGCTGAACCTGAATTAGATGCGATAGAGAAAGATCTACAATGTGATGGTCGCCTACCCAATGATCCTGAAAATGACACCTGCGATCCTACTGATCCAAATGACCTTTCAACAGAGGGAGTTCGTTATGGCCTTTACTATAAAATGCAGAAATCTATAAATCCATTCTTTGAAAAACTATTCTTTTTTGCTCATGATGAAAGGCTTTCAACTTCTTCTTCATCTCTCAATTCTTGCGAGCGTCATGCTCTAATTAAGTACGTCGATGCAGTAAAGTACTTCGCTAGATCTGGTGATTATAAGCAGTACATGAAGGACATGAACAACAGTCATTTAATGCATCTTAGATGGCTAAATGGAGCGGAAAACTTAGGATCAAGTCCTAATGAAAACTACGCAAGAGAATTCTGGGAGCTCGGAACTGTTGGTCCTACCGATCTAAATGGATCAACAGTTTACTCTAACTTAGATATCGCCTACTCAGCCTTAGCGTTTTCAGGACACCTTATTCAAGGAAAGAATATTAACGGAAAGTGGTACTGCTATAGTGCCTATTCATCAGATCTACATGCTCCAGGAAATAAAATAATATTTAATGGCACACCATATCAAGCAGTGGTTGATGATATGGATGATGTACTTGAAGCTACATTAAATCACCCACGCCTAGCCGAGCACTTAGCTGAAGATCTATGGAAAGAGTTTGTTAATCCTTATGCAAAATCAGCGGCCATTAAAAAATTGGCAACTGAAATAAGAAATGCTGGATATAATATTTTGCCAGCAATAAAAAAATTAATGAAATCTAAATCTATTTTTGCCCAAGAATCTCAAGAAACTCTTATCAAGCATCCTGTAGACCTTCTGTTTGGTTTTCTTCGATCTACTAAGTTACCACTAGATTTATATTATATTGATCATGAATTAAAGGCTATGGGGCAACGCCCACTAAGACCTGATACAGTTTTCGGTTGGGATGATAAAGCTCTAGCAGGGGAAGCTTATGTTTTAGAATGGAGAAATGTAATCTTAATGCTCATGAAACAGAGCGATGAAACCCTTGCTGAAGATGGGTATGATCTACATGCGCAATTTCTATCTGGACAACCATCCGTTGAGCAAACAGTTGATCGTGTTGCTAACATCCTCGGAGTCGAACTAAATCAAACACAGAAAAGCTCTTTAATTCAATATTTAAATTACAATTTAGAACCATGTAGCTGGCATAAATCACAATGTAACGCTGGTCAAAGCTATCTCGGTCAAGGTCAATACTTCTTAGATAAAGATTTATTCGACTCTGATATAGCATCCGATAATTGGTGGAAAGTTCGAGGACTTGTCACAATTATTGGAATGCTACCGCAATATAGAATGAAGTAATAAAGGTTTTTTATGAGCGCAATTAAAAGAAGAGATTTTTTAAAAATGGCTGCGGTAGGAACATGTGGAGCAGCGATTCACAATGTTATGTCACCATTTGGCGGACTACTGGCCTTTGCAGATCCTGGTGCTCAGGCCAATGGAATGACCCTTATCTTAGTTAATCTTGCTGGAGGTGCCTCTTATAATATAACCCCTCCTTCACATGATGCATATAAAGCTAAGATGCCAACTGTATATCCAAGTGCTGCTCTTGCTTTAAATTCCGAACAGGGACTACATCCATCCCTTACGGCGTTTAAACAGATCTATGATGAAGGGAGATTAGGGTTGATCAACATGGTTGGTCATATGAATGAGAATCGATCTCATGAGGAAAGTACAGAGATCTGGATGCGTGGAATATTAAATGGATCACCTGCTAATTCCTCTGGTTGGTTTGCCCGTTTAGCTTGTCAGATGGGAGGATTTCTATCTGCCGTCTCCCTTAGTGGATCAAAGTTACTAATTCAAGGATCATGTAATCCAGGAAAGTCCCTTGGAAACTTAAGTAGCTTTGGCGAAGATAGTTTTTGGGGTGGTACAAGTGGAACGAAGTGGCTTAGAGACATCAGAGAGGGTGTAATTACTACAGCTAATACACCGTCAGGAGAAAGTGGACTCTATGTAACTGGTGCAATGGTTAACCTACAGTCTCTCCTAGCCACGATTCAGCAACAGACAAATATTACTCTCCCAGTAACATTTCCTACTACTGGATTTGGAAATCAGTGCCGTGATGCTGCAAAACTAGTAGCTGCAAGTGGGCTAGGTGTAAAACTAATTTACTTAGAAAAAGGTGGCTTTGATACTCATTCAAACGAAGGAAGTAGTTTAACTAGCTTATTGAATGACATTAATGGTGGCATTTCAGCACTTACAAACTGTCTTAAAGCACTCGGTGTTTGGGATAAAGTTATTATCATGACCATGAGTGAATTTTCAAGAACATTTGAAAATGGATCAGCTGGAACGGATCATGGCCATGCTGCTCCAATGTTTGTCATGGGCGGATCCGTTAATGGTGGCGTCAAAACACCAACACCTACACCAGCAGTAATTAATGCAGCTGGGCAGTATTTTAAAGACTCTCAGATACACGTCGACTTTAGACAAGCATTTAAAGAAGCTGTGATTAAAATGGGGCAAGATCCAAATGCTATCTTTACTGAACCATTTACGAACACAGCCTATTCAAACTTAGGATTGTTCTCTTAGGTAAAGATTTCAAATGAGGTTGTCGTTTAAACTTTCTATCATTGTAACCATATCAATATTAGCTGCTGATCTTTACGCTAATAGCACTATTATTAATCCCGATAATACATTTACAAAGGAAACTTCCGCAGGGGTTGTCACTTGTGCCGAGATTGATAGCAGCGGATATCTAGCCGGGATACTAAAAGGTTCTGACAAATTTGTAACTTATACGGTTCTAAAAGCTAAAACTAAAAGCAAGGTTGCTCTTAAAACGGGAATTGCTAAAGCAAAACTAAAGCTAAAACTTAAGAAGTACAAAAAAAGAGAGAAAGAAGGCAATCTAGCCTGTGCAACTGGGCCTGATAATTCAAATCCTCCCGGTGGATCTCCTCCAAGTGGTGGCAATTTCGATCTACAAGGAAATGTAACAGAGATAGGAAAGATAAACTTCGGAATACCAGCTAATCTCTCTGCAAATGTAGATGTTGGATTAGGAATATACAACTCTATGTGCGTTGGATGTCATACTGCAAATCTAAATCGATCATTTACAGATTATCGTGAAAAGACAAAACTTTCACCGATGCTTTATGATGAAATAAGCCTACCTGATAATAATCTGGCAAACCTAACAGCCTATCTTAATCGTTTTAGATTGCCTTAGTGATTTTAGATAAGCTCTCATTCAGATAACTTATAAATCTTTCCAGAATAACTTAGAATATAAACCTCTCCATCTTTGTCCTGTCCAAAAGAAGAGATAAAAAGTGAGGTATCCACAAGTGTAATCACAGTAGCTTTATTATTCTCGTACTTCAGAGCCCATATTTTGCCAGTTAAAAAGTCTGCATAAAGATACCGTCCAATAAGAGATGGCAATGCCGTACCTCGATAAACATATCCACCTGTAATAGATTGACCAAGATTACGAGGGTATTCATAAACTGGTTTTTTAAATTTTTTACTCGCACAAGCAATTGCTCCCTCAAGACAGACGTTTCCTTCAAAGATCTTCCAACCGTAGTTACCACCTTTGACAACTAGGTTGACCTCTTCTCTAGAGGAGAGGCCTACATCAGCTAACCAAATATTGCCATTTACCGAATCAAAACTAAACCGCCACGGATTTCGAAAGCCGTAAGCAAAAAGCTCTTCTCTTACTTTCACGCTTTTGCCAACAAACGGATTATCGCTAGGGATTCCATAATTAAGACCATTTGAAGTTGTATCAACATCTATCCTAAGGAGTGATCCCAATAATTCATTCCGGTTCTGTCCGCGATTTAAAGGATCTCCCTGTGGTCCACCGTCACCGATACTAGAATAGAGATATCCATCAGGACCAAATGCTAACTGACCACCATGGTGATAATTTTCCGCCTTACTAATCGTCAGCAAAATTAATTCACTGTTCGAATCGGCAATTGATGGATCAGACTGATCAGCTTCATATCTAGATATAACACTCTGACCAGATGTATTAATATAATGAATATAGAAATATCTATTGGTAGAAAAATTAGGATGAAAAGCTAATCCAAGAAGCCCGTTTTCAACACCTACTGCTACTTTAAATGAAATATCAAGATAGAGAGTTCGGGTTGCGGTCGCTGAATCATTGATAAAATGATAAATTTTTCCCGTTTGCTCCAATACAAAGAAACGGTTAGTGCCATCATCAGGATCTTGAAAATCAGTTAATTTAGAGAACTGTAAAGATGGAAAAGCTTGAGTGATTGAAAAATTAGATCCTAGACTTTCTCCAAATTGAGCTAACCAAGTTCCAAATTTAGGAAAAGTATTGCTATTTTTAACCTTAAATTTTCGTGAAAAAACTTCTGAAGAAACTTCCCCTCCTGAACATGAGAGATCGGCTACAAAATAAACTTTTTCTTTACCCTTTGTGCCTCTAATATTAGATATATCTAGAGCTTGCAATGTAAGAGGTTGGGCTTGAACTGTTTTTGTAAAGAGTACCTTTCCCTGACCATTTACTACTTTTTTCTTTTTTTTGTGTGCACGTAGTACTAATTCACACCCTATGATTGAATCCGAAGAATCGATTGAGAGATTGTAAGTCGTTTTATCTGCTTTTGTTAAAGCAGTGGTAGGAGTTTCAAGTGCTGAGACAAAAATTGGGATAAATACAGCTACCAAAGTGAATAGGATTATGGAGGAAGGGAGTTTAGTCATTCTTTGCACTTCTTTTAAATCTTCGGCTACTTAGCATCCATGCTCTATTATATAGCCATTCCGTACATTTAGGTATCTTATTATAATTATTAATGAAAAAGGTCTATGTGGGTTGCTATCAAATGCAACTTTAAGCCTCATAACCCTAATAATAGCTATATGGGTTCTAAAAGCTCAAATCATCACCTACCTGTAAGAATTGCTCGGTATAAAAGTATTGATTCACTTAGACGAAGCATCAAACTTTGGAACTGCCTCCTTTTTTCAATGCCACTGGACCTGATCCTTTATCAAATACTATCGAGTAACAGAATAACTCAAAAATTATTCTCATTTGAAGCTGTGACAATAGTACTGGCAGCTATTACCTTAACACTAGTGATCTTTTTGTTTATAAACATTACAGAGACATATCTAAAGGTAAAAAAATTACAAGGTGTGCTAACACAGATTAAAGAGAAAAATTACTATTGGATTATAGTTTTAATGTTAGCAGCGGTGCCGATTATTGATCTCTTAAGGCACACTGTTAAAGTAGACGGTGCTATCAGTTGGATAGTTGCAATAGCAGTAGTCACACTTAGCATCTTTGGTATTACCAAAGAATCTATTGCCGAGCGTAAAGCTGAAAAAGAGGCAATTGATGATAAAGTTATCTGGGTAGAGAGGGCTAATCATGAGCTTTTTATCTTTACCATCATGCCTATAATCTGTGCCCGATCCTTATCTTTAGTTGCATTAATTCAATATCTGATTAACCCTACAGGGGCAGTTTATTATCTTCCCTACTTTATTGGCAGCTTAATTCTTCTCCTGTATTTCAAACCTACTTGGCAAAATTTTATCGATAACTGTCCGCGCTGTTCAATGTTAACTTCAATTGTAATTCGAGAAATTGGATCGTGCCCGGCTTGTGACAGAGAGCAGTATGCCGTCAAAATACCTGAGCCAGAGATAGAGATTGTAGCTGAACAGGTAGCTGAAAAGTTATCTCTGAGTGAGAGCAAAGAGAGCAGTAAAGAGGATCGCGAAGAGAGATTTGAACAATCGAATTTTCCCCGGAATCTTACCAGCCGACTTACGAGATATGGAGAATCTCTCCTCTCTTTGATCAAGCTTCTCTTGAGTCGCGGTAAAGAGAATCACGTTTAAGTAAATACTCTTTTTCATCCAACCTAATCCAAGTCTTTTTGTTTTGAGCTTTAATACACTCTCAATAGTTGCATTAGTCGGATTAGTTGCTGGAATAAATCGCTTAAACGACAATTTGTACGGAACGTTATTTTCGTGACCAGATTCAGAAGAAAGAGAGGGCTTAAAAAAAGTTGAACGATTATCGTATAGAATTTCGCCATGCTCGTCTAAAAATTCAAAAACAACATACCAACCTCCTCCAGTTGGATTAACTAATTTAAGATCATAACTTATGGTTGTTTGCTCAGGATTATAAGTAAGACTAAGGGCATGTATAATAGATTTATCGATTTGAAGCGGTTCGTTCTCTCTGACCGGGGAATTGCTTGAGAGATTTGGAGAATTTGGTGGGGAATATTGTTGCCTAGCTAACTTGCTCTGCTGCCGTCTCTGCTTTTCAATCTTTATCTTATCTAAACATTCACCTGTATTAGAAAACAATCCTAACTCTAAGGTGATATTATTGCTATCAGTGTCTACAAGATTGATTAGATGAAGAGGGATCTCTATGGTGACTCGATCTTCTATGTAGATACTCTCTAATATTTTATTCGACCATACTGGATAGTAAATGCTAGTAACATTGCTATTTTTTTCTCCTCTCCTGTCGCCATTTTTCCCTGTATTATTTTCAACAACAGCACGAGCTCGAACCATCACAGTTTGACCAGCAAGTTTTCTACAAAATAATCCAATATCGACAAGAATTCCTTTTCTCGAATGTTTATCAGGTCCACTTAAAATCTCTGCTCCAAACAATCGAGCATGCTTATCAGTACGTTCAAGCTCTAGTGAATGATGAGGGCCAAACATTGCAAGTAAGCTATATTTTCTTTGAGCATAAAGATGAATAAACGCTTGCAACAATACCAAGACATCTTTTCTTTCCTGAAGGCTTTCAGCATCTTCAAAATGATTACTGTTTTTTGTTTGGCTTAGATAATTTATCCGATCAAGTAATCCTTCAAATATCTCTATACAATCTGAGCTAGCGAGAATCTTCTTAAAAAAAGAAGCCTTCTGTGCTTTTGCCTCTAAGAGACCTACTTCACCATCTACAATCTTAAAAACAAATCTCTCGATCTTTTTAATCCAGTTAAAATTTTCATCTATGCTAAGTTCTTTTTCTAGATCCTCAAGTTTATCAAAGTACTCCTCTATCCTACCTATCTGAGTAAGCACGGTTTCTTGACTATTTGTTAGGCTCTTCACTGAATTTGAAGAGGCTTGATCGGAGCTTGTCATTGTCATTTAAGTCTCAAATTCATCCTGGTTACACAATTGAGAAGCTTTTCTTAATTCTTGTGTAAAGGAAGTTAAGATAAAGAGAATATAATCAACAGATTACATAAGCAAGTTTGGTATCTCAACTAGTTGCTACACACAGGCAATCTCGATATTCTTCAATTCTAATAAATTACGGTATCTTTAGTTAAACCAGCCATTAGAATTGACAGATAGTAAATTAAAACTGGTACTTACAACTTATAACTGGAGCAAATAGGCCTATGGCCACAGAGATAAAAATGCCACAACTGAGTGACACCATGCACTCTGGAAAGATTATCGGCTGGAAGAAAAAGGAAGGCGATCAGGTTAAGCGTGGCGATATCTTAGCTGAGGTAGAGACCGATAAAGCAAATCTAGAGATCGAATCATTTGGTCAAGGCGTTCTTTTAAAGATTGCAACTCCTGCTGGAGCTACTGCCAATGTTGGGGAGGTTATTGCTTTTATTGGAGAAGCTGGCGAAAAAATTAGCGCATCGCAAGTAGACACAACAAAAACAAATGGTGCTAATCCACACGCAAGTGCCACACACTCAAAGGAGGCAGAATCAGCAAGACAAGTAGCTGCAGCATCGCCACCATCAGTAACTTCACCAGTACCACCACCAGCCCCATCTCCGGTACATCAAAAACCTACTTTAGTTACAACACAGATGTTATCTCAACGGGAAAACGATAGAGTAAAGGCATCTCCTTTAGCTAGAAAAATAGCTCGGGATAGAAACATTGATATCAGTTTGGTTTCTGGTACTGGTCCTGCAGGCCGAGTAATTAGGCGAGACATAGATGCAGTAATGGCCGAACAATCTCAAACTCAAGTTGACTCTACACAACAAGCAGTTGGTAATGTTGAACCTCTAAGGCCATCTGTTGTTAAAGTGCCTATTGCTAGAGCACCTGGTGCAATAACCGGGGGAAAATCCACTCCGTTATCTAAGATGCGTGAAACAATTGCCAGACGGATGCAAGAGAGCGTAACTCAAGCACCTCATTTCTATGTTACTGCTGTTATCAATATGTCTGAGGCCAAAAAGCTACGGACTATCCTAAAAGAAACTCCAGGATATGAAGGAATCAGTTTTAATCACCTGATTATAAAAGCGGTTGCCTATGCTCTAAGTAATGAACCTAGAGTAAATAGATCGATGAAAGATGGTATGATGTTTGAGCCTGATAATATTAATATCGGGATCATCACATCAATCGATGATGGCCTTATGATTCCTGTACTTCATCAAGCAGATACGATGAGTCTAAAAGATGTAGTGTTTGAAGCAAAAGCCTCAATAGATCGCGCCCGTGCTGGTCGACCAACAGCTCAAGACCTTAGTGGTGGCACTTTTAGCATCTCTAACATGGGGATGTTTGATGTTGATAGCTTCACCGCGATTATCAATCCTGGGCAGGGTGGCATATTGGCTGTAAGTGCGATTAAGGAAGAGCCCGTTGTTGTAAGCGGCATGGTAGTTCCTGGACTAACGATGAAAGCTACGGTATCTGTTGATCATAGAATAATTGATGGCGTGATGGCCGGTAACTTTATGAAGTTTCTAAAGCAAGCTCTAGAAGTTCCCGCACTTTTAATGCTGTAAAGTTGAATGCAAAGTTTAATGCAAAAGTTGATACAAAGTCTGATGCAGTAAAAAAGTAACAGCAGAGAATAAAGGACTAAGAGCAATGGACAATCAAGCCCCACCACTTACACCGACACTTATCAACCTAACTAGGAAAAGAGACGAACGCGTCCAGAAACCATCCTGGCTTAAAGTTAGAGCGCCTGGTTCTCCAGAGTTTCTAGAAACAAAAGAGGTCGTTAAAAAATTAAAGCTCCACACCGTCTGCGAAGAAGCCCGTTGTCCAAACATAGGGGAATGCTGGTCACACCACACAGCTACTTTTATGATTATGGGGGACCTCTGTACACGGAGATGCAATTTCTGTTCAGTAAAAAAAGGAACCTCGGAAAACCTTCAGCCGCTGGATCCATTAGAGCCGTATCGAGTTGGTATTGCTGTTAAAGAGCTCAATCTGAAACATATAGTTATCACTACTGTGGATAGAGATGATTTAATTGATTTTGGAGCAACACACTTTGCTAAAACAGTAAGCATGATTCGACAACACGCTCCACAATGTAAAGTAGAAGTGCTGGTTGGTGACTTAAGAGGAGATGATAATCTCTTAAAAATTATCTTGGATTCTTCAGTCGACGTTTTAAACCACAATACTGAAACAGTGCCTCGTCTCTACAAAAAAGTTCGCCCATATTCAGGATATATAAGGTCACTAATGATCCTAGGTGCGGCAAAAAAAATGTATCCAAATGTACTTACCAAATCAGGAATAATGGTGGGCTTAGGGGAAACGACTGAGGAAGTTCTATCCTTAATGGATGATCTTAGATATCATAACGTAGATATTATGACGATTGGACAGTACCTAAGGCCATCAGAAAATCAGATGCCGGTTAAAGAATTTATAACACCTGAGCAGTTTGATGAGTATCGTCGTATCGGTCTAGAGAAAGGATTTCGCTATATCGAATCAGGCCCCTTGGTAAGAAGCTCTTATCATGCTTGGAAACATAGTCAGTAATTTAATCCCTTGAAAAAACGAGGAAACAAATTTGTTCTGTTCAGCCTTTTTCTAGGGCTAATGATCGGTATCGGCGTTGTTGGAACAAAACGGTACATCGCTTCAGAATTAACCGACTTACTGGATGAATTGGTTAGAGAGTCTACCGGATGCTTATTCAAAAAAGACAGCCTCTCTATCTCCTTAATGACTCTTACTGCCAGTGCTTACAATGCACGTATCGTCTGTGGCCAGAAACGGGTGCTTGGATTTGAAGAGCTTTATGCTTCGGTTAGCTTAAGTAAAATCAGAGAACGTCAAATTATTTTATCCCATTTTATATTAAATAATGGCATTGCTGATGGATTTTCTCCCGAGAGTCCAACATTTAAATTTATAGAATTTTTATCTACATCTAAAAAAGAATCTCAAACAGAACCCCAAGAAGATAAATCATCTGATCGTTGGCAATTAAGACTAGATAAGCTTACGATGAATAATAGTACTTTTACAGAATCGTTTGGGGATACCAAGGTTACTGCTCAAAAGGTCAACCTAGAGGTGACTCGCACTCCCAAGGATAAATTTCTGCTAGTACCTACAATCGGTAGAATTGTTCTAAAGAAAAAGGGTAACGATAGTTTCAGTCTTGGAAAAACTCAAGTTACCCTTGGCCTACATGATGGAGAAACATCAATCAAGAAAGGGTCCATCCGTAAAAGGGGGAGTCGACTAAATGTTTCAGGATCAATCAATTACGAAGATGAAACCAAGATTGATTTAAATTCTGACTTCAAAATAAATCCAAATTCATTCGGATTAGAAGATTTAAAATCATTAGTACTATTAGGACAAGGCAAGGTTAGTGGAGACTTAAAAAAGATTAAGGCTACCGGCTCCTTTGAAAATAAAGATGACACAAGTGCTTCTTTATTTAACGACTCATTAATCTTTTCTGAAATCGAAGGTCAATATGAAATTGAAGTTACTGACGAAAAGCTAAAGGTTAAAGCAGTAGGAAATGCCTGGTCAGATAATTCAAGTTTTGAAATTAGTGAGCCCCTCATACTGGAGGAAGATCGGATATCTGGAGTTATTACTGGATCTGCTAAAAACATAACCATAGGAGGCATCGATGCAAAGGGAGTGAATGTTAACATAAAGGTAGGTGCAACCATTGATGATCCTTCTGTTGAAATCTCTGGTTTTGCTCAAGGGGTTGGGGTAACTGGAAGGTACATTCAAGATATCACATTTAATGCAACGCATAAGAAGTCTTCTCTACTAATTAAGGCATCAAACTCTGATAAGACCCTGTCGACTGAAGGTGAAATATTTTCTAAAAGTGATGGAACAACTGTCTTTAAGAACTTAAGCATAAGCGGACAGAAGGTTCCCCTATGGAGTACCAATACTCTAGGGAAACCCATACCAACTCCTTTTCTCTTAACTTTAAATGGTGCACTTACCGGGCAAGCTGAACTAACTAAACTACTTGCTAATTTTGAACTTGATTTAGCACTAATTGAAACTCCTCAGAGCTCTGTTCTCTCAGGTAAGGGGTCTCTTAAAGATGGAAAATTTACCTTAGCTGTTAATAATTCAAAAAAATCTCTCTCAGTGTTGTACTATGGGGATCTCAAAGAGGGTTCCGGTTCACTCTCTGTTGATGCTGTCAATTTCTCTCTTAATGATATAGAGCCAAGTAATGCCTGTTCATTGATTGATGGATCGCTTGATTATCGACAGGAAAAACAAGCTAAAGACTCTTCGGGGATTTTAAAATTAAATAAACTCTCATTTGGCTGTCAAACTTATACCCTAGAGATGCCATCGCCCCAAGAATTCAGAATTACTAACGGAGAAACTCATCTATCAAAATTTATTCTTCGGGGTCTAGATAGCAATCTGGTTATTGACGGTCATATCTCCACCTCTGAAGGTATAACTCTATCTGCTAATGGGACTATCGAATTAAATGCTCTCCTCCCTCTCATCCCAGCAGTAGATGATGTGCGTGGTCGGATGGATATCGATCTTTTAGCTACTGGAGATCTGCTCTCTCCCTCTCTAACCGGTAAAGCTTCCCTTAATAATGGAGAGGTATTAATCCAATCTGCCGATCTAAGTGTTGTTAAGTTAAACGGCGCTCTTACTCTCGATAAGGGAAAGATTTCAATTCCAAACCTGACTGGTGAAATTAATGGAGGAGAACTTATTCTCACTGGCGATCTAGATCCAGCAAACTCTGAAGATTCATTGCTTAATATAAAGTTATCTAATAGTGAGTTTTCTCCAATTAAAAATTCATTTTTACTTGCCTCTTCAGATCTTAATCTTACTGGCAGCATAAAAAACGGTTTCTCATTAAATGGTGAAATTATAATCAATAAAGGTGAGATAGAGAGAAACATCACACTACGAACTCTTATCCAATCACTGACATTAGGTCTGACTAGTGCTGAATCCCTTACTGGATCTTCAAAGAATAAACTTTTATCTTCAATTGCTTTAGATATCGCACTAAAAGCTCCAAACAATCTATTTTTAATTGCAAATTGGGCTGAGGCTGAACTCAGCTGTAATTTTCACATCTATGGATCATTAGCAGATCCAGAAGTTAATGGAGAACTATCGGCTCTAAGTGGCTGGTTCGGTTTTCGTCAAAGACGATTTAGCATCTCCTCTGCAACTCTTGGAGTCACTTCCTTAACCTCAGAACCATTTATCGACATTATAGCTGAGACACAAGTCCCTTCGACTACCGGCGAAAGCACCCTTATTATGCTAGAAGCCAAGGGTCCCATTTCTAGCCCTCAAGTTTCCTTTACTTCCGATATTGGTCTTTCAGAGAAGGAGATCGCCAGCTTAATTACCCGCTCTGGATTTGAGTTATCCCAATCTGTTCTTGACGATCTCTCCTCTCCATTTGGTCTAACTGACCTAGAAAAAGAACGACCATTATTTGGTAAATTTTATTCAGTAATTAAAAGTGTAACTGACATTGATAGCTTAAGTGTTGAGCCATCGTATAATGATCAAACAGGAACACTGAATCCCATAATTATAGCTGAGAAGAATCTAAGTAATAAATTAAAACTAATCGGTCGAAACTCTTTTAGTAGTGGAAGGCAAGAATCAGCAATACTAGGACACTATCAGATTAAGCCTGACCTAGCTTTTATTACTGGTCTTGAGAACTTGCCACTTGAGGAAGTTGTAGCTTACTCTGCCGATCTTTCTTATACCGTACTCTCAAGTAAAATACCTTTCGTTACTATTAAACTCAATGGCAACAAGGCTATTTCTAAGCAAAAGATCTTAGAGATTTTGCGTATTGATCCAGACTCTCGTATCACTCAGCATAATCTTAACTCACTAGGGCAAGAACTTTTATCCTATTATCATGATCTTGGATATCTTAGCTGTTCAGTAAACATTAGCTGTTCGGATGATGGAGAGTTTTGCAGAGAAATTTCAATTAAAATAGATGAAGAAGAACCATCTAAGATAAATAATCTATTATTTCTGGGCGATGACATCTCAGAATATTTAAAGCTAGTTGATCTTCCTAAAAAGGATTCTGTTGCAACTCAAAAGACCCTAACCGAACTAACAAGTTCTTTACAAAGACTATTGCGTTCAGATGGATATATCCAAGCACGTCTTCATGCAGAATATGAGACACTGCCGCAAAACAAGAAGGTTAATCTAAGACTGACTACGACCCTAGAATCTCCAGTAACTTTTATGTTTACCGGCAACTCTAAATTCTCAGCTGATGATTTTCTATCAACAATTAACCTCTTTGGACGAAAACAACCATTCGGACGTAATACGATATTTATACTACTAGAAAATATTGAGGTGCTTTATCGTCAAGTGGGGCATCTATACGCAACAACCGCTCATACTGAAAATCAGGACATAGAAACAGGACGAATTACCTACTCTATTACTATAGATGAAGGTCCTGTTATCCATGTTCGTAAAGTCACTATTAGTGGGACATCCTCTCTTTCTAAGAAAAAATTAATCTCAAGAATTGGTCGTAAAGATGTAGACCTTACGGATCGTTTTCTTAACCCAAAATATGCAATCTCTAAAGAGATAGAATATTTTAAAGAGGCAATAGCAGATATTTATCGAAGAGAAGGATTCCCAGAAATTTCCGTTCAAAGCAAAATTTCTTCCTCAAAAAAACGTAATGTCAGCATAGAGTATATAATTATAGAAGGTCCTCGAGTGTCCACAAATAAGCTCAAGATGAATGGAATGCCAAGTACTATTCAGCTTCCGACATTACCTGAAGCTCCCTACTCAATTAACAAAATTAATAAGTATATTGGAAATCTCATATCACTAATAAGGGAAAGTGGCTTTGCTAACGCGACCCTTTCAACTGGGGCATTTAATCAAGATGAGTTTAATATTGATATCGATCCAGGAGAACAAACTCACATCGGGCAAATCTCGGTTGTTGGTATCTCTCAAATTAGTAAGCAAATTGTTCTAGAAAATTTAACAGTTTCACCAGGTAGTGTCTGGAACCAGAAAGAGCTTGAAAAATCAAAAAGAAATCTTTTTCAACTTGGCCTTTTCTCTAGGGTTCAAATTGAACCAACGGATGGTGCCTATGATGATCCGATAGAAGCACTTACTATTAAAGTACTGGAGCGAAGCTTAAGATCTTTAGATTTAGGAATCGGTGCAAATTCAGAATATGGACTGCATACATTTGGTGAATTTATTGATCGTAAGCTGTTCTCAGATGGTCGAAGTGTTGGTCTTCGAGTTGATACTTACTATGACAGGGACAGTAGCGAGATAAGTAAGGGTGTGGCTAGTTTGCGTTATACCGATCCATTCTTTTTAGAGAAAGATCTTAGACTTACTGAAGATCTAAGGTTCCAGAGGCTCAAAAATGGTGTATTGCCATTCGATCTAGATAGAGTGGCCCTCTCATCTTTTGTCGATAAGAATATAAATGAGCAAACTAGTTTCACTATTGGTCATACTCTATCACAAGAAGATCTATCTAACGTTGAGCCAGATGTAATCTTAACTGATCTTGATAGTGGAATTCTTAATCTAAGCTTCTTGTCAGGATCATTGAATTTTGATCACAGAGATAGTGCCATTGTCCCAAGGAAGGGGTTTTTCCTTGGACTTGATTCTAAATTAGCAAGTAATGGGATCGGATCTGAGGCAAACTATGTTGGTGGAGGAGTAAAATTTTCCTTTTATCAGCCTCTTCATTTTGCAAAACAATTTACCATTGCCAATAACGTTAAATTCTTTGGTCTCTTACCATTTGCAGATACAGAGGAGATTCCTATTAGTCAGCGTCTTTTTATCGGTGGACATAATACTATCCGGGGATTTAGAGAAAATTCAGTAGGTCCGAAAGGAGATCTCGGAAACTCATTAGGTGGGGATTATTTATTTCAAAATAATTTTGAACTTCTATATAACTACGATGATTCGATACAAATTGCCGGGTTTTTAGACATTGGCTCTGTTTTTCTGCAAAGTAGGGCTGCTTCGATTGAGGATCTAAGAGAAGGAGCTGGTATAGCAACTCGATACCTAAGTCCAATTGGCGCTATCAGTTTAGACCTCGGCTTTCCACTTGACGAGCGAGAGGGCGAGCCATCAATCAGGCTCTATTTCAATATTGGGTCGCAATTTTAGACCTTCCTTTCTTAATTCTAAGTTCTAAGTGAGGTGGTCATCTATAGTCGGGCGTCTAAGGCATTTTGTTAAGGTGTTCGGATGGTGAGGCAAAGCGTTCCTTAAGAATTGTGACCAACATATGAAATGACACAATGCCGACAGGATCCCCTATACTATTTACTATTATGCAACATTGATTACGTCCAACAATAAATCGCTTTAAGAGCTCAAGAACTGTTGATGAGTTTGGTTCGATTGAAAAATCTCTGTCCATAACAGTAGCAACAGAGACAGAGGCAGTCATGGTGTCTTGATCTGACAAAACATCTAGCAATAAATCCTTTCTTAAAATTCCTAGGATTATCTCCGGTGCACTTTTGACTAATGCATACTTTGCATCAACCTGACTAAATGCTTTAGCCGCTTCAGAGAGGGTGACATTAGGAGGGAGGGAGATTATCGGTGACAATTTTAGCTTACTAGCTGACTGGTACACTATCGAAGAATCAGTATCCTCATTCCTCTGTTCCATCATCTTTAAGAGATTTTTTGAGACTATCAAGTTCTCCTGCCCTGTTTGAAACAACATATAATGGCCCTCCTCAAGCTAAATTGTAAAAAGAACTGAACTAAGGTTATCCCTCAGCGTGTGGGTGCGATCCTAACACATCCATAACTGAACAGTTTACAAAAAAATTCTCTTTTCCACAATTTCTCATAAGCTAACATTCATGTAATATGACCTCAATGAATGACTATTCTAGTGAATATTAATAGGCGAAATGTCCTCAATTAAAGTTCCCATAATTTTTGATTTCGAAGGTGGAGGTTCAAAAAAGGACTTAATGTCCGTAAAACCACCACCAGGGTCTTATTTAGTATCCTTTGGCATAGCTATAATCCTCTTTGGTCTCCTAGCTGGAAGAAGTTCATTCTGGGACAACTCCGGTTTTGAAATATTTGCTTCTCTAAGATACTCATTTATCTGGGGAATTGGATTCATAATTGGTGGAATAACGTTTGGAAAAACCTTTAATCCAATACTTTTTCTAAACCCATGGGGGTATGTTTCTGTTATTCCATTAGTTTTTTTATCAGACTGGCTAGTTCGATACTACAACCTACTTCAGGGGCCTAGTATTCGTGGAGAGATCCTCTTAGGTGGTCTCTTTGTGTATTATGTTTTAAAAAAGCAAATTCGTAACTTCTGGAGTTTTTTTCTAATCATTTCAGTTCTACTCCTAACCTATAGTTTTTTTTGTGAAGCTAATGGGAGAGTTCTATTTTCAGATGACCATGCCTCCTTTATCTATAGATTAACTCTATTAAAGGAGAACTTTCCCTATATCCCCTTTTACAGTCCTCATTGGAATGCAGGAGTCGATGCACGGGAATTTTTTGCAACTGGAGTGCTAAGTCCATTTCTCTTGTTTAGTCCATTGATTGCGTTTTTCTCTGTAATCGACAGTTATAATATCATCGTTGTTGCTACTTTGTTTTTTCTCCTGCCGCTTTCTGTTGGGTTAGCTGCATCAAAATACGGAGGCTCCCGCTTTGTACAATTTGTAAGTGCACTTTTATCACTCGGGGTCAGCCTATTGTGGTACCGCTGGTCATTAAAGTATGGAACTTTAGGGTTTACAGTCTCAGTTGCCTTGATCCCACTTAACCTAGCACTCCTCTCCTGTTTTCTAGCAAAAGATATTCACATTAGCCGATCTGAACTTTTACTATTTTTTCTATCTTTTACTCTCACTCTTTTATGGCCGGGGGCTATTATAGTCTTCTTACCTTTTTGTTTTGTTGGGGTATTGTCCCTTCCTAGATTGATAAAAAACAGAGGAAAGCTCCTCTGGATTATCTTATTTTCTTTACTTCAGCTTAGTTGGGTTATTCCATTTGCTACAGTGTCAAAAGTAGCTTCATTTGTTGTCTCAGAATCAAGTCACTACCCAACTGCAACTATTGACACTGCAACCTTAGCTGAGAAATCTTTATCTAATGATAAAAAGCTTTTTAAGATGAAAGCTTCTGGATTCAATCTAAAAGATGCGCTCTCACACTTAAGAGAACAAGCTATCTCTGCTAATCCGCTTCTTTTATTTTTAGGATTACCGGGAATCTTTCTTATCTCAAACAAGTTCCATAAAAAGATGTTATTTCTTTCTGCTGGTTGGTTTCTTGTATGTGGTGCCATTCTCTACTCCTTTAAACCACAATTAGAATTAGATCGAATGTTGATCGTTTATTTAATTTGTATGTGTGTTCCAACAGCTCTCACTTTTGAGAAAATTTGGAACTCTGTACTTATTAATCCAACCAACATAAAACTATTGCTCACCTCATTAACTGGGGGATTTATATTTGCTATACCGTTTAGTGTTTCATATCTGCTATCAAATAGAAGTATCGAGCAGTATTACTTTGCTTCACCGTTAGTAGAGAACTTAGCAGGGGGTATTAAGCAGCATGCTGGAGATGGACGAGTACTATTTTCAGGTTTCGTACTTCAAGATATTAGTGGGGGCCATGTTGCGCCTCTTGCTTCGTTTACCAATAAACCTCTAATTACAGCCGCTTATTATCATACTCAGTGGTGGTATACAGATGTAATTCCAGAAAGTTTTAGAACTAGAAAAGATTCAGGGATTCAAGAATTCCTGAATCTTTTAAATGTAAGTTCAATAGTCGCTCATGAGCCTTTCTGGAAAAATTATTTTCTAAAGCACCCGGAGCAGTATGAAAAAGTCTGGTCTTTTGAGAAATTTTCCATCTTTAAGAGATTAAACTATACCCCAAACTATTTTATAGAAGGATCAGGGGAGATAGTTTCGCAGAGTTCGAATGATGTAGTTTTAAAATTAACAACTAAAGATGCTGTGATAAAGTTTACTTATTTCCCATTTATTAAAGCAGATGCTGCTAAAGCTGATGGCTGTACAGTGACCCCCTATCTAGCATACGAAAATTCAAATTTTATTAATCTTACTAATTGTCCCATTAATACTGATATCAAGATAAGCTCAATCCCTATCTGGCAGCGAGTTTGGAACGCTCTATGACTAAAAATAATTCAGCTCATATAATATATGCCTTGATTGCTGCTTTGATAGTTGGAGCTGCCTCTATCCTGATCCTTGATCTCTTTGACTTAACTGTAGATTCATTCTTTTCAAGCAACAAAGTAATAGTCGGCAATCATTCAGTAATTAATTTTACCTATAATACTTTTTTCGCATGGCAACTTGATGAGTTTTGGCTAAAGTTTCTTCCAGTAACAGAATCTACCTACTTTATATCTTTAAACTTAGCGATTTTATCATTCGGATTATATTTACTAATCTTTACTTGGCATCAAAATAAGCAGTCTAGAATTAAAGCGCCAAAATCTGAAATCAAGGTTCCTGAGCTATCAAATTTTTATACAAATTTTTATGCAGTAACTGCTTCGATATTACTTCCTTTAGCTATTTTGTTTTTATTTGGTTTAGATACAACAGTTTTATCTACAATTATTTGGTTGCCATTACTTATTGTTGCTCTTTACTATTTTTATAATTTTCCTAAAAATTCATCTCTAACCTTTTTAATTCTAATTTTTTTCTCAATCAGAAATGCACAAAGCGCACTATACCTCTCTATTATTCCTGCAATACTGAGCTATGTAATTGTTACAAAACCTAAGGGATGTAGGACATCTCGCGTTTGGCTCGGTCTAGCTGTAGTACTATTACCAGCTATCTATATGTCATTAACAACTCAGCTACCGTTATTTCCTGATTATCCACTTACAAAATCTGGATTGGCTGAGGATGATGGAATCCCTGGATTTTTAAGGCCACTATTTGGTCCTGAATTGCCACTGCCGGTCATCTCTCGAAGCCATGTTAGCTCTACGTTTATAATTCCAATCTTTATACTGATCTCAGCTATCTATTTTTATCGAAGCTTTTGCCGCAATTCTTATAGTAGCAAGAGATCTACCGATCGATTTCTATACAATACTTTAATGGCCATGAGCCTAGCTGTACTTTTAGATGTTATTCTTTCGGAACCACTTGCTCAAATTGCTCCTCTATCAACAGTCTCTCGTCTTATTCCAGGATTTTTCCTAGTGCCTTTAACTCCAATTATAGTTTCAATTTTAATTTTACTTTTATCCTGTGGCGTAAATACAATCGTAGAGAGATTCTG
>CAZFXN010000024.1:3376-19666 GCA_964523015.1 uncultured Bdellovibrionales bacterium | reverse complement strand
GTCCTACCACTTGCTTTAACGATACTTGCACTTATAGTTGCGCCAGTAGGATTGACGTCTTTATCTTTCCCTAATCTATCATTTCCTAAGTTTAGTGAAGCTAATTCAGATGATTTATTTAAAGAATTTCAAAGTATTCCTGAATTATCTGAAAAATTACTCTCTCCCTCTTATCACCTGATTAAAGAGCGAGGTGTCATTACCTTAGATAGATCGTGGCAAGATCTCTCAAGGAGAAGAATCTCTGCATACAAACTTAAAGCTAAGGTATCGTCATCTGTATCCGATGAGTTTGCGAACTTTATGCACGATCGTGACATCTCTACACGTTGGTCAACTAACAGTGGACAGCAAACTGGCGATGAATGGATCTTAATTAATATCCCAGCAGAAGAGGAAATAGATGGGGTTTTCCTTGAGCTTGGCAGTTATAAAAGTGATTTTCCACGCGGCATTCGTATAAAACATAGATCCTCGTGCAATGCAGTAAGACCTGATGATTCTGATTTTGAAACAATTATAGATTATCGCCAATGGCTTGGCCCAACACTATACTCAAAGAATGGATTTCCATATTATGGTCCGCAAGGATGGGTTAATATACTTTTTCCTCATACAATCAAAACTGGTTGTGTATTAATTCAACAGACTGGTGAAAGTAAACATTTTGATTGGTCAGTGTCAGAGATAGGATTCCTTCGACAAGGAAAAATCAAGAAAGCAACGGCTGAAGTAAAAGCGCAAAGATAAAGAACAAAGCACCATGCAGGAGCCACAAAATTGAGTATAAAAAAAGTAGTTCTTAAACCAGGCAAGGATAAATCTGC
The DNA here is from genome assembly GCA_964523015.1 of uncultured Bdellovibrionales bacterium. Classification (GTDB taxonomy): domain Bacteria; phylum Bdellovibrionota_C; class UBA2361; order UBA2361; family J135; genus JAWXBT01. Next base: position 18,839 of record CAZFXN010000024.1, on the reverse strand, counting down.
CCGACGTCGTCACCCCTGGGTGTTTTCCGGTGCTATTGATACAATCATTGATGCAAAGGATGGGGTGCAGGAGGGCGAGGTAGTAGAAGTTCTCTCCAGTGACAAAGAAACATTAGGGTTTGGTTTCTGGGCGGATGCCTCAATCGCTGTTAAAATTTTCACCTTTGAAAAGACTGCACCAACTAAAGATCTCTGGAAAACAAAGATCCGTGATGCCATTACTTTGCGACAAAAGATCGGTCTAACATTAGATCCTAAAACAACAATGTATAGGGTTGTTAATGCAGAAGGAGATGGTCTCCCTGGCGTAATTGTCGATCGATACGACAATGCTCTTGTTATTCAGTACCAAAATACCGGGGCGCAATTAATTGCTGATGATATTGAGACAGCTCTAAAAGAGCATTTTGGCCAAGAGATCTCTATTATCTACAGAAAAGCTTCTAAAAATGACACTCAAGCTGCCGATCCAGCTACCCTCTATAGATTAGGAGAAAAGTCTGATCAACCAATCGCGCTAGAGAATGGCTATAAATTTATCATCGACTGGGAACGTGGTCAAAAGACCGGTTTCTTTTTAGATCAGAGAAGCAATAGAGAGCTGGTGAAAAGATTCTCTAAAGATCGTACTGTGCTAAATGCATTTTCCTACTCTGGCGGATTCTCTGTTTATGCATTAGCTGGTGGCGCTCTAAGTGTTGATTCAGTTGATGCCTCAAAGGACGCCTTAAAGCTTTGTGAAGAGAACATCGGATTAAATTGCGAAAAAAACAACATACAGAAGTTCACAAATCATGAAAGCACTACCTCCCCTATTACCCCAGTTCACAACGTAATCTGTGATGATTGTCTTACGTATCTTAGAAATATCGACCAAAAATATGATCTAATAATCTTAGACCCTCCAGCATTTGCAAAACATCGTGATGCGATTAGAGGTGCCGTAGATGGGTACAGAGACATTAACAGACTGGCAATTAAATCAATAAAGCCAGATGGTATTATCTTTACATTCTCCTGCTCTCAATTGATAACCAAAGAGCAATTTCAAGAGACAGTATTTTCAGCCGCTTCCCAAGCAGGACGTGATGTTCAGATTATTTATCGCCTCGGTCAATCAGAGGATCACCCTTTCAGCATATTTCACCTAGAGGGAGAGTATCTTAAGGGATTAGTTTTACGCGTTACTTAAGCGTTACTGACTTTCTTAAGTACCTGGGCAGGCATCCCATCATTCGCTTTGATCTCAGTTGCTACCTTATCAAGCACACCATTAATAAACATTGGGGAATCATCCGCCGCATATTTTTTTGCAACTTCAATCGCCTCATTTATGCTTACGTTAGGCGGAACATCAGGGAGATAACATATTTCAAATGCGCCAATTCTTAGAATATTTCTATCAACGCGTGACATCCTGCCCAAACTCCAATTCTGTGAACAGCTAGAGATAAGCATATCAATTGATTCTAAATTCTCGACAACACCAAGAGATAAGATTCTAGAGAACTCGGTTTCTGTCTGAGGGGCGCCGTCCTCAGAGGCTCCATGAAAAGATGTAAAGTAAAGAGCAACGCAGTCTTTATTAAATTCACCTAGTGTATCGCATTGATACAAAGCTTGAAGTGCGTTCTCTCTTGCTTGACGTCTGGATCCCATAACTAATGCCTTAATACATTAACAACAAAAATACACTACTTCTAAACAGCACTCACTTTTATGCTTTTTCCGTGAGCCTTTCCTACTTTAATTTCAGCTAAAACATTTAACATCTCGATTGCAGCAAGTGCAGCTTCTGCACCTTTATTGCCAGCCTTTGAGCCTGCTCGTTCAATTGCTTGCTCAATATTTTCAGTTGTAATAACACCAAAGATAACAGGAATATCTGATTCTAAAGAAACTTTTGATACTCCCTTAGCCACTTCTCCTGCAACTAAATCGTAATGAGTGGTGGCACCTCTAATAACAGCACCAAGAGTAATGATCGCATCAACGGTGCCACTATTGGCAAGTCGTTGAGCAACTAAAGGTATTTCAAAGCTCCCGGGAACGTGGGCTACTGTAATATTATCTTCGCTAGCACCATGACGCACTAAGGTGTCAATTGCGCCACTAAGAAGTTGTGAGGTAATAAATCCATTGAAGCGGGATACAACTATGCCGAATCGGAAATTTGAGGTGATTAATTTTCCTTCGATTACTCTAGTCATATCTCAAAGATGAAAAATCTATAAAAAGAACTAAAAAGAACAAGGCTCAACTAGCTAATTGAGCAACAAGCCTTCCCAAAATTAAACAACGAACTGATAAAATATACCTTTCCGTTCCAATAGTTATGCTACTAAATCATGACTCAGTGACTCAGTGATTCAATGATTCAGTGATTCAGTGATTCAGTGATTCATAGTTTAATAGCCTAAGGGTTATCTGCAAAAAGCAGAACCTAGTATTGTACAGATCTCATTGTTTGAATGCCATAGCTAGGGAGAAATTTTAGGAATCTGTGAACACTCTAGCTAACTATCTGAAAATATTGGATGTAAGATCTCATAAAAAGGCCCCAGTTGGAGGCCAGGCATCGATATAATTATTAGGATGGGTTTCTTTTGGGGCTTTGTCGGTCTTCGAGACCCAAAAGGAAGCCCCTCCTAATAATTAACTCCGTGCTCTCCGCGTGCTCCTGTGTGTTTATTTATATCGAGCTAGTTTCTAAATCAAATGCCCCAACTTAGTTCGCTTCACGTCAAGATACCGCTGGTTATATTCATTGGCTGGAGAAACTAGAGGGATCCGCTCAGTGACTTCAATACCAAGTTGATTCATTGAGGAGAGTTTATTTGGATTGTTAGTCAGAAGTTTTATCTTATCTATTCCTAGTGCAGTAAGCATCTTTGCGGCAACAGCAAAATCCCGTTCATCAGCCCCAAACCCGAGTTCAAGGTTAGCCTCAACAGTATCGCGACCCTGATCTTGTAGCTCGTAAGCTTTAAGCTTATTAACAAGCCCAATACCTCTGCCCTCTTGTCTTAAATAAAGCAGAGCGCCTTTGCCATGCTCAACAATCTTATTCATTGATGTTGATAGCTGCGAACCACAATCACACCGCCTACTGCCAAAAACATCCCCAGTTAAGCACTCTGAATGCACCCTTACTAATGGAGTTTTATTACTCTGGTCATCTAGCCCATAAGTCAAAGCTAAATGCTCTTTACGATCAACATCATTTTCAAATACAGATACCCTAAACTTACCGTACATTGTTTGACGATCTGAGGAGGTAACTTCCCTAACGATAATTTCATTAGCGATAATATGACCTACTATCGATTCTATCGAAGTAATTTTTAACTCATGTTTTTTTGCAAAGGCAATCAAATCGTCCCCACGAGCCATCGTGCCATCAGGGTTTAATATTTCACAGATTACACCTGAGGGTTTAAGTCCTGCTAAGCGGGCTAAATCATATGCTCCCTCAGTTTGGCCACGCCTAGCTAGAACGCCAGCAGGATTAGCAACTAACGGATAAACATGCCCAGGAGTGACGAAATCAAGAGAATCACACTTAGAATCTAATAGTTTGGTCATTGTTAAAGCGCGTCCTCTTGCAGTTACCCCAGCATGAGCAAGCGAGCTATGATCAATTGTCGCAGTAAAAGGGGTGCCGTATCTTGAATTATTATTATCAACTTGAGGAAGTAATTTTAATCTCTCTGCTACAGCCTGGTCTATACTCACACAGATAAGACCGCGAGCTTCCCTCATCATAAAGCTAAGCATCGCAGCAGTTACATGCTCAGTTGCAATCGCTAAGTCACCTTCGTTTTCCCGATTATCATCATCAACAATTATGACCATCTTACCTGCACGATAATCAGCGATTACTTCAATTATTGGTGATAAAAAATTATCGGAATTGCTTGTCATGATATTGAAATTTAGTTTGCCAAAAAATGTTATGAGATCATTTAAGAGACCTTATACCCGGCATTCTCTAAAAATTCTTTTGAGATGACGCTCTTTTTCGGCTCTCCTTTAAAGAGAAGGCTCTGTACATACCTTGCTAATTGATCAATTTCAATGTTTACAGTGCCACCAACTGGCAACTTTGATAATTTAGTGACTTCCGAGGTATGAGGTATAAGATAGACAGCAAAATCTTCAGCTGTTACTTCCCCAACGGTCAACGATACACCAGAGATAGATATAGAGCCCTTTTCGGCCACCATGCCCCGTACTTCCTCAGGTAAACTAAATAAAAGCCGATCGTAATTGCCATCCTGTTTTCTTGAAAGAAGGGTGCTCTTTACATCAACATGTCCAAATACAAAGTGGCCACTGATTCTATCTCCAACCTTAAGAGAACGCTCAGTATGTACTACGTCTCCTGACTTAAGATCCCCAATTGTTGATCGACGGATCGTCTCTAGAGCAATATCAAAGGAGAGTTCCTTTCCTTTCTTTTCAACAACGGTCAAACAGACTCCATCAATGGCGATCGAATCCCCTATCTTAGTTTCAGTGTGATCTAGGGAACTTTCAATCACGATCTTATACGGCACAGTGGCTGTATTTACTTTTGTTACTTTGGCTGATTCTTCAACTATTCCAGAAAACATCTTTATATCCGACGGTAAGGTTGTGGTTGGTTTTTTTAGTTAATGATGAGATCCCTTTGGTAGGTCGATGACCTCTTTACTTTCAAGAAGTCCCTGCAACGTTTCCATAAACTGGCTGACATCTGAAAACTCTCTATATACAGAGGCGAAACGAACATAGGCAACCTGATCAATCTGGCGTAAAGCTTTCATTACAAGCTCTCCAACTACCAAACTTGATATCTCTTTTTTATCAAGTTCCCCGATCTGCTTTTCAATATCACCTAGAAATTTATCAATCATTTCTACGCTTACAGGCCGCTTTTCACAGGCACGGATCATACCGGACCTAACTTTGCTTCGATCAAACGGCTCTCTACGACCATCTTTTTTAATGATTAAAGGGGCCTCCTCCTCTAGCCGTTCATATGTGGTAAATCTATAATCACACTGTGAACAGACTCGTCGCCTACGAATACCATCAGGGGTGCTTCGTGAGTCAATTACATTTAGTCTTTCACAGTTACATTTACTACAATACATAGCTCTCTTTTATAGTGCCCTGTTTATATCAGTCTATGAGCATAAAGGGGAAATTTTTTGCACATCTCCTTGATTTCACTCTTAATTGAAACCTGTTTTGAATCATCTCCACGAGCTTCAATGGCTGATTTAATCCATTTTGCAATTTGTGTCATTTCACTAACTCCCATACCTCTGGTTGTAAGTGCTGGGGTACCAAGGCGCACACCACTAGTGACCATAGGAGGCTGCGGATCGTACGGGATCCCATTTTTATTACAGGTAATGCCAACTGCATCTAACCAAGCCTCTGCATCCTTTCCGGTTACCTCTGCTGGACGAAGGTCTACAAGCATCAGATGGGAATCTGTACCACCAGAAACTATCGAGAGTCCCTGCTTCGTTAATTCCTCACTAAGAGCACGTGCATTAGTTACAACTTCAGCGGCATATTTCTTAAATGAGGGATCGAGTGCTTCTTTAAAAGCGACAGCTTTCGCAGCAATCGTATGCATGTGAGGTCCACCCTGAAGTCCAGGAAATACGGCCTTATTAATGGCCTTAGCATACTTCTCTTTAGCCATAATAATTCCGGAGCGCGGACCACGAAGTGTTTTATGAGTAGTCGTTGTAACAATATCACACATGGGAACCGGACTTGGATACACTCCACCAGCAATAAGTCCGGCATAATGAGCTATGTCAGCCATAAGGATTGCGCCAACTTCATCAGCTACGCGACGAAACATTTCAAAATCGATATGTCTTGAATATGCGGAGGCCCCGCAGATAATCATCTTTGGTTTATGTTCACGGGCCAAGGCCAAAACTTCATCAGGATCAATTAGGTGATTATCTTTCCGTACGCCATAAGCAACAATATTGTAATGTTTTCCTGAAAAGTTAACTGGGCTTCCATGAGTTAGGTGGCCACCCATATCAAGGCGCATACCTAAGACAGTGTCTCCTCTTTGGCATACTGCCTCATAAACTGCTTGATTAGCTTGAGCACCAGAGTGTGGCTGTACGTTTACAAATTCACATCCGAAGAGTTTTTTAGCTCGATCGATTGCGATCTCTTCCATCTCATCAACAAAGTGACAGCCGCCGTAGTAACGCTTTCGAGGAAGGCCTTCAGCGTACTTATTTGTCGCGGTAGAGCCGAGAGCTTCAAGGACAGCCTCACTTACAAAATTTTCACTTGGAATCATCTCAAGGGAGTATTCCTGCCGCTCCGTCTCTTTAGTAAGCGCATTAAAAATCTCTGAATCAAAACTCTTTAAATTTGCCTGAGAAACCATATGACTCCAAACGAAATAAGAAAATCAGTGAAGCAGTTATCACAAACATTTTGACAATTACTATAACAGCGAGATGGGGCAGTATAGAAGGAAAAGGTGGAAATATCCACCACTATGCTATTTAGCATAATAATTTCAACTTAGATTTTGGAGGGAAATCTTAAATCGAGGATCGTATCAAATACGATCCTCGACTTTTCAAGAGTGAACTAGGACTAGCTCTTTCTCTCTTTGACGTAACTGATAACGTCATTTACGGTTTGGATCTTTTCAGCATCCTCATCGGAGATCTCTATGTCATACTCCTCTTCGAGGGCCATAACTAGTTCAACGATATCCAATGAATCTGCACCTAAATCTTCAATAAATGAAGCTTCTGGCGTTACCTCTTCTTCGCTTACTCCGAGTTGTTCAACTATAATGCGCTTAACTCGTTCTGCGATATCACCGCTTGATGACATTTTTTATACTCCTGATAAGTTTACTAAAATCTTCGCCTTGAATATGCCAACTTTGAAGTTGCCAGCATATACTCAAAGAAAAAAGCCCCGACAAAAATCTAAGACAAAAATCTACGACAAAAAGCCTCTGATACAACTTTCTTCATTGCGGGACTGAATAAAAGTAGAGAAAAACGGGTAGTAATGCAAGCAGTTCGATCGACTTATATTTGTTAATAATTTCAGGCAGTAAGGCAGCAATATCAGACAAATGCTGAATTACATATAAAGACCACCATTAATCCCGATCACTTGACCAGTAATATATGATGAGGCTGGCCCAGATAAAAATGCCACAAGCTCAGCAACTTCGGATGGGTTGGCAAAACGTCCCAAAGGAATCGCCTTAAGATACCCAGCCTTTGTTTCCTCATTTAGCTTTCCAGTCATCTCAGTTTCAATAAATCCTGGAGTAATACAATTTACAGTGACACCACGACTAGCTAATTCTTTAGCTAATGTTTTTGTTAAACCGATAAGTCCTGCCTTTGATGAAACGTAAGCAGCTTGTCCAGCATTTCCCATTTCAGCAGTTACAGAGCTAACGTTTATAATGCGACCCTGAGGGGATTTCAGTATTAACTTCGCTGCCGCTCTGGCGCAAAAAAACGAACCATTTAAATTTGTAGCTAAAGTCTGCGTCCAATCTTCATCTTTAAATCTTAAAAGCAGGCCGTCTTTAGAAATACCAGCATTGTTAACTAAGATATCAAGTTTGCCTGATTTTTCTTTAATGGTGTCAACTGCGGCATTAACTGCTTCACTAGAGGCAACATCAAAGCCGAGAATCTCAGCGCTGCCACCATTCCCATTTTTTCCTAATTCATTACATGCAGCAGCTGTTTCTTCGGCGGCACCAGAGCTACTATTATAATTGATATATACATGTGCTCCTAGAGATGCGAGCTTTTTTGAGATCTCACTTCCTATTCCTCGTGATCCACCAGTAACTAATGCAACATTACCTTTCAACATTTAAATCTCCTTTGAGCCTGGCTTTGATCCATCAGAATCTCGCTGCTCTCCTTCCTTCAGTTCAGCTCCCTTTTTCACTTTGGAACTAGCTTGTTCAATTTTTTTTCCTACACGCCCCCAGATGCCATCCTGAAATACTCCTGAATGGATCCCTTCCATATCTGTTAGTGCAGCAGCAATTTTATCCACCAATCCATCATCAGCTAATTTTTGGGCTACCCGAATTCCATTCATAATGGATTTAGCATTGGATGAACCATGCCCAATAATACTAACTCCATTAAGACCTAAGAGAGGTGCACCACCATAAGCAGATGGATCTAGTTTATCTTTGAATACTGATTTTAATGCAGGCTTAGCTAACCAAAGACCGAGCTTGGCTAATCCACTATCATTAACCTGATGCTTAATCGTATCGAACACTAATTCAACTGCACCCTCGATACCTTTTAATAAGACATTTCCAGCAAACCCATCACAGACAATTACATCAGCTTTGTTGCGTCCAATATCGTTACCCTCAACATATCCGATGAAGTTAATCTTTGTGGTTTGAGAGAGAGAAGCCGCTGCTGATCGTATAATATCAGTGCCCTTTGATGGCTCACTCCCATTTGAAAGGAGAGCTACTCTCGGAGCAGATCTCCCAAGAATACTTAAAGCATAATAGCTTCCCATAAGAGCAAACTGAATTAATTGATAGGCGTGGCAATCTACGTTCGCCCCAGCATCTAAAAGAACGGATGGCCCAGCATCTCCAACGTTTGGTATTAGAGAGGCAATTGGCGGACGGACAACCCCGGGTAACGATCCAACAATATTCATCCCAATCGCCATAAAGGCACCGGTATTACCAGCACTGACAACGCTACTAGCTTTTCCCTCACGCATTAGTTCATAAACTTTATGCATTGAGGATTGGGGTTTGCGACGAACAGCGATTGCTGGAACTTCGTCCATCTCTATAAATTCTGGAGTGTGAACAATTTTTAATCTTGGATCATCAATACTTTTTAGCTCTTTTAAGCGAGCTTCGATTTCAGGCTGATCCCCAACGAGTAGGATATTGATGTTAAGATCTTTGGCTGCAAGTACAGCACCCTCAACAGCCACCTTTGAACCGGAATCTCCACCCATAGCATCAAGTGCAACAGGCAACGATTTTGGTACGGGCAGATTAGGATCAGACATAGTAGTGAATCCAACTACTGAGTATTGACCTCAACAAGCTGCTTACCGCGGTACTGACCACAGGCCATGCACACTCTATGACGAAGCACTGGCTCACCACAATTAGGGCAGATGTTTGCATGAGTTCTGGTAAGATGGTGATGTGACCTTCTTGTCTTTTTTCTACTAACAGATGTTCTCTTCTTTGGTACTGGCATAAATCCTCTTACGCGCTAATTTAATGATCAAAGTAAATCTTTAATCCTGCACTAGCAAAGTCGCTTAACAAAGCTTAACTAAGCTTAACAAAAAAATTGTAATTCCCCAAGTTTCTCATGGCTTTAGGTCAACCGATTACAGGGTGTCAGACTATAGCTAAAATGGGTATTAGAGTCAAAATGAGGGTTAATTCAGTGATTTTCCATAATATGGGGCTAAAGAATTCTCACTTTTAGGGATGTTGCTCAAATCCCCTTTGAGTTGCTTAGTGATGTACTTCTTATCTTTTATGTTTTAAATCCAATCGGTTTTTTGTCAGATGAACTTGCAGTCTCAACCAGTTGTCTCAAAGTTTTAAATACTTCTTTAAAATTTTGATCGTATCTTTCCTCTAATTCATCTAGTCGCGTCAATAAGTATTCATGAGATGCTATCATTTGTCGAAGGTGGACGAATGACCTCATGATTTGAACGTTTACAAGAGCTGCTCGTTTACTTCGCAAAACACTCGATAGCATGAGAATTCCATGCTCTGTAAAGACCCAAGGCCAGCTTCTTCGTCCTCCATGCGCTCCACTTGAGGTGCCAAAATGGCACCTCAAGTTAGCAACCTCCTGATTTGTCAACTGAAAAGCAAAATCATCAGGGAATCTTTCCGAATTCCTCTTAACAGCACGAACTAAATATTTGGTTTTAACTTGATACAATAAGGCTATCTCGCTATCCAACATTACTTTGTGATCTCGCACATAATAGATCTTGCTCGCGATATGCTCCGCCGGCACCAATGATTCTTTAGGCATATGAATTTCCCTAAGTGTAGACTTTACATCTCTTCTCAATACTATTATCGAAGAAAAAATATAAAAGTTTCCCTAAACCTGAGGGTAAGAGGAACAAAGGTTAACAATCCGTAAGGGGCATTGGGAATGGCAGCGTTCCACTTAAAGAGTAATGTCACGCTCGCTTTCGAATATCCTTTTCAGTGGAGCTGCCGATTTCATTGCGGGCATTGTCAAGATCATAGTCCATCTGTAAGCCAAGCCAGAAGTCAGCAGAGTTGCCAAAATAGGCAGCAAGCCTTAGGGCGGTATCTGCGCTTATGCCACGTTTTTCAAGAACAATCTCATTAATTCTGCGAGCGGGCACACCGAGAGCGATGGCAAGTCTATTTTGACTCAGCTTCATCGGTGTCAAAAATTCTTCCATCAAAACTTCACCAGGATGAATGGGGTTTAGCTTATTTCTTTTCATACTAATATTAGTGATAATCCACTATCTCCACATTAAAGGAATGTCCAGATGGAAATTTCCTTGATCGCTCCAAGTTAAAGATTTTCTCAGTATCTTTACATCGGAAGCTTTGAATCATAACTACATGATATAACGGATCGCGTTAAACGGCAAGCGGTAAATGATGGGGCTACCTAATGCGCGTGCGCCAACGAATCCTCAACCGCAGGGTCTGACATCGCAACTGGTGGGTACTTCTCCATAAAGTACTTAATGCATAGCCCATATCCGCCTAGGAATCCTAGGAAAAATGATATCTCCATAATTCCAAAAGGAATACTTGATGCAGATATCTGAGGCATAATTAAGATATATCTTTCAAGAAAAAGTCCGAAAAGTATCACTGAACAGACCATCGCGAGAGTACATCCAGTTCTTTTTACATCCCGACTTAGCATTATGATAAATGGGGAAACAAAGCACATGCCAAAAACTGTATAGGTCAGTGCCTTCCACGGAAGGTCCCTAGTTCTTACGATAAACCACTGGGTCTCCTCAGGCATGTTGCCGTACCAAATTGGTAGAAACTGTGAAAAGAAAAGATATGCCCAAAGCACAGTGAATCCAAAAGTTAGCTTTCCAAGATCGTGCAACTGCTGCTTACCAGCCATCAAATTGAAATTTGCATCTTTACTTTTGAGAAAAACAATCCAGATAGCAAGCACCGCCCATCCGGCATAGATATTCCCAACAAACATAAAACCGCCGAACATGTTTGAGAAAAATACGGCGTCCATCCCCATAACCATCTCAAAGGCAAATAGAGAGTATATGATTGCGTAAAGTGCTATCAAGATTGGGCCCATCACAACCATTTTCCCTTCGATGGCTGGCCCCTCAACATCCGATCCCTTCCAACCAGAGACCAATCTATTATAGGAGTCATTGTGCCAATCAGTACTCTGGCCACCTACTTCACGAGCTAATCCTACATCACGACGTAGTGACCACCTAACAAACTTAGTTAAGAGGATAAATAAAAATCCAAGTAAGAGACCGTTTCTAACAAATACAAACTCAGGCTGCATCCACCACTCACGACCTGGCATTGGAGCTCGGCCCCAAGTAAAAAGATCGTGACTACCAAAGTAGCAGGCCATTAAAAGCATCCAAGCAAATGGAAAAAAGCTAACATTGGCTTCTGCTAATCTTCGAACTGAGGGAGCCCATTTGGCGTGCACCACCTGAAAAATTACCGCAATCATTACAGCACCAACAGAGAGGCCCATCCAAAAAACTACGTTAGAGTAAAAAGCACCCCACAAAAGATTATGTGGATAAACCATAAGGGCATAACCAAACATGCCAACACCAAAATATGTAAGGGCATAAAAGATGGACGTAAATGTTGTACCAAATTTTACCGGCCCAGCCTTAGCTACTTTTACTGGATCTATGTTTAGTGGATCTATGTGAGACATATCTTACCTATTTAACTATTAGTGCTTTTTATTTTGCCTTTCTATTTTACTTTCTACTGTGTTTTTCTATTGTGCCTTTCTATTATTCTGTACCGATCTAATGTACGAAACTATATCCCAAGTCTCCTTGGCAGAGAGTTTAAATCCAACTCTTGGCATTACCGCTAATCCACCAAAATGGATCGTGCCGTAAAATAATCCATCTGGTCTATCTGCATATGCGGACACACCAAGATCAGGCCCTGGCATAATGGTTTTTGCCATTACTGGCGATGGCTCAACTCCTGTTTCAGTAAATGTGCCGTGACATGGGGTGCAGTTTACTGCAAATAACCGTTTGCCATTTTTTACATGACTTAAATCACTTCCATTTGGATTGGTTAATTTGAGAGCCTCCTCTTTTGAAGCAACTCGATCTTTAAGAGATCCAATTGAAACAGAATCCGCTGGTGCAGATCTTGCGATCCTTCCTGTAACAAGAGCCGGGGTCTTTGCCATATCATCATTAAATGGCAATGCATGCGCGCTAATCGACAGGCTGAAAAAACCAACACAGCAAATGCCAACTAAGATTACGACAACTTTTAAAAAAACTTTAGAAAACTTAATCATGCCCTCTCCATAACGAAATCTGCAACAAAACTAAACTAAACTAAACTACATTCCATCTTTAACCGTCACTTCGTCTGCTCCAGAATCAAGGAGTGTCTTTTTTACTCCATCAACTTCATTGTCATCAGCACCAACTACTAAACCAAATTTATCATCAGTAAATCTTGGATCAAATCCAACCTTTCTAAAAAGATCTGGCAATTTACAAAAATGTAAAATACCGAGAAACGTTGCAAGTGCAGCAAATAGAATGGTTAATTCATATCCGATTACGAAAAATGCAGGTAAAGAGACTATGTCCTTTGCACCAGTTCTCATCGGCCAATCTAGAGAGCAAAGAATCGCCAAAGACCAACCACTGATACATCCGACAATTCCACCAACTAAGGTAAATCTGCGAACATTACTCTTCTCTGGCATCGTGGCACTCTCGATCTCATGACGAGCCATAGGAGAATAGACAACGTAGTCCATCCCCTTATCTTTCATCTTGGCAACCGTGTTAAGTAGATCGTCCATATAAGTATAGACGCCAACTACTGCCTTATTTCCTCTCATCGTAAACTCTCCTCAAATTCTAGTGACTACCTGGGCTTTTTTTCGCTCCACTGTTTCTAGTTCTTTTTTCTAACTCTTTTTTCTAACTGGCGGAGTTATTAACTCTTTAATTTCTACAATTGAAACCGCCGGGAAAAATTTAATAAACAGACACATGTACATGCCGAACCAACCAAACGCTCCAACAGTTATTCCAACCTCAACCCAAGAGAAGTTATATCCACCCCAAGCAGCTGGAATAAATTCACGAGCTAATGATGTAAAGATAATGTTAAACCGCTCAAGCCACATACCTACGTTAATTAATAACGAAACGATAAAAAGATAGGTAATGTTTCGACGAAGTGATGGCACCCAAAGGGTCAGAGGAATAATGCAATTACACATCGTCATGCCCCAAAACGCCAGCTTAAAATCTCCAAATGGTCTAAACCAAAACTGAAACCGCTCAAACATATTATTACTAAACCAGGCTACATAGAACTCTGTTATGTAGGCGTAACTAACAATGCCGCTGGTTAAAAGGATTAACTTTACCATTCCATCAAAGTGAAACGGGGTAATTAATTCCTCTAGATGAAAAACTTTTCTAAGTGGAATAATTAAGGTTAGCACCATGCCAACACCGGAGAAGATCGCACCAGCCACAAAGTATGGCGGAAAGATCGTCGCATGCCATCCAGGCACAAGAGCTACGGCGAAGTCCCAGGACACAACGCTATGTACTGAAACTACAAGAGGAGTTGCTAGTGCAGCGAAGAAAAGATATGCCGACATGTAATGCTTCCACTGAGAATTACTTCCAGTCCAGCCAAGTGCAGTTAATGAGTACAGCATTTTTCTAAATTTTGTTTTCGCTTTATCACGAGCAACCGCGATATCTGGAATAAGTCCAACAATAAAGAATGTTGTAGAAACTGTTAGGTATGTCGAAACAGCAAACACGTCCCAAAGAAGCGGAGATCTAAAGTTTGGCCAAAGCGCTCTCTCATTTGGATACGGCAACAACCAGTAAGCAAACCAAGGTCGTCCAACGTGGATAAGCGGGAAAAGTCCGGCTGTTAAAACAGCAAAAACTGTCATCGCTTCCGACAATCGATAAATCGGCATCCTAAATTTTGCACGGAATAAAAACAGTACCGCCGAGATCAAAGTACCTGAGTGAGCAATACCAACCCAAAACACGAAGTTAGTAATGTAAACACCCCAACCGATCGGATGACTGAGACCAGAAACTATAAGACCATCAAGGATCTGAATAGTCCAAGAGACTGCTCCCCATAAAAATGCCGACATGCAGGTAAAAAACAAAGCGTACCAGCCAGCACCTGGCGGCTTTAACATGTTAAGCACGAGCTCAGTTACTCGTGCGTAGCTTATCTCTTTCTCGCTATGAGGCTTATCACTATGAGGCTTATCACTATGAGACTGTACGTTCCCCATCGCCTATACTTCCCTATACTTTTGATCTTCAAGATAACTTATTGCTGGCTGAGTATTTAGGTGATGATTCAGAACCTTGTAAGCTCTATGATCATGACTCAACTTACTAACCGTACTCTTTGGATCGTTCAGGTTTCCAAAAGTAAGTGCCTGTGTTGGACAACTCTGGACACAAGCTGGTTTAATCTCACCATCCTCTACCAAACGACCTAAATCTTTTGCTGTGTCTTTTGCTTCGGTAATTCTCTGAACACAGAACGTGCATTTCTCCATCACGCCAACGCTACGTGGAGTTACATCAGGATTTAATTGCCAGTTAAGTGGCTCTGGAAAATCAACCTCTCCCCAGTTAAATCGACGTACTTTATAAGAGCAGTTGTTTGAACAATATCGTGTACCGACGCAACGGTTATAAACCATTACGTTTAGTCCTTCCTCACTATGGTACGTTGCATAAACTGGACATACCGGCTCACATGGTGCGTTACCACAGTGCTGACACATCATCGGTAGAAACGAAACATGAAGCTCCTCGCCACCTGATTCAGTATGAACAGTGTCGTAATATCTCTCAATTCTAAGCCAGGCCATCTCACGACCTTGAGCTACGGCCTTACGTCCAACAACTGGAATATTATTCTCAGCAAAACAGGCAACTACACAGGCACTACATCCAGTACAAGCAGCCAAATCAACTGCCATACCCCATTTGTAAATAGGATGCTCTCTTTGAGTGTACATCTGTTTTGGTTCATGATGACCGCCACCATGTCCGCCACCATGATCGCCACCATGTCCGTGATCTGACGCAGCATGCACCGCTGCCCCAGTAGCTCCAAGATATGTAGTCTTTG
>CAZFXN010000024.1:0-3276 GCA_964523015.1 uncultured Bdellovibrionales bacterium | reverse complement strand
TGATCTGACGCAGCATGCACCGCTGCCCCAGTAGCTCCAAGATATGTAGTCTTTGCTAAGTCTCTACCCATCTGACTATCACTACCTTGAACGTTGGCTAGTTCTATTTTGCCACGTCCACGACGGATACTTACCTTAGTAGAGAAAAGTGCAAGAGATCCAACACCATCAGTTACCTTAGGAGAAAGAAGCTGCATGACATTGCCGCCATTTCCCTCAGCGAAACGTCCGTAAGCGGTATGACCATGCCCGATAGGACAAGCAACAACTCCAGGATGAATATGATCGGTAATAACAACACCGACATTTATCTCACCATAAAAATTTCTTACTGTAACTATGTCGTCCTTAGCGATGCCGTGTTTTTTTGCAGTAGATGAATGAATCTCTACCCAAGAATCCCAAGAGATCTGACTCATCGGATCTGGAATCTCTAGCAACCATGGACGATTGGCCGAACGACCATCAAAACTTCTGACTGAAGGATACGGCAACAGAACCAATGTATCCTCATCAGTGCTCTTGTCATCACCGAAGTTAGCAACATCAAAATTAAAACTAAAAGCAGCGTCCTGCACTCTTACTGAAACAGGATCCGCTTTACTTCTATCTTTGAAATATCCACCTTGCTCAACACTCTCTAGCCAAAAGGTGTTAAATAGCTTTCCACTACCTGACTTAGTATGAATCCCCTGCCATCGCTCTTTCAGCAAATTTAGAAATGTATCATGGCCACGAGCAACGCCATCTTTCCCAGCTTTTCTAGAAATCTCTATTAACAGATCGCCGTGACCTTTAGTATCAAAAACTGGCTTCATTACAGGCTGAATTAATCCGTAAATTCCATCGGTAGAATCTACATCGCCCCAGCTCTCTAACCCTGTACTTGTCGGCAATATCAGATGAGCTTCATGTGTGGTCTCATCAATATGAGAAGCCAAACTTACGATCATCTGAACTTTTTTAATGCCGTATCCGAACTCAAAACTTGGAGGCAAATTAAAAAGTGGATTTGATCCGTCAACGATCAGAGTTTCAATCTCGCCCTTTTTCATCTTCGCGATAAGATCTTGAACGGCTTTGAGATCCCCACCAGTTGCCTGTCTCACTGCGGCAATATTTACCGTGCTACCAACATTTCCTAACACAAGATTTATAAAATTAGCTGCAACCATTAATGGTAATGGTGATTCAGTTGATGCGGATGCTCCACCAGCTAACACTAGTGAATGTTTAGCTTCAAAAAGATGTTCAGCAACGACTAAGATTCGATCCTTAGCGATCCCAGTCTGCTTAACAACACCGTCTAAAGTTACTGAGGATGTAAGCCGTCGGATCTTAGCCATGACCTCATCACTAAGCCCTGATCCTTTACCGCGCTCTACTAAGAGTTTTAGAACTGCCAAAGCAAGTCGAATCTCTGATCCAGGATTGGCCATAAGCCAGGTATCAGCATTTGCTCCAGTTAAAGATAATCTTGGCTCAACATGTACAACTCGACACGGCTTTTTCTTACGTCTAGCATCAGCCCAACCACGAGCATACTCACATGGAGATATCCAAGTTTCTAAGAAATCAGTACCAAAATTAAGGATTACATCA
Organism: uncultured Bdellovibrionales bacterium; assembly: GCA_964523015.1. GTDB lineage: Bacteria > Bdellovibrionota_C > UBA2361 > UBA2361 > J135 > JAWXBT01. The sequence goes on along the minus strand of CAZFXN010000024.1, from coordinate 1,674 downwards.
GCTTTTTCTAGATCGTAGGTAGGAATTCCTGCTGTCCCAAATGCTAATTCACTCGCTTTAGCTTCGGCAGCATTACTTACAGTATTATATGGCACGTAAATAACATCACTCTCATCACAGAAATCTTTGATCAGGCCAGCAAGTGCTCCTGATTTTGGATTCCCAAGATAAGCAACTTTACCTGTCTTAGGGGCAGACTTAGGGTCAGACTTAGGCTTTAATCGACCAACAAGTTTTGAAATTCCCTCATCCCAAGTCACCGCTTGGAAATCAGCAGTTCGGCCAGCCTTAGAAACAAGTGGCTGTCTTATCCGATCCGGATCGTACATGTTTTGAAGAGCAGAATGTCCGATCGCACAAACACCACCACGATTGATCGGATTATTTGAATTTCCCTCAATCTTAATAGCTCGTCCCTCACGAGTTCTTACCTGGATACCGCAACCAGCATCACACTCAGTACAAGTCGTATTGTACCAAACAGAAACTCCCTTAATCTGATTATCTTGCGCTTTAACATAGGGCAGGATCTTTTGCGCAGAGCTGTTACCGCAACCAACCGCACCAAGAGCAGAAGTCTGTCCTAAGATCTTTAAAAACTTACGGCGCGAAATCCCGTTGTTTTCTTGGTTCACTTTCTCTTCACTCACTTTCTCTTCACTCACTTTTTCTTCGCTCACTTTTTCTTCGCTTTTTACGTCCATCATTTACTTTCCGTAATCAGTCTAAAATTCCACTAAATTTCTACTGCAGTTTCACTACAATGCCACTACGAACCATTCGTCATTACTACTTATGACAAACCGAACAATCTATACTTGTGCCGCGACCTCTGTGACAATCTAAACACCAGCCCATCTTCATTGAGGACGCACGCTCTACCACCTCCATCTGAGGAACCTGTCCATGACACTCTTGGCAAGTAACTCCAGCCTTAACATGGCGCTTGTGATTAAATTGAACGTGGTCTGGCATAACGTGAACTTTTTCCCAAGGAACAGGCTCTCCATCAGCCCAGTATTTTTTCAACTTATCGATCTCAGGAGATTGCTTGCTGACTAGCACGCCGTGACACCCCATACAGGTCTCCTCTTCAGGGATCGCAGCGAAAGCACTCTTGTCTACAGTCCAGTGACAGAACTGACACTCCATCTTAAGATCGCCAACATGTAATTTGTGACTAAAATTAATTGGTTGCTCTGGTTTATACCCACGAGCACGCTCAGGAAATCCGGAGAATCTATAGTGATCAATAATATCGAGATCCCAGATTGCCGCTTGACCATTGTTCCAAACCCCGGCTCTGACATCTAGCTCAGGCTTAGTGCTGGAATTAGTAGAGGCGGTGTTGGTAGAGGTGGTGTTGGTAGGAGTGGCCTCGGTAGGAGTGGCATTATTAGGAGTGGTAGCTTGCTCCTGTGCAGCCTGATCCTCTGCCGCCAATAATAATGGAGTCATCGTAACTAGCGGATACGACAATAGGCATAAAGATAGAGCCCACACAGTGAAACGGAATACACTTTTCATTTAACTCGACAGCCTCAGGTCCAAAACAATCTTAGGTTTATGGGCGCAACATACTTTTATCCCTAGGGAAAAGTCAAAACAGGGAACCACTTATCACGCCATACAAATAACTTTTTGTAACCACTTGTTTATCGTGAAAGTTTGATT
>CAZFXN010000023.1:0-40302 GCA_964523015.1 uncultured Bdellovibrionales bacterium | reverse complement strand
CCAAAGCTCTTCATCCAGCCGTTTTGAGTGATTTTAAATGAGATCTTTTTCTTTTTGAGTAAGATACGAGTTGTTTCTCTTTGATAATCTTCAATTTTTAATGGTCTTTCTTCTAGCTTGAGAAAGGCGTTCCTGGGGATAAGATGGGTCTTTATTGTAGTTTTGCCCTGCTTAAAATAGTTCCAGGATGAAATTCCAGGATAATGATCTATCGAGTCTACTAGGCCATCTTTGGATGGATTCTCGTAAATGTAGACGATCTTCTCCACAGCTTTTGCTAGATCTATGACAATTGTACTGTCGTAGCCATTGCACCAGATCGTTCTTTTTTTCTTGCCTAATAATCGATTGATCCTGTGTGCTGATTCAGTTTTAAATCGCTCCATAAATCCTGCAATGTCATTAGGAGCTTCAACTCTGGCTAAGAAATGTATGTGTGTTGTCTCTACTACAAGGTGAGAGATTTCTACAGGATGATGCTTTTGAGCTAAGGCTAAGCTGCTATCTATGATCTTGTTTATTAATGGGTTAGGTGGAAACATAAATCCCTCTTCCACTGTGCTAGTGATAAAGAGGGTCATTCCGTTTATATGTACCTTTGGCGATCGGGGCATTGAGTCTCTTGATATTTTATTAAATCTATGTCCGGGTCATACTGCTCCTTACACATTAGTTATCGGGAAATTCTTTGAAAAGTTGCTTGTATAAAAGAAAGGAGCCCTGCTCCAGTGAGAAAAGGAGCCCTGCTCCAGTGAGAAGTGAGAAAAGAAAGGAGCCCTGCTCCAGTGAGAAGGAGCCCTGCTCCAGTGAGAAGAAGTGAGAAAAGGAGCCCTGCTCCAGTGAGAAGGAGCCCTGCTCCAGTGAGAAAAAAAGGAGCCCTGCTCCAGTGAGAAAGGAGCCCTGCTCCAGTGAGAAAGGAGCCCTGCTCCAGTGAGAAAAGGAGCCCTGCTCCAGTGAGAAAAAGGAGCCCTGCTCCAGTGAGAAAAAAAGAAAGGAGCCCTGCTCCAGTGAGAAAGTGAGGAGCCCTGCTCCAGTGAGAAAAGGAGCCCTGCTCCAGTGAGAAAAAGGAGCCCTGCTCCAGTGAGAAAAAAAGAAAGGAGCCCTGCTCCAGTGAGAAAGTGAGGAGCCCTGCTCCAGTGAGAAACCAAAAGGAGCCCTGCTCCAGTGAGAAAGTGAGGAGCCCTGCTCCAGTGAGAAAAAGGAGCCCTGCTCCAGTGAGAAGAAAGAAAGGAGCCCTGCTCCAGTGAGAAGAAAGAAGAAAGGAGCCCTGCTCCAGTGAGAACCCTGCTCCAGTGAGAAAGAATAAGATTGCTCCAAGTTACTTCTACGTAGAAGTAACTGTTTTGAGAATTACTTATGGATCGGATACGGATCAAAAGTCGGATCATCACTACCAGTTAGTATCTGATACCCCTTTAAACATTCTGAGCGTGCGGATCGTAAGTCTCCTAAGTCAAAACTTTTGATTGCAGCGGATAAGCTTGCGGCAACATCTTCATTCTCTACAAGCGAAAGATGATTAACTAATGGCCACAAAAATAATTCTCCTAGGATCAACCTTGAGGTTTTTCTCTCCCATGGTACATAGGTAAGATCCTCAGGCCAATTAGCACAGTATGATAATAAATGTTTAGTGACTTCAACTCTAGGAGGCAAATCCTCTCGCTTAATCCATTGCCAACTAACACCAAGTGGTAAAGCTGTATAATTACTTAATCCTGTGTCTCCAATACTAGAGAAAACATATCTATTCTCTTTATAAAATCGGTCAACTATCTGCTCTAACAATGGATCTTCTAATTTTAGATCATTAAAGTGAGGAGAGCGTGCAACTAGAGTTGATCGATACCCTTTACTGTTAATTAAATATTTTACAACCACTATTAAATCTGGCCGTTGCTTAAGAGCAGCAGTTGCATAAGACATCGCTAGTGAAAGACGATCTGTAGAGGCAATAAATATTGCATTATCTGGTAGCTCTTTTAAGATCTGAGTTATTTCAAAGTGGGTAGTTTCGTCGTGTCTAGCATCTGCATAGGAGAGATTGGAGTTAATTTTAAGAGCAGCCGGGGCTATAAGTCCGATCAGTAATAACTGCTGTACCGATTGTGAAAGCTCTATCTTACTTAAAACAAATAAAAGGGCTGTTGCTAAGGGAAAAAGTACTAATGGATAAAATCGAGATACCCATTCAGCCGTAAAATTTTGATCTGACGGTAAAATTAATAAATAAGCAAAGATGCCATGTAAAATAAGAGTTCCAAATATTGCTAAAAACTCTCCAATCTCCTTTTTTGTTATGACGAAAAATAAAAGAGGTATTGAAAGTAAAAAAAGTGGTGAAAATCCTGCTATATTTTTAAGTAGATCTACAATGTAACTTTGACTTTCAAGATTTATTTTTCCGGTCAAAGAAAACGTGCCGTAAACAGTTCGAGCAATATAATGATATAGCTCTGTCAGATCCTGTGGTGGAGCAAAGGCTAAAACAGGTTCATTAGTATATCCAATAAGCAATAAAACATATGAGGAGAATCCGGCGAAAAATCCACATACAGTAAGAATAATGCCTTTAAGTTTTCCTAAAATACCTGGTAAGAAAGATAACCTAGAGCACAAGATCCAAAGAAAAAACGGACTCCACAGAATAATGGTTTGATGATGAGCGGAGGCGAGTCCAATACTTAAACCGAACATCAAAAAAGCTAAGATATTTTTATTGCTACTTCTTCTAAGATTAAGGCCTGAAAGGATCGTTAACCCTATTAACAAGTGATGAAAAGCAAACACCTCTACATCTGTTGCTGTTCTCATGGTTGGTCCAAAGGTAGCCCAGATAAAAGCAACAACAAAAGAGAGGGTCGGCACAACCCCGAGCGAGATCCCGATCAGAAAAAGTAATACTACTGCACAGGATTGAGTGAATGCAGAAAACATAGAGAGAGTAGCATAAGGATTATCGGGAAACGTATTAACTAGAGATCTGGCAACAGTCATGTAAACTGGATAGCCCGGAGGGTGTACAATACTCTTTGTTACTGCGGCTGTTGCATATTCGGCTCCATCTGATTCTTGAGGATAAAGTGCTGTGCGTGGAGCATAGATTGAGAATGTTCCAATAAATAAAACTAGTAATAGAACTAGGACGTAGAAACTTTCTGACTTAAAGGATCGTATCTCTTGATGTTCAGTCATAGTGCAACTAAGGAGATATTTATGGAATAATCAATGAATCCCCTGCCCTTAGCTCCGAACTGCCTAGCTGGTTAGCTTTTTTAATCTTATCAATACTTACACCGTACCGCTTACTAATCTTCCAAAGGTTATCCCCTCTTCTAACTTTGTAAACTTTCCCCTCACGAAGATTGGGGGTATTCTCGCTACTACCAGGATTACTATTTTTCTTATAAGTATTAGTGCTCTCAGCATGTTCAGGAATTCTAATTCTCTGACCAATCTTGATCTTATGATTTTTTAAACCGTTGTAATCCATTAATGATGAAAGCGTAACTTTATGCTTCGCAGCTATCTTTCCTAAGTTATCTCCACTTCGAACATAATAGTAAGAGCCAGACTTAGGCTTATATGAGCTTTTTTTCTTTACGACTAGATACTGTCCCTGTCTAACTTCAGGTTTCTCAAGTTTATTTAATTTTACTATCTCCTCATCAGTCGTTTTATATCTTTTCGCCACATCATGAATCGTCTCATTTTGTCTAACTCTATGCGTTGCTCCACCATAAAGGGAGCTAGCAGTGTTTTCAGGTGCACCCATTCCAAGATCGGCCAATTTTAATTTTCCAGCTTTATGAGCAAGCCCTTTGGGAACTTTCAAAGAATATCCCCGTGGCAAAAGAACTCTACTATCGATAGCAGATTTACTCAGTGCATAGTTAAGTGGCAAAATGGAACTTTTAGATGTGTTTAATTGTTTAGCAATATGATTGATCGAAAATGCATTTGCTAGTGGCACTTCCTCAAACTCTAAAGGCTGCTCTATTTTAATCCCAGGAAAATATTTCTGATAATTTTCATAAACTTCAATAGCCGCTAAAAATTCAGCATAAAAATTATTTGAGGCAAATCCAAATACTCTTTTTCCATTATGCTCAACGATGCTTTCAATATCTTTTGTTCCCATTGTACGAACAGCTTTTTTAACACCGTAGATTCCATGATTATAGGAGGTAAGTGCTAATGGCCAAGTTCCAAGTTCATTATAAGCTTGTATTAAATATCTAGCAGCGGCCTTAGTGGCTTCAACTGGATCTCGTCTCTCATCAATTGCCGAGGTTAACTTCAATTTAAAAGCGCGAGCTGTACCAGGCATAAACTGCCAAATGCCAGCAGCTCCTACAGAGCTATAAGCCTTATAATCAAAGGAAGATTCAATAAAAGGTAGTCTAGTAAGCTCTACAGGGAGTCCATGCTCTGCAAATATCCGCTCCATTGTTGGCATATAACGACCGGAACGAATGATTGCTTCTTCAAACTTCTCTTTAATACCAGTCTGATTTCTAATTAGATTCTCATCTAAAACTTTACGATATTTGCCCAGTCCCCCAGGTATAGTTCTCATCTGTCCAGCTATTGATTTCTCAAGGGAGGAGGTAGGTGACTGACCAGAGGCTAACCTAGAAAACGCGGCTCTAATTATATCATTGTGGCGTTCTTTCTGAGCCTTCTTATGTATCTCAAGACGATGAGGCGACATCTCTTTTGCTTCTCTTGTAAAATCTAAAACCCCAAAGGTAACATGAGGATAATCTCGATGATGAAATACCGAGGAGTGTTTTCCATAACGGGTGAATACATCGATCCAAAAATTAACTCTTGGTCGAATCCCTGGAGACTCAACCAACACAGGCGAGCGGGAAAGGGCAAGGGTCCCTGGAGAGGCGTAGACTGGTGCGCCAAATCCAATACTTAAGGAGATGAATACGAAAACTATGGCTCTTATCTTTATCACCAAAAAACTACCTACCTTAAATGGCTATAATATTAGTTGCTACTACTGGTTGCCTACTACAACTTTTATCAGATCTTCTTCAAATCGGCGAGCCTGATTGAAATGAACACCCCCATTTGTAATACTAACAAAAGCAAATCTGCCACCGCTATCAGTATTAATGTATCCAGCTAGAGAAGTAACACCGTTTAAACTCCCAGTCTTAGCTCGAACTATGCCCCCTTTCAGACCACGTAGCCTCTTCCTAAGTGTTCCGCTTTGTCCTGCTATAGCTAAAGATGACTCAAACTCAGGCCAGATTCTCTGATTCTTATAGATATCAACCAAAACTCTACCTAGAATCATCGCGGTTATTCGATTCTGATGACTTAGCCCTGACCCATCATAGAGATCAAAGTGCTTATCTGAAAATCCTAACTTTTCTAAATACATCCCCATTCGAGCTAGACCAGAGACACGACTCAATGATTGAGCTTGGGAAAATCCTATATGGTAGAGCAACTGTTCTGCTATAAAATTTGTACTGTAATGATTGAGATCCCATACTATCTGGCTTAAAGGTTTTGATTCATGACGGGTAAGGTTTCGTGCTCCCTTACTCACCTTACCTTTCGTTGGTTCTGAAGAAACCTTAATTCCATGAGCTTTAAGTAATCCTGATAAAGAGGCTCCAAAATATCTGGTTGGATCGCTCACACTTCGATAAACAGTCTGGCAACCACTGGTTTGACTTATCGATCCCGACACCCTAAAGCTAAGTGTTCCCGATCCAGCCCCAGCATCATCAATGCTAAATCCAGCTCTCCCCTTTCCAATCGTTTTAATCTGCCCAGTAATCGCTACAGACACCTCACTTGGATCCGGCATTACTAAAGCAGCTCGGCCAGCTTCAGTAGGACAAACTTCAAAGCTAACAGTATTAAAATTAAATGGTAAGCCAGAGGCTCCAGCTTCATAAGCTTTCTGACCAACACGACTATGAGCAACATCAAAGAGAGTATCATCAAGAACTACGTTCTTAATCGTCTTAACTCCGAGTCGCTTAAGTCTCCTAACCATAATTAATAGATCTTCAATGGTAAATGAAGGATCTCCCCCTCCTTTGACATAGAGAGTATCAATTGCACCAATTGCACCACCCTTTCCCATTGTCGAATTGGCTAAAAATTCTGTGCGGAAACGGTAATCAGGACCAAGTAAAGATAGAGCTACTCCACTTGTAATAATTTTTAAAACACTGGCGGGTTTTACTTTCTCCTCTGCTTTTCGTTGATAAACAACCTTTGACGTACGGAGATCAATTAGAACTACATTTGTCTTACCACCAACCCTTGAGGCCAAATCATTTAATTTTTTTCTTAGTTGATCTTCAGGGTATCCAAAAGCGACAGTAGCTATGAATAGCGAAATAAAAAGTAGGGATAAAAAAAACTTAACTCTCAATGGAGCACCAAAAATTTTAACGTGAAAAAGTAAGGTATCCGCCCAAAAAGAGCGCCGCTTAGGTAACGTTACCTAGAGAGAAAGGTAGCCGCAAGGATAATATAACCTAAATCGTATGGCACTTAATTGACTACTGATTTTATGAGGTGCTGAGATAAATTAATCTCTAGAGGTAATCCTATGAGAATCAAGCTCATCATCTGACATATTCATCGTACGATCAGAGTTCAATTGAACAAATTTTTGATGCTCTTCAGGGACACCGGTGTCTTCAAATATCGCCTCTACAGGGCACTCCGTTTCACAAGCTCCACAGTTAATGCACTCATCAGGATGAATGACTAACATTCCTAAGCCACGCTTCTTTTTTTCGTCATCTCCGTCATTAGACCACTCGGCGGGTCCAGCAGCATACTCTTCATTTAATGCTGGGTCTTGGATGTCATAAAAACAATCAACCGGACAAACCTCTACACAGGACCTATCCTTTGTACCGATGCACGGCTTAGTAACCACGTAAGTCATTGAAACTTCCTCATACGAAAATAAGACACTAGATTATGTAGAATTTATAGTACCGTATGCAAAAAGGAGCAACTGTTGGCACAGGATAAATTGCTTTTAGAGTGGATAAAAAGTATTAAAAAAAAAGAAACGGGAAAAGCCTTCAATTAAGTAGGTCTATTCCCGTTTACAGAAAGGATGGTGTCATGCCTGTTCAAATATAGAAATCGACACTATTTTATATATTGGTAGATTCTGTGGCTAAAATTTTTTTTTTAATAAGACAGCCATTTCAATGAGTTAGCGGTATTAGGGAAAATTCATTGCGGCATCTGAATACATTTTAATTGGAAATGTCTAAATCAGGGTCAACTTACGGTTTTTTTGTTAGATCCCCGTTTTTCTATCCCAAATTGCAATATGAAGCCTTGGACTAAAGTTAACTAGGTTTATAGCGCAAAGCTCAGCGACTATAGGCTGTAGATCAGAGAGTGATTCTCGCGTATCAGCTCCAGGCATTAACCAGATCCTCTCTTTTGGAATGTTAAATATTTTTACAAAACATTCCTCTATCTCACTCCAATCCTCTAATCGTGTGACAACAAATTTAAAAAGACTTTTACTATTCTCTACAAACCAACAAAGGGCCTCATTATTAATTCTTTGAGACTCCTCCATTCCAGAATTTGCTAGCTTAGGACTTATATTAAATTGAGAGACTCTTTCACTAAGTTTTAATGTTGGGGTGATAGTGCCGTTAGTTTCAACCTCTATAAAAATTTTCCTAGCAGGTATTGTTAACGAAAGTAATTCTAAAAAATCGACCAGGGCTGACTCCTGTAATAAAGGCTCACCTCCAGTAATAATAAGATGTGCACCAGCAGAAAGCTCAGATATGTATCCATGCTCTTTAAAAAGATTTAAAAGCTCTTCCTTTTCGTACTTTTCTCCCTTTTGCCAAACCTCAATTGTATCACACCGCCAAGTAGCTCCACTATCTAACTTTCCTGTTTTAACTGTTGCTTGGCCACCACAGGTTAGATTACACCCAGTGAGTCTAAGAAAAACAGATCTTTTCCCAGCGTTCTTTCCCTCACCTTGAATGGAAGAGAAGTGTTCAGAGATTGATAGGAAACTCAAAATAGTTTTATCCTATATTAACACGAAGAAACTATGTTGCGTTTTTTAATTCAGCATTTTTCAATCGCCCACTAGGAAAGAAGTTCCAAATTCTTTCATGCATATAAAATAAGAGTATCTTGATAAAGAATTCGACAGCCCCGATTTCAGCGGCTAAGCGCATCTCTCCAGTAAAGAGGAAAACAGTAACAACAGTTGCGATAGTACCTGATATTCTCCACGATACGGCTTTGGCAAGGGATCTGAGATTTGATTCCATTTTTAGAAAATAATTAAATAATAAAAGTTGTAAGAAAAGCTACTACTATTCACCTATTCACTTTCATGAACAAGCATTGGATAAGAGTATGCAAGATGCCTAAAATAAAGCCAAGCTCAGGAGTAATTTTTTCTCAACTGTAACCTCTTAGAATCTGGCCAATTTAGACATTTAAGGTTGATGGTAAGACTACAGTCCTATAGAATAGGCAGAAGTAAGACGTTTCTCGACTTACAGATCTTGAAAAATCACCAAGGAACATCATGCCAGAATTTGAGCCTATCCTAATTAGGCAAACTAAAATTGAAGACTATGAACAGATAAGGGAGTTATCTCTTGAAGCCTACCCTAGTTCACCGCCATGGAGCATTGAGCAAATAAGATCCCATCTTAATCTTTTTCCGCAAGGTCAACTTGTAGCTGTGGATTCAAACACCAATGAAGTTGTCGGTATGGCAGCCAGTCTAATTGTTAAATGGGATGATTATGATTTTGAATCTAGCTGGCGTGACTTTACAGACAAGGGGCTTTTTACAAATCACGATCCATCTAACGGAAAAACTCTCTATGGAGCGGAGATCATGGTTAAAAGATCCACCCGCAGCAAAGGTGTTGGATCTTTAATATACAAAGTCCGAGAACAGATCGCTATTAATGAGGGGCTCATAAGAATTAGAGCTGGGGCCAGACTTAGAGGATACGGCAGGTATGCAGCTGAAATGAGTGTTGAAAAATATGTTGAACTAGTGACCAAAGGGGAACTTAGAGATCCTACCCTCTCCTTTCAAATCAATAGAGGATTTAATGTTTTAAAGATCATTACTGGATACCTTGCTCACGATCCAGAAAGTTTAGGACATGCTGCGGTGATTGAGTGGAAGTGCCCGATAAAATGAAAACATGGAAATAAAACTGGCGAAATAACAAAATAAAGGTAAAGACAGACATATTTTTCTTTCGCTTTTACCGCCACACTGGCCAATGCCACAGTGGCGGTGATATACTACCGCTCCTCAAAAGTCATCCTATTAAACATCTGGTTATGCGCACTGCATAATACTCTTAGATTCTCACTCGAGGATTTGCCACCTAAAGCAAATGGCTGGATATGATCTAAGTTTAGATAATGTTTCTGAGTACACTTTACTCCATCCTTAGATATGTAAGAGCACTGAGAATTATCCCGATCTAAAACCTCTCGTTTATCTGGATCCTTAACTGTCTTCACTTCTGATTCTACCTCTTCCAAAATCGTCTCTTTAAAAAGCTCTAAAGATTCATTTTGGGGTTTAAATCTTAGGAGCTACTACTATCTCTTTTATAACTTCTTTAGGCTTTGATACTGGACTTATTGTTGCCATAAGAGATCTTACCTCAGTGGCTGATTTGCCAATAATATCTACTACAGCTGCTTTTTGTTCTTTTATTGCTTTAGATCCAGCGACAATTGAGCAGAGAGTAATATCACCATTAAGAAAACTCTCTATACACTTAGGGTAGTCTCTTAAGAATCTAGCCGCTGTTATTCGTCTAAAGGCTGTTCCCTCAGAGAGATTTAATTTTCTAATACAGTAATCAAATAAACTAGAGTACCCCTGCTTAAGATAAAGCCCTCTTTTATCAAACTCTCCTAGATGAAGTAAAAACTTTAGAACTACGGTTCGCTCCTTACTTTGTAATATTGAGATCCTCTCTGCTAGTTCAGTATTTGAGATCTCGCTAATGTTTTTATTAATCATAAACCACCATCATAAATAATTTATTTTGTTCTTCTGCAATTCTTTATAACACATGGTTTTTCGGCGAACGCTATGCCGTCGTGGTGGCGAGATCTGGGCTTTGGACAAAAGATCGAGGTGGTATTTTGTAAAGAATTTTTATAAGCTAATCACTGCCTTTTAATCATGGTTTATCAAGAAAGTGTGATCGCTTAACGATGCTCACCAGAAACCTTGTCAATATAGATCGTCAAATAAATTTGTGTTAAAAAAAAGGTCCGGGCCCTATGTAGACTCTTGCACATATATTATTTATTTTTAGGACATAAAGATCCTAAGATTTTTTAAAGTAATTTTTCTCGATTTTGGGCAGCTATTTTTTAATTTTTGTGCGTTACAAGATCACCGCCAAAATGGCGGTAAAATTGGAGGTGGTCATGGTAGGATAAAATCACAGTGCAGGATGGGGGAAACCCAAAACCTGCTACCAAAAAGCTCGAACATCTCCTTTCTTAGAGAGCTTTTAGATATTGAACCGCTGGAGCCAGGTTTGTTACCACGGTGACCCTTTCACTAGGAACGCCGTGCGAATCGAGGTGTGCTTCGAATTCTCTGACCTGTTCATCATCCCGAGCACGAAGAAATCCCTTCTGAAAAGGAGATCCTTCTTGACCCAAAATGGTGGTCATTTTCAGAGAGTCTTCAAAGAAGATCTTGTGATCGCTTGGCGCTGCATTAGCCTCACGAAGCAGGATCTTCCATGGAGTCAGATCAGGTTTGAACTTCCGTCCAAGAGAAATGAGAGATGAGAGATGAGAGATGAAGATCTATCACTCCTAAGGAATAGTTGGCTTTACTACACGAAGCTATGATTTTAAATAACGCTCTTTTATAGTAATTGTCAAAATGTTTGAGACAATTACTATAGTAGCCCCTTTAAGGGGCCCCCAAGCGAAGCTTGGGTGGGGAGGCTCTTTAGCACGAAGTGCAATAAGAGCCTAACATTGCTGACGCTAGCTAGCGTAGCGTCAGATTCAACATTAAGATAAACAGCAGTTGTCATAAGTAAAAATGTAAAGCCGGTAGGCTTTTCAAGAAACTTTTGCAACAAACTGTATTAACTGACCCCTCACATTAGTGTCTCAATCTTTATGACCCTGCTATAGAACTGTTGAAGTATCATTCGGGGACAAGATCCTCAATAGCCCCCTCCTTTGTACTTAGTTTTGTTAGAGAAAAGAGATATTGTAAACCTTAAAAGCGATATAGCAAAAACATATTCATATTATACTTTTTAAAAATCCTCTCTTATTATTCTGTCATCTTAAGAAACGCTCCTATAGTGCCGATTCCAGTATAGAATTTTGTATGATAGGCTTAATTTCAATCCACTCCTTAGAGTTTAATGAAGAGAAAACTTTACACCTCACTTATATGTTTTTTGTGGTTAGTTTGCTGCAACATTGCGGTAGTAGAGTCTATCTGTGTTTCGTTTCATGCTCTTGAGGGTCACAGTCCTTATTCTGAATTAAGTAAGACCGACCACCATCCTAGTCATCATAAAGCTAATAACCATTTGGGACATGCCCCATGTCATTCTCATGGTGACTCGCATGATGGAGAGACAGATCCTCATTCTCATGGAAATGATTTTCCTACCAGCTATAAATCTCAGCTATCAAGTAGTAGGGCATTTATCACGTTAGCAGAGAACTTCTCTCAAGTACTAACTTTTGAAGTAGGCGGACTTGCAAACTTAACATCTCGACACTTTTTGCACTTTGTTCACTTTGTCCAAATTACTTTTAACAGATTAGACCCTCCAGATTTGGATAGAAAAAATCTCCTTGCCTCTCTATTAATCTCACCAAATGCACCTCCTACAGCGATCTAATTGGGTTGATCTAACATCTATTAGCACAACCTAGCAGTACCTTACTTAGATAGAGCTTATACAAACATATTTATTGTAAAAATTCCCAACATTTCTAGGACAGTTGGTGAAGAGAAAAGGATCGAAGGTGCAAAGAAAAAACGAAAACTATCTGTTTAATATTAGCCTAGCAGCGGTGCTCCTGCTTAATGGCTGTGCAACATATCAGGCTGTTCCACTTATGCCTGATGCTGAGCTAGAGAGTATTAAGAATCGTAGTGAAACTGGCTTTGAAAAGCCCATTGAATCAAAAGAACCGTACATTCCTCTTCACTCTCCGCTTCACTCTCCGCTTCACTTCCCGCTTTCAGAATCAATTTCATTAAAAGATGGAATATCTCTTGCAGAAGCTAATACTCTAGCTTTATTTTATTCACCAAAAATTCTTGAAACAAGAAGTGAGCTTAATATAAGTGAGGCGATACTGCTTGAAGCAGGATCATATGAGAATCCGAATATTTTTCTCGGTCCTAGATTATCAACAAGTGATTCGACCTTAATATTTCCTGCTTCACTCTCTTTTAGTTTGCCGTTAGTCAGTGAGCGTGATCCAAAGTTACAAGCCGCACTTAAAGATAATGATAAAAACAGATGGCTCCTTATAGGCAAAGAGATTGAAATCCTTGCTCTAGTACAAAAGCAAGCCATAAAAATTCGGGCGAATACTAATCTTGAAAAAATCGCAATTCAGCATTTTGTACGATCTAAAGAGCTTATCTCTTGGGTAGAATCTCTATACTCTGCTGGCAAAATAGATTCATTCTCATTGCAGGTAGCTAAGAGAGGCTTTGAAGATGCAAAGAATGAATTGATGACTGCACAGTTAGAACAATCTAGATCAAGGCGATCGATGTTTTCGCTAATCGGACTATTACCAAATACAGAGATAACATCACTATTTGAGGAGTCTCCTCTTTTAAATATTACGACTGATACACCTATTTTATCGACTCTTACTTATCATCCATCACTAAAAGCACTTGAAGATGAGTATCATGCCGCAGAGCAGAATCTTCGTGCTGAGATGGCACAGCAGTATCCACATATTCAAATTGGACCAGATTTTGAGTCAGAAGGGGGGAACTCATCAATCGGTCTTGGAATAGGATTTGAGATTCCAATCTTTACCAGAAATAAAACCGAGATAGCAAAAGCCGAAGAGAAGCGAAATCAAATTCGAAATAAATATCATGAAACGATGATAAATCTTCTTGAAAATCATGCCAATCTCTCTGATGAACTAAAGGCCTATGAGGATCGAATAGTAGATCTTAGGAAAAACGCTTTAGATGAAGCGAAAGAGCTAGATAAAATATTTTTAAACTCCCTTCAGTCAAACGAAGGTGAGGTTCTTGAGGCACTAGGTGCTTCAGACGCGCTGGCTCACACATTAAGCGAGGATATTGAACTACAAGAAAAAATCGACTCCCGCAAAATTGATCTTTTGTTAACTTCTGCTGCTTTAGTGCCAAAAGAGCTAACTAAAATGTACTCAACAAAGGAGAGCAGTAATGAGAAATAAGCTTCTATTTAAAATCATTATCGTAATTCTTGGTATCACTTTAATCTCATGTGATAAAGGAAAAGCTCCCGAAGCTACACCACATAAGCATGCAGAAGTCGAAGCATCGACAAACCGGATAAAGGTATCAAATGAAATAATTTCAAATCTCGGGATTACCTTTCAAAAGGTTGAGTCAGGAATGCTCGGTACTTGGGTATCAGTACCAGGAAAACTGGAAGTTCCACCGGAAGCTCGCTATACCCTTTTTGCTCCAACTAAAGGGCGTCTATTCTGGCATAAAGATCGATTAAGTTGGGTCCAGTCTGGCGATCTACTTGCGACAATTGAGTCTTCGGCATTCAGCGAAGCACAACAAGAGTTAGCTGTTGCAACTCAGAGTTTAGCCTTGGCTCAAGGTAAAAAAGACTCAGATTCTGGTTCACAGCTCCGCTTTAGACAGGCTGAAAGAAAATATAGAGAAAGTATCGGTCATATGGCGGTACTAACTGGATTAACCTCAGAGAAACTTGAACAGGATACTGATGGAACTCCTTATTGGACAACTCTAAAAAAATTAGAGGTAAGATCTCAAGGAAACGGTTATTTTTTTGAAGTTGCTGTTTCAAATGGAGAGCTAATTAAAGAGGGAGATCATTTAGGATTAATACTCGATGTCGACCGGTTTGTTTTTCGTGGTCTTGTTTCTCCTAATGTTCATTCAAAGATACCATTAAATGCACCGATTCGGATAAAGATAAATGATACAACAACTATAATATCAGCGTTAAAAGGATCGTTGCCAATTAGTGATAAGCAAACTTCAAAAGTTTGGTTAGAGGCGAGTGTACCCAATGAATCAAGGATGCTCATTGATGGATCTCCTGTCATCGCTTATGTCCAGATCAAAGAAAGTGAGTATGAGGAGGCAATTATTTCTGAAGACTGTATTATTGCTGAAAAACTTGAGACGGTAATATTTAAAAGAGATCCGACAACCCCCGAGTATGTAATCAGAACTCCAGTAGAGATTGGAAATCGATCGGATACCCGGCTTGAAATTCTTTCTGGAGTACTAGCCGGAGATGAGATCGTCTGTAACGGTCTTCATCAGCTAAAACAACTTGGAGGTGGAAACGCTGCTGAAAGTGGACACATGCATGCTGATGGAACTTGGCATGAAGGAGATGAATAAACAGTGCTTAATAAAGTTATTCAATGGTCCCTTCATCATCGCTTCTTTGTAAGTATACTCGCTATACTCTTACTCATATTAAGTGGGATCAAACTTGCTGAAATGCCTATCGAGGTTTTTCCTGAGCTAAACGCTCCTACTGTTGCAATCATGACGGAAGCTCCAGGATATGCAGCCGAAGAAATAGAGCATGCAGTTACGTTCCAAGTCGAAACTGCTCTAAATGGCATTCCAGGCTTACGCCGTCTTCGTTCAAGCTCAACTATTGGACTCTCTCTTGTCTGGGCTGAATTTGATTTTGGAGCTGATATCTATTTAAGCCGCCAATTAATTGCCGAGC
This sequence comes from uncultured Bdellovibrionales bacterium, assembly GCA_964523015.1. Taxonomy (GTDB): domain Bacteria; phylum Bdellovibrionota_C; class UBA2361; order UBA2361; family J135; genus JAWXBT01. Next base: position 25,300 of record CAZFXN010000023.1, on the reverse strand, counting down.
GACTTAATCAAATCAAAGAGGATCTTCCTGATAATATTCATCCTCCTGAGATGACACCAATTGCAAGTATTGCTGGTGAGATAATGCTATTGGGTCTTTTAAGCCCAGAGGAAAGCGTTAGTCCTCTTGAACTTCGTAGAATCGCTGAATTTGATCTAAGGCCTCGCCTATTAGCTATTAGTGGAGTTGCTCAAGTTACAGCTATTGGTGGGGAGCTACCTGAATACCAGATTTTAATTGATCCGATTAAACTCGCTCAATTTAATCTTACTTATGATGATGTTATTAAATCTGCAACTGAGGCACATACAATTGTAGGTGGTGGGTACCTTGCTAATTATAAAGGAAGAGAGGTCTCTATACGACCACTAGCTCAAGCTTATAATGAGGAAGATCTAAAACTAACAGTCATTGGTACCTGGAATGGTGTTTCAGTATTTCTTAGGGATATTGCGGAGATAAAATTTAGTGGTGCTCCACCGAGAGGAACAGGATCAGCCAACGGCAAACCTGCTGTGATTTTTACTATCCATCGTAATCCAAACGTAAATACCCTAGAAATTACTAAGCAGATCGACAATATCTTAAGTGAATTTGAAAAATCACTCCCCGCTGGTGTCGAGCTTAAAAAAAATGTTTTTCGACAATCTGATTTTATCTCAGTTGCAGTCAATAATGTCCTTGATGCACTTAAAGAAGGTATTATCTTCGTTGTTATTATTCTGATCGCATTTTTAATGAATGCTAGAACTACACTTATCACACTAACAGCTCTTCCACTTTCACTTGGTGCAGGGTTGATACTCCTTAGTTTCTTTGGAGAGACTTTAAATATTATGACCCTTGGGGGATTTGCTGTTGCAATTGGAAGTCTAGTTGATGATGCGATCGTTGATGTTGAGAATGTATTTCGAAGGCTCAAGGAGAATCTATCTCTACCACCTGAGAAGCGAAAAACTTCTCTTCAGGTAGTTTACACAGCCAGCGTAGAGATAAGACCTGCTATTATTTTGGCAACTCTTATTATCGTATTAGTTTTTGTTCCTCTCTTTTTTCTGTCTGGCATTGAAGGTCGGTTTTTTCGGCCCCTTGGAAGTGCGTATGTATTAAGCCTTACTGCTTCTTTAATCGTTGCAATGACAGTAACTCCAGTACTTTGTTACTTCCTACTTGGAGGGAAGGACTCACTAAAAGATGAAAAAGAAGTCCGACTTGTTTTGTGGTTAAAAGCTGCTTATAGAAAAGGGCTTCAGTGGTCATTAAGGAAACAGAAACTAGTTTTAACGGGTTCCGGTATTTTACTTTTCTTAGCATTACTTCTTGGCTCTACATACGGATCCTCTTTTCTACCTGAATTTAATGAGGGTAGCATGACTATATTTGTTAATGCTCCAGTAGGTACTTCGTTAGAGGAATCAGATCGTGTGGCAAAGCAGATCGAGGTCCAGGCTTCAAAAATATCTGGTATCGCTTCAGCAACTCGACGAACCGGTCGTGCGGAAAAGGATGAACATGCCGAACCAGTAAGTGCTAGTGAAATTGAACTTCGAATAGCTCATGATGCTGATGTTGAAAAAGTAAAAGAGAGCGTTATAAATCTGCTGGCCAATTCTCCAGGTGTAACGACTCAAATTGGTGGACCTATAGCTCATCGACTATCTCATATATTATCAGGTACTCCAGCAGCTATTGCTATAAAAGTATTTGGTGATGATTTAAATATACTTAGAGAGATAGCAAAAAAGGCTGAACAGGAATTAAAAGCTGTACCAGGAGTAAGAGATCTAGTTGCAAATCGAGAGGCAACTGTTCGTACCTTGCCGATCCAATTTGATCGAGAGCGATTAGCCCTTTATGGATTTACCCCCTACTCTGCAGCAAAACAGATAGAGACAGCAATTTTAGGTACAGTAGTTGGAGTAATTAACAAAAACGGTAGTCGATTTGATATCGTTGTACGACTAAGTGAGAGTGCCAGAGAGAGTATTCAAGATATTCGTCAACTTGAACTTCAATCCCCTACTGGAGCTCGTGTCTCCGTATCGAACCTTGCTCGTGTATTCGAAGAAGACTCCTCAATGCTAATCACCAGAGAGAATGTAAAAAGAAAAGCGGTTATCTCCTGTAATGTCTCTGAAGGTCATAACCTCGGGGATCTTGTTGCAACAATAAGATCAAAGATCGATCCGATCATTGCTAAGTATCCTGGTATCTATGTTGAGTATGGTGGACAATTTGAAGCTCAAGAGGAAGCAAGTAGTAGAATCTTATGGGCGTCTGCCGTAGTACTTATTATAATTATAACGATACTGTACAACGCCTTTGGATCTTTGCGCTCAACTTTTTTAATATTACTAAATTTACCGCTAGCACTAGTTGGAGGAATTGTTGCTCTATTTATCTCAGATTCACCTAATGTTGTCTCAAACCTCATAGCTCTCTTTGGAATCGGAGTATATACTGCCCCAGTAATATCAATCTCAACATTAGTTGGATTTATCGGTCTTTCGGGAGTAGCATGCAGAAATGGGTTGTTATTAGTTTCACACTATCAACATCTAAGCCAGGAAGGTCTCTCTAAATATGAGATACTAACCAGGGGCTCAGAGGAGAGATTAGTTCCGATCTTAATGACGGCTCTTAGCTCTGGATTAGCTCTGATACCACTAGTTTTGGCAAAAGGTGAGATCGGTAGTGAATTACAATATCCAGTAGCTGTTGTAATACTAGGTGGTCTTATAACCAGTACTTTTTTAAATTTATTTGTAATTCCGTCAGCTTTTGCATTATTTGGAAGTTGGAAAGGTAACAAAGTAAAATTAACTGAACATATAGACGTATAAATTATAAAGGAAAAAATGAAGCAACATATCAAAAACACATTAGGAATTCTTGTATCTACTATAGTATTTACAACCCTAGGGGTTTGCGAAAGCTCCGATCACGGTAAAAGCTTACACCTTGGTTCTGTTAATGTTCTCGATGTTGATTATTCAATAACTCAGTTTGGAAAACTCTCTCCAGGAAAAGAGGGTGCTTTTGAAGTCACCACGAGTAAAGAGAACTCAAATTCAAGTGTTTATCTTTGGGCAGAATCAGAGGATGGTCAAAAAATTAGTGCTCCATCAAAGGGCCACATCGAAAAAGGCAAACTTCATTTCCATCTTTTACCTAATGAGAATACAACTCCATATCGCATCGTTCTAAGGGTACGAGAGGGAGACAAAGATGCTCGTGGTAGTTTACCATTGATTGCTAATGATGCTAAGGCCGGAGATGAACAGGAAAAAGACCATGGACATGATCACGGACACGATGATGATCATGGACACGGACACGATCACTAGATATCTGATTAATGGCTGGACTGAGTTTACTCCAAGTACAAATACTCAAATTTCGTATGTGAGTTTTTCTCCTGGATCGTGTGGAGTGTATCTGCCTAATGACCCTGCTGTAGGACCTGATCCTTTCAATCCTGTTGGAGAAGCAGGAGATGGTGTGATGAATATAGCAGTTGTCATAAAGATTGAGACACTAATGTGAGGGGTCAGTTAATACAGTTTGTTGCAAAAGTTTCTTGAAAAGCCTACCGGCTTTACATTTTTACTTATGACAACTGCTATTTATCTTAATGTTGAATCTGACGCTACGCTAGCTAGCGTCAGCAATGTTAGGCTCTTATTGCACTTCGTGCTAAAGAGCCTCCCCACCCAAGCTTCGCTTGGGGGCCCCTTAAAGGGGCTACTATAGTAATTGTCTCAAACATTTTGACAATTACTATAAAAGGTGTGCGACTGTTGCAGATGGAGTAAATCAGGTATGTCTGAAAGTGCGCCTATGCTCGTAGCATCGTATGGTTCTTCGACTGTGCTCCCTGTTTTGAGAACAGGTTCAGATGGTGGAGTTCTCTTTTAACACCTGACCCAAGAGGAATTGTTCTCGATACAACGCTTGAAGGGGACCCAGGTTCATTTGGTGTAGGTGTTAATAATTTAGAATTGAAGGATAATATTGTTTTTGATTGGAAAGGAAGTAATCGGGTTGATTACAAGTTTGGGAAGGCTTTTTTTGCCGATAATATAACTTTAATTTTCACGGAGTCTGTGGGGAAAAAGGCAGACCTCAGCGGAAGGCGGTGAATATTATTTTAATATTATTTATTCTACCGTAAGATAGCACCCTGTAATTACTCAATAATTGTGATAACCATCTATAATTGTTGACATAACTCACTAACATTGATAGCATCTAATTAAATGTTTATTAAATGCTTAGAGGCAGTATCAATGATTGATCTTACCAACATATTCCCGCTGACCGACTTCAAGCGGAACACCAAAGATTTCTTAAAACAAATGAAGAAATCAGGCTCTCCGCTGGTGCTTACTGTAAACGGTGAAGCAAAATTAGTTGTTCAAGATGCTGAGAGTTACCAGGAATTGTTAGCACTGATTGATCATTACCAGGCCATTCACGGAATTGAGAAAGGGCTTGAGTCAGTACGTAAAGGCAAATCGATCCCAGCAAAACAAGCACTTCAGGAACTAGCAGCAAAGCATGGAATACAAAGTCAAGATAACACCTGAAGCGCTGGAGCAAGCAGAACAAGCCTACCTTTGGATCTTAGAACAGTTAGTATCACGCGAAATTGCAAATAAGTGGTTCACTGGATTGATTGCTACCACTGAAACTCTGGCCCGGCATCCAGCACGCTGCCCCTATGCTCCTGAGAATGGTTACTTTAAAGAGGAGATCCGGCAATTATTACATGGCAAGAAAAGAAGCCAGTATAGGATTATCTTTACAGTTATTGATGACATCGTACATGTTCTGCATATTAGGCATACGGCAATGAAGTACATACATGAAGAAGATTAACTCACCGGGAAGTTTCCTCCATCAGATCGAGATATGATATTACTCAAACAAAACTATTCCACCACCTTGTGAGATAATTCCTAACCCTTCCCCATTTCTAATTTCCTTAAGGTTCTCTACTGCAGAAAATAGCACAGCATCTGAACCATAAATAAATCGAGGGGCGGTGTTACGATTTTCTAAATCTACTAAGACAACTGTTTGAGCTGTATTAGCATTCGGCAGAAATTTTGTACCTACAACAAGAAGGGTATCTCCTACTGCACGAACTGAAGTGACGGATTGCCAGTCTCCAAGGCTCACTATTGCTTTTGTGGCTTCAGGTGATAATGGATCAAACATCAACAGTGTAACCTCTCTATTTTCCCCTCTAAGCACACCGATAGATCCCATCTCTCTAAATACAGTCACTACTTTATTTCTAACCAAAAAGGTATCTACTATTCGTCCGGATCTTTCGCCTAACCCTCTAATATTAATTCTTCTATCAACTCTTTCTAACGCCGTATACCAAGTCGGATAACTCTCCTTTGAGTTATTAAATATTGCTGAAACAAATCCTTGAAGCATCGCCTTTAAAGCATATTCTGCAGAAAATTCTAAAGCCTCCTGAAGTCCAATGCTTGCTGCCTCTATGTTAGCTGCTAGTGGGAGAAGTTGTAAGCCAGCAGCAACTCCGGCAGCTAAATCATAAGCTACGATCCACTTAGAGATACAATCTCCTTGAGCTGCTAGCACAATACTTCCAAGAACTCCTGGCAGTGGTATTCCGTTGCCTAATTTATTGATCATCTCACCAAGAATATCCTCAATCATATCCCCGGTTATATGAGGATTCATTCGTCCAATAATAAAAGAATGAATTGCATCGTTAAGGGTAATATCAAGACTCTTTGCCCCAACGAGTTGATCAGTAAACTGTTCAAGTGGAAGTGTTAGTACAGAGCGAAGTGTATTAAGGGGTATATTTTTGGCCCCTTCTAAGAGATCCCCCATTGAGACATCAGCAATGCTGAATCTTTGCATTAGAGAGATAAGGTCTCTAATTGTTGCAAGCTCCTGACCAAACGGGAATCTAAATGACTGAATCTTAAGATTGTGCTCTTCAAAAAATTCACTCACAGTTATCTCAGGATCTAAAGGTAAGCCATTACGTTGAAGATCCCTGATTAATGCCTCTGCAATAATCTTAGCTGTAACATTCTTAAGTGAAAATTCACTAGCATACTCAGTTAATAGTGAATTGAGATTAGCATTAGGGTTAGGAATTAGATCTCTAAATGCTGAGAGTTGAGATACAAATTCATTAGAGATAAGGGAGTGAAATTCTCCGATTCGTTCTGTTAATTCATTCTTGTATCTATTAAAATTATTACCTCCAAAATAAAAATCAGCTATTTTTAATAGCTCAAAAAAAGCCGGATTACCCTCAGTAACTCTAGGACCCGAATCAACAAGTGCTATATCTAAAAAATCACGGGAAGATCTTGGGATTTGAAAACATCTTGGAGCACTAAATTGAGCAGGGACTAAGGAATTTATCTGAGAAAGAGCAAATCTATATGCAGCCAAAGCTGAATCGATCGTATTTGCTGCAGGATTATTTACAACTCCATCTAAAAGCTGCCCGGCTGTCAGATTCATATATGGAGCATTGTTAACAAAGGGAGCAAATATTTTGTTAACTGTATATCGTACAAGCCCATCAGTTGATAATCCTGTATCAAGTGCATTCCTAACTTGTGATGTCAGGTCTGACAAAGGAAGATTCGGGACTCGAAATATTTTATTATTAAATTGAGTGATCAGATCTGGCATTACAAGCTGAGCAACTGTCTCATCAAAATCATCAGGCAGATTTGCAACAATCGCTTTTTCTAAAGCTAGCTTTAAGCTATCAGTCTCACGGATCTTAAGCTCCCTGAAAAGATCCTGTAAAGTTAAGCCAGGCGCATAGGCATCAGTAAGAGCTTCAGATAGAGTTGGGAATCGATCGATATTACCGCCATTATTACTATCATCTCTTTCACTTCCGCCACCATTTCCGCCGCTTCCACCGCTATCATTATCTTTCTTTTTTTTCTTCTTCTTTTCTCCGTCCTTCTTTTTTCCTATCTTCTTTTTTCCGTCCTTTTTCTTTTCTCCCTTTTTCTTTTCTCCCTTTTTTTTCTTCTTCTTAGTATCTTTCTTGCCCTTACTTTTATTTTCAAGCGCTCCGATACTCTCAACACTCTGAAGCGCATTACCAATAAGTAAATCTAAGAGTTTATCCTGCTGATCCTGCACAAAGTCATTACTTAATGTTCTAGAAATAAGTTGTCTTAATGAAATATTAAGGTTCTCAGAATTAAAAAGGGCATTAATTGAGCCACCCCAAAAACTACGAACATGCTCACGATGTTGTTGTTCAAAAATCGAAACTTCAATCTCTGACTTATCTTGAGAGAGTTTTAAAGTAGCCGGTCGTCCTTGATAAGCTCCAGCAAGTGGAGTTTGCAACTTTACTCCACTATGCAGAAATGGATTGGTCGGGTCCTGAAGATTAATGAGTTGAAAATGTGTTGCTAAGTTTTCAAATTTTGATGATGAGGTATAGTTACCACCATGAAAAAGTCTTGATTGGGTATTAGTAACACCGTTACTAAAAGAAAAAGTTCCTTTGGTTCCAAGAGAGCAATTATTATTTAATGGATATACAATTCCTTGATTATTACTCCAAAATACAAGATGACTATCTGTTACAGTCATATCTCTAGGAGATTTCAAGTGTGCACTAGGTAAGAAGCTTCCGGCATCATCATTTGCACTACCAATGTGGTGCTCAGCAAGCAGAGTAGCATTCTGTTTATCTGCAATATTCCAAACATCAATGAAGTAATCCTGTCTAAGCGTAGCATAGGAGACATATAGGCAATTTTTCCAGCTAGCAAAATCGCGAACAGTTCCACGCTCCCCAGAGGATGGTCGTCCCTCAGCATAAAGTCGCTCAGAAATAGCAAATTGTGATCCCGTATCAAGACCGGTAGATCCACCTCCAGCTAAACCGAAGATTCGAAGACTGTCAGGAGCAAAAAATACTAAGATTGAAAGTAGAAGTACTAACCCTACAAGAAAATGCCAATATCTTTTTATATGCTTCATCTTGGTGACTAAAATTTAGCTAAAAACGTTCTTAATCCTTATAACCAGCATAGCTATCGTCATAATAGTAAATATCACTCAATAGCTATCAACACTTGGTATACTATCGTTAGATTACAGGGATTTTTATGTGAGATATCTCACATTTTAGAGGATATATGGAGATATAGTGCAGCGAGCCCGCACCACGGGGCTAGTAAATTTGATTGTCAGATTTAACCTTTACTTCACCCTATCCTACTGAAAATATTAAGAAATAATAATATCACGATTATTTCGTGATATTTCTTGCTAAATTCACGAAATAGATGTGAAATTAATGAATGTACAAACGAACCTTAGATCTTAATAAAGCCATCGCAAGAAAATCTCAATTTCTTTTCGGCCCTCGTCAGACTGGCAAGAGTACGTTGATTAAGGAGCAGTTGCCTAATGCACTTCTGATTGATCTCTTAGATGCCGATCTGCAACTACAGCTTACCGCCCGTCCAGGTCGATTAATTGAGTTATGTGCTCCTGCAATTCAAAAAAAACAGCTTGTCGTAATTGATGAAATTCAAAAGATCCCACAACTGCTCGATCAAGTTCACCAGATGATTGAGAAAGACAATCTTAAATTTCTCCTTACCGGATCAAGTGCCAGGAGATTGCGAGGTGATGGCGTTAATTTGCTAGGAGGAAGGGCCGGAGAAATACATCTTCATCCCCTAACCTTTAGTGAACTTGGTTCAGATTTTATTCTAAATAATGTGTTAAGCTACGGTTCTCTCCCTGCAATTATCACTAGCGATGATCCGATAGCCGATCTAAAAGACTATTCTTCTCTATATTTAACCCAAGAAATAAAAAATGAGGGGCTTGTAAGATCACTTCCTGCCTTTTCTCGTTTTCTTGAGGTTGCTGCTCTATGTAACTCTCAATTAATCAACTATTCCAATATCGCAAATGATGCCCAAGTACCTCCTAATACTGTTCGCGAATATTTTCAAATCCTAAGAGATACATTGATTGGAAACAACTTAGAGGTGTGGCGGAAAAGTAAAAAGAGGAAACCAACTTCAACAGCAAAGTTTTATTTTTTTGATATAGGTGTTGCACGAGCATTGCAGGGTCGATTTTCTCCACTGAACACCCGCTCAGCGGAATTTGGAGAATCGTTAGAGTCTTATGTCGCCCATGAATTATTTTCATACACAGACTACAAGGGACTTTCCCCCCTTACTTTTTGGAGAACTCAAAGTGGGATTGAGGTAGATTTTATTTTCAAGGACGAAATAGGTATTGAAGTTAAAGCAACAACCAATATCTCAAATCGGCATCTCGAAGGACTCCATGCGCTCCGTGAGGAAAAAGGCATTAAGCAATTTCTTTTGTTATGTCTTGAGAAACATCCGAGGACAGTCGATGGAATAGAGATTTGGCCCATAACCGACTTTTTGCAGGCACTCTGGAGCGATGAGCTCTAAAGGTTTTCCAGTAAAGCATTCCATAAAGACTCATAGCTGCCCATCGGGAATGCTGTGCGGATAATGGGTATCACTCCAAGCCGCCTTAAGCCCTTGTGCTTCAAGACGGTGACGAACTTCGATCAGTTTTTGATAACGGTATGGATCGCCGATTCCACTAAATTCGACCTCTGTATCACCTACTAGGGGATCCACGAACAATGAGGTTTCCAGTTCCAATCAAGCGTTCAAATAAGTTTCGACGAACTTCTGATCCTCGAATCTGATAATACTCAAGCTTTGCGTCAGTTTGGTGAAGATAAAGAAAAAAAGTAGGGGGATATCATTTAAAACACTCCGACGTAACACTACAGTTGTAGGCGATCCCTCTAGCCCTCTAGCATTTCTTCCACTTTTTTAATTGGCTCTTGGGTCGTCTGATCAAGTGATTCTTCTTCGAGTGTGGATTGATCTAAGACATTACTTTCTGTGCCTTCTAAATTCATATATAAAGCTCCTACTGCATCAATTCTGATTCTATCTTTTCGAGCGGAGCCGCTCTATTTGATAAAGCTCCATTTGAGACAGCAGCATTTTTTGAGACAGCAGCATTTGAGGAAATCGGGCACCCCAAACGCTTTAAGGTCCAACAAACTAGGGCTGGATAATCAAGCGGCTTAGGAACAAAACGTGCGGCGCCTTTTGATAGCAAATTGGTGATAATGTTTTGTGTAACACCACCAGACATAAGAACCACCATTGCAATTGGATTAATGCTTATTAACTTGGTAAAGCACTCTGAACCACTCATTAAAGGCATTTGCATATCTAGATAGATTGCACCAACTTCCCTAAAATTCTTTTCATACCAAGCAACAGCATGCTGTCCGTTCGTAAAACCTTTCACTCTCACCCCATACAATTCCAAAAACATGCTCATAAGATCTAAAAGCGGCAACTCATCATCTACAACAAGAACGCAAGCGGAAGGTTGTTGTCCTTCATTGTTATAAATTGTGCTTTTTGTAATTGAATCACCCCCCTCCTGAGCAATTTCCTCCGGTGCACCTAACTCCTGAAGATCAACCACTTTATTTCCCCCATTTAGTTCGATCGATTTGCTGTGCTAAATTTACTCTGCCAACTAAAAACCCTACCCCTGCACGGCTTAACTAGCGACGATATTGTGCCTCTTTAATTCACAAATTTTCGGAATGAATTTAGTTAAACTTTCCTTGAGGTCAGAGAGTTGGAACAGCAAGATTGGAATAGCAAGAAGTGAAGAGATCTGAGTATGATTAGTATCATACTGCATGCCTTACTCCGTTCTCTATAACTCCATAATTCTTAATCACAATCCTACCTATATATGTCCTACCAAATGTATTTACATGTATTTACGGATGCACTTGTCGTGGGGGGCACTCACGATAAAGGATTGCTAAATTGGTAATGATGTTTGATGAAAAATATAAATTATAAATGCAGTAGCCGATAATAATGACAGTAGCCTTGATACTACCAATGCAGGTGTTGTAGCATATACACATACCGAAGGAGAGTTTGCAGCTTCGATAAATGGGGGCAAGATTGCTATGGGCAGGAGTAAGGTTCTTGCCCTCATGAAATCTTTAGTTAGGAGGCCCCATGCCTACTGAAACTGAGCTACTTATCCTTTCTTTACCCACTGCGGACAGTAGCATTCATAGTAACCCTCACCCGAATGTGGTTGATCCAAAAAGCAATCTCAAAATCTATAAGTTTCTAGGCACTCTTGCAATATTTTCTGAGTTGCCAGAGAAGGAATTAAAAATCCTAGCGAATTCTTGTTACATTAAAACTATTAATGCTGGTCAAACCATAACAATTGAAGGCGATGATAAAAGCTTATACGGGTTTCTTGTCATATCTGGGCGTATGGCTGTTATGAAATCGTCACTTAGTGGCAAAGAGCTGATTGTCGAACTACTACCACCCGGAGATCTGTTTGGATTAATAATTGCACTCTCGCCAAAAGATCAGATTAACGAGCTGTATGTACGCGCCGAATTAAAGTCAGAAGTTATTTCGATACCGATAAGTGCACTTACCTCAGTACTTAGTTCTCATCCTAGGCTTTATAAGAATTTTTTCGATTATCTACTAGTACATCTTCAGTCGTCTTATCGGATTTCTCGCGGTTTAGCTCATGACAGTGTCGAAGTACGAATAGCTATGATCTTATTAAGGTTAGCTCAAAATTTTGCTAGAGAATTACCCGCCCCTCAAGATCAAACAATTGATATTACCCGTCAACAACTCGCTGAGTTAACAGGCACCACTACAGAGTCTGCCATACGAGCCACGCGGCTAATGGAGAAGTCAGGATTAATTGATGTATCACGTCCCGGCGTCATTCGTGTGCTGAATCTCTTAGAGCTTAGAAAGATCGCCGATCAGTAATCTTTTCAGTAATCTTTTTTCCAGTAAGATACACACCATGATCTCCGTCATAACCAAGTTCAGATGGGCAACGTACAGTTTATAAAGATTTAATCGAGAATGGAGTAAGTAAATGGGCAAAGTCAATAGTCTTCTTAAGAAGTATCTCGAAGAGCAGATAGGCTTAGAGGAAAATCTTTTCAAAGTGATCGAGCAGCAGATCGCTGAGATTGACGACACTGAGTTTGCTGATGCTAAGCGCTTACTAACAGAGACAAAGCAGGTTCTGGAGCGCCATTATGTTCCGCTCAATAAGGCATTAGATCAGTTGGAAAAGGACGCTGACATCGCTATAAGAAATGCAGCAGATAATAACGGTCATAACGGTCATAACGGTCATAACCCTGACAGTTCTTTCATTCAAAATAAGAAACGCCGACTAATATCCAGACTTCTACGTGACAATTATTCAGCGCTAAATCTCGTTACGATGGGTAATACTTTACTTTACACAACCGCACTTGCTTTGGGTTGCCAAGAAGTCGCATCAATCGCGCTTAAGCACTTAGAAAACCTAGCTCCCCTTGTGGTCAAAATTGGTGAACTGCTCCCCGATGTCGCAACAAGAGAGCTTCGTAGCGAATCAGCGGAGGTCGATTTAGCAATTGCACAGCTGGCGCTAAAAAATACACAAGCTGTCTGGAGAACCCTTTCGTAATGGGCCAAATACAAAATATGATAGGCAGAAACAAAGGACAGATCTGTTAGTAGCTACTTTTTGTAAGTTTTATGTTTATATTGGAGAAAAGAAAAATGAAATCATTTAGCCATCGTATACTTTGTGCAACTCTTTCACTTTCGCTTTGTATTAGTTCGATCGGGGTAAGCTCTGCAAATGCTTCTCCTCTTTCAACTAATGACTTTCTACAACACTCACAAGGTGTTTCTGTTAAGGATAAAGTAGGCAACTTCTTTGATCGTTCAGATGTTATATCAACATTACAACGTTACGGGGTTAGCCCGCTCGAAGCTAAAACTAGAATTGATTCATTAACTGACCGAGAAGCTTCTCAAATGGCAGCTCTGATTGATGAGATGCCGGCAGGAGGGGATGGGGTTGGTGCTGTAATTGGTGCAATTGTATTAGTTTTTATCGTACTTCTCTTTACTGATATTATTGGCCTTACAAAGGTGTTTCCTTTTACACGTTCTGTTCGATAGGGTGGACGAAAGGAGACGATTGGAGACGACAGAAATAGTTCGGTAGGAATGCTAATCCACAGAGTTAACGTTGCACTCGTTTCACTATTAATTGCAGCCTCATCAGTACTGATGGGCTGCAGTCCATTATTTAAACGAAATGATTTGCCCCCAACCTTAAATAAAACTTCACAGATATCTCCTTTCCCATTTTTTGAGCAAGGGGACTACCAATGTGCTCCAGCTGCGGCCTCTATGATGCTGGTGCATTTGGGACACCAAATTGAACCGGAAGAGTTGGCCCAAACAATCTATACACCGAAACGTAAAGGATCCTTCCAGCCTGATCTTGTAAGCTCCTTAAGACGTCAAGGTACCATCCCATATCAAATCAATAACGACATGAGTTCGCTGCTTAGCACTGTCTCTGATGGATACCCAGTGATTGTGCTCATAAACTTAGGTCTCGATTGGATCCCTTTTTTCCACTATGGCATCGTAGTGGGATATGATCTTAGTCGAGATAACATAGTATTCACCTCTGGGCGAAAAGAATTAGAGCTAATAGATATAGAAACTTTCGCAAAAATGTGGAAGCGCGCTGACAACTGGGCATTACTGGTGGTAAATCCTGGTGATGTACCAAAGAATGTAGACCACATACGTTTCCTTCAGGCTGCCGCAGCGATTGAACAATCTGGGTACGTTAAAGAAGCAAAAAAAACTTATCTGGCAACGCTAAAAAGCTGGGGAGATAATACTGAAACGTTTGTAAGTCTTGGAAACGTTTCGCTTATTGAAAATAGATATTCTGAGGCAGCAAAGTGGTTTAAAAAAGCATTAAATATTGAACCAAATTCTGCAATCATTCTTAATAACTATGCCTGGGCACTCGCTAAATCCTCTCGTTGGAAAGAGGCAAAGACGTACTCAGCGCTTGCTTTAAAATACGATCAGGGTGAGTGTAAGGAAAATTGTCAGGACACCCTGCGTTATATAGAAAGCCACATGGAAAAATAAAAGACAAAATGAAAGGAGAGTTATGTCATTTCTTTTAAAAACATTCCTACTTGGAGTTGTAGCGATTGTCCCGCTTCTGTTAACTATCTCGATCCTTTGGTGGGTAGTAGTATCTGCAGAAACCTTGTTTCGCACGATATTAGAATTTGCACTACCTGAAGAATTCTACCTTCCAGGTTTGGGTATCATACTTGCTGTGACTTCCATTTTCGGTATTGGTTTATTAACACGGTCTTCTTTTGTTAAGTACAAATTCTCCAAATTCGAGGATATGATATGCACCATTCCAGTTGTTAAGACTATCTACGGTAGTCTTAGAGATTTTTTTCAATTCTTCTTTAATAAACAAAAAAAATTCTCGAAAGTCGCACTAGTTTCAACTCCTGAATCAGATCATAAGCTAGTTGGTTTTATTACTTCCGAAAACCCGGAAGAGTTTTTAGGTAAATCTGCCAAAGATCATGTTGGAGTCTATCTTCCAATGAGCTATCAGATTGGTGGCTATACTGTGTTTGTTCCGAAAGAACAGATTAAAACCGTTGATACAAATGTTGAGGACACACTACGTTATATACTTACTGCCGGAGTGTCTCACAGCAAGACTCAGAAAAAGCCAGATTTGACTTAGACATTCAATGAACTCAAGTTATTAAATAGAATAGCCGCCAAACTTAAAAGAAGAGATAAAAAAGCGGCCTCTAATATAATAAACTGAGTCAAAACTTTACCCTCGTTCAAAAAAAGTGATTCCTTTTTGTCATTTTCATAGTTCATTTTTACCTTGAGCAACTTTAGTATACTTCAATGGCTAGCAGATGAAAGCTCTACTTTGTATGAGGCGAATCAGGGTAAAGTTTTAAAATCAATAAATAGGCAGTAAATGAAAATAAAATAAGAAATAGACCAAGAGTAAAGGCAGCATCTGTTTTTGAAATAGCCCACCACTCGGTAACTGCCAAAATGAGGACGGCACCCACAATTTTGAAAAGCCGATAACCAACAACATCAATCCACACTTTGAGACGATAAAGACCTTCATTTGAGAATTTGCCATACAATGTTTCCCGTGACGCCCGAGCAATTGAATAAGCCAGTCCTCGATCGGCTACTTTCATGGCCGACATTGTAATTAATGAACCCTTTAGTAATACGATACTGCCGATAGAAATTAAGGCAATCGGATGCGATAAAAGCCCACGCTTTGGGTTTGAGTCGCCCATGATAAAGGGGAGTAAGAAAACATTTAGGAGAATTGCCAGTAAACTTATAAAGAAAAAGACATAAGATGCATACACTGTTCGCGCACTAAGCTCCTGCACCGAGGCTTCAAGCATAGCCAGATATTGAAACTCAACAATCGGCTCTACAGTCTGTGAAAAAAGAGCTAAACAGACTAAAAGAATTACAGTCGAGCGCTTGCTCCAAAAAGGATCTGTTTTTTGCTCGCTATACGCGTTCGTTGTTTCAAAAGATCCGCTAAACAAACCATAACGGTTGAAAAAGAGAGAAAGCACGGCAAAAGTGAAAAAGAAAACTCCGGCCACACTGATAAGCTCTAAGGATGGCAGATGGGCATACTGAACCAGACTGCCGGAGATGGCACTACCTAAAAGCCCACCAACTAATGCACCACCTCCAAGCACTCCATACCAACCTTGAGTTCGCATAGTCGGGTGGGTGTAGGTAAAAAGTGCCCAATACTGCTCAATGATCAAAATTCCATAGGCATCTATCAGAACATAAAAAGCCGCGACAGAAGTTTGAGTCGGAGATTGAAGAATAAAGCGGAATATTATGAGTAACAAAATAAAGGTTATGCACGAAGCACATACCCTAAGTGGAGCGCTAAGCATCGGCGTCCTCCAACGAAAGAATGGCATAAGGCATAGTAAAACAAGAGTTGTAACTATCCAGATATACGGCAGAGATTGACTGCCGATGTAGGTGATAAACAGAGTGCGACTTAATGGCTTAACTTGGTAATAACCCATTAATAGAACTGCAAAATTGATAGCCAGCAGGGTGCTTCTCTTGGCTGGAGGCAATGCTGCTAGATCTGGCCGAAATTTTTGCATTTGATTGTAATTTTTATGTAAAAATGCGTTTTTTGGTCTTTCCACTTACGACGCATGTCCATAAAGTGTTTGACATTACAGGTCATGATCAAATTGTCCGAGTATATAAGTATGGCTTGCTACTTGCCGAAAATAAACTACCCGTTGCAAATAAACCACAAAATCTCCGGTTTGAGTATAATCGCGATCATTGTGATTTTACTTTTTACCGGTTGTAGCACGCAAAAGCGTTATAAGCATCCCGATGGTAATCGAATTTTACTCACCGGGCAGCTAACCCTTCAGGAACGTCTCGATTCAGTACTAGCACAACGCCATCTAACAAAACTTATCTCTGAGAATCGCTTGGGCATTACTCTATTTGATCTCAATACGACTCCTATCATTGAGATTGCACAGATAAATGGTAATAACATGATGTATGCTGCTAGCTTACCCAAAATTGCGATCCTCTTTGGGCTCTTAAAAAGAGTATCAGAAGATACTATTTCATGGACACCTGAAATTGAGCAGCTAGCTACTGAAATGATTCGCTACTCATCGAATGAAGCTGCTTCTGAACTTTTCTATAAAACTGGGCCAAATTTTATAGAAAGCCAGCTTGAGGATTTTAATCTCTATGACCTTCGCAATGGCGGAGGGTTATGGGTAGGTAAAGAATATGGAAAAGGAATAGCTTGGCGCAGAGATCCATTACTTAATATCTCCCATGCCGCATCTGCCATGAAAGTAGCTCAACTATACTATCTCTTAGAAAGTGGCCATCTATTACCAGCCAACCAGGCTAAGATAATGAAAGAAGTTCTCTCTAACCCAGGGTTGAACCATAAATTTGTTAAAGGACTACATTCAGTTTGTCCTGATGCTAAACTCTTTAGAAAGTCTGGAAGCTGGAGCACTTTTCATTCAGACAGTGCCCTAATTTCAAATGGAGAGAAAAATTATATCGCGGTAGCGCTGTTAAACGATCCGAATGGTCAAGGAATCCTCGAGAACCTCATTGTTGACCTAGATCAAATCGTTACTGGCAAAGGATCAACTCATTGTCGAAGCTTTTCTCCTGAGATAGTTACAGCTTCGGCACCTAGTCCCGAAGTGAAGAGTTAGTGAAGAGTTGATGTACCCGTGTTGCTAGCCTTTGATGAAGTTCCCCGGCATCTTTTTTTAACTGGTTCGTTGAAAGTGCAACAATATATCTAAATTTGGGATTTAGAACTGGGCTTTCGACGATTGCTGCCGCATTTAAAAGATTGAGCTTATTCCCCTTGAACTGCCCACATTGATAGCCCTTCTCGCTTTGACACTTATAAAGAGATCCAGATTTAAAGTATATGGCCGACTCTGTAAGTACCGGCGCAGCACCATAGCGACTCCGGCTTTGAGTAAGGTAAAGTAGTCTTTTCAATTCTAAACTTGTAAAGAAGTCTATTACTTTTCCCTGTTCAACTTTGAACAAAAATTTCACAAGTTCATTTGTACTGGCGATACTTCCCCGACTTGGAATAAGGCGTTTTCCAAGAGAAGTATATAAACTAGATTGTCTGAAATGCTCAAATGATAAGCCGGCAGAATCTACCGCTTCTTTAACTGCTGAGGTGAAAAGATTTGCTCGTGCGCCTGGTGATGTTTTTGCAAACCAATCTTTTTCATCTTTCAAAGATGGAGGATAGTTTTTTTGAAAACCTTTCATTAGGAGAATCTCTCGCATTACCATATTAGCAGCCCCATTTGAACTGGCCGATAGCATCCAGTCGAGGTAACTCCATAGATTAGCGGTATCGCCGGTCTGTAGTGGCCGATATTCTAAATTCCCCCCTTCTTTATCAGTCTGAATCCAAAAGGGTACGTCATGAGTGTCAGATTCAACGAATTCATTGGCTGTCATCAGCCGATTTTTTAAAATATTTATTCGATCCTCAAGTTGTGGGTAAAGGCGAGCAAGTTGATGATAAATAGTAAGCGCGACTACAAGCTTGCCAACACTCCCGGCAACAAAATTTGCATTACCATTAACATGTCCGCAGATAGGCCTAGAGATAGACGTAGAGATAATCGTAGTTGGATTCGATATGTCACAAGCGCTCAGACTTGCACCTGGTGCCAGCTCGTGCACTAGAGCGGAAAGTGCTTTTGATAATGACGGGCTATACTGTGGAAAGGTAACGGGGATGTTGTAAAGAGAAACGTTGTGAAGAGAAAGTTGAACGAGGCCTATCGATAAACGCGCCCCATCTGGTAATAATTCTTTACGAGCAGTGCTATCAAAGGCTGCATAGTAGTACCCCTTTAGTCGTTCAATCCCCGTTCTTTCAAATCCATCAAGTGGATATGAAAATCCATTTGTGCCTAAAAGACACACCAGCGATATCGTAAATAAAGATCTAAAAAGAATCGCTTTAATCATAATCATCGCTCTGATAATAAAGATGCACGTCGTAATGGACGAATTTGAAATAACAGCAGCCGACCTTTTAAAAAGCCAAATTCTATGTCAGCAGGTAACCTAGATTTTCCATCAGAAAGTATCGCAGCAAACCGGCCTGGAATATCATCAGCCAATTGACTGAGGATAGAGAGTTCCTGGCTGGTTAAAATTCGTTCTGAGAGTATAGTTTCTTCTATAGAGATACCACCTTTTGGGGCTAACACCTTTTTTGTGGCCGAGCTTGCTTCCGAATATATCCATACTTCTCCAGTTCTTTGTGATACCAAAAGGGACTCAGTCCATTGATTATCTACTGCTCCCCCAACGCCTTCGTTGGTTGACACTATAAAGGCAGGCAAAGGGGCGAGCCCTGATTTATATATATCGGCACTTATAAGAACTCCTGATTTTTCGACCGGAACAGCTTGTTGAATGATGACTGAAACAAATAAGTCGGTCAGTGAAGAAATGACATCCCCACGCCACGTAACCGCACGTTCAGAAAATGGAGATTCCCAGACTTGTCTAATTCCCTGCAAGATTTCATTGAATGATTTAACATTAGGGATAGTTCGATTAAGGCCAGCCCCAGTAAAGTGCGGTAGATCTTCAACGTTGGTGTCACTTCTAATAAATACTCCCTGGCTAAGGTATGATGGGCCTAAAGTTTCATGAAGTTTAGCAGAGAGTTCAGCGACAAAATTTTCGGTAAAAGTAGATCGTTGTATACAACTTCTGATATCTAATAGTAATTTTGCAAGCTCCTGTTTCTGTCTGGTAGGTGAAAGAGATTTAATAACGCTTTCGGTTGATACAATGTATTCCTGCAAACTTTTCTGTCCAGCGCATGGTAACTCAAATAGTTTTCCGAAAAACCCAAAGGGAATTACAACGGCGGCAGCAACATGTTCGGGATATTCCTTCTTGAGCATTGCTAGATTAGCGGCCTTAGGGCCTACAATACGCCCGGAATCAGTATAAGAAAGTTCGCTGAGTGTAAAAAGTTTTGAAACCGATCTGTCTACTTTTTTCTTAACAAGATTTTGCTTTTTCTTAATGATCCCGGAGTCAGATCCTGGATCGTTTAAGCTTAGATCTTCTTCTATAACAACTTTACCATCTGGAGATACTTCGAATAATATTTTATCTCCGTTTCTCGTTCTTAAAAGATCTGCAATTCTGCTGTCGACCGAAATATGTGGAATACCAAGGTTCATTGCCAGAAGCTGGATATGGGAAAGAACATTCATCCCGCCAATGGTGATAATTCCTTTGACTCTGGGTAATTCAGAAATCGTCTCTGACGTAATTAAGATATCATTAGGGCCAGCTCGAGCAACGTCAGCTTCCGAATCAGCTACCTTTAGGCCTCCTCTGGCCACTCCTGGACTTAAAGGATAAATTTCACCACCATCTCTAACTCCAAAAATTTCATTAGTCACATCGCGTAAATCCGAGTCGGACACTAAAGAGGCAAGAAGCGGCGCATATAGAGCCAACGGGCCTGCTCTTAAACGATCTGCAATAAAACTATTCACCAATGGTTCGATCTCTTTCAACTTCTGAATTGCGATACCAAACTCCCAATTAAATTCGCCAGTAGCCCATGCCGGCAGTAACCCTAGATATCTAAGTTGTTTTTGAAGTTCTTTCTTAGTGCCGGAAACTGTGCAAGATCTTATAGCAGAAAAAGCAGAATTAAATTCTCTTTCAGAGATTAAACCTGCACCATATACGGCATGCACAGTTGCAGCTAAAAGCTCGAGTCGATCAGCCAGTTTAATGTTGGTTAAACTATTTAGTATTCGGGGATGAGATGCGATGAGTTGTTCTTCTATCGCCAAGTTGGCGTATATTATCTCTAAAGATGTTTGCGCTGACAATTCGTTCAGCGTCAGAATTGATCGTAAGCTGTGAATTATTGAGCCGGTAACAATGTATCTTTCAGCAAAAGATTTTGCCTGTTTCAGTCTTTGATACAAGGCATCAATCTCTCTTGTCGCAGAAGATAAGGGTAACCGGGGGATAAGAGTCTCAATAATTTTTTCTGCACTTGGTTTTGAATGCAATGTCTCGATGAGAGTAGCTAATCTTTCATGAGCACCATTTGATTTTTTTCCTACAGCATCTTGCCGAATTATTGAGGCATCGCTCGGATCAATAAAGGCGTGCAATCTATCTTTGTGCTTTTTAAAACGAGAATCACTTGAGGCGATGCTCGTTGCCAATGAACGAATTTGTGTTATCAACTCTGGATTAAACTGACGAGGGAAAAATTTTACTGCTTCTCGAAGCAACAAAAAATGGGAGCTTCGCCAATCCTTATTAGAAGTTAATCGAAGAAGTAACTTGTTGGCAGCGAGAGATTCATCCTCCTCTTGAATTGCGCCTCTATATGATCTAGCGCCGCGATAGATCCATCCATCGTCGCGAAAATATAAATATCGTTCGAGTACTAATGGAGTAAGGGCTCGCGGATGATTTGATAAATTTTCGATGTCATTACGTTCTAGTGCAACAAAAAGATTCGCGATAACAAAACCACGTTCTCTTAGGGCCAATACATCATCCCTTAATTTTCCGTGTTGAAATCCTTCTTTACCTACCCCGCAGCCATTGGCCCGAGCTGGCAAAATCGTACCATCTGAGCAGTACCACTTAATCGCCTCAAAAGGGCCCTTTGAGGTCTGTTTGAGCGAAGATATAAATGCCTGTGGGTCCTCGGCGTAGCAAGCCTGTTGATTGATCACTAAATAGAAGCATGTGAGCAACTGCAGAATCGTATAAATTTTGCCTGGCACACCATAAATGATGAACATGATCTTCGTCATACTCCGTTTAGTTCTCTGTAAGGTATTTATTCTTCTTTCTTATAGTGCAGTTCTTTCACTTCGCACGTCTCTGAGGCGAGATTTGCGGCAGATGAAAGAAATTAAGCAGTCATCGGGGGTAGACTTGAGAATTTATATCCTCTTTTGATACTATATGAGAACTTAAGGTCTTAAGTAAAGGAGTAAAATATTATGATTAGAAAAAGTATGATTAGTAGAATTATGACAACATGTTCGGTTCGAAGGTGTCTTCGTCCGATACTATATTTTGGAATTGTCGGTCTCGTAGTATCTGCTCAAGCGGTAAAAGCAGATGCACCGCCACCAGATCAATATCGGGAAAGAATTCCGGTAAAAAATCAAGCTGGCGCTGGATATACGAATCAAACCGCTGCGCAAACGATGGACTCTGGTTGGAAGTATCGACTGTCACCTGGTGTCACCCTTTGGTATTTCGATGATGAAGATACTGAAACTGGAGGTGCTCTCTACTTTGACGCATGGGATCCTGAATATTCACTTAATTATAGGGTCGGCGTAGAAGTTGGACACATTAGTGTAGATCAAACCGGTGCCTCAGCATTTGCCGAGCAGGGAGACAGAGCCCATCTTACTTTTGTAAGAATTCCATTTGCTCTTGAGTACTATCAAATGATGGGTAACAATTTTACCTGGTACGTTGGTGGTGGTCCTGACATATTACATACCGCTAATGACCTGGAAGATACTTCTGTTGGAGCACATGCAGGTCTGCGTCTTCATTATGCCTTGAATGACAGATGGGGATTGTCTGTAGAGGGCGGCTATATGTGGGCTAAAATGGACGCTCCAGCTGAGGACTTAGACCTTAGTGGCGCATACTTGACACCATTATTGACCTATACATTCTAGTACATCTAGTAAAAATATTAAAAGAAGGAGGACGAGAGTCCTCCTTCTTTTAATTCAATAGCCTTTTATTCAATAGCCTTTTAATTCAATGGCCGTAAAAGAATGAATAGAGGGTTGAAACTACTGCCAGTCACCCAGCTGCGCGAGCCTTTCGCTGCCTGGTCTCACTTGTTAGGAGCGCTGGCGGGGGGTGTGGCGCGGTTTATTTATTGAGCTCCTGCAACGGGAGCTGTAGTGCTGTTTCCGCAGTCCTAATTTACAGCCTGGCATTGATTGCGCTTTTTTTGGTGAGCGGTCTTTTGCATGGTTTGCATTGTTCCGAAGCTACCCTAAAAAAACTTGAGCGTTTAGATTACGCCGCAATTTACCTTTTTATTGCCGGTACATATACTCCAGTTTGTCTGTTTGTTGTTAAAGGCGATTTTGGAGTTGGTCTACTTGTTGGGGAATGGATTTTAGCACTGATTGGAATTTGGCTTGCGCTTACTCGTGGTCCTACTGGTCGAAACTTTCAGGTCGGTATCTATCTTGCAATGGGGTGGTCATTTCTGCTTGTTTTGCCATCGCTTTCAAAAATACTTTCACCCCTTGCATTTGATCTACTCATCCTTGGTGGGATCTTTTACTCGGTGGGTTCTATTGTGTTCGTGTTGAACTGGCCCAGCTTGTTTAGAAGTCGGTTTTCTGCTCATGATTTCTGGCATGTACTGGTATTACTCGGAAGCGCTTCACATTACGCGTTTATGGTTCAAGTGGTATCCTAGCCCGCATTTATGACAACCCTTCGGCTGAAACGCCCAATCTGTGTTTCAGAACGGGGGAAGATCAAACAGTTTTTTGCTATCGTTGCTCACATTATGGTTAGCTGAAGTAGTCGCTAGCTCACCTGGTGAACACTGTCCTACCTAGTATGGTCTATCTAATTACCACTAACACCACCAATGGATTAAAGTTATTCCTTTTGTTGTGGTTTGTTGTGGTGAAATAAACTTCGTTCTGATCAGACATCATCGGTCGCCTCAGATTGCAATTTCTACATTCCATCCATCGCCCTATTCCTACTATTGGTATACATAGATCTGAATGAACCAATATGATCCCCGTCATAGAAAGGGAGAACTGTTAACACCTTTTACATCATCATACATACTATGAAGCTTTCTGTCGTTCTATTCCTTCTATCCTTCCTGATTGGATTTAGCTCAGATGCGAGAGCTGAAGAGGCTCGCTCCTTCGCCCAGATATCGCCGGACGTCAAAAAAATAAAGACTGCTGCTCCAGAGCGATTTCGCCTTGCCCCAATAGCACTGAAAGGTGGAAGCCACCTAACTTTAATTTCACCAGAGAGCTGGGCTCCACTGGCATATAAGGTATCAGCCTCAATCATCAGAACACATCAGGATTTCGAACAGAAATTCGGTGACATTCCACCATTGATGACTTCGGTTCATCTGATGGATGAAGAGTCGTTTTTCCGCGTAAGCGGCGCACCCCGTTGGACCCAGGCCTTATACCTTCGCGGGCAGATAATGATCTCTTTATATTCGCTGGAGCAAGTCGATCTTGATGACCTTTTTCGCTCGGTTGGCCATGAATATAGTCACGCAGTGGTGCATACTCTTTCGGGTGGCAACTGCCCCGGCTGGTTGGACGAGGGGCTAGCCCAGCGCGCTGAAGGTCAAGTCAACGCTGCACTTAAACCCGCACTAAAAGGATGGTTGCGCCAACACTCACCAATTAATCTTTCTCTTTTAGCGGGGGGTTTTACCGCACTAGATTCGGAGATGGTGGCCCCAGCATATGCGCAGGCGCTTTTTGCCACCAACCGTATAATAGATACCTATGGATTTAAAGCACTTCGTGTTTTCTTTGACGGTCTAAGAAAGGGACAAGATCAGAGTAGCGCATTTAAGCAGGCGTTTCAGATATCCTCAAAAGAATTCGAGCAGCAGCTCGGTGAGGACCTTCATCGGCAATTTCTCAATAACTTGGACCATCCGTAGGCGTAAGTTTCCGATCAACTTGTCGGAATAATTCTCATCTGGCCATGACGCCGATCATAGGATCCCACTGAAGTGTATTATAGAAGACATCAGCAACCGAGATAGGACGCCACTGTTATAATATAATATAAAAACTAAGGATATTATGAAGAAAATAATGGGAAAAACAGCTTTAACCATCACACTGACACTTACTTTTGTTCAGCTCGGATGGACTGAGACTGATCCGGATATGCGAGCACGCATGAACGAGAACAAAGAGACGGTTAGCTTTAATAAGATGATCGATGATTCCGCTGAGGTATACCGTACCATCACAGCAGGAGAGCACGGCCGAATTCATACTAGTGTAACGGAGAATGCTCGCTGTATCGCGGTACTTCCAAGCGTCCTGACTGGCGCATTAATTGTTGGAGGTACACATGGAAATGGCATTGCAAGCTGCAAAAACAGTATCGGAGCGTGGAGTCACCCGGCGGCAATTTCCCTAAATCAGGGTAGTCTCGGTTTACAGGCCGGTGCAAAATCAACTGACCTTGTTCTGTTCTTTCAAAGTCAAGACGCTGAGTCAGCCCTAAAGCGTGGGAACTTTATGCTTGGAACGGATGTAAGTGCAGTCGCTGGAAAATTCGATACGAACTTAGATCCATCAAATGCCGGTGTGATCGTGTACTCACGTACAGAGGGAGTATTTGCTGGGGTGTCAGTTAATGGCAGTAGAATTGGACAGGATGAAGATGGTCTTGCTAAATATTACGACAAAAAAGTCGACTATTTAGCATTGCTTGAAGGCGATGAATCACCTGATACTACTGGATACACGAAGAAATTCACTTCGCTGCTTCCATAAACTCTTCTCCATCTCACCAATCGTTTAGACGGAAAGAGGACACGGAAAGAGGACACAGAGTGGAATGGCATTAAGATAAGGCCTTAGGGACTATTTCTTCCAAAAATCCTAATGATT
>CAZFXN010000022.1:36913-40410 GCA_964523015.1 uncultured Bdellovibrionales bacterium | reverse complement strand
TTCATGATAATGGATTCGAGCTCTCTAGGGATATTTTGGTTAATCTTTGAAGGTGTTGCAATTAAATCAGGACCACCTCGCTTAAGAGCATCTAATACAACCTGCTCATTCTCTTTAGGCCCAACTGCTAGCCCCTCAAAGTGATTAAGGGGTCTTTGATTACATACAATTTCATATAGAGTGGCACCCAAGGCCCAAACATCTGTGCTTTTTGTAACTTCCTCGCCACGTGCCTGTTCAGGACTCATGTACGCGACAGTACCAAGAACAGTACCAACTCGGGTCATTCCGTAAGTCTCTGGCGCTGATTCTGTAAGAGGTGACTCCTCACGGTTAGTTTTACTAAGTCCTAGATCTAGCACTTTAACGGAATCGCCAGATCTCATTAAATTCTGAGGTTTAATATCTCTATGAATGATCCCTTTATCGTGAGCGTACTGGATAGCATCTGCGGCATCTATTATGCGAGAGATCATCATGCCTCGGTCATTTTTTGTGCTTCTCCAGTCAACATGCTTCAATGTTTCTGAATGAAGGTGAGGTAGTTCTTTATCAAGGGTGCTTCCCTCAACAAACTCCATAGCTAAGAAAGGTCGTTTGTCCTTAGGTAGAATGCTAGATGTATATACTTTAGGAATACAAGGGTGCTCAAGGCGAGCCATCACTTGACCCTCAGCACTAAATCTCTCCCCTAAATTAGTATTAGCTGGAAATTTACAAATCTTAAGTGCGATATCTCTATCGAGGCTCAGATCGCGGCATTTCACCACAACACCCATGCCACCTGGAAAGGTAGCTTGCACAGGGCCTAATTTCAAGGCCTCCCGATTCCGCTCAAAAATATTCTCATCTCCTGTTTCTATGTCATCATTCGCAGCATTGCGAAGTGGCACTGGACGAATCAGTCTTGTTTCTACTTGACCAGCTAAGCTCGCTGCTATTTTTGAGAAGGTGTACTGACTCTCACCTGGTAGGCTTGTAAAATAAGCCTCGACGCGAATGTCCCGTTCTCCTCGTGGTCTATGTAAAAACGCATGGTATAAATCAGGATCAAATGGTTGTCGATCCATGAGGCTAACGACACTGATTGGATTGGCATCTTGCGGAGTCCGGGTAAAAAACACAATTTGTGGGGGATGAAGCGAGTTAAATTTGTCAATTACAAAATCCTCAACGTAGGCACCCATACAAGGGATGAGTAATGCATCACCAACCTCAACGTCTTTGCAAAGTTTCACAACTCCTAGCTTGTCACCGGAATCACAACTACCTCCGTAAATTCGAGCTGTCTTTATATCTGTTGAAAGAGGTGGTAATCCTTCAATAATTCTCAGTGGAAAGAAATCAAATTGTTTTAACTGACTAAATTCAACACAATCACCGTCCAGTTTCTGGCTCTCTCGCTGACTGCCCTCGTGATATCGGCCAAGACCATGGAGGGTAATGCTATCATCAACATCAAGATGATTATAAGGTTCCTCAACCACCTCCCCAGAGGGGGTGATATATCTAGGTCTTGGATCTACTGAAGTAATCCTAGTGATAACAAAGGCAGCATCGGCGAACACAGAGCGTCCGGGTTCAATCCAATGCTCGGTGTCTGGAAACTGAGCTTGGGAGGCACTAAATATTTTCCCTACTTCTGCAAAAACTTCGCGTTGGGTAACCCCAGCTTTTCTACAAGCTTCTTGATCCGGATATCCGCCACCATAATCAAAAATTGAAATATTAAACCCGGACAAAATAGGTTGCCCTGCTTGGCGGTTGCCTTGCTGAAGCTCTTCCTTGGAAAGTACTTTCTGATACGGTTTGGTTAATTCTTCCTTTATCCAACCAAATGCTTTTGCTGCAAGAGCGATTTTGTAGTTGTCTGTCATCTGTCCACCGGTATGAACAGAGATTCCGATTTTTTCACCAAATTTAAAGCCAGTGCGATTTTCTATCTCTAGCTTTCGCTCTAATATTTCTCTTAAAGGCTTGAGAACTTTATCTGTACTAATTTTTGGATTTGAGGTGTCATCAGATTCATGCTGGCCAAATGTCCAGTGCAATTTGCCATCTGCTCCCTTATCGTACGTGACAACATCAGCCCCGTGCCTTACAGCAAGCTCTCCAAAAGGAAGCATGATCCTCATGATAATTTCAGGATGGTAATTCTCACTCGGTATTCCTGCTCTTACTAGATCTTCTAAGTCAGATGGCTTTTCCACCACTAAAGCGCGTGGCTGGTAAAGAGCTATAGCGGCTAAATCCTGAGGTTCTCGTATTGGTTTAGTAACCATGACATTATGGCTAGGGATGTCCCAAGACATAAGTTTTAGAAGTTCCCCTCCAGTAGCTGCGTCAAATTTAGCACCACGGCTTGCTAACAACTTGGTTGTCGTCTCGTCACAGTTTGCCTTTAAGGCGATATATTCTTGCACGCCAGGAAAGGATTTTTTTATTAGTTCATGCTGATCAGCAACGGTATCAAGGCAGTAACAAAGTACAGGCGTGCGAAGCTCTCTGATGTGCTCTAATAAAAACTTAGCGTCCGCCGCCATCTGAACGCGCTCGGGTGGAAGCCGATACTCTCGGTTCTCTGGAGTAAGATCTTGATTCGATGATTTGGCGTGTTCAGAATGCATACAACTTTACTCATTGGCCAGTTATAACAGGCTGAATAAGAATACAGAATTATCAAATGTTAAGAAAGGTTAGGTAGGATTATGGGGTGGTTAAAAGGGCAGTTTTTAGAAAATACTCAAATTTACTCAGTCAATCCAAGATATTTCATGCCCTCCACCCACGGCATTATTTTAATACCATCAACTTCACGTACCTCTGCTTCTCGGCATAGACAGCAGTATTCCAACTTAGGATAGTCGCGCTTTATCCCGAGCAGGTGCTGTAAATGACGCTCATCTATGTGTTCTGCAGATTTTATCTCGACCAGTACAGTCGGCTTTTGCGGGCGATCTATTATGACATCAACCTCAGCCCCTCCTTTAGTTGCAAGGTATGAAAATTTGTAACGCCTTCCAAAATAATGATTGAGGGCAACCATCTGACTAATAATGAAGTGCTCAAAACATCTGCCAATCTCGTTAGAGGATCCAAGTGGGATATGCGCTACATTGGTTAATGCTCTAGTAACACCAGTATCAAACAGATAAAAACGGGGTGCTTTAATCTGCTGACGACGTAAAGATCGATCATATTCTGGAAGATAAAAGCCAAGAAGGGTATCCTTAAGAATATCAAAGTAGGATTTTACCGTTTTGGGGTCAATTCCAATATCACTAGCTATATTGGCGTAATTCACAATAGTCCCATTTGTTTGACCGGCGATCTCAATAAATTTACGAAACGGAACTAGATTGCGAACAATCTGTTCTGCTACTATTTCTTCTCTAAAATATGTATCAACATAAGCTTCAAGAAATAATACTCGCTCCTCCTCCTTGGCGAGTGATAAAATTCTGGGTAATGTTCCCCATCTAAGTGCGTTAAGCAGG
>CAZFXN010000022.1:7642-36813 GCA_964523015.1 uncultured Bdellovibrionales bacterium | reverse complement strand
ACGATTGGTTTAAGGTTGAACTAACGTTTACAAGTAACGCTTTAGAGGGAAACACCCTTACCCGTCGTGAAACTGCAGTAGTGATTGAGAAAGGACTAACAATCGGTGGTAAAAGTTTACGGGAGCATCTAGAGGCAACCAATCATGCCGAAGCGCTTGATTTCATAAGTTCTCTTATTAAAAAGAAACCAGCACAACTTTTGGAAAAAGATCTTCTTTTAATTCATAGTATCATTTTAAAGAGCATTGATGATGAAAACGCAGGGCATTATCGAAGTGTTGCAGTAAGAATTTCTGGCTCAGCAGTTATTATGCCAAATCCACGTAAGGTGATGGAGCTAATGGAGGCATTTCAAAAATGGTTAATTGCAAAAAATAATCTTCATCCTGTCGCCTTTGCTAGCGAAGCCCACTATCGCCTTGTAACGATCCATCCTTTTGTTGATGGTAATGGTCGTACTGCAAGGTTGCTGATGAATTTACTTTTAATGATGTACGGATATCCACCAGCTATAATTCGTAAGAAGGATCGATTGGCTTATATTGGGGCGCTTGAAACAGCCCAGCTTGGTGGGCCAAAGAGCGATTATGAAAAGCTTGTTTCTAAGGCGGTTGATCGATCTCTCGATATCTATATTAACGCTGCGCAAGGTGAAACTCCCTTTGATGATGGTGATACGGAGGGGTTACTTAAGATTGGGCAACTGGCCAAGCTTGCTGGAGTAACTGTACCGACGATCCGTTATTGGACTAAAGAAGGATTGTTGAGCGTTGCTGAGGTTACTGATTCAGGTTATCAGCTCTATGATAGTAATCAGGCTAAACGGTGTGAGCAGATTCAAAAATTAAAGGATCAGCGGTTGACACTCATAGAGATCGCGGAGAAAATTAAAGGGAAGAAGGGAGTCAAGTAGAAAGTAGGAGAGAAGGAAGATGGAGAAAGATCAGAAGCTTATTTATCAAAGCATTGATTTTTATAATTACTATTTTTTATAATCACTGTTAAGCAGCTCGTAATTTACGGAATTGCGAAAATTCCGCTTCCATCGAATTTCCAAGATAAGTATCAATATGCCCAAATCCATTAAAGTTGGAGGCGGTTACAATACTGTAGGCACCCATATTGTGAGCACAGAGGATATCTCCGATTTCAAGATTGGCTGGTAATAACGCATTCTCTGAGATTACATCAATTGAATCACAGGTCGGGCCAGCTACAACATGAGGGACCAATTGGTTATCCCCAGTGGTGTTTTTCTGCTTAAGAACTCTAAGGTTAAATTCTTTGAGATCGAAAAATTTACCCGAGTAGAGGCCATAAGCACCATCATCTAGATAGAGCCAAGGTGTTCCATTACGAATACTTTTTCCGATTACTGAAGATACGGATGAGCATGCACCACTTGCGATAATCCTGCCAGGTTCAGCGATAATGTTAAGACCACGCGCAATTGCTGGAGCGATTGCAGCGGCAAGTCCTGTAAAGAAAGAATCTAGCCCACCGGCTTTATTTGCCATCGATGGATCTGGATAGCCGCCTCCAATGTTAAGGGTATCTAAACGGATTCCAAGCTCACTTTTAGCTTTATCTATTATACGAAGGGCTGTTTCAACTCCAACAGTATAATTATGAGTGCTCCAGGATTGAGTTCCAACATGAAACTGAATACCGCGTGGTTGAAAGCCAGCCTCAGCAGCAGCTTTTATTAGTGGCAATGCCTCCTCTTCAAGGCAGCCGAATTTACTATTTAGATCTATCTGTACTTCAGCACTAGCAATTCGAATACGTACTAGGATACCAACAGGATGATCTGCAGCAATTTGTTTATGGGCCCGTGATAAATTTTGGATATCGTCAATATTATCTACAACGAGTAATTTAAGTTTATTTTCAAAAAAAGTATTAATCGCTCGGGGACTTTTTATAGGATTTGATAAGATCATTCTTGTGCTAGAAATACCGAGAGCTTTTAAATCTAGGATCTCTTGAGTAGAGGCAACATCAAATGAGACACCCTGGTTAGCAAGATATTGAAGAAGTGAAGGAGTGTTATTAGCTTTGATTGCGTAATAGATCTTTGCTTCAGGAATATATTTTTCAAAAAGATTTAAAGTGCTTTTTACTACACTTGCATCAATTGCAAGTGCTGGAGAGGTGATCTCTTTTGTCTCAATTAGTTGAGAGAGCCATCTCTCTCTATTTAGTAAATCGTTCTCAGAAAACATTTTATATTACTGGTTCTTGAAATTTTAAAAGCAAAAAAATAGCATCTTTTTTAGCCTTTTAACAGGGGCTTAAGCAGATACTTTGGAGAGTGCTTCATTGCCGTCGAGAATGGTTATTAGAAATTAGTATCAATAGGTAGCCCCAAAGCACCTTTAAACCCTTTGAATAGGATTAATACCTAGGCTTTATCTTCTAAATTTTAAGACTGATCAAAAAAAATCGTAAGTTCAGCTAGTTAGAGAGTTTTAGTCGTAGTTGGTCAAATCGTTGATCCAGATTTTTGCCTCTACTAAAGCCTCGTTTTTCAATAAGTGCCAAGGCCTCTTTAGCTGTTTTGATATCAGACTCTGTTGCTTCAGAAAGGAGGCTTTTGATATCGAGTATATCTTGAATACGGTCTGCCTCATTTTCAGAGAGAATCTTCATTGCTAAAAGGTGGGCTCTTGTTGCTATTGGAATAAAGATTTGAGGAAAGATTTCAATGTTCTCAGCAGATTCTACAACCTCTTTTTCTATCCCTGATGAAGAATAGAGAAGATCTAGCGGAGCTGACTCTTTTGTTAACGTTGGAATTGTAAGTCGAATACCTAGCTTTTGAGTGGGTTCTGTCTGCATTAGTATCTGTTTATTATTAAATCCCAACTTTAATAGCTGATCAATTAAATTTTTTTGATCAGATTCAGTATCTAATACGATTGCAAGATCAATATCGCGAGTTGTCCGTGGTGTTCCATGTACACTAACTGCTAATCCACCAATAAGAGCCCAGCGAGTATCGAGTTGCTTCATGCAATTTACAACAGTTCTTAGGTGCTCAAGAGTTACGTTCATAAGGAGTCTAAATCCGCTGCATTTATGATTGTAATTCCTGGTGGGGCTTCAAATCGCCAGCCTTGTAACTTTTTTGAGATCTCCTCATCCGTAGCGTTAGGATTTCGACGTTTAATATTTTGCCTTTGAAGTTCAATGCCAAAATCCATAAAATCTATGGCTATAAGAAGTTTCTCTTTAAGATTTACCTTTGTTGAATTTCGATCGGCTATATTCATGAGATATTAAAATAACTAGATCAGCTAAGATCGATTAGGTTGTGGGAGAAAGAATAGCAGAAACCTAATAAGTAGAGTATCTCAATATCTATACACAACTGAAAAAAAATCGTAACTTTTATTCAGTTGCATGTAATAATAGCGACGTGAAAAGATATCTATCTGAAACAATTGAGAAATTTACAAGTAAAAAATTCTTACTTTTAGCTGGGGCACGTCAAGTTGGCAAAACCACAGTGGCCAAATCCTGGCTAGAGAATAAAAAAGGACTCTATCTCAATTGGGATTCTGCAGACGATAGGGCTCGAATTTTAAAGCAGGATTATCTTTCTTCGGATAGATACTCTGCAATATTGCTTGATGAGATCCATAAGTATCCACGCTGGAAGAATTATCTAAAAGGACTTTATGATAAAGAGGGATCACGTCTCCAAGCAGTAGTTACTGGGAGTGCCCGGTTGGATATCTATAGAAAAGGGGGAGATAGTCTATTTGGGAGATATGAATTGCTTAGGCTTCATCCTTTCTCAATTGGTGAATTAGCTCACGGAAAACTACCACCACCGCCTACTGATTGGCTTTCTCCTGGATCAGTTCAGGGAGATGTTGCTCAGTGGAATAGATTGCTACAGTTTGGAGGATTTCCTGAGCCATATTCTGAACAAGATTCGATGCATCATAAACGTTGGTCAACTCAACGGAGAGAATTGCTTATTAAAGAGGATCTTCGTGATATCTCAGATATTAAATTGGTTGAGCTGGTAGAGCATTTATATCTACTTTTACCAGAGCGAGTAGGCGCTCCTTTTTCAATTAACTCTCTAAAAGAGGAGTTGCAAGTTGCCTACAATTCCGTTGCTGCATGGATTGTAATTCTTGAAAGATTGTATATATGCTTTAGGTTATCGCCATATTTTCGAAAATTGGCCCGAAGTCTCAAAAAAGAGCAAAAGCTATATCTTTGGGATTGGTCACAGCTCAAAGATCCAGTAGCAAAGTTTGAAAATATTGTAGCATCTCACCTGCTTAAATCTGTCAATGCTTGGAGTCATCTTGGATATGGAGAATTCGATCTTTGTTACTGGAGAAATAAAGAGAGGGAAGAGGTAGATTTTATTATTACTCGAGAGCGAGTTCCAGTTGTTTTATTTGAATGCAAAATGTCAGATCAGGCATTAGCTAGACCGTTAGTAAATTTAAGTAAAGAGCTAGGAGGTATTCCAGCAATTCAACTTATGGGAGCTCCAGGCATTAGACGCCAAACTGGCAATAATCTAGTTGTCAGTGCGAACGATTATTTAGCAAATTTAGTTTAAGACAAAAAGGTTACTTTTTATCCTGCAAAGAGTCCCTAATCTGTCGTAGAAGCAATATGTCTTCAGGTGTTGGTGGAGGCGTAGCAGGGGCCTTTTGCTCTTCCTTTCGCATAGTATTGATTGCTTTGATAAGTAGAAATATTGCAAAAGCGATAATTGTAAAATCTACTATAGCTTGAATAAATGAGCCGTAATTTAGAGTAACAGCAGCGGCACTTCCTTCAGCTTCCTTTAGAGTTAGCTTAAGATTTGTAAAAGATACCCCTCCTAGGATTACGCCAATTGGTGGCATTATTACATCAGCAACGATTGAGCTTACGATTTTTCCAAATGCTCCACCTATAATTATACCGACAGCCAAATCAATAACATTACCTTTGACTGAGAATTCACGAAATTCTTTGATAAAGCTCATGAGTTTTTCTTTAAGAGTGATTTTAAAAATAAGGGTACGCGACACTCTGTTAGGGGAAGAATATATCAGAAGATTGATTAAAGTAAAAAGATGCTTTTTGCTTTAATGACCTTGGCTATTGCCTTAAATCGATCAGCTCTCTAAAAGCTTGGATCGGCTGAAATACCCGGCCAATTTCAGCACCGCTATAATCAGTTTCTGTGCCGGCAAAGATAATTTGGCTACCACCAAACTCAAATTGAAATGGAACATGAATAAATTCATTTAGAGCTTGGATTACTGATGGTTGCTTTTCAGGAGGAACAAATAACAATAGAAAACCACCTCCACCAGCACCGGTTAGTTTGCCACCAATGGCTCCAGCCTCCATAGCTTTCCCATGTAGATCGTCAACGTCTGAATTACTGACTAACTGACTAAAATCTCTCTTTACATCCCAGGCCTCATGTAAAAGCTCACCAAGATCTTTAATATCGTGACGGCTATTAAGTATCTGTATGCTCTCTTCAACAAGATCTTTCATGATCCTTAATTGACGCTTCTTAGAATTCATATCCTCAACAAATTTTTTGCTAAGATCATGAGATGTTCTTTTAATGCCGGTGTAAAAGAGCATGAGATGGCTCTGTAACTCTTTTATTCTCTCAGCTGGAACTGTTATTGGCACAACAGAGATCTCCCCATTTTGGAAAAAGTCGATTCGATTAAAACCACCGTAGGCTGCCGATACCTGATCTTGGGAGCCTACTGATTCCTTAAGAACATTCTGCTCCATGTGAATGCTCTCAATAGCTAGGTCGTGCTTATTAATCATCCGCCCCTTTAGTGCATAAAGAGCGCGTAGTAGTCCAACTGTGAAAGCTGAGCTGGATCCCATACCACTTCTAGCAGGGAGATCCCCGATATGGTGAATTTCAAGCCCTCTTTGGATCTCAAGATGCTCAATGACAGCTCTTACAGCTGGGTGAGTTATCTCCGATTTATCAAAACAGTTCTCTATCTTTGACCAAACAATTCTGTATTTATAATCAAAAAATGGAGGAAGGTATCTGGCTGAGATATAGCAATATTTATCTATGGTTGCTGCTATGACAGCACCGCCATGCCTTCTATACCAAGCGGGAAAATCAGTGCCACCACCAAAAAGCGAAATTCTATAGGGAGTTCTTGAAGTAATCATAATTGCTCCATAACCTAATTCAAAACTAGTAAGATAAACTATCAACCATTATCTGATATCAAGAGCACCATTTTTCAGTAAATCATTTGCCTGATCTACTGCTTCAGGTATTCCGATATCAATAAATTTTGTTATTTTCCCGCAATGGGCATAAAAATCTTCTCCTACCAAACCATTAAACACTTCTTTTTCAAGTGAGATGTTTCTTCCCTTTGGTAATTCTTCAATCAGTGATTTTGATAGCAAGTAAACTCCAGCATTAATATAACCTGGTCCTCTAGTCGCACCTTTCTCTTCAAAGTTAATGATTCTATTGCTAGATGAGAAATCAACTCGGCCGTATCGCCTGGTGTCCTCAACTTGTACTAGTAACATGCTAGCAGAGGTCTGTTGATTAGCATGAGCTGTAAAGAAATCATTAAGATCAGCATCACAGATAGAATCTCCGTTGAGCACTAGGAATGGATCTGATTTCACTAATGGCAATGCAAAGCGAAGTGCTCCACCAGTTCCTAATAATAACTGTTCTTCAGAGTAGCTAAGATCTAAATCACCAAATTTATTACCAAAATACTCCTGTACCTGTTCAGCCATGTATCCAACACATAGTACTGCGTGAGTGACACCTTGGTCATTTAAACGAGTAAGGATATGTTCAAGAAATGGCTTATCCGCTACATTGGCCATGACCTTCTGTCTGTCTTTGATCAACGGACGAAGCCTAGTGCCGAGTCCGCCAGCAAGTATGACCGCTGTGGTTTCAGAGAGATTTTGTGCCTTTTGATCACTCATCTATCAACCTTATTTTTTAGAAGTTCATTAAACATTTTTAAGAGGAGATCGTTTTAACATCTGATACCCTTTTAAAAGTTCGGTAATCCCTGCATCGATACTTCTCTTTGCTTCAAATCCTGCTTCTCTTAATCGTTGGTTTGAAACGACATAGTTTCTCTTGTCCGGATCATTTCCAACATCAGCATAGTGAAGATATAGCTCAGGAAGCTGTTCTTTAATTCTAAGAGCTAGATCTTCTTTTGACATATTGGCGTCGTCATTACCTAAGTTAAAAGGACGCCCAGCCATCTTAGAAGAGTTTTCGATGCAATAGATCATGCAATCTGAAACATCTCGTACATGTACAAAGTTACGTTTGAAATCTTTTTCAAATAGGACTAAGTATCCCTCTTGATTTGCCATATAGGTAAAGTAATTTACCAAGAGATCTAATCTTAAGCGGGGAGACATTCCAAATACTGTTGCCAGTCTTAATGAAACTGAATTAGGGGAGTCAAGCACTACTTTTTCTGCTTCAACTTTTGTTGTGCCATAAAGTGATATCGGCTCAAGTGGGGTTTCTTCAGTACAGAACTGATCTCCACTCTGCGTACCATACCCACTGTTTGTCATTGGATAGATTAGAAACTGATCTTTGCTTCGGATCTGATTAATCATTGAGATAGCATCATGATTAACAGATTTAGCCATGTATGGATCTCTATCGCAGGCAGGAGCTCCAACCATTGCAGCTAGCGCAATAATGGTATCAGATTTTGAAATTAATTTTTTTAGTGTTGATTCGTTACGACAATCACCAAAAACAAATTCGTAATTAGGATTCGAGCAGAAATGAAAATGTGTTTGCTGACCAAAAAGTAAACTATCAAGAATGGTTACATGATAACCTTTGCTAAGTAGGTGCTCGGTTAAAATAGAACCGATGTATCCTGCACCACCTGTGATTAAAACTCTCTTTCCCATCAAAAAATCCTCGCTATAGTAATCAGACTCTATGAAGTTTGATGCTTCATGTAGCTGTAAAGTCTTAAGAAAATAAGGAGCTTTCGTACTTAAAAAAGTGAGTATAATCAAATAGATGTAGTTTGAAATTGAGTTTTGGTCCAATGAAATCCAAACACATACTCAAATTTGTAATCTAGTTTGTAATCTAGTAGGTGTCTCAAATATCAAAGATGAAGATCAAAGAAAAAGATCAAAGATTAGATTTTTAGAGTTAGTTGATGGTGTAACTTCGTTAACAATTTTCCCATATCCATCAACAAGAGCTAGGGTATGTGCCCCAAGACCCCAATCGTCTGGATTTGGAGCAAATGTTGTTGGCTCTAACTGAATATTTGCTTTTCTAGGGTTTTCTTTTGTGTAATCACCAAAGCGATCAGCATAGTGCTCAAAATGAAACATCTTCATACCAAAGGATTCAAGATCGTTCCAGCTGTACCGACTCCCTAATCGTTTAGTCCAATCGATATCATTCCAACCCCAATAAATAAGCCTCTCGTCCCAGCCGCGTGAAGCAAGCCAAAACTCACGGCGCATTAATAATGCAACTCCACAACCGAGAAAATTTGAAACGTTAACACCCTCTCGAACGTAGGTCATCCAAAAATTTTCTATATGATTATTCAGTGCTTCAATTGATGGATTGGTCATTACGAAATCTTGTGGAATGTGATATTTCGATCCCCAAAAAAATGAATTACTTAAATCGTAAGAACCAATTGACCCTTTTCGAAGATTTTCTATCAATCTTTGAAATGAATTAAGTGGGATAAAAATATCGGAGTCCGAGAATATTAAATACTGACCATGCGAACGACGAGCCAACGCGTTTGTTGGATGAGGTGCTGCAAATCCGGAGTCTTGATCGTATGGAATAGAGATACTAGGTGGAACTATTAGATACTTAACCAGTCCCTTTGTCTCTAATGAGAGCTCAAGATCTTTCCAGAAAGGAATTTCGCTTCCCCAATCACAAATCAATATTTCAATTTCGTTTTCAAGTCCAAGTGCGATAATATTTCGTGCATGATTATTTAGAGCAGTTGCTATGCGCCAAGAAAAGTTTCCCATGTAGTTATCGTTTCTTCCCTGCACCAAGATGGATAATAGTTTAGTTGGTGGTTGATAGTCAGTGATGGTTGGATCTAGTTTCATGATTGCTTATTCCTTGAGACAGTTATCGCCCAGTGACTTTATACTTTTTGGAATATATGAAGGCATATGTAGTGACGCGAGTTCGGAATCCTCGGGATCGTTATTTGTTAACGATTTAAGATATCTGTCCATATCAATATCAAAATAGGTGGATATTTTAGATGTTTCTCTATGCATTGAAGCTCTACTAGTAATTGATCTTATGACCCTGAGATGTTTGATGCTTTTCAATGAAAGTTAGATACATAAAAATTTTGTCTCAAAAGGCAGCTTTGAAATTTTATCTAATGATTTTTACTATTTATTGGACCTAAGTCCTGGTCAAATAGAAATTAAAACACCATTTGTAAATTATTTTACCTTTCAATCCCAATCTCTCATACGCATCTTCAGAGAAAATTATTAGGATTCAGTGGTCAACTTATCTATAAAACTACACTCGCATTACATATCGCCCGATTATTTTTTTATTAATTTGTCGAAGGACTGGAAGCGAACCCTATCAAGTATCTCGTGAAGAATTCGCAGTGGCAGAACTTCTAAGTTCCCTCATTCGCGTCTCGTAGTGAGGTAATCGGAGTTTTGCTCGGCCATGGAATCGCCAAATCTTGATTATCCCAAGCGATTGTAAATTGCCCAGCTCGATCGTAATAAGCTGATTGTTTGTAGCTAAAAACACAGTGATCACTTAATACATAATGGCCGTTTCCGAAATGGGGTGGCACTAATACCTGTAAATTGTTCTCAGCTGAGAGAGTAAGAGAGATCCACTTTTTATATTGTGGTGAACTTTCATCCCAGTTAACTACGACAAGAAATACTTCACCGAATAGGCAGGAGATCAATTTCCAAGTTTTTCCATCTCCATGAAGTCCACGTAGTACCCCTTTTTTTGAAATCGAGATAGCATCATGAATAAAATCACACCGTATTCCAGCAGCTTTGTATTCTTTAAGATTATACGTCTCGATATTAATTCCCCTACTATCTTTAAAGACAGTAGGCGGGGAGATTAAAAATACTCCGGACAAAGCTGTTTCTTCAACTTTCATCTATTAAGTCCTCCAGATAGTTAACGTGTTACCTTAAGCATATTTGCGATGTAGATGATATTGTGGTGATTTTATAGACATCGATCCTTCACTCTTGTTTCACGCTGCGTTTAACACCTTACAAAGATCTACGATCTTAGCTGGAGGTAACCCAGGGAAGTTTCCAATATAGAATCCATGATAGTGAATGAAGTCAACATTAGGAAATTTAGACAGATCCTGTTTTCCTAGGGCTTTTATTAAATATGGCTGACGTAATTGGTTGCCTCCGCCAGCAGTGCCTCGTCTAAATTCAATCTTATTGTCTTGCATAGTTTTGATTAATCTATTGCAAAGATCGTTGTCGGCCTCTTTTTGAAGCAACACAAAGGCATAGTTACAGCTACCCTCAGTATCAAACTCAGTAAAGAATTTATTTCTATCAAGATGTTCTAGGAATACATTTTGGTTTTCTACCCGTCGTTTATTGTTGGTATCAAGATGAGGGAGCTGTGAAAGGCCAATTACTGCATTAATTTCAGTGCTTCTAAAGTTATATCCTGGTAGGGCAAATATAAATTCAGGTCTCAAGTCAGGGTGTGCACTATTATATTCTGCTTTCATTTTTTCATCAGTAATCTCTCTAGTCATGCCGTGAGATCTAAACATTCTGGCCATCTGGTACATTTTTTCGTCATTCGTACAGACCATTCCGCCTTCAATTGTGCTCATATGGTGAGCAAAGTAGAACGAGAAATTCGACATTGCTCCGTATGCGCCGAGGCGTTTCCCCTTAAATGTCGCTCCGTGTGATTCACAGACATCCTCAATTAGAGGGATATTTCGTTTTTCTAATTCGGCAAGAAGTTTATCTGATAATCCATTAAACCCAAGAACATGAGTAAAAAAGACAGCTCTTGTTTTGCTATTAAGAGCAGCAAAGATCTGATCTTCATTCATGCAAAGGTTGTGTTTGTTCACATCTACGAAAACTGGTGTTAATCCAGCTCTCATAACAGCAAGAATATCTGACACCCAGGTAAGAGGAGGTACAATAACTTCTCCCTCACCATAGAGCTCTTTTATTATATGCATTGAAATAGAGTTTGCAGCAGAGCCGGAATTAATAAAAACGCTATATTTTACCCCTAACCATTTTGACCAGGCCTCTTCAAATTCGCGGCATTTTTTAGAGTTAGTGAGAATTGGAGGAGGATCTTGTTGTAGGAATTTAACAACTGAGTCTAAGTCCTCTCGTGTTATATTATTCTCCATCAGTGGCAAATTAAGAGCCATGGTCCCTCCAAGCTGTTTTAATAAGACTTACTACTAAGCTACTAAGCTACTAAGCTACTGATATAATGATATAAGTTATTGATAAATTTGTTACCTAATCTATCAGATGTCTAAGATAGGGGTAGCCGAAAAAATAATCTTAAACTGCAATTATTTCAACAAGTTAATGTAGTAGTTAGACCTTACCACAAGTGCTTATCTATTAGGAATCCATAATAATTTTATGCGCATCCTAACCAAAGCCCTTATTCTGGTTTAGGAGCCCAATAAAATGACTGACTCTGATAGGTTAGAGAATCGATCCTCAAAGCTAATAACGATCTTACTTGAATCAAAATTAGATTCTGTGTCGGTTAACAATACCTGGCGCACCACAGTAGCAATCAATAATTTATCTCTTCATATATCTACACTCGGCCTTGAAGAGAGCGTAGATATCATAGTTTCAGACACAACAAAGGACGGATCCCTTTGGAAAACTTACGATCTCTCACCAGAAGCAAGAAAAGTCACAAGATTTGTCCTGATGCCTGAACACAATACGCCAGAGGGTAACTTAGATAATGGGTACGGCCGACCTAAGATAATTAATTCTCTGTTTAGACATTCCTCAGGTAAATATATATTCCTCTATGATGCTGATACTTTTTTACCGCTTGATTCATTTACAAAGCTGATAGCTCACCTAAAGAAAGGGTATCTGCATGATTACTCCCTTAATGAATCTATTTTTTGCTCATCAACATATGCTCTGCCTTCAGAGTTTATAAGTAAAAGTCCTTACACTGAAGATGTAGATGCGTTTATCGAAGGTAAATGGAGTGAATGTGTACATGATAAAGTAGATAAAGAGAAAGCACCAAGAGGGAAAACTCTTTTAATCAAGAGAGAGTTGTGGATTGAGTCACGAGGAGTAGATGAAAGTAAATCCGTATGTAGTTGGTCAGATACTGAATGGGTTACCCGTCTTACAAAGAAATATAGATGGAGTGATCTAGAGTGTCATGGAGTAAAGATTTTTCATTTTGGAAGTACCGAAAAGGATATAAGCCAAGATATAGGAAGAGTATCAAATCAATCTGAAGAAATTCAAGTTAATGATGAAAACTGGGGATTAAAGAATAAGGCTTTTAGTCTTATTGATGGTTATGGTTTGCCACTCTCAGTATCTTCTCAGATCCCAGATTCTTGGCACCTTACAAAGTACGACACTACTATTCCACCACAAAGTGTCAGAGAAATTATAACTAAAAATCCTGCATATCAATCTGTCCCAAGTAGGATCTCTTTAAATAGTCATACCTGGTTTATTAATGGACCAGCACTAAGTGTAGCAATTCAAAAATTGAAACCAAAAGTTGTAGTTGAGATTGGTACATGGCTAGGAGGCAGTGCTAGATTTTTTACTGAATTTCCTTCGGTTGAAAAGGTTTATTGTTGTGACCACTGGGATCGTAGGCGAGTTGAGAATTATTGTCCTGGAGGGATGCCTGAGCCGGTAATGAATAATATGTATGAACAGTTTATGGCTAACGCCGTTCATACTAACACCGATGATAAATTATTTCCGATCAGATTAAATAGCATAGAAGCTGCTGAATATTGTAAAAAACATGGATTAAAATTCGATCTTATCTATATAGATGGAGAGCATTCTACACTTGGTGTTAAGCGAGATATATATGCTTGGCTTCCTCTGCTTGCACCTAATGGATTACTTTGTGGTGATGATTGGTGTTATCAAACTGAGCCAAATAATGTGGCTGGAGCAGTTGTTTCCGTAGCTCAAGAGCAGAATTGGAATATCATGCATCATGGAAACTTTTGGATGGCTGTACCAAGGCAAGTAGCCGTGTCAGTTGAGGCCCCAAAGCAAGTAAGGAAACCATCAGATCTTGATAAGATTATTCCTGGCGAAGTTAAAGGAGATGCCTTTTATGATGCGATCTTAAGACTTTCTAAGAATGAAAAACTTTCGACTATTTTAGAGATAGGATCCTCTAGTGGTGCAGGAAGTACAGAAGCTTTCGTTAATGGTGTACGTGAGAATCAATACAATCCAAAGCTATATTGCATGGAGGTATCTGAGGCTCGTTGTGCTGAGTTAAAACGACGATACGAAGGTGAGGGATTTGTTAAATGTTATAATGTCTCATCAGTTCCTCTTGATAAATTTGCATTGCCAAGTCAGGTAGCTGATTTTTATAACAACAACAAGACAGGATTAAATCAGTTCCCTCTTGACCAAATTTATGGCTGGCTTGA
Source organism: uncultured Bdellovibrionales bacterium (assembly GCA_964523015.1). Lineage (GTDB taxonomy): Bacteria > Bdellovibrionota_C > UBA2361 > UBA2361 > J135 > JAWXBT01. The sequence goes on along the minus strand of CAZFXN010000022.1, from coordinate 23,082 downwards.
GCAAGATGTTGATTATGTAAGAGCATCCAATGCCCCAAGTGATGGGATAAGAAAGATTAAAAGAGAGAATCAGATCGAGCATTTTGATATGGTTCTGATTGATGGATCTGAATTCACTGGGGAAGCAGAGTTAGCAGAGGTTTATGGCGCACGGTTTATCCTGCTAGATGATACAAATACCTATAAAAATTACTATAACTATCAGCGGTTAGCAAAAGATCCGGCATACCAGTTGATAGAAGAGGATTGGAAGATCCGAAATGGGTACGCAATATTTCAAAAAGTAGAATCGCAACTTTCTGTTAAATTACCTACCGAGCGACTTTCTAAATTGCCTTCTGAATTGCCGATTAATTTTTTTACAATTGTACTTAATGGGCGGCCTTTTATTGAATATCATATCGATATTCTCTCTAAGCTTTCAATGAAATGGCACTGGCATATTGTTGAAGGAGTTGCTGAGCTTAAGCATGATACTGCTTGGAGTGTTTCTAATGGAGGAGTAATTGACACCTCATTGCATCGTTATGGTTTGAGTAACGACGGCACTACTGAATATCTAGATAAGCTAGAAGCTAAATTTCCAAATCAGGTCACAATTTACAGAAAGCCAAAAGGTATATTTTGGGAGGGTAAGCGCGAGATGATTTCTGCACCTCTTTCAAATATCAAAGAGGAGTCCCTTCTTTGGCAGCTTGATTGTGATGAGTTGTGGACTAAGGAGCAAATTGAGTCGATGCAATCTATGTTTTCTGCTGATCCTTTAAGGACGGCCGCCTGGTTTTGGTGCACTTACTTTGTCGGACCTAAAAAAGTTATCTCAAGTAGAAATTGTTATGCCCAAAATCCAAATCAGGAATGGCTTCGGGTTTGGAGATTTAAACCAAAGATGTTTTGGGCAAGTCACGAACCCCCAGTGTTGGCTGAGGCAATAGGGCCAATAGAAAATCAACAATACATCAATGTCGGAACAAAAACCCCCTTTAATCATGCAGAAACAGAAAAAGCAGGGCTTGTTTTTCAACATATGAGCTATGTCATTGAGGAGCAGGTAAGATTTAAAGAGCGATATTACGGATACAAAGGAGCAGTTGAGAAGTGGAAGGCTCTACAGGTCGATACAAATAGAGAGCAAAAACTTAGAGATTATTTCCCTTGGGTTACTGATGATACATCCGTTAGGTCGGTTGATGATGTCGGAGTAGTGCCACTTCTTAATGTTGAAAATGAGAGAGATAGCAATAATAAAAAGGCCCAAAGTTCTGAAACTATCATAATTGAGAGATCCTCAAAGGGTCCTGGTAAGATTGTAATTGATGGAGTTTTTTTTCAGCTTCATAATACTGGGATTGCAAAACTTTGGGAGGCTTTACTTAGCTGCTGGTCTAAACGAGATATTGCTAAATCGATATTACTATTAGATAGAAACGGAACTGCCCCAGTGTTTCCTGGGATAAAAACAATTAAAATACCAGCATACTTTCAACCAAATGTTGAGCCAGATCGTGCGTTGATGCAGCAGATCTGTGATCTTGAAAATGCTGATTACTTTATCTCTACCTATTATTCTACTCCTTTAACCACACCTTCTATTCAGATGGTTTATGATATGATTCCAGAGGTTTTAAAATGGGATCTAAGTCGGGATCCTCAGTGGGCTGATAAAGCGAGAGCCCTAAAGCAGGCCTCTGGATATGTTTGTATTTCAGAGAGCACTAAACGAGATCTTCTGATGTTAAGACCAGAGATAGCTGCAGGTAAAGCAAAAGTTGCTTTACCTGGAGTTGATCGCTCTAATTTTTATCCTTCTTTGCAAGCTGAGATTAGTAGGTTTAGAAGTAACAGCGGTATACAAGAGCAGTATATTATTATGCCCGGTGTTAGCATTAAGGGGTACAAAAATGGTCGGATGTTATTTGAAGCCCTCTCTAAATCCGCAGCTTTATCTAATATAGCTGTTTTAGTCACAGGTAGTAATTTTATTCATCAAGACTTTTTAGCTCTTAACTCCTCAACTAAGGTTTATCATCTAAAACTATCAAAGGAAGATCTAAGAGCGGCTTACAGTGGATCGCTTGGAATGGTATTCCCATCATTATATGAGGGATTTGGATTGCCTGTTTCTGAAGCGATGGCTTGTGGTACGCCGGTAATTACAACTCCATACGCATCTTTACCTGAGGTTGCTGGGGACGCTGCCCTTTATGTTAGAAATGCTGATGAATTAATGACAGCAATACTAGAGATACTGAAACCAGGACGGAGAGAGCAGTTATCCAATGCAGGATTAGTCCAGGCAAAGAAATTCACTTGGGATAAGTTTGCAGATGAAGTTTGGTGTGCTATTACAGATTTAACAGGCAAAGATGAATCTAAAGCATTTCAACCCATTATGCCGCGTGGCAATTCTGGGGTGTTAGAGCTACTTTCATAGTGCTTTCATAATAATGACATCAACGATCTCTTCAATCATTCCGTTTAAGGAGGAGGCTAAGTTAGCCTTACTTGATGCTGGTTTTTCTTTTGATGTTCGACCCTTTGTTTCAGAATACAAGCAACGATTTCCTGAGATCTTTCAGATCTTTAAATTAGTAGGCATCTCTCCTTTCGAAGAGAATCAGGGGAAGGTAAATTTTTTTAATGGTGCTTCTGACGAGGAAGATTTTTCAAATATTGGTGAGCATATAATCGCAGCCACCACTATTCTTGAAAGCTTACTGAAGCCACTCCTTAGTTGGGAGATTATTACAGAGGTAGAGTCTAATAGTGCATTAAGGATGATATTGATTCACGACATCAACCGAGTTTTTGAAATATATGAACGGAAAGCTTTTAATCGCCCTGCCACCAAAAAATCTGTTGAAGGGATGATTGAGTTTTTGCGAAAATCAAAACTTAGCCAAGACATTGTTGATCTTACAGCCAAAGTAAGTATTTATACTGCATTTGAGGGCTTAGGATTATTCTTGGAACCTGATGATCTCGGTAATCCAGTTTTAAAAGATGGATATACCGCTGGTCAGTTAACTCGTTTAGCAGACGATATGACCTGCTCCAGAGGTGGAAAGCATTTTGTGTTTCCACCCATGGATCGGTTTATTGCCTCAGGTTATTTTACTGAAAAGAGCCTTGATTCAAAGCTTTGGACAAATATGAAGATTACATCAAAAGGAGAGATTGCCTTTGATGTTGATGAAAAGGGGAGTTCTAATGCCATTATTGCTCAGGGAGCAGCCCTTCACATGGTTTCGGCGAACCTAACAATTGAAAAGCTTTTTAGTAGACCAAGTTGCCCTCCTTATGTAAAAGAGATGCTCACTGACTTAGGACCTCAATCATTTGCTGCACAGATAGTTATCGAGGAGATAAAAATGCGGCAAGCTCAGTTGCTAACGTGATAGAGCGAGCTGCAATAATACCGACATGCTCAGGATTGCCAAAAATTTCTATTTTTTGATCGGCTAAAGAGAGTCCGTTCATATCAACGATATCTCCGCCAAGTTCCCGTAATATTCCGTATCCAATTATATGCTCAAGATTATCTTTTCTTGTTCCCTCTATCATTGCGTCAACTTTACCAAGAGCTAAATCAGTATATTTTGCTCCAAGACAGGCGATATCAGAGATATTAAATCGGGTCTGTGGCTCCCAAGGGATCTGGCATTGAGTGCATATCTCTTTATGTGAAAAAACAGCTTTTAGTTCAGTTATTGATGGCGAAGGTTTTGTTAAGACTTTATTTTTTTCATCTTTCGCTGCTTCAATTTGTTGTATAAAAACCCCTTGATTCTTTATCGCAAAAAGGAGCTGTCCCGACCTTAAATCTAAAATTCCACTTACTAGGTAGTCGTTATAAGTTGGAGAAGATCCAGAATGGGAAGATCCAGAATGAGAGGATCCAGAATGAATCGACAACATATGGCAAAAACGCGCATCAGATTTATTGGCTAGATAGAGATTGGATCCATCAAGACCATCTAATGTGATAGTAAATATCGGGGAGTCAGTTATCTGGAGCTGCTTATGTTCTTCAGAGATAAATCTAGCAGGAAATTTCTGATCAATAGCGAGCTTTATTATCGCCTCTTCAATCTCCCAGTCGGCTAAAAGTTGGCCTTCGCCAAATTGGTTAATCTCTCTTTTTTGACGACCATCATCCCCAAGTTCGAGCAGTCTTTGATAAGCAGCACGAACACACGTGATCGAAAAATCTTCAATCTGGGTAATGCTAAATAGATTGCCTAAGCTTTGATTATTTGCAGAGTCCGTATTACTGCCCTTATTGCTGAGCACTTATTAGTGAGTCCTTTTTACTGAGCCCTTACTACTGAGCCCTTACTACTGAGCCCTTACTACTGAGCCCTTACTACTGAACTGTTGCACGAGAGATAGTTCTCACGGCCCTAATGCCCTGCTTAGTAATCTGCCAACGACTTGATGTAAAGTCACCTTGTGGATAAGGGGAGACGAGTTTTTGTCCTTCTAAAATAAGAAGGTAACGTTGTACTTCCTTTTCGTCGTCAAAGCTCGCCAAGGAGGCAATTTCAGATATTTCAAACTGTTTTGGACCCGTTGCAACGGCAATATAATCAGACATGAGTTGTAAAAGCTCGATCTGTTTTTTATGGGAATCACTAAGAGTTCTATGAGATTTAATACTTGGAGATTTAACACTTGAAGAATCCGAACCAGTATGTCCCATAGTCTTGCCTCTATTGATAGTTACTTTTAGCGGTTTTCCCAGTATCGTTTTCTGGGTTTTTACTGAGCATTCTTAGCTTTTAGGCAGGTACCTTAAAGCGAGTGGTTATTATACACTATTCCAGCGTTCTATGCAACCATCCTGTTCTTTTAAAAAGCACCCTAAGAAAAAATAGAGACTTATTCAAGAATATTCGCTTTGATTATGAAGAGAGTTGTTGCTCAACTAACCTAGTGTATTCCTCCTCTAGGCTGTTGTATTGCTCCATGAGTTCCTGAACTTTTTGATAGGTAGTATCATATTCCGTCACCAACTCTCTCATTCTCTCAGCGGAAGATGCTAGGACTTCAGAGAGCTTATCAAAAGCAGCTTTTTGCTTTTCGGTTAGCTCTACCTCGCCTTGAAGCGAATCAAGTTGTTTGATCGAATCGGCTAACTCCTGCTCTAATCCTAACGATTCACTCCCTAGTGTGGCATGCATTGATGTCATCTCAGCTATCTTAGCCTCCTCATCCCCTTTAGATACCTTGAGCTCCTGTTGGCGACTCTCTTTGACAACCACATTTTTTTGAGCGTCTTCTAGCTTCTTTTCTGCTTCTGATAGAGTTTGCTTTGTCTGCTCAAGTTCTTTGGCCGCATCTTCTCGAATTTTTCTTGCGCTCTCCAGCTGAGCTTTTGAGACTAATTTATCTGCTTGTTTTCCTAGATCCCCTAAAGCTTGATCTATGTTTCCAATCTCAGATTTAAGGGTTGCTTTTTTATTCCCTACTCCAGCAGCTAAATGGCCCTTAATGAGAAATAATGCGCCAAAGATAGCACCGCCTGATAATAAACCAAAAAGTAGTCCTATAAATATCTCCATTACCTTAACTTATTATGACCATATACCTACTGACAAGTGGCTTACTGTATATCGTAATAATTAATAGTTGGTCTGTGTGCAGGACCATCAAATGACACTTTAAATTCAGTAGTTGAGTTTTTAAGCTGCCCACCGCTAGCTAGGACAAGTACAGTGCCGAGCTCTCTTTTCCCGTCCTCCGTAAGTGCTACAGATAATGCTAGCTTAACTCGCTCTATCCTATCTCTCTTGCTTAACCAAAGTTCCCCAATCATGTTCAAGTTCCCGAGAGAGGATGTTAGAGCCACTTCAAGGTCTTTAATATGGTTATTCTCGAGTTTGCCATCTATTCCAATATCAAATCTTTTAATAGCCGGTGTTGTTATCGTAAAAGGAGCACCAAATGGCTCAAGATTAACTTTTGTTGACTCAGGTTTTGAACCCTCTTTAACAGAGAGGTGAAATTCGGACTCTCTGTTGAAATCTGGATAGATCAGGGCAGATGAATCCAGAATTGATAACTTGCCTAACAATCCGAATCCCATTAATTGTGGATGTTTTGACAGATCTAGATCGCTAGCAAGGTACTCAATCTTCCAAGTAGCGTCACTGAGGTGATGCGTTATCTTACCTGAGATAGTTCCGTCATAAGCGAATCCGCTAAACTTGATCGTTGGTTTAAGGAGTAGGGCACTAAAAAGGTTCGCATTTAGAGAGGCATCATTAATAGTTGTTGAAATCATACTAGCTGGGAAGGCAATGCCCATCTTTTTTGCAGAAAAAGATAGAGCCGATAGTTGAGGAGACTCAAAATTTATCTTTATCCCAAGAGGCATGGCCCGATAAGATATAATCCGTGCAATTTTATCAGCATATCGATTTAAATCGATAGTAAATAAGGAAACCACAATAACTAGCACTACAACTGCTAGATACTTTAGAGAATTAGTTTTTGACATTGCTAATGCTACTGACATCCACCGTCACCGTAAGTTTTTCCGCGCTCCTTCCCTTGATTATTTCGAGCTTAGTGAGCAATAAGTTTGACTCTCCTTGAGTTATCTCGGTCAGGAAGGCCACAATATCTGATATCTTAGTTGTGTTAAAACTTATGCTAAAAGGGGCTTGGCTATAGTTCTCGCCTAAAGCCCTAGTTGCGCCAGGCCTTATTGAAAACCCACCAGATGCGACTTTCGCTTTATTTATGATCGTTTGTTCAAGATATGATCTTACGCCCCCAGATGGGCCTTCTTTTTTGAAGTTTTTCTCTAGATTTTTAAGACGAGAGATAAGCTTGTCATATCGATCTAGTGAGATGTTGGCTGATGTATAATTTCTTTGAAGTGCAACAATTTTTCTGTCTTGTGCTGAAAATGTATCCAAGATGAAAGCGGTAACTGAGTATATGGCAATAATAAAGATAGATGCTACTCCACCGAGAATAAGCAATCTCTCTCTCTTTGAGAGGTTGCGGTAAGCTGTAAGAGCTTTATTCTTTAGTACTTGCCTATTCATTTGCCGACCCATTTACTGACCATTGATTGGCCCACCTGTTCGTCCATTTATCAACGCCGTCGTTATCAACATAACTGTAATGTAAGTTCAAATCCAACATTCGATCCACGAGATCCCGAAGCATTATCTTTAATGCTTATAGCGCAATACGTTTCACGCTTTGCCTTAAGAGCTTGTTCAACTTTATCAAGAGTCGCATAATCTGGAGCAGTTCCTTTAATAGAGATCTTAGTTTCTTTAATGCTTAAATCATTTACGCTAACCCCTAACTGAATGGGAATATCTTGCGAGATCGCTAAAAAGGCCTCTAATGGTGAAAGGGTTGCTAAAGAGCCCAGATCCTTTAACTGCTCCTCCATCTGTTGAGTCTGTTGAGCAATAACACTAATTTCCTGTCCTGGAGGTGCTGAAAAAGTAGGGATCGTTTTTTTTATCCGATCTCTTATTGCAGTCTCAATTGAAGATATCTTTGAAGAGTTAGTAAAATAAGTCACTAACATCCCAATGAAACATAATGAAATAAAAGTTGTGATGTAACGACTGAGAGATCTAATACCAATCATCAACTCTTTAAACTGAGGTCTAAACTGAAATTCTCCCGACCTAAAGTTTGATGATATTTTTGATGTGGGTAGGGTTGCCTGGTAAGCAAGTATTGGTGTTATCGATTGGTTATCAGGGGAGTGTTCATTTTTAAGAAAATCAGAGCTACTTAAAAATTCAAATTCACGGGCAAGTACTTCAGTAAGTGATGCTGAATCAAATGATCTTCCAAGGATATATATTTTGTTAAGCGAGGTATTGTAGCGTCTCTCTATAAATCCGATAAATAGTCTGACCTCTCTTAATGTAGCACGATTATCAGGCTGGCTATCAGACGGATCGACAGGGATATTAATTGACCTCGCCGCACGAGTCATTCCATCAATTACGCTAATAACAGTACAGGTGTTGCCATTAACCCAAACTAGTGCGCAGTTTTGATTAAAATAGGTTGGAGCTATGTGAATGATCGTAGCTAACGTGTTCGCTGGAAAGGATACAATCCTTGGATCTATACCTGCCTTTTGAAACGAGGAGACCACTCCATACAAGAATTCTTTTTCGATAAGATCTACACGCACATCAACAGCGACATCATCTTCATTGACCGGTCTAAATGGAGAAGTTGCAAGATGGTATTCATCGATTTCAAATGGGATGAGATCCTGAACCTCAAGAGGGAGAATCTTATTAATCTGACGAGGATCTCCAAACGGCAGAGATACATTCAATGAGAATCCATTCTCTGGGGGGATAGTCACTACTACCGATCTCCAGGGTGCTTTGATATCGCCTATAATTTTTATGAGTTGGGGGGGTAGAGAGGAGGCAGGAGATGTTACATCAGATCCATTGTTTATATTTTCAGAATTGTCTGCCGGATTTCTTTTAAAAAAGTTGATATCATTAGGGGTGAAATCACAGCTATGACTCTCTATTACACTTAGATGATTGCCACTAACAGCTACTACCACTGCTTCTGCTAAGGAAGAGCTCAAATTAATACTAAGAATATTTACAGTTTGTGCCATAGCGAACTAAAGTGAACGATATCATTAGATTACCCTAAGTGCTAGTGCATTAACATCAGAAAGATAAAAGTTCTGATGGGCTTATTAGTTAGGGCTGCCCTGAGCGGTAATATTGATGCTTCTAATTGGTACAGAAGTTACAAACAGATGTGTTTCTCCCCGAGGAGATAGGAGTTCAATCTTAATCTCTATCTGATTAGGTAGTCCAAATTTATTCTCAATGTTCCATTCAGCTAGCCAGCTTTCTGACTCTGGGTCGAAATAACGGAGCTCCAGGCCAACTAAAGAATCTACAATTGGAAAATTCATGACCTTACTAAATGCCTTCTCGAATGGTCTGATTAAAGGAGTTTCCTCACGAACTAAGATGTATGATTGTATCTCACTGTCAATTTTCTCTGGATTCTCCTCAACCCTGTACATTATCTGCACTAATCCAGAGTGTGTTCCTCCGTCAGGTAAGTACTGGCCTCCTTCAAGAGCAAGAAATCGTATCGAATCACCATGCTTGCCGTTAGACATGGTTTTCGGCTCACCGCTCATATTAATATTACTAGGTTTTTGTTTGCCGTCAGTTTCATCTGGTCTGGGAAGGAGCCCGATTCCACTGTAGGATAATTGGAGCTCTCGGATCATTCGATTAAGGACGGAATAAGCAACTGCATTAAGTTCACGTCTATCATCCAGAGTATTTTTAGATCGAATTATCTGAGTTAGGGCTGAGTAGGTAACAGTGCCTATTATTGAAAGTATCGCGATAGCGATCACTACTTCAATTAGAGTAAATCCAAATGTTTTAACAATCCCAAAACTAACTTGGGGCTTGTTCTTGCTGTTTGATACTTTCATCTTCGTTGTCAGGGACAAAATAATAAACGGCTAGGGTTTGCTCAGTGTCATCTCCCCATTCGATATTTAAAAAGATTCTTTTAACCTTGATGTCATCGTATCCACGGATCTCCCACTGCTCAATTTTCAAATTAATTATAAAATTCTTTAAAGTGTTCTCCTCCTCCGGTTGAATGTTATCTTTTGGTAAGTATTCTAGAGCTGGAACAGAGATATCTTGAACCTCTGGAGCAGTCAGACCGGTTTCAAGACCAGTTAGAACTCTTCTGGCCAGAAGCATGGCATTAAGTCGATTTTGATCATTGATGGCTCTTGAAACAGAGGAAGTTTGAAGTCCAAGGATAATTGTAAGTGCAGAAGCCAGAAGAAAGATCGATATTGTGATCTCTATTAATGTAAATCCACTAATAGTGCCCATTCTTGATCGGTTGAATTTTTTAAGAGTTCCCTTGTTTGTCACGACCGTATGTCCAGTTAAAATCTTTATATCCTCTTATCACCTTTGTGAGTCCAGTAAATGGATTCACTAAGATAGTAATCTGCTCTCCTGTACTTTGGCGAAGATGAATAACTGCGAATTCTGAAAATCCTCTTGGAGAAAACATTATATAGGGCTTTCCTTCATTCATTTTCCCCCTCATTGTTTGTACGTCTTCAAATAGTACACCTTCTGGTGGGATAACCGGCTTTGCTAGTGATGGCATTGATGGGGGAGCGATAATTGTTGCAGTTTCTCCAACGCTTGGATTTAAAAAAGCAGCCAGTTCAAAGCTTAGGTTGCCAAGTTCGCTACTTAAGTTTTGCAATTCTTCACTTTCAGCTTCGGGACGGAGGATTCCAATAGTGTACTGATTTTTTTCTAAATCAATCTCAAAACGGTAAAACCCTTGGTCGACAACAGCTTGGTGATGGAGAAAATTAAGGGTTTCAGAAAGCCCACGGATAAAACCCTCCTCCTTCCAATAGGCATAGCTAGTAGAGCGACTAGCAACCATTACCGAAAGTGTTCCGATAATTAGAATAACAATTGCTAACTCGATAAATGTAAAGCCGAACTGATTTTTCAGAGACCAGTCTTTATAGTACTGCTGACCATATTGCGACGTACGGTTATTCTTAAGATAATTCCACAATTAAGATCACCCACCGATGAAATGACTAAAGTCGACTAAGGTCCAGTAAGTGAATCATCGAAATCTGCGTCAGTGCCTCCCTCAACGCCATCCGCACCTAGACTCGTTATTTTATAGGATCGGCCATTGTTCTCTAACTGATAAAAGAAAGAATTTCCCCAGGCATCTTTTAATTGATCTGGGTTTGCCACCTTTTGAAATCCAACAATTCCTTCACCGCCACTAACAAGTGAATCTAGTGATGAGGGGAGAGAGTTATAGCGGAGTTGATACTCACTTATTGAATATTTTAATTCTTGCATCTTTAATTTGTTGATATCTCTTTTGCCGGACCCTAGTTTGCCAAAGATACGACCACCTAAAAATGCCATTAAGATTGATAGGATAATTAGGACAACGATAATCTCAACAAGTGTAAGGCCACGTTCGTCTCTTCTTAGTTTAGATAAGCGATTAATTTTTTTCATACCGATATTCACCTAGGTTAATTACGACAGTATTTTGTTTATGTTCTTACTTCTGAACTAAATTTATTAAATCAATCATTGGAAGTAGCACAGATATTACGATTGAAAATACTATCCCTCCCAGCACTATCATCATGATCGGTTCAATCAATGAAGTTAATCCAGATAGGGTTGCATTAACCTCATTCTCATATGATTTAGCTGCTTTGACAAGCATGCTCTCAAGTCTGCCGCTTGTTTCTCCGACTGCGATCATATGAGTTAATAGGGGAGGGAATAGGTTTGATTTTGCCAGTTCTCTTGATAAGTTTTTACCCTCCTTAACCCCTTCACGAGCATTCTCCATTGCTTGTGCTAAGTGAACATTGTTAACGATATTTTTTACGATGGTCATTGATTCAAGTAGCCCAACCCCGTTTGATAGAAGGGTTCCTAAGGTTCGAGCCATCCGTGCAGTGTTAATCTTTAAGAAAAGAGATCCGACTAGTGGTATCTTTAAAATTTTGCGATCGAAATTTTTTCTTCCATTTTCAGTTCGATAGTATGCCCCAAGGCCATAAACTGTGCCAACCATAGCTGCTATAATTAGATACCAATAAGCAGTGATAAAATGGGAGATCGCTAACATGATGGTTGTAGGAAGTGGAAGTGTTGCTCCTTGCTTTATAAAAATGTCAACAATACTTGGGACAACAAAGGTTAGTAGTCCGATTACTACTAGGGTACAGAAAACTAGCATCAGAGCTGGATAGAACATCGCTGAAGTAATTTTACGTTTAAGCTCAATAGAGGCTTCTAGATAATCAGCTAGATTTTCAAAAACTGCATCTAGAGTTCCAGAGGCTTCACCTGATGAGACCATGTTGACATATAGTCTTGGAAAAGCTTTTGGAAACTGCTCCATCGCTTTTGCTAGTGAGGATCCCTCTTGGACCTTCTCTCTAACATCAATCATAATTCTTTTTAAGTTAACTGATTCAATCTGATCAGCCAGAGCTGATAAAGCGTCTACTACAGGAATTCCAGCTCCGGCTAGAGTCGCGAGCTGCCTTGTGGCAATAGCAAGATCCGCTAACTGGACTCTGTTTGATTGAAATAAGCTTTTTACATCGCGAGAATTTTCAGAGATTGCTTTTAGACTTTCCTTAATGTCAGTGGGATATACCCCGGTGCTTCGAAGCTTCTGTCTAGCGGCTCGAGCATTCTCAGCATCAATAGTTCCCTTGGAGTTTTTGCCGGATTTATTAATGGCAGTGTATTCAAAGATCGGCATTTACGAATTCCCCACCTTATCCAAGATTTGCATCGCTGATTTCTAGAGTGACGCGGAGAACCTCTTCGACTGATGTCGCTCCTTGAAAAACTTTATCAGCTCCATCCATGCGTATTGTTTTAAATCCTTTTGTTATAGCGAGATTTCTTATAGAGCTAGAGTCTGTCCTTTGCAGGATCATTGATCTGATATCATCGTCAATGACAAGGAGTTCATGAATTCCTGTTCTTCCTCTATATCCGGTGCCCCGACATTCAGCACATCCTTCAATACTTGGTCTTTTTACAAGCCGATCATGAACAGTATTTGCATCGATGCCAAGTTCTCGTAGTTCCTCATCAGAGATCTCATATGGTTCTGAACAACTAGGACATAATTTTCTAATAAGACGTTGAGCAAGGATAGCCAGTAAGCTAGATGATACTAAGAATGGCTCAATCCCGATATCAATTAACCGAGTAATAGAGCTTGCCGAATCGTTAGTATGTAATGTTGAAAGAACAAGATGGCCAGTAAGAGAGGCCTGAATAGCTATTTCAGCAGTCTCGGCATCACGAATTTCACCGACCATTACCACATCAGGGTCTTGTCGCAGAATTGAACGGAGACCAGACGCAAATGTAAAATCAATCTTAGTGTTAATCTGCATCTGCCCAACGCCATCTAGCTGGTATTCGATCGGATCTTCGATTGTTAGAATGTTGAGCTTAGGCGTATTAATCCGGGTTAAGCATGAATAGAGTGTCGTGGTCTTACCAGATCCTGTTGGTCCGGTTACTAATATAATTCCATGAGGTCTAGTGATTAAATTCTCAATAATTTTTAATTTTTCACCAATTATACCAAGCTGTACTAAGTCAAGCACAGCGGCGCTCTTATCAAGAATACGCATCACTATTCTTTCGCCAAACTGAGTTGGAATGGTCGATACACGGATGTCTACATCTTTGCCAGCGATCTTGATACCGATACGTCCATCTTGGGGGAGTCTTTTCTCAGCAATATTTAATCCGGCCATTACCTTAATCCGCGAAGCGATTGAGGCTTGAAATGATTTATCCTCTGCTGAAACATCTTTAAGAACGCCGTCGATTCTAAATCTTACGTTGACGTTATTTTCGTATGGTTCTATGTGAATATCTGAAGCGCGCTCTGAATTTGCTTTGAAGATAATAGAGTTGACGTATCGAATAATTGGAGCATCATCATCCTCTGCGTCAGTGACATCAATCTTTAGCTGTACTTGGAAATTACCTATATCCTCCTCGTCATTTGATAGAGCGCTAGATCTATCGCTCATCAATCTACTTCTAATGCTATTAATAGCTCGTGAAATCTCACTTGAAGAGGTTACTACTATTTCTATCGGTCTTTCATAACACAACCTAAGCTCGTCCATAGCTTCGGTGTTTAGAGGGTCTGAAGTTGCGACTATAACTGTGTTGCCCGATTCTCCAATTGGAATGATCGAGAATTGTTTTCCCCAGGATCCTGCTATTCTATCAAAATCACCACGCTTAAGACCTCTTGGTGGGTTTGGATCCTCTAGTTTCTCAACATAGGTAAGCCCAAAGAGTCGAGCGATCATCTTTGGATCAGTAGCTTCAATAGCCGCTTTCCCTGGATCAGATTTATTATAGTCCGGTTTTTGATGATCCATAGTTTGTAACTGCTGTCTTTCTACTATTCTCTAACTAACGTCTGACCCATGGGCCAACACCAAGGTTCATTATCTCATGAGCAGAGAGGACGCGCCATGTGTACTGCCCTTCTGGATTCTTAGTATGTGCCTCCTCAGGAGAACTATAGATTCCTAGCGCTTCAAACTCTATGACTTGGTCGGCTACTCTATATCCATAATGAGAGCCAGACATAAAGAAATTGGAGACACTAACGGATGAGTCAGTTGGCATAATCACACCAACCTGACCAGTAGCATTATAGTCGAAAGGTAGTTTGTCACTAATTTCAGGAGTTGGAGGAGTTATTCCTTTTAAGAGTACATAAGTCGCAGATCGATCAGCTACAGAAGCTGGAGCAGTCACGATAGTCGGTAGACTTGGTATTTTGGGTAATGGCGGCGAAACTCTAAGAACGATCTTGTCGTTATCTTTTTCTTGTTGGATGTCTTTAGAGGAATACCCACCCATCTTCTGGTTATTACCTAAATTAAGATCTCTTCCTAACACTGTCGATCCTTGAGTATGCTCTGAGGATCCTTTAATAGTTCCTGGCTGAGTTCCATGGTATCGACTTGTTTCTGCTACATTATTAAGGCGATCACTCTTTAGGATCTCCTCTCTGTTAGGAAATGATTCACTATCCTGTATTTTTTGCTCCATATGATCTCGAAACTGCAGGGTCTCATCGCGTGCATCGAATTGATCCTTGATAATTTTTGGAGTTATGAAAATTAAGAGATTGGTTTGTCGTTTTGATTTACTGTTGGCTCTAAAAAGTTGTCCAAACAATGGAATGTCTTTTAGGAAAGGAACACCGGTTTCTGTTTCATTAGAATCGTCTGACATCAGACCGCCAATAGCCACCATCTGACCTGACTTTGTAATCACAGTAGTTTGGCTGGTTCTAAGAGTAGTGGTTGGGCCAAGCGGGGAATCAGCAGAGGAGTCAACAACATTTGATACCTCAGTAAAAATCTTAAGGGTTACAAAATCTCCTGAGCTAATCTGTGGTGTCAGACGAAGAGTGATCCCGACATCCTGTCTGTCAACCTGATTAAAGGTGTTATTTAGATTCTCTTGCGAGGTTGAAGTGCTTGAAACAAATGGAACATTCTGGCCGACAATTATCTCTGCCTCTTCATTGTCTGTTGTTAAAATATTTGGTGCGCTAAGCACATTAACATTTGAACTAGTTTTGGCTGCTGTAACAAGTGCGGCTTGAGAAGGGATCGTTATCCCACCCGGTAGGGTTACGGTACCAGAGCTGGCTGCGGCAATTGAGAAGTTTGAAAGTGCGGCAGGGTTGCTAAACAGATTTGTTAGGTTAGAAAGATTCTGCGTGGCCATAATGCCACCATCAGCTCCTCCGGCTGAGGTTACGTACTCAGCTCCAAGTTGCATCGT
>CAZFXN010000022.1:0-7632 GCA_964523015.1 uncultured Bdellovibrionales bacterium | reverse complement strand
CGTTTAATATCTAATTCTTTTAAAAGCTCAGTAATTTTTTCGAAGTCAGTTTTACTTGCTGCAATTATTAATGAGTTCGTTGCCGGGTCGGCAGTAATGGCGATATCTTCCCCGAAATTGACTGTGCCTCCACCACTGGAATCGGTTGATGACCTTGGCTGGCCAGGTGTTCTCCTTTGACTACTTAAACGATCCTGACTTCTCTGGCTACTTCGAGCAGATCTTGACTGACTATTGAGTCCTCCTAATGATCCTGTTTCAGTATCTGTACTTGAGGATCTACTGCTACTCGATCCAACGGATCCAGTTAATCCTGAAAGTACGTCTGATAATTCCTCAGCGCTAGCGTGTTGACATCGGTAAACATAGAAGCGACTCGAGGAGAGATTAACTGGACTGTCCAGTTTGTTGATCAATGCTCTTAACCGTGTGGTTTCTGCTTCGTTAGCAACAAGTATAATAGAGTTTGTCCTTGTATCAGGGATAATTTTAGGAGCTTTATCCTGGACTGAAAATCCAACATTAGAACTATCCCCGCTTGGCGGTCCTTCATTTCGTACTGCGGCTGCTTCTCGTAATCTGTTTCTTATAATGTCAACCGCGCGTGAGCTAGATGCGGCCGTAGGATCATCACCACCATTGCTATTATCACTAAGAATATCTTTTAAGGTAGCTGCGATATCTGACGCATCAGCATTTTCAATAGGAACTACAGTGACATCAGAATCAGAGGAGGGGATATCTATTGATTCGATAATATCGACAATTCTTTTTATATTATCGGCGTAATCAATAATTACTAAGCTATTGGATCGACTGTAGGCTGTAATGAGCCCATCAGTAGAAACTAGTTGACCTAAGAGGTTTTGCAGATCTTGGGCACCAACATAATTTAACCTCACCAACCTTGTTACCACTGTTGCTGTAGGATCTTCAGCCCCATCACCTACAATAGTTGGAATCGTAGTTTTCTTTGCTTCTTTAGAAGGAAGTACTTTAAAAATATTTCCGCCAATTGGGACAGTAGTAAATCCTTTGAGTGCTAAGATCGCATCAAGAATTCTAGTTGCTTCATTATCAGAAACTTTTGTGGGTAAGAATATTGATACCTTGCCCTTAACTCTTTCATCTAGAATATAGTTTCTTTTTGTCTTTTTACTGAAGATTTTTATGATGGCACTGATGTCGGCATCTTTAACGTGAATCTCTGTATTAGCTCCTTCTGATTCTGCTGCAATTGCTGGAGGCTTGCCGTTTGTTGCAGTAGGTGTAGTTGCCTCCTTAATCTCCTCTTGGTCATCTTCGAGATCTGCATCATCCTCTGTATCATCGCCAGCTCCTGCTTGAGCATAGAGTAAGTTTAGATTTAAAAAGTTGAGAGAAAAGTAGAAGGAGTGGATTGCAATTCCAAATAGAAGTATGAAAGGTACAGCAACCGCAATTCGGTTAAGTAGTTTTCTCATCAAACAGCTCAAGGGCTTAGTATAAGTTTCTTAAACTAACGGACATCGTACTTAAATTCGCTTGTTTCTCTATTTCTTTCAAGTACTAGAGTAAAAGATCTCTCCTGCTTCATGGTTTCAAACAGCTTTATAGCTTCAGAGAGGTCTGCTAAGCTCTTGCCATTAATGCTCATAAGTATGTCACCGTTACGAAGACCGATCTTTGTGTAAAGGCTATCAGGACGAATTGCAAAGAGTCTGAGTCCAACAGATTGGCCATTTTTGAAGTACGGGACAGCTCTTGCTTGTTGCAGTAGAAGCGGTAGATTTTCTAGAGCTTTATCTAACTCACCTGAATCTATCACAAATTCGTTCTCACCAGTCGAGGCGACTCCACCAGGTCCAGGTGCTCCACCAGCAAGATCCTCAAGGAGCAGAGTTTCGATCTCGCCAGACCTGCTAATTTCAACTCGATCCCCAAATATTTTCACTAGGTTAGCCTCATCAAAGATTTTTTCACCTTTCATGAATACGTCCTGTTCCTTTGATTTAGAATTTTCAATGATCGCATATGAGGACTGACCATCAGCGAGATAAACCCCAACTAAGCTTAGTGGAAGCTTTGAGACAGGCTTTTCAACAGGAGTTGTATTGATAACAGTGGCTGATGCTACTGCAATCGCTCCAAAGATGTTTTTACTTACAATTTCATTGTAGTTTTTCTGTTTTTGATTTGGAGATACCTGCTCCGTTGCTACAGTTTCTGTTTCAATTAATGCCTGATCCAGTAAAGAGGAGAGTTGAGATTGGATTAGTATTCGGATAACAAGGGCGGCAACAACTATTGAGCCAATAACCAATAAAACTCGAGCAATGTTTACACATTTTGAGATAAACTCAGGATCGAATAGAGCACTTAGATCTAGGCTTTTTAACTTCTCTACCAAAATATTTCTACCAAAATATCGCTACCAAAATGAATTACACAAACGAAAAGTTTAAATACTTATCAACTTTAGATGGGTCATCATAGAAGATTTTTAGGTATCTAAATAGCCCTTCTAATTATAAAACATTGGTTCAGGGAGCGCAATTCCAGTTAGGTATTCAATTACTTAGTACGAAGAAGGACAAAAATTAGAAGGATCCGTAGTGTTACCTTATTCAAGAGCAATCAAGAGACGGCTTGGATTGCTAAGAGGAATAATGGTGGCAGTCTTTGTTGTTTTAAGACTGATTTCCCCAGTCTGTGTGATCGTTAGATCCGAATCAGTCATGCAGTTTAGATTTAGTTTTTGTGAGCTGGTCTCAGGCAACTTTAGCGATACCACTTCGGCTTTTGAATTAAGACTACCTTCAGCTGAAGATAGATCAGATGCAGAAAGCGCGTTATTCAAATATAGAAAGATCTGATCTTTCTCAGACTGACAGGTAACCTTTAAGATCCTGTACCTTGATTTAATTTCAACTTCATTTTCTTGCTTATCACGAGCAAGACTAGCTTTTGCAACTCCACCAGCAGGATGACTTGCGTCATAGGGGCCTTCGAAAAGTTTAGGAACTTCTACAGTCGGGCGAGCTGATAATTTGATACTATCTATTTTAGCGTCCTCTGCAGAAATTGATTCTTTCATCTCTTTTAGATTGGTTACACGCGCAGTAACAGCTTTTTTCTGATCCTTTTTTTTGTAAAATTTAATTATCCTCTTTTCTGAGGCGATAATTTTCTTTTGAGCATTTTTTAAATAAGAACGCGCAGCATCGCTATATACAGAGGTTGGAGCTTTAGTTAGAAGATTTTTATAAGCTTCAATTGATTTGTTTAATGGCTCTGTGTCTCGACCAAGCCCACCGTATTGTAATTCATAACTTCTTCCCATCTGCACCAATGCGTAAGGTAGATTCGGTGACGCTGGACGCTGTTTAGCGAACTCAGAATATAGCAGGGAAGCAGTAGGGTAATCATACCCATAGAAATAGCAGTCAGCTATTTTAATTTCAGAATACTCAACATAAGGTCCAAAGGGGTAGCCATCCTTAATTTTTTCAAATGTTTCACGCGCGTTTGTAAAAAGTTTAGAGTTGTAAAATCTCTGAGCATCTCTAAGCAACTCTGCTTCAGGAGTGTCAATTGACGTCGCGGTTCCAAGTTCAACAGGAGTTACCTCTGGCTGTTTATCAGAGGAGGAGCAACCAGATGATAGGATACTCAAGGTCGTGATGATTGATATAATGAGGAAGCGTCTATAATTGTTGCTTATAAGCTGCATAAGGAAATTTTTTACTCTATCCATAGGTGCTACACAAGGGTTGAGCTTGAAAGAGTCCTTAGATAGTATTAATAAACCTCAGTAATTACCGTTTAATAGGCTAACTAATGATTATTGTTAATGAGATCTCTGCACTTAAAGAGCTAATCCTAGGTTGGCGTAAAGAAAATAGGGAAATAATAGGTTTTGTCCCAACCATGGGTTACCTGCACGAAGGGCATACTAGTTTGATAAAGCTAGCAAAAAATGAGGCATCAAAAACCATAGTGTCGATCTTTGTAAATCCCACACAGTTTAACGATCCTGAAGATCTAAAAAAATATCCAGTTGATCTCCCTCGGGATTTCTCACTTCTTAAAGGAGTTGGGGTTGATGCAGTATTTGTACCAACACCTGAGATGATCTACTCAAAACCTTTTCAGTCATGGGTTTCATTAAGTGACCTGCCTTTGCAATATGAAGGTGCTTCAAGGCCAGGACACTTTAACGGTGTTAGTACTGTTGTTACAATTTTATTTAACTTAGTAGAGCCACACCTAGCAGTTTTTGGGGAAAAGGATTTCCAGCAGCTAAGAATTATCGAGACGATGGTAGAGGAATTAAAATCTAATATTAAAATAGTGCGTGGACCAACAGTCAGGGAGAGTGATGGTTTAGCAATGAGCTCAAGGAATGTAAGATTAAACCCGGAAGCCAGAAAAATTGCACCAGAAATTTATAGATCATTTAGATTAGCCATTGAGTCTGTAAAGAAAGGGGAGAGAGAGGTAGGAAAATTAAAAAGCTTATTAACTACTCATTTTGAGAAATTTCCTGAGATTAAGACTGATTATCTAAGCTTTGTAGATCAGAAAGACTTACGAGAAGTAAAAACGGTAGATATGAATACTAGGATCATTTTTGCTGGAATGTTAGATAAGGTGCGATTGCTTGATAATTGCGCGGTATTGTAATACTGCATTATAAAACTTTTTGTCAGTCAGTTTTTAGGAGCTACCCAACAGCTTTAAGCTTTGGTCTACGTTGCTGGATAATAAAATTGCTTACATTCTTAGGATCATACTCACACATTTCATACTGCTCTTTTTGAGAGGCATGATCGACAAAATAATCTCCAACGCCGAATCTCTTTATGGCGCACTTAAGATCAAGAGCTGCATCATTAGCAAATTCAACAATTGCACTACCAAAGCCCCCGGCTAAGGCATGATCTTCCCAGGTGCAAATAGTTTGATATTTAGGCAAAAGGTTTGACAAAAGATCTGTATCTAATGGTTTTGCAAAACGAGCATTTACCACAGTGACTTTAATGTTGTGCTCAGAGTCTAAATCTTCAGCCAATTTCACCGCATCGTTTACAAATGGGCCAAAGGCCACAATCAAAGCATCCTCTCCCTGTCTTACTATTTCAGCCTTTCCGATCTCTAGCTCTTTAAATTCAGGATCAATTTTAACACCGATAGCATTTCCTCTAGGATATCTTACAGCGATTGGGCCATTGTGTTTTGAAGCTGTGTACATCATGTGACGTAGCTCATTCTCATCTTTTGGAGACATAATAACCATGTTGGGGAGGCATCGAAGATAAGCGATATCAAATACGCCCTGATGAGTGTGGCCATCATTGCCGACAACCCCACCTCGATCCATGGCAAATGTTACAGGTAGATTTTGAATACAGACATCATGGACTACTTGATCATAGGCCCGTTGAAGAAAGGTTGAATATATTGCACAGACTGGACGGAAACCTTCACAAGCTAGGCCAGCTGCAAAAGTGACACCATGTTGCTCGCAGATCGCAACATCATAAAATTTATCTTTATGTCGCGCCTCAAAACGATCAAGTCCAGTGCCAGTAGGCATAGCTGCAGTAATGGCAACTACTTTTGGATCTTTATCAGCAATGTCAGCCAACGCATCAGCAAATACTTCACTGTATGATGGAAGTTTCTTTGTGATCGGCTGGACTGGAGCGATAAAGGTTGCAGTTTTTCTATCAAACGGATTAACCCCATGCCATTTTAGAGGATCTTGCTCTGCTGGCTCAAAACCTTTTCCTTTTGCCGTACGAGCATGAATTAATACAGGGCCATCCTGATTTTTAGCATGCTCAAGTGCAGTGACTAGATCGCTAAGGTTATGCCCATCAATTGGGCCTATATATCGAAATCCAAATGATTCAAACCATCCGGCAGGGCCACCAGCAAAAAATCCTACCGCTGCTTCTTCAGCCCGATCGATTGCTTGATAAACAATATCTGGTACGTATCCTTTTTTATGAAGATCTTTAAAACTCTGTCTAGCGAGTGTTGGAAATTTCGAAGTGACTGCCATAGAGAAAAGTCTGTTAAGAGCACCAACGTTCGGTGAGATAGACATGTCGTTATCATTAAGAACAACGATCAACTGTCGCTTAAGTGCACCAGTATGATTAAGAGCTTCAATGGCCATTCCAGCAGAGATGGAACCATCACCAATTATTGCGACCACTTTATTTTTTGAACCTTGTTTCGCAAAGGCCTCAGCCATTCCAAGAGCAGCAGAGATACTAGTACCAGCATGCCCTGCACCAAATGCGTCATGCTCACTCTCCTCACGACGAAGAAATCCTGAGAGGCCATTCTTTTTTCGAATTGTCCCAAGGTGATCTTTTCTGCCTGTCACCATCTTATGAATGTAAGCTTGGTGTCCAACATCCCAGATAAGTTTATCTGAAGGGGTATTAAAAACATGATGAAGTGCGACGGTTAATTCAACAGCTCCAAGACTGGAAGCGAAATGACCACCTGATTCTGCCACTGAATTAATAAGTTCATCTCTTAGTTCTTTAGAAACTTGGACCAGCTCATCAAGACTTAAAGAGCGAAGGCCTTCAGGTAATTTAATTTTATCGATCAGGTTTGCCATGTCGCCCGTATAAAAAAGTCATTTCTAGTAATTAGACCAAGGGAGTATACAGTTCATTTAGGGTGCAATCAATCGGGCAGGGCTAGTAGGGTGTGGATGGTCGGTAAATAATACTAAAAACGTTAAGTTACCTGGGCAAAAAGAGTAGTATTCCTATTACAAGAAGAATAAATCATCAGTGAAACTGATGTAATTACCTAACAAAGAACATTCCATGAAATTATTCAATAAGAATGTTCATTGAATTATTTAAATAGTAATTTATTCGCTGCTTCGCAGTTGGCCGTCGGTTGATTTGTGGCCCTACTTTTTTGGAACTGTTTAGTTGTCGGCCGAGAGTTATCAGGAATAGGCCCATAAAATATGCCAGTATTGGACAGTCGATCATGCAATGTCTCTCGTGAATAGGAAAGTGCCATAAAATAGCCAAGTGAAATTATAGTACTAGCGATCCCGACTATTGGCAAAGTACTAAGAGAGAATAAAAAAATTGAAGCCCCTAGCTTTGTTGATACCGGTAAACATACAAATCCCAAAATAAAAATGAAGCCTGTTATCATGATAGGATATTTGCAGAGTATTCTCCAAATTCGATGTAAAAAGGAAGTCGGATCCCCATTTATGTTGCCGATGTATAGCCCAAAGATCATCTTACCTGGAGATGCATTAAATATAACTTCAAGGAAAATGTAGAGAGTTGACACAAGTATCCAGGAACTCTGTATAATGATTACAAGATTTTTTTTGGGATCGCTATGAATAGCTTCTATGATATTTTGGCCGTATCTTATGAGAAGAAAGCATGCCGCACCTCCCAGAATGGTTATCAAGACAGCATCAAGTAAAGAAGCCAAAGTTCTTGTAGTAAAACCTACCCTAGACATATAAATCTCAAGTTCAGAATAAAAAGTAATATCAGTATATTAATCGGATCTACTTGAACCCTACTTAAGCTAATATAGCAGTTGTCATAAAGATTGAGACACTAATGTGAGGGGTCAGTTAATACA
>CAZFXN010000021.1:3449-42883 GCA_964523015.1 uncultured Bdellovibrionales bacterium | reverse complement strand
CAACTAATAACCCCTACCAATAAGCTCTACTTAGATGAAAAGGCGTTTAACTTTTTATTTTAAAAGGTCGACATTATTCAGGTAAGGATGAGCATCCCAGGAGATATTGGTTTTTGCTGGCAAAATCCAATATCTCCTGGCGAGCAAAATAATGGCAATGCCATTTTTTGCCGTAGAAAAAAACACTCAGCCATAATAACTATAGCCAAAGCCGATTAGGCTTTGACAATAGTTACAGAAAAAACTCAGCTATGGCTGAGTATGCACCCCATATTTTTTGAGTCCGATGAGTAGCATAAGAAAAAAAGATATATTATTTAGTATAGGACTGTTCCTGTGTACACTGCTTGGAATAGGAGTTGTAGTTGGTCTTGCAAGTGCTCCAAACTATTTTAACGCATCAGTAAATCAAAAAAGCTTACTTTGGACATTCTCGTGCCTCTCTGCACTCTCTCTCTTATGGTTAGGGATTAGAACCCTTTCACGATATATTGATGGTCGAGTAATAGAAAGGCTCTCCCCTTTTCTAAGAAGAGCTGAAGGCATCGCCACACTAAGTGGAAATGGCTGGAGAAGTCACATTGCTTCAGTTGATCGATTTTATGAAGCTTTAAATAAGATTGAGATTAAATTAGAGGATGCAGAGCGAGCCCAATCAAAAGCAAATACGGAGGCCAGAAAAGCAGCTTATCTCCAAGAGCGATTCTTAAGAACAATATCTGACGATGTTCGAAAACCGGTACTTCAGATCATGACTGGGGTAAAAGCTTTATCAAACGCAACGAACGATCCGGCAGAGATAACAAAACTCGACTTGCTTTATGCAAATGCATTTCAGTTACTAGGTAGCATTAACGATGCTCTTGAACTAGGGCGGCCTGCTGAACCAACAGCATCAGCTATGAGAGCTGTTAGTTTAGTTCAATTAACCCAAGATCTCTCTGAACTATATGCTCAGCCAGTTGGGAAAAAACCTGAGGTTATGGTTAGCTTTTTAGTAGATAAAGAGCTCCCCCACTCTATTATTGCTGATCCAAAAAAATTACTACATCTGATGGGGAATTTCATTGAGAATGCTCTTCGATTTACAGAAAAAGGAATAATCGAAGTTGTGCTCTCCTCTTCAAGTTCAGTCATTGAAGTTGGCACACCATGTACAATTGTTATTGCTTGCAAAGATACTGGTGCTGGCATTGATTCAACTAAGCTTATTATGATGACAAAAGAGTTAAGAGATAATCTTAACGATCGAGATGTTTCTGAATTAGGCTTAGGATTACGCGCTGCAAATAAGATTGTTCAAAATGCAGGCGGTTTGATTAAAATCGAATCTGAAGTTGGCAAAGGCACTGTTATTACAGCTAGTTTCTTAGCAGAAGTTGCTGTTGGGCCACGAAACTGGAACAACTTACCATCAGGTCTAAGATTCTTTAGTAATTCAAATGAAGTCTTTGTTACGATTGGAAATATCGCTTACTTTCACAACCTTCGTCCAATTCCGATAACGAATCCTGCATTCGATACAAGTCCTGATACCATTTTTATTGATGTAAGAGATCTCGTATCTGGAGAGATGGGCAAATTACAGGACTTTAAGCCACCAGAGAAATATGTAGTTATTATGCGTCATAGCGAATTACAGTTAAGAGAGAGATTATTACTGTTTGGCTTTACACGCTTTCTGTTATTACCATTAACATCTACCTCCCTACTTCAATGCCTCTTAGGTGAGGATAGCACTGTACCAACACGAAGAACTTCTCGCAGTACAAAAGCTGAGCAAAAATTAAAGATCTTGATAGTTGATGATGTTGAGACAACCAGACTTAGAATCTCTGAGCATCTTAAAGGATTAGATCATGAAGTTACCGAAGCTACTGATGGGCTTGAATTAGTAGAGCTTGTAGTTGGTGGAAATCAGTATGATGTTATCTTTTCTGACCTGACCATGACACATCTAGATGGTGTTAGTGCAGTAAAACAAGTTAGAGAGTATGAAAAGCAAAAAGGTCTTAACACACCAATTATTGCGATGACTGCATATTCTTTAGTTGATGAATCAAAAGATCTGCTAAAAGTTGGTTTTAATTCAGTGCTAAAAAAGCCCGTTTATCTTGATGAATTAGATTTTATCTTAAGTAAGATTACTCCTCAGAAGCGATCTGATAATAAAAATGTGGAAACTGAGGTAGAATCTGTAATGGTATCAACAATGGAACCAGAAAAAACAATAGCTGCGATCCCAGTACCAGAAGTTGCAACTCAATTTATTGATTTAGACGATCTTAGAAAACGTACATCAGGAAAAGTTAAGATCATGGCTCAGGTGCTTGAGTCATTTATTTTGACATCTAGATCCCGTCTTAGCGAACTTAAACGGAGCAATACTCCTGAGGACACCGTACACCTTGCAAGAACTCTCCATACATTAAAAGGTCTACTACTTGAAGCTGGTGCGATTGATTGTGCAAAAAAGATTGCCAACTACGAAGAGAACCTTAATCAAAGCTTAGATCTTACCGAGCAAGATCTGCTATCTATTAGCGGCATGATCGAAAAAGTTTGTGGCGAAGCAGCCATTGTTAAGGGCATGCTGGTTTAGCATCAATCGAGGAAATTACCCCAAATCGCACTGAGTTATAACCAGCTGTATTTCAATAAAGAGCTTAATCCTGATTTTTAAGTGTTTTTATAGACTTAGGCTATAGTTGAAAAAAAGTGTCGGTCACTAGTGCGGAATCTACGTGTCTGTAAAGTGTCTGTAAAGTTAACTTTTTAGAATGCCTCAAGTCTTTGTAAAAAAGAATCGATAATTATGACTGAACCTATGCAATCCTCTTGTTATTAACTATCTAGAGCGAGAACATCCAGGGATTTTGAATGTAGAGCGCGGAGCAGACGGGGTAACTATGGTAATTTTTTGACGGAGAGTCATGAAGGGCGAAATATTCAATCTGTTTGAAGAGTTTGTAGTGGAGAACTGGGGTACAGAGGTTTTTGAAGAAGTGTATGAAGCGATACACTCAGACCTTATAACGAAAGAGCCGTTTGTTGGGCCGGGAACATATCCCGACTCGGATTTTTTCACCATTGTTGTTAAAGTGGCTGAAAAGTTAAATGTTCCACTTGATAAAGCAATTCACGCATTTGGAAAGTTCTGTTTGCCTATGCTTGTTTCAAAAATGCCACGGTACGTCGACAATCATGCTCATCCCAAGACATTCCTACTGACACTACACGATATAATTCACGTTG
Organism: uncultured Bdellovibrionales bacterium; assembly: GCA_964523015.1. Taxonomy (GTDB): domain Bacteria; phylum Bdellovibrionota_C; class UBA2361; order UBA2361; family J135; genus JAWXBT01. The sequence continues at coordinate 39,628 of CAZFXN010000021.1, read as the reverse complement.
AAGTAAAGAAAATCTATAGAGATGCAACCCCGCCGGATTTTTCTTACCTCGACCCAGCACCCAATAAGCTCGTCATGATCTATAAGTCGAAACGAAAGCTCTACGACTTTGTAGAAGGACTACTGGATGGCGTTTCGGAATATTTTAAGGTGCCAATTGCATATACCAGAAAAGTGATCTCAGAAGAAAGTGGTTCCGAGATGTGCGAGTTTGAACTAACCTTTGACTAAGACATGGACAAGACATGGACAAGACATAGAGAAGACATAGAGAAGACATAGAGAAGACATGGACAAGTTAACTTTCGAAAAACAGCTTGAACGCGAAAAAAAGAAGAACTCCATCCTTGCCAATATGGTTGAGGATCAGACCCGTGAATTGTACTTAGAGCAGATGGACTTAAGGAAAGCAAACCAAGATCTCGACAGAATCCTGCAGACTATGACGGCCGCTGTCATTGTTACTGGCCCAGACTTACGGGTGAGTAAGACAAATGTGTCAGCGGTGAGTCTGCTTGGGTATACGCTGGGCGAGATGCACGGAAAGCCTATGGGAGAGGTCTTACCGCTGCCGGAGATTATAGAGATTACGGCGGGAAAGATCGCCGGGGAAATCGCCGGGAAATTAGAGAAAGAGAGTGTACTCCACCGCAAGAGCGATGGCAAAAGCATTCCGATCTACTTTTCCCTAACTTCAATTGAGGATGGAAACGATGACTTTGGTGGAGTAATTTGTCTAGTCTTTGATATTTCGATTCGCAAGGAACTGGAAATGCAGTTACTGCAGGCCCAAAAGCTCCAGTCAATTGGGCAATTGGCTGCAGGTATTGCACATGAGATCAATACGCCCATTCAATTTATTGGCGATAATACTCGATTTTTAAAAGACGAATTTGTCAATTTAAAAGAGGTGCTTGATGGATGCCGTCAGTTAATTGAGGTCTCCAAAAAGGGAGAAGATAGTTCGGTAATAGTGAAGCAACTGATTGAAGCCGCAGACAGAGTCGACACTTCATATCTCTGCGAAGAGATCCCCAAAGCAATTCAACAATCACTGGATGGTATTGAGCGGGTTACTCGCCTTGTACGGGCGATGAAAGAATTCTCTCATCCAGGTTCAACAGAAAAGCAACATATCGATATTAATAAAGCAATAGAAAGTACGATTATAGTAAGCACCAACGAATGGAAATATGTCGCTGAAGTCGAAACTAGGTTCGACAGAACATTGCCCCTGATTCCATGTCTGCCAGGGGAATTTAATCAGGTCATTCTTAATCTGGTTGTTAACTCAGCTCATGCCATTGCCGAAGCAAATAAGGCTCGTGGTTCACCGAAGGGGCGAATTTCGGTTAGCACCAATAATGTGAGCGATCATGTTGAAATCCGATTGCAAGACAATGGAGCCGGTATACCGCAGGAGATCACCGATAAAATCTTCAACCCTTTCTTTACGACAAAGGAAGTGGGAAAAGGGACCGGCCAAGGATTGGCAATTGCGCGGTCCATCATTGTTAACAAACATGGTGGTACCATTGAGTTCGACTCGGAAGTAGGTAAGGGAACCACTTTTATAATTTGCCTACCTTTTAGAGAGACTATTCTGGCAAGTTCGGATCCCGAAGGCGCAGAACAACACTCCATAATCTGAGACACTTATATGCATGAAACTATACTGTTTGTAGACGATGACCCAAACCTGTTACAGGGACTGCAACGCATGCTGCGTCCAAAACTGGATGAATGGGAGATGACGTTTGTTTCTAGCGGGAAGCTGGCGCTGGAAGCCATGGGAAAAACATGCTTTAGTGTCGTAGTTGTGGACATGCGCATGCCTGAGATGGATGGAGCAGAGCTTCTTTCTCAGATCAAAGTAATCTGCCCGAAAAGTGTGCGAATCATTTTGTCTGGACAGGCCGAACTCCCCACCATCATGAAGGTTATCGGAAGCACCCATCAGTACCTCGCAAAGCCTTGTGATGCAGAACTATTAAAGATAACCATTGAACGGGCATCACAACTGCGACAATTGATGAAGAACGATGCCCTAGAAGAATTTATATCACAACTCTTTACGTTGCCCGCGCAATCAGATCTATATGATGCAGTACAGAAAGAAATTGAAAGCAAAAAACCAGCAATTGAGAAAATAATTGCAGCCATATCTTGTGATATGAGCATGGCAGCTAAAGTCTTGCAGCTTGTTAATTCCGCGTTCTTTGCTCCCAAGCAAGAAGTAATCAATGTTCGTGAAGCAGTCAGAATACTTGGAGTAGAACTTCTACGAACTTTGGTGTGCTCTCATAAGATTTTTTCGCGCTCCGATTCCTGCGATCTTGGTGATTTAAATCTAACTATGCTCAATCAACATAGTATCTCAATAGGAAATTTCGCTCAGCGTATCGCGCTATTAGATGAACTCAATACTTCGAGTGCTGAAATGTGCTCAAGCACTGGTCTATTGTGCGATATCGGACGGCTAATCTTAGCTCTTTATGCACCCGAAAAGTACAATCAAGTTGTTGCGCTTGGCGATGATACAAAGGAAGCCATCAACAAGGAGGTTGAATTGTTTGGTACAACTCATGCCCGTGTGGGTGGGTACTTATTGGGTCTATGGGGACTGCCTAACACCATAGTTCAAGCCGCTTCTCATCATCATGAACTAGATGCCGTCAAAGCACCCGAGTTTTCAATCCTAGCGGCCATCCAGGCCGCTGAGGAATTGGCACTGCCCACAGATTCCGCCAACCATGAACACTTAGAGAACATTACTGAACTAACCGCAGTATATAAAAAGCTTCGAAATCGTGATTGATAATTCAGCTGCAAATTTCGCTCGTTCGCCCGATATTTTTTCTAAAGAAATTGTGAGAGGAGTAAACATCCTGTCAGTATCTCGGTCAGTATCTCGGAGTAATGTTTAACTAAGCTTTTTAGATTTCGAAAATCGCTGCTCAGCCTTGTCTAGCTCCTCTGTAACTTGGCGAATAGCATCGTCTATGCTCAGATCGTTACGCATGATTATTGCCCCTGAGTCATCTCTAACGATCTTGGTTATACCTGGGGTTTCACTTTCGAGTGCATCGATGTATTTCGCCTGAAGTCGCATCGCGTCAATCAATTTTCGACTTTGAGAAATCAACTCTCTTTGCTGAAGCGCCTCTCGAATAGCGAGGAATAGTTCAACTTCGTTGCACGGTTTTGTCAAGAGGCGATATGTCTCACCTTCGTTAATAGCTTGTAGTGCAACTTCCAGGCTTGCTTTACCAGTAAGCATGATTGTCATGGTTCTAGGATGACGTTCTCTAACGGTACGAAGTAGCTCAGTACCTAACATGCCGGGCATCTGTTCATCGGTGACGATCACATCAAATGGCACCGTTTGCATTAGATCCAATGCTTGCTGAGCTGAATTGGCATGGGAGATTTCATATGGCTCTTTACGGAGCACCCGTCTCAGTCCGTCAATGAGATCTTGGTCATCGTCGACAAGCAGTACTCTTTGAATCATAGTGCGCTCCTAGGTTCATTCACTTTTTAGTAGGAATTAAACAATCAACCTGAATCGGTTCTTTAATTCCTGCAAATTTAGAGTAATTCATTAGTCGCTCAAGTAGCGTTTCTGTGACGACAGAGCCTGCGGTAATTAGCAAAATGCCGTCCTTGGTTTCAACGTTGGACAAAAGTGTTTGGCCGAGAAATAGTTGATTTGGTTTGATTTGAAAGATTTTTGTTTCGAGTTTTTCAATAGAGAAATTTACCGACTCGCCAAATAGGCCGCTAATAGAAGCGAGAATATCGGGATCGTACCATCCCTTTCGTCTAGCCATCTTTTCTATTATCGCAGTGTCTGACGATCCTTCCGCTTGAAGGAGAATAAAATCTTTCAAGATTTTTATAATCCGTGCACCTAAAGGGATTTCTTTGCCTTTTACTTCGTCAGAGGGACTCCCTGATCCACCGAAATGCTTGTTTTGATAGAGAACAATTCCTCCGACACCTTCCAGACGTGGAATATTTGCCAAGAGTGATTGACCTATCATCGGCACTTTGTCTATTAATTCCTGCTCTTGCAAAGATAGTACAACGCCTCTTCGAAGTTTCGCATTTACTGTCGATGGTATAGTAACTGCGCCGATATTTGAGAGCATAGCTGCAAGCTCAATCTCCCACGAATTGGATAGTCGCAGTGTGGGAACCACTTTTTGCACTAGCTGTCTAAGCTTTAATGATTGTCCGAATGAATCGGGATCTGAGAATGACAATATCTCGGTAAGGAGTTTTACGCTTCCGCTCAACGTGTTTTGTAAAAGTTCTTTTTCCGCAACTATTAACTGATGCTGACGAACAGCATCGTTGAGCACATTCATTAGGTCGTCTGTGGAGCAGGGCTTGTTAAGGAATCTAAAAATGTTTCCTTCATTAACTGCCCTAACAGCACTTTCTTGATCGGCGTTTCCTGTGAGCATGATCCTTACGGCGTCAGGCGCCGATTGTTTAACTTTATTGAGAAATTCGACTCCATCCATTTCGGGCATGCGCATGTCGGAAACGACAACCGCAAATTGAGCGTGCTTTTTGAGCATTGTCGTTCCGATTTTGCCGCTCGTAGCGATATGAATATCAAAGTTGCCACGGAGCTGTCTTTTAAAGGCCTCAAGAATACTTGGTTCATCGTCGACAAAGAGTATTTTCGATCTAATTATTTGTCCCATATCTAATTTGCACCTTCCACTTTACTGCAAGCGCGGAGATATCTTCCGCTCTAACGCAAACGACTAATTAACCTCATGTGTACATAATATGTATACTTTCGGTCTAATACCCTGAAATCTTTATTGGTAAATATTCTAGGTGAAAAGCGCTGATCTCCTAGCGCCTCGTGCTCAACGCTTGGATACTGATACATACAATCAGCTACCTGCAAAAAACGGATTGATGTTCCTACCCTTCTCCTTTAATTACTTTAATTACAAATCCTTAACAAATTCAATGCCCAATAGTTCCAAACTATATCTGGGTTAAAGCGTTAAGTTCTTTACCTGTGGTGATCTAATCTTAAATTTACCATTTAGAGGCCATTTAATTAAAGCCTCAGCATCTGCAGTTCATAGCTATAACTAGGTATACAACTCATCGCGATTTGGGGTGCTACTCCCTAATATCTCTGTCTCAATCTTTCTGACAACTGCTATTGGACTAATTTATATTGCTTGACATGTATATTGTTACAATATACAATAGAGAATGTCTAGAAAGTTACCTGACTTTATCGGTTTTGATTGGGATGATGGAAATCGATCTAAGAACAAGGCCAAGCATAATGTTACTGAAAGCGAAGCAGAAGAACTTTTCTTTAACATTCCGCTAGTACTTTTAGACGACTTAAAACACTCTTCAAAGGAATCGCGATTTGCTGCATTTGGACGCACCGATCAGGGAAGAGCACTCATGATTATTTTCACTATGAGAGGTCAACTCCTTAGGGTGATTTCAGCTAGAGATATGAATCAAAAAGAAGAGGTATTTTATGAGCAAAATGAAAAAAAAGAAGCTTCCAAAATTTAAGTCTGAAAATGAAGAGCGTAATTTTTGGTCTACGCATTCACCGCTTGATTATTTTGATCTAGATGCTGCTGAAAGAGCTGTGTTTCCTAACCTAAAACCTACGATGAAGGCTATCTCTTTAAGATTACCTGAGAGCATGATTGAAGCTTTGAAATTATTGGCAAATAAGCAAGATATTGCATATCAAAGTTTGATTAAAATTATGCTAGCTCGTGAGATTAGACAGGAGCAAAACCACCATTTAGGTAGGACAAAAGGAAAGAAAAAGGCTGCTTAGAAAAGAGGAATACAGTATTCGCATTAACATTCAGTATCGAATCTGTTTTCGATGGAAAGATGGCGATGCATATGATGTATCAATTGAAGATTATCATTAGAGGATAGAAAATGGCTAAAATGAAAAAAACCGAACTCAGATTTGCCCCTATACACCCTGGAGAGATTCTTCAGGACGCGATTGATGGTGCAGGATTAACACAGTCCGGACTAGCAACACATATTGGAGTAGCACAGTCTAAAATTAACGATATCTGTCGCGGAAGAAGAGGACTTTCCGTAGAGATGGCGGCCCGCCTAGCGCGTGCTTTCGGTATGAGCACTGAATTCTGGTATAATCTACAAAAACAGTTTGAGTTAGATAGCTTTGACGATTCGGAATTCGAGGAAATCGGAAAGGTTGCTGCCTAATCAATTTAACATAATATTAATCGGGCAGCGTCCCCAATTTCAGGCATCTAAGGATATTGAATGAAAAGAGCAGTTATAATTACAACCGATGGATTTAGAGATGAGGAATTCATCTATCCATATTACCGACTTTTAGAGGCCGGGTTCACTGTAGATGTGGCCACTCGAAACGGCGAAGTCGCTTACGGCAAGTTCGGAGTACCAGCAAAGGCGAATACAAAAACAGGTGACCTTTCACAATCTGATTACGACTTGGCATATATACCTGGCGGCCTAGAGGCCCCTGATAATGTTAGAAGCTGGGATGAGGTTTTAGTTTTTTTACGCGAGATGAATAAAGCTAAAAAAGTTATCGCAGCTATCTGCCATGGCCCATGGGTTTTAATCTCTGCTGAGATCGTAAAGGGTAGAAAAATGACAGCCTATTGGACTATGGCTGCTGATGTAAAAAACTCTGGAGCAGAGTACATGCCTAAAGAGCCTGTTGTAGTAGATGGAAATTTAATTACATCCCCACATTATAATAACAACCCTGAATTTATGTGTGCTATACTTAGTAAATTTTAAATTGAGCAATGAATAAAGAAGATAAAATATATGTAGCAGGTGCAAGTGGCTTAGTTGGATCAGCTTTAGTGCGTCAACTTAAGGCTCAAGGGTACAGTAACATTATCACCCGTTCTCACGCTGAATTGGATCTACTAGATCAAAAAGCAGTCACTGATTTTTTCCAATCTGAACGTCCGCAATATGTATTTCTTTCGGCTGGTAAAACCGGTGGTGTCTATGCCAACGATACTTATCGAGCCGATTTTATCTACGAAAACCTAATGATTGAAAGTAATGTAATTCATCAATCATTTCATGCTGAAGTTAGAAAACTACTCTTTTTTGGTTGCTCAAGCATGTATCCAAAGTTCTGCCCACAACCGATGAAAGAGGAGCATATTTTAAGTGGTCCTCTTGAGCCAACCAACGAGCCTTTCGCTTTAGCAAAGATTGCTGGTCAAAAATTGTGTGAATCATACCGACGTCAATACGGTTGCGATTTTATCTCTATCATTCCAACTAATCTTTACGGAATCAATCAAAACTACACTCCGCTTAATTGCCTCATTATTCCTGCTCTTATCTCCCGCTTTCATGAAGCCAAAGAGAATCAGGAAAGCGAAGTAAAAGTTTGGGGAAGCGGTCGCCCAATGAGAGATTTTCTTTTCTCTGATGATCTTGCTGATGCCTCAATTTTTTTAATGGACAACTACTCCGATCTTGCCCCAATCAATGTTGGACACGGCAAAGATATGCCGGTAAGCCAGGCAGCCGAAGGAATCGCAAAAGCGATCGGATTTAAAGGAAAGATTACTTACGATACTACTATGCCTGATGGGGTCTTGGTAAAACTTCAAGATGTTTCAAAAATTACTGATTTAGGATGGACACCAAAAGTCTCGTTTGAAGACGGCATTAAGATAGCCTGCAAAGATTACATTGAAAATCATTATCCTTTTAGGCGGGATAAATAATGTCAAAGCTAATCCGCCTCTCTGATAGAGATACTGAAACGCTGGCTAAGATACAAAAACTTGGGGCGGCCTCATCTTTTACTCAACCACAGAGCTACGAAGATCGAGTTGTTGTAAAGCCGTGGGGATATGAGTTCCTAGTCTTTCAAAATGAACATGTGGCAGTTTGGCGGCTTCGCCTTGAGAAAGGACATGCCACCTCAATGCATTGTCATCCAAAAAAGAAAACCTCCCTTATAGTACTAGCAGGTCAGGCACTTTGTAATACATTTTTTAATAGAAATTATTTAAACGGTGTTGATGGGGTCATTATAGAGGCCGGTGTTTTTCACTCAACCCAAGCACTTTCACAGGGTGGGTGCGACATAATAGAGATCGAATCTCCGCCTGATAAACTAGATCTCGTACGTCTTGATGATCAATACGGTCGATCAGGAAAAGGCTATGAGGGACTCTCTGAAATGAAAACTGAGAATTTGGATCGGTATCATTATTTCTCTTTTAAAGAACCAAGTAGTGGATCGAGCGTTACTTACCAATCTGAAAAATATAAGATCGATCTTGTACATGTTGCAGAAAGCACTCCTTGGTCAGAGAAATTTTCATTTAACCGTGGCGATCTTTTTAGCTCCTGTCGTGGATCAGTTATAGATAAAACTGGCGTAATCGTCGCATCAACTGGAGATGTGGTTGAGGGCGCATTTTTAAGTACTTTTGAAAATTTGATTATAGAGGCGGGTAGTTCGTTCCTCTGTTTTCAGTCTAGTTAGGTACGAAATATTATTTTCTTGCTACTAGCTTTCAAGAAGTTATAATTGCAAAAGATTTAAAAAAGGAGAGCGTTTATGCCAAGTACAAAAAGAGCAGTCGTTTTAACCGGCAAGCTAGTTCAAGATCATGAGTTTATCTATCCTTATTATCGCCTAAAAGAAGAAGGCTACGAGGTTGATGTCGCTGTAAAGGGAAAGGAAACAGTCCTTGGACAGATCGGCTCAAAGGTTGTTGGGACCATTGATATTCCTGAATTAAAAGTTTCCAACTACGACATATTAGTGATCCCTGGTGGGGCAAAATGCATGGAGTATCTAAGGCAGGATAAAGATGCCATTAAGTTTATCGCTGACTTTCATGCTTCAGGAAAAGTGATTGCTTCAATCTGTCACGCAGCCCAGATGCTGATTTCAGCAAAACTTGTAAAGGGTCGTAAGATCTCCGGCTATTACAGTATTAAGGATGACATTGAGAATGCAGGTGGCACTTATGTTGATGAGCCTGCAGTTATTGATGATCGTATTGTAACAACCGCCCACTATAAAGACCTTGGCCCATGGATGAAGGCAGCGATTAATGAAGTTGCCAGAGTGCAGGGTTAATGGTGCAGCGTTGTTCAGCGTTAATGGTTTGGCGTTAATGAAAGCAAAAGGAATACTCTTCGATTTTGATGGTGTTATTGGTAACACCATGGAGGATAACTACAAAGCATGGCTCTATGCATTAGGGCTCTTTGAAGCAACCTTCACTAAAGAGGAGTATTTCTTACAAGAGGGGAAAAAAGTTGCAGAGATTGCAAAGTTTGCCCTAACTAAAAACAATAAGGATCCAAAACATGGAGATGCCGTAGCTAAAGCAAAGGATGAATATTATAATAACAATAATCAATTCTCCTTTGCTGACGGCGTTACTGAGCTTTTAGCTGAACTAAAACTCAATAATATCCCATTTGGATTAGTTTCAGGTGGAGCCAGGAAACGGATAGTTACTTCAAAAACTGAGCCTGTATTAAAAGATTTTACTGCATTGGTAACTGCGGATGATTGTGTTTATGGAAAACCTCATCCTGAGCCGTACCTAAAGGGAGCCGAGAAACTTTCACTTACTCCTGCTGAATGTATTGTAATCGAAAATGCTCCGATGGGAGTCGAGTCTGCTAAGGAAGCTGGAATGTACTGCATCGCCGTTTGTACTACCCTTACTCCAATCCATTTAAAAAAGGCGAATCTTATTCTGCCAAATTTCTTAAGTCTTCTAGACTATCTTAAGATCTCTGAGCGAGAGATCACTGTAGTAAGATCTGAAAAGGAGCAAGAATCCATCCCCTCTGCTCTAAGAGGCACATGAATAAAGGAGATTGCAAGGCCATCCTTTGTGATTTCGATGGAGTACTTGGAGTCACTGGACAGGACAACTATAAGGCCTGGAGTACAATTCTTTTAGAGTTTGATATTGCACTTAATGAAGAGGAATATTTTTTAACGGAGGGAAAGAATTCTCCGCAACTATTAAGAGAGATCTTAACTGAGCATGGTCATTCATTGGATCTAATTCCTAAACTAATTGAAAAAAAACAAGCTCTATATACAACTAGCAATTCGTTTAGCTTTTACCCTGGAACTACTGAATTAATTGATCTAGCAAAGAGAAAAAGCCTGAAACTAGGAGTTGTATCAGGAGGATCTCAAAATAGGTTAACAAAGCCTGAAGCCATAAAAGTAATTAGTAATTTTGATACCATTATAACTGCTGCAGATACTGATAATGCAAAGCCAGCTCCAGATCCTTATCTATTGGCTGCCGAGAGATTAAAGGTGGATCCAAGCAACTGTATCGTTATTGAAAACGCCCCATTAGGGATAGAGGCTGCTATTAAAGCCAATATGTTCTGTATAGCAATTCCATCAACATTAGATAAAAAACACCTTTTCAAAGCTCACTTAATTGTAGACAATTTATCTAAAGTACCCCCAATTATAGAGGAGTTGTATCTATGAGGTCATCAACCTTGGGGATGATCCCTAATGTAGAGAATAATTTTGATAAAGCATTTGCTGTTGAGCTTTTCAGAAGAGCAAATTTTTCACGCCATTTTGAGTTCAAAGTTAAGGAAGCAGCGGATAAAAAGCTATTTACTATTCCGGTCTACCTATCTGTCGGAACTGAATTTAATGCAGCAGTATTTTCTTTAACCCTACCTGGTTGCAATATCTTTGCTCAGCATCGTGGACACTCTCTTTATCTCTCCTTTGGTGGAAAACCTGAGAAGTTAAGAGATGAGCTTCTTGGATTACCTACTGGATGCTCTGGTGGTATGTCCGGATCTAATGCAATTCAAGCACCAGAAATTAACATGTTCGGACACAGTGGCCTTATGGGAGAACAGGTCCCTATCGCATGCGGTGCCGCGTATGCTTCAAAAAAAACTACCTTAACTATATGCGGAGATGCCTCTGTAGAGGAGGATTATATTTATCCATCTCTTGGCTGGGCAGTGAGTGAAAAACTTCCAGTATTATTTGTATGTGAAGATAACGATCTGAGTATCCTAACTAAAGTAGAGGCAAGAAGAAGCTGGTCCCCTGTAGGATTAGCTCAAGGACTCGGCATGCCAGCCGTTGATATTACGGATGATCCTTGGCTGGTTGCTCATCATGTAAAAGAGATGTCAAAGAATTTACCTGGATTTATTAATATTCGATCAGTAAGACATCTCTGGCACGCTGGCACCGGCACTGATGGTCCGCCAGAATGGGATAGATATAAAATTACCCAAGAAAAGCTAACAAAATTGGGGCTTGATAAGGAGATGGCTTCAATTGATGAAGAGAACAAAATTAAGGCTCATAATATTTGGGCAACAGAGCTAACTAAAGGGCACTAAATAAGGGCAATTAAGTAAAGGCACAGTCATACAATGGAGCACATGACGGAGCAAATGACAGCGCACATGACACCAACAGTTGCTAAAACAATTGAAAATATAACCAGACAACATCTGACTGAGAATAATGGTCTATTGATGGGCCAATGCGTCACAGCAGTTGGCTGGATCGGCGGTACCGTTCCTGATTGCCGTGGTCAAGGTATAGTTGAAATTCCTATGACTGATATTGCTGGGCCAGCCTTTGCAGTTGGTTGCGCTCTTATGGGCAGGCGACCAATCTTTGTCGTTCGATATCAGGGATTCATGTGGTATAACTGTAGCTCCCTTGTAAACTACGCAGCAAAGTCAAAAGAAGTTTGGGGAGTTCCTGCACCGGTTTTTATCCGTTCCATCGCCATGGAAGGTAACGGTATTGGACATACTGCTTCCTCATCTGTACATAGCATCTTTATGCATTCACCTGGATTACCAGTTGTTGCGCCGATGACACCGAAGGAATATCAATCAATCTGGAATTGGTACATGGATCACGATGATCCTATTTATGTTAGTGAACACAGACGATCATTTGTGATGTCAGATGAAATGCCAAATCAGATTAATCCTGGATCAAAAATTACGATCGTTGCTATCTCTGCTGGACGACTAAATGCTCTTGAAGCAGTAAAAACACTTAAAGAAGCAGGCATTGAAGTAGATCTATTTCATCAGCTTTGGCTAAAGCCTTTTACCGCTCCAACCGGTTTACATGAAAGTCTTACAAAAACTGGAGTAGGCTTAATAATCGATTCAGATTTTGAAATCACTGGGGCCTCTCGATCTATAGCCTATGACTTAATGCATGATGCAAGGGTCCCTGTTTATGCCTTGGGACTAGAAGATAGGGTTTGTGGAGTAGCGCAGCATCTTGAAAACATTACACCTTCTCCAAAAAGAATCCATGATAGGGTCTTAGAGCTTCTAAAGGAGAGGGCATCTAAAATAAAGTGACTAAAAGTAAGTAAGCAACACTCAAAAGAAGTGGTGGCTCTTGAAGATTCTATAAAAGATCAGTTTATTAAAAAGAGAAAAACAATGGCAAAAAACGGCAAACCTGGAGTAGACCTTCTATTAGTTAATGCTCCTGGAAAACAGAAAGTATACCAATCCCTGGCTAAAGAGTTGGTGGCATTTGAGCCGCCGATATGGGGTGGTTTTATGGCAAACTATGCCAGAAGAAAAGGGTATTCAGTTGACATATTGGATGCCGAAGCCCTGCAGCTCACTTTTGAAGAAACAGTTAATGAAATTAAAGATCGCAATCCCCTACTAACTGCATTTGTTGTTTATGGTCAACAACCCTCTGCCTCAACACAATGTATGCCTGCTGCTACAGCAGTTTGCAGAATGTTAAAAGAGGATCGCCCGGATCTTATGACAGTAATGTTTGGAACGCACATGAGTGCGCTGCCGAAAAAAACAATTGATGAGGAAGCAACTGATTTTGTAATCCAGGGAGAAGGCCCTCTTACTATCAATGGCTTACTTCAAGCTTTAAAAAATAACGCAACAAGCTACAAGGGTATTCCTGGTCTTTGGTATCGAGAGGATGGAAATGCTGTATGTAATCCAGCTGCGCCAAAAATAGAGGATCTTGATAATGAGATCGGTGGCATGGCTTGGGATCTTTTACCAATGGATAAGTATCGTGCCCACAATTGGCACTGTTGGGATCATATCGATCAGAGACAGCCTTATGCTTCGCTCTACACTAGCCTTGGCTGTCCGTATAAGTGCAGCTTTTGTTGTATTAATGCCCCATTTGGCGGCAGCGGCATTAGGTATTTTAGCCCTGAGCATATAATCAAAGAGATCGATATTCTGGTCACTCAGTACGGAGTTAAAAACATAAAGATCGCTGATGAAATGTTTGTGCTTAATCCAAGACACGTTCTTGGCTTGTCCGATCTTATTATTGAACGAGGATACGATCTAAATATCTGGGCATATGCTCGAGTAGATACCGTAAAGGATAAGTACTTAGAGAAGATGAAAAAAGCTGGCTTTCACTGGTTTGGATTAGGCGTTGAATCAGGAAGTAAGTTTGTAAGAGATGGTGTTGAAAAAGGTCGCTTTGGCGATACTGATATAAAAGCTGTAATAAAGAAAGTCCAAGAACATGGAATATATGTTGGGGCTAATTACATATTTGGATTACCAGATGATACCTTTGACACAATGAATGAAACACTTCAATTGGCACTTGAGCTAAACACTGAATACGCCAATTTCTACTCAGCGATGGCCTACCCCGGCTCTCCACTTCATAATTTGGCTGTTGAAAAAGGGACTGCTCTACCAGAGAGTAAAGATGGTCCAGGTTGGATCGGATATTCTCAGCATGCTTATGAGTGCTTGCCTTTACCAACTGATAAAGTTCCTGCAGGTCAGGTGTTAACATTTAGAGATCGTGCTTTTGATAAATACTTTACTAGTGATTCGTATCTTTCAATGATGAAGAGTAAATTTGGCGACAAGGTAGTAACTCATCTAAAAGAGATGACCAGTCACAAGCTTGATCGAAAATTTGCTCAGCCGATACCTGAGAATGTGGTTACATAAATTACCATTAAATCATAATTATTCAATATATCTAGATAGTTATCCTATTATAATATTATTGTATACTGCATAATTTGGTGATATATTTGCAATATGTATGCAAGATTTCCTGAAATTCATTCTTCCCTAAAAGGGAACTGTTTTCTTTTTGGGCCTAGGCAATGTGGCAAGACCACAATTCTAAAAGAGCTTGAACATATCCGATACCTTGACCTTTTAAGTACTGATGAATTTTTAAAATACAACCAACGGCCTGGCTTTCTGTTTAGCGAGGTAGCGGCGTTACCTAACAAGACTGGTCGAATTATTATTGATGAAATCCAAAAAGTACCTCGATTATTAGATGAAGTACAACGCTGTCTTGATAAATTTCCCAATATTGAATTTATATTATCGGGATCAAGTGCTAGGAAACTTAAGCGAGGAGGTGCCAATCTACTAGGAGGAAGAGCAGTCAACCTCTCTCTCTACCCTTTAAGTATTCTTGAACTTGGAAGCGACTTTAGCCTTGATTCGGTTCTAGCTTTTGGTTCCCTGCCTAAAATAAGTACTTTAATTTCTGAAAATAATATCTCGTATGTGAAACGTTTATTGCGCGCTTACGTATCTATATATTTAGCTGAAGAGATCAAAGCCGAGGCTTTAGTTCGAAAGCTCGATAGCTTTCAAAGATTTCTAGAAGTATCCGCAGGACAATTTGCTCAAGAAATAAACTTGTCTGATCTCTCCGATCAAACTCTTGTTTCACTAAACTCAGTTAAGAATTATTACAGCATACTAGAGGACACACTACTCGGATTTTTTCTCTACCCATACTCAAAAAGTATCAGAACTCAACTTACTAAAACTCCTAAATTCTACTTCTTTGATAATGGGGTTACCAGAGCAATTCAAGGCACGATCAATATAGAGATCGGAAACATTGAAAGAGGTTTTCTGTTCGAGCAATTCATGATTCAAGAGGCGATAAAAATTAACTCCTATTTTCAAAAGGATTTGAAATTAAATTTCTGGAAAACCTCCCAAGGGGCCGAAGTTGACCTTGTTATCTCAAGAGGAGCAAAACTGCTATTGGCAATAGAGTTTAAGGCTTCCAAATTTCCAAGCAAACGACACCTATCTGGCTTAAAATCTTTTAAAAGAGAGCATCCAAAAGTGAACACTGTACTCTGCGCTCCCATCGATCAGGAGCTTTTGCTTGATGATGAGTTTAGGGTTTTGCCTCCTAAACATATACTAAGCCTATTAACGGAATTATAAATTTACAATGTACTATTAAGGCAGCGTCCCTAGTATGTGCATCTGAGAATGTGGTTATCTAGATCGATCATACCGATCAACAAGTTCTCGGCTACCGATAACAATCGGGCAACGCTGATGAATTGATTGGGGGATTAAATCTAGAATATCTTTTGAGCCGTCACTTGAGCGGCCGCCTGCATTTTCACAGACAAATGACATTGGCAGACACTCGTACAGCATCCTTAATTTACCATTTGGATTTTTCTGATCGGCAGGATAAATAAAGATCCCTCCCTTTTTAAGATTTCTATGAAAATCAGCTACCATTGATCCAATGTATCTAGCACTCAATGGAGTAGAATCATTAGCGCCCTTACAATAGTCAATGAATGATTTTGTTTGCTGTCCCCAGGTTGCATAATTCCCCTCATTAATACTGTAGATTTTGCCATTGCTTGGGATTTTAAGATTTTCTGATATAAGGATAAATTCTTTAGAATTTTCATCTAAAACAAACTCTAAAACATGACCCAAAATCGAAAGGACAAAAAGAGTATTTGGCCCATAGATTGAATATCCGGCAGCAATTAGGTTTCGACCTGGAACAAAAAACTCGGATTCCTTTGCAGGGGTACTTGGATTCTCTCTTTGCCAGAGCCCAAAGATAGTCCCGACAGGAATGTTAACTCCAAGATTACTCGATCCATCTAACGGATCGATCGCTAAAAGATACTCCCCCTGTCCAGCAGTTTTCCCAGCTGGTACTGAGGAAGTTTCTTCTTCTGAAACAATAAGAGCGCACTCACCTTTTCCAGAAAATGCATCTTTGATGACCTGATTAGATTCTGTATCTAACCACTGCGTAACCTCTCCTTGTGGATTTTTCTCTCCTTTAAACTGAGAGAGATCTTTTAATGGCATCTCCTTAACAAGCGTACTAATCTTAACCAAACAATCACTCATTACACATAAGGTTTGATTCAGTTTCTCTCGATCTCTAATACTAGAGATATTTATCTGCTTTATGAAATTTTTGAAATTTTCTCTCATACACTCTTCTTGTTAAAAAACTTAGGTTAAAGTCGAAGATTCTATTGTGGCGGTAGGCTGAGATAGTGGCAGCTCTACAACCATCTTAGTACCTCGTGGCTCATTATCATAAACTCGGATCGTACCTCTATGATCAGATATTACAGTACTCACAATGGCAAGGCCTAATCCTGTACCATCTGATTTAGTAGTAAAATATGGTTCAAATATTCTTGTCTTATCTGATGGCTTTATTCCAATACCGTTATCAGTGATTTCAATTATTGCCCTATTTTGCTTTTGCGCATAGATGGTTCTAGCTACAATTTTTGGCCTCTCTCCATTGACGACATCTCCAAGAGAATCAATTGCATTATCTACAAGATTCATCATCATTCGTCTGATCTGCTCCTGATCCAAATTTACTTTAGGAAGATCTTGATCAGCTATAAATTGAAAAATTATATTACTGTCAACTTCTACAAAAGTTTCAATAATATCTGAGATTAAGGAATTTATATTACATGGAGTAAATTCTGCTGTCGGCATTCTGGCAAAATTAGAAAACTCATTGGCTAATCTTTTTATTGATTCTACATTTTCCACAATTGTTTGGGCACATTCAGCAACCTCAGCTTGATGAGGGGAGCCTTGAATTATTTTTTCAAGTCTCTGGGCAGAGAGTTTAATTGGGGTTAGCGGATTTTTAATCTCATGAGCTACCCTTCTAGCTGCTTCTCTCCAAGCAGCCATCTGGTGAGCAAAAGAGATTTCCGTTACATCTTCAAAAATAATAACTGAGCCAATCTGAACACCCGGTGAGACGTTCATCTTTTCAACTGAACATACAATCTGATGCTCTCGCCCAGAAATAATCATCTTTATTGGCTTTGTGGAAGTTGCGGCATCATCTTTCTCTTGATCTTTGACTGTGGCTAAAAGAAGAGCAACTTCCTCTTTAAGTGGGGAACTCAGTAGCTCTGATATTTTTCTACCAACAACAACTCCATTGTTCTCGGCAATTAAAAACTCTCTGACCAATTGGTTAGCTAAAGTAACAGAGAGATTCTCATCAATCGCTAAAACTCCAACTGATAAGCTTGCTAAAATTGTCTCAAGATAAACACGACGTTGTTCTAATTCATTTCTATTTCCCTTTAGATCTTTAGTCATCTTATTAAATGAACTGATCAGAGATCCGATTTCATCATCTCCAACTAATCTTAAGTGAACATCGTAGTTTCCCTGAGAAACCTCTCTTGTACCTTCAGCAAGTTTTTGGATTGGCACCGAGATCTCTTTTGCCATATAAAAGCCGATCCATATTGCAGCTAATAAAATCAAACCTGTTATTAATGCCAAGGCCAGCACATAACTAGATTTTAAAGGCTGTTTATAAAAATTCATCTTTTGATACTCATCATATGAACTAAGTATTGTCGCCAATGCCGTTGATAATTCTGGACTAACTCTTAGTGTAGCAACTAAAACTGCTTTTCTGTTGGATAGTGAAAGGGGTGAATATGTTCGCACAAACTGCCTAACCCCCTCCTCCTCAAATGAGACTACAGTTTCTTTATTTAATGCCCGGGATAAAGATTCATTGCGTGCTGGCGGTTCTTTGAAATCTTCAATTTCGGAAGTAACACTCGAAGACTCAGTTATAATCTTCATTTCAGCGTCATATACTCTAATGCTGTAAAATCCGTATGCTTTTCTGCGTTCATCTAAGATCTTGATTGATTCATTTGAGCTTAAGATATGCGTTGGGATCTTTTCTATTTCTTGTCGAGTAAGAAAAGTAAACTTTAGAGAGAGTGCCTCTAAAGAATTGTAATGATCTTTTGCTACACTAACAGAGCTATCAACTATCTCTTCAACTTGCCGACTAAACCACCCTTCCATCGCCGTGCTTATAAGTCCACTAGCTAAGATAAATAGAATTGTCGTTGGTACTAAGGTTAGGCAGATAAAAGCTACAACTAGTTTGGTACGTAGTTTTGAACCTAGAATACCCTCCTGCCTATCGAACACTAACTTAACGACGTTTCGTCCAATTATAACAGCAAGAACCCCTACTCCAATTATTCCGAAATTAATAAGTACAAAAAAAACTAAGTTACTACGAAAGAGATCTGTATTAAGATTTGGTAATTGAACATAGAAAAGCGAAGCGACTAAGGCAGATAACAGAACAAAATAAAAAAGCCTTAGTATTAAGGAGGTGTTTTTCCACCAAAGAATTGCCCGGGCAGTTCGTTTAACCACAGACTACCTGTTTCATTTTAGATAAAAGTCCAGCCAACCAGAGTCATAATCGTCGCGATCAATCAATCCAAATGTGAGGATATAGGGAACCCAGCTGATAACTTCCTGGAATTTGCCTTTGCACTCTGAATACAACTTGATCCGCACAAATTGATCTGGACCAACTCCTAATTTTAACTTTGGTGTCTTTGCTTGAAGTTCACTCAGTTTGATATCTTCAATCCTAGAAGCATGTTGAAGCGCCTCCTCTTTAGTATCAAAACTCACAGTACGCGGCTCAAACCCATCATTCAATCTATCAACTGCGACTTTAAATTTCTCAACAATTGGATCGTACTTTACTTCATGAATTTCTGTCAGCGGAGTGCCGCAATCACTACGCCATCCAACCTTAGACTTACAAGCGAGGACCTTATACCGATACTTAATATTAAATCCTGATACCGATGACTCAGCTGCACAGGGATCTTGGCGAACATCAAAGGATGCGGAGAAGGAGTCCTTTACCCCTCCTTTCCAATCAAGAGCAATAGGAGGTGAGAAGAAGAAAACGGCGATAAGTCCTATTAAGATTGAATTCATTCCGTTACGTGATCAAAAAAGTGAAAGTTAAAAAAGATAAAGCTAAAAAAGTGAAAGATTGTCGGCTTTTTTAGGTGAAGCAACTTTAGGTGGCTCAACTTTAAGTGGAGCAACTCTGCCAATATGCTCATAAGCAGCCTGAGTAGCTTCCCTTCCGCGCCTAGTTCTAGCAATCATTCCGCGTTGAAGCAAGAATGGCTCATAGACCTCTTCTAAAGTCTCTTTATCTTCGCCAAGAGCAGCAGCAAGGGCCTCTATTCCAACAGGACCTCCACTAAACGTATCTATAATCATGGCTAAGATAGAACGATCCATTTTATCTAATCCTAATGGATCAATATCCAATTTCTGCAATGCGTGACGAGCTAGTGCTAAAGTTATTTTACCATCTCCTTTAGTTTGCGCGTAGTCTCTAATTCTTTTTAGTAATCGATTTGCAATTCTAGGAGTGCCTCTAGCACGTTCACTAATCTCTTTGGCAGCTTGATTTTCAATCTCTACATTTAGGATCGCAGCAGACCTAATCAGAATATCAAAGATCTCTTGTGCAGAATAAAAATCTAACCGCATTACCATTCCGAAACGATCTCTAAGTGGCGAGGTAAGTAGCCCAGTACGGGTTGTCGCTCCAACTAAAGTAAAAGGTTTTAATCCAACCTGAATAGATCGTGCAGTTGGCCCAGAACCGATCATTATATCGATGCGGTAATCCTCCATTGCAGGATACAACACCTCCTCTACCGATCTAGGGAGACGATGGATCTCATCAATAAAGAGAACATCCATAGCATTTAATGAGGTTAATACAGCAGCAAGATCCCCTGCTCTTTCGAGCACAGGACCAGAAGTAGCCTTAAATCCAGTATTCATTTCACGGGAGATAATCCTAGCTAGTGAGGTCTTACCTAACCCTGGTGGTCCATGAAATAAAATATGATCCAACGGCTCGCCACGTTTCTGTGCAGCTTCACAAGCAATCTTTAAGTTTTCCTTAACTTGATCCTGTCCAACATATTCAGCAAAATTATCAGGGCGTAAACTAGGAGCTTTTGGACTCTCTAACTCCTCTAGCTCCTCTTCCTCCTTAGCGATCTCAGAGAGACCAAGCCAAGCTTCAATCTCTTCCCCGTTACCAGGAATAATTCGTTTTACTTCTTTTGATTCTGACATGAATCCTCAATAATTAATTTCAATACACTTACGAAATACGGTCTACTAAACATATTGTAGGGCTTCTCTGACTAAGTCTCCTGTTTCTTTTCCTACATTACCTGAATGCTTTTCAGAATGCTGCACCTTAGCTAAAGCTTTAGCAGCAATTGATTGACTAAATCCTAAAGCCATCAGAGCTGACTCAGCATCCTTAATCGGATCAGAATGTATAGTTTCAACTATCAATCCTCCAGCCTGTTCAATTGCAAACTCGCCGACTTTTTCTTTTAGTTCAACAATAATTCTCTCTGAAGTTTTCTTTCCGACTCCTTTTAGAGATTGTAATCTCGCGGTATCACCAAAACCGATCGCCCTAAGAAGCTCTAAAGTGTTAACTTGAGAGATCATCTCAAGCGCAATTTTTGATCCGACCCCCTTAACTGTCTTTAGTAATAAAAAAACCTGCCGTTCTAATTTATCTTTAAAGCCGTAGAGTAGAATGTCATCCTCTCTAACATCAGTGTAAATTGTAAACCTTGCTTTCGTTCCTAACTCAAGATCCTGAAGAGCTGTCTTAGAGCATTGAACTGAATATCCAACCCCCGAAACATCCACGGTAACAGTATTTAAAGAGATGTCAGAAACAATGCCGTTTAAAGATGAAATCACAAAACTACCTTAAATAGAAAACTGTCTCAATTTACTAATGTACATAAGAAGCTAGATACAAGCCAAGTAATGATTAGCCAAATTTCATACTTACTGTTATTACCATGCTTTAAAGATTCACTAAATCGAAAAGACGAGGGTTCGTTGGCCAGAGCAAAGAAAAAAAAGAAGGGTAAAAAAAAACAAAAAGGTAAAAGCCTCATTCTAAGAGGTCTAGCACTACTTATACTAGCTTCTCTCCTCTCTTTTGTTTTATTTTTCGTATATATCGATGCAGGAATAAAACAAAGGCTTGGGATAGCTCAGGGCGAGAAGCAGCCTAGTATCTATGCTGACACTACTACTATTAAATCCCCTCTGATCTTTTCTGAGGAAACTATTTTAAAGTACTTAGAGCGACGTCGGTATAAATCTGTTGAGCAGAAAGTCAAAGAGCAGGGTGAGTATCATAGAGAATATGGATCGATCTCTTTTCTGACGAGATCTTGGATTGATGGTGAGTTTACTAAACGTGGTAGCGAATTAGTTAAGATAGACTTTACTGAAAATACGATTACAAACTTTACTAATAAGGGAAAAGATTTTGTAGTTTTAGAACCGGAACTAATTACGACTATAAGTGACTCTGATGTTAGAGCTAGTCGATATAAAACTCTAGCCGATGTACCAAAAAGATTACTACAAGCAATCATAGCGATTGAAGATGAAAGATTTTACCTTCATCCCGGTATTGATATTTTGGGCATGACTCGTGCTCTTGTCGCAAATATCAAAGCAGGAAAAATTGTCCAAGGTGGAAGTACTATTACTCAGCAACTAGCAAAAAACCTTTTCTTCTCACCAAAGCGAAGTATCTGGAGAAAAGTCAGCGAAGCAGCAGCGGCTCTTAATTTAGAGTTGCGCCTAAGCAAAGATAAGATCTTAGAGATGTACATCAATGAGGTATATCTAGGCCAGGTTGGCTCCACTGCGATTCATGGTGTCGGAGAAGCCGCCCAAAATTTCTTTTTAAAAGATGTTAAAGAGTTAACTCTTTCAGAATCTGCAATTTTAGCTGGAATTATTCAAGCTCCTTCATATTTTTCTCCTAGAAAACACCCCAAAAGAGTTTCTAAAAGGATGCACACTGTCTTAGCAAAGATGAGAGAGCTAGATTTTATAACTGAGACTGAACTGAAATCAGCGCGGTACGAGCAGATAGAAGTTTATGAACCAATTCGAAGAACCCACCCTGCCCCATATTTTGTCAGTGCATTGAAACAGGAACTTTCTAAAAATATGAATTTAGAAGCGGCCATTCTTTCCGGAGCTTCTATCTACACTGGTATCAATCTTGATATGCAGGAATGTGCCGAGCAAGCAGTCCATGAAGGATTAAAAAACATGGAGGGTCATTACAGAAGACGAAATCCTAAAAAACCTCTTGAGGGTAGTCTAGTTTCTATTGATGTCAAAACTGGAAAAGTTCGTGCCTGGGTTGGCGGATCTGACTATACAATAAATCAATTCGATCATGTTCTGCAGGCCAAGCGACAGGTAGGCTCGACAATTAAACCTTTTGTTTATTTAACCGCACTCGATCCGTTCCTTAATCAGTATAAAATTGCCACTCCAATTAGTTTAATCTCTGATAGGCCTATAGCAGTAAGTTTACCGACTGCCGAAACATGGGAGCCTGAAAACTATAGTAAAGAATTTAATGGGGATGTCACTTTTCGTTATGCCTTTGAGCACTCCCTTAATATTCCTGCGGTGTATATAGCTGAGCGGGTTGGGATAAATCACGTAGCAAATACAATTCGTAATTTTCAGGTATCGCAAATTGTCCCGGAGGTGCCAGCTATTGCTCTCGGGGCTATTGATACATCTCTATATGAACTCACAACTGCTTATGGAGCGTTAGCTAATGGGGGCATCTTTGCACCAAGTATTATGTTTACCGACATAATGAGTGATACGAAATCTTTTTTAACAAGTTATAGGTCGGAGTATAGAATAGCTGAAGAGGATGCAGTTTATGTTTTAACTGATCTTATGATGGGTGTTATTGCCCGTGGTACAGGGAGAAGTGTTCGCACAGTTGGATTTACTGCTCCAGCAGCAGGGAAAACTGGAACCTCAAACGATAGTAGAGATGTTTGGTTTGTTGGATTTACACCAGACATAGTCACTGGGGTTTGGTTAGGTCATGATGACAATTCTGAAACAGGATTAACTGGTGGATTAGGTGCTGCTCCTATTTGGGGAGAGTATATGAAGTGTATTGAGCCACTACATAAAAAGTTAGAATTTGTGCCACCTCCTGGAGTCACATTTGTTGACATAGATTATAAATCCGGATCCATTGCACTGCCTGGATGCAAATCAAACCTAATTGCTAAAGAGGTTTTCCTAAAGGGAACTGAACCTATCTCATATTGTCGCGGAGATGACAGGCGATATGACGAGCCACCTGATCCAAATACTGCATTTGCACCGGAGCAGAAACGCCCAAAGAGGAAGAGAAGTTTCTTTGATGTACTTTTGGGACGAGAGTAAGCGGCGAGTAAAAAGCTCACTAGTTATTTAGATAAGTACCTAAGGATTACATTACAATGATTCCGCCCTTTGGTGCGTGAGTAAAGTGAATTCGGCCATACCGTCGACCCTTCATTAGTTTTTCAGGGTGAAGATATTCCCCTTGAATTCGTAAACGGAGTCCTTTTTTTAAAGGTATTTTTCCGTAGTTTGTGTTGTGTTCAACCAAGATCGCTTGATCTTTTCTTAAAATCGGAGAAACAAGTAAGAACCTCTGATGAAGATATCGCCCTGCAGCATTTGGATCTCCAACCATATTTCTGTAAGCATCAGTTGCTTTTCGTTTTAAAACTTCCCCTATACCATCCTCTAAGATATAAACTACCACCCCTTCAAGAACTATTGCTTTGCCATGATAAAGGTGAGGGTCATCGGTGAATGATCCTTTTACCCTTTTATAAAAAAGAGAGCTTACAAGCATTGGCAAAAAGACAAGGATAAAGGCGACCCCTAGGACTAATAACGCCTCCTCTCTACCAAATTCCCCACCAAACTCCCTACCAAACTGATTAATATTGCAAAAACGGGAGGAGTTAGTGGCGCAGTACTTTTTAAATATGCCAAAAAGAGCGAGTAGCCCTATTAAGGTCCAAATAAAGAGAAATCTCCTGTTTCCCCAGATAATTCTTCGTAAAAGCCTAGACATACTATCAATATGTACTACGAGAATCCCTTCTTATAAAGGGTGAATCATTCCTAAATCGAGAGAATTTACTCCCTTAAAATAAAGACCTAAATGAAAGTTTATTTCGACATTAATCACTGATAGAATGTTTCCATAATTTGTTCTTTAAGTTGTTCTTTCCCGAAGTTGTTGTCCTTAAGACTCAATTCTACCACTACTTTAACTATAGGCTTTTTGTGAGCTTTGAAGAACTATCTACCTCTATTTCCCATCTTGGAGCTCCCAGCTTTGGGATAAGTCATGGAATCGAAGCAAAATTAATCGATACCATGCAAGCGATCTTCTCTACTTGCTTAGACATAAGAGATACAACCCCTATAGCAAGACGCCTAACAGAGAGAGAATGGCATGTCCTTGATGAGCGCCCAAACGGTCTCACTACAAAAAGAATTCTTGAGCTTAGTGAGCTGGCTAAAACTTTAACTCTTGATGAGTTCCATCAAGTTGCAATGGATCCATTTGGTGATAGCTCAAAAAAAATAGTAAGTGATCTTATTGATGCTCCTTATGAGGGACTTTCACCATTAGTAAGATGCGATGTAGTAATCGCTTTACTCTTAGCAGAACCTCCAGGTGGATACGATCTAAAGTTTACCCGTGTTTCCGCTCATGAGAATTCGCCTGAAAATCCTTCTGAAAACCTCAGAGAACAGCGATTAGAACAGCGAGAGGCTCTATACACTCAACTAATTCAAAGTGCCTCAATCGCACATCGCTTAAATCATATCGTTGAAAATGTAGAATTGAATTACTGGAATCTTGATAACACTCAGATCTATGACTTAATAACCTCTGTTGGATTTAATGCTCTCAAAAATAACGAGGAGAAGAACTCCCTTCAAACGCTTGGTGCTACTACTGATCCTTATCATCTCTCCGCAAACTTCTCTCAAACTCAGAGACGCGCCCTTAGGGTAGCAGCACTCTCTATGGTTAGGGACATGGAGATCCTTAAGCCGCTGAGAGCGCGATTAGTTGAATCCTCTGATCCTGACTCTACTGCTGTGCTTTTTAAAAATTCTTCTTTTGAGGATCTATTTGGGTTTTCTCTTAACTCTAAACTGCCCTTTCCAGGGACATTCTATCCTACTGGCGCTGTTATCCTAATTAGTGAAAGGGACTTTCAAAACCTTGCTGATTCTTTAGGAATTTCTGAAGTATCACGTATTCAGACATCACTACACTCACTTTGTGCATTAAAGCATTGGAAGATAACTGTAATGCCAGACATAGAATGGTCTGATGAAGCAGAGAGAGATTCACTCATTACATCTCTAAACGTAGAGGCTATCCTATCAAGATTCTATAATTCACATACTATCCTTCACGGAGTACGCAAATTAAGAGATGAGATTCCATCTTGTCAAAGCAATGCTGAGGGGAATCAACTCATTCGACCTACTCTTAAAGATATGATGAGAAGTGCTATATCAGTAGGACTAAATGATGTACATAGGAAATTTGTTCACTCAATATATAGCGAGGGTTTACCTACTGATCCACTTGAGATAGCGACCGCCTCCTCAACAGCTTTAGATCAGGCAATTCATCATAGCCCTGATTTAATAGGGATACATATACCTGACCATCTAAAACCAAAAGCAGGACTGCTTATTGATGAAGAGATCTTAACAGCATCCTCGCGTTACTGCTGGGCTCTTCAACGGTGCAATCATGAGCTCCAAAAGATCTATTTTGGGAAAGGAAAGGATCGCTCAGATATAGATAATGTATCTAGACGGGAAATGTTAGTTGGAAGGATTAACGAGGAGCCACACCGATTCTCTGAACTTGTTGCCCTTGTTCCTGTAACTAAATGGTACCGACTTCTTAATTTTGCGGGAATTAACGTTAGCGAGGAGGTGGCATCACTAGGATCTGCGCGAAAGAAATCCTGCATTGAGATATTTACTTTTCTAGATCAATTAGAAGAAGCCTATAACAAACAATCAATGGAGCTTCTCACCATTTCGACTCAAACAGTTAAGATCCTTAACCAGCTCTTTCCACTTGAACCGTTGCCCAGAATTGCACAACATTTAGCACAATACCCAGGATCTGTTATGTCACCCTGGGGATTAAAATTCATCTCAGGGAGTCTAATAGCGAATGGATCTAAACTTAGAGAGCCACTACTTGTCTTTGTTGAATCATCACTAACCCGGTATCTCCAATTGATAGAGGGTGGAGACCCGAACTTGGCTGAGTTTGCTCGAAACGTACTCCTACAAGTGTCTCAGCATAAAGATAATTTTTCTTCCACAGAACAAGGATATCCTGAGGGTGAGCAATAACCATATGACTGATTTAGCAACTCGAAGAGTCCCTATTATCGGAGTACTAGATCACTCAACACCTAAACCATCAATTGGAGACATCTTAGCTGCTGCTTTATTTGAAGAGATTCCACTAAGACTAAAAGATTATAGAACTATCCCTAACAGACTATCAGCACTAGATCGAAACATCGCCTTTGAAAACATTCCTGTTACTTCCTCAAAAGAGATGATTTTAGACATTGCTAACAAAGCCCATGAAACTCTTACCGTAGAGGAGTATCAAGAATTTATCCTTGATCCATATGATGAGAGCGGTGCGTTAATTTCTAAATTATATGCATTAACATATCCTGATAATCCACCTCCTGACTCAATTCTAAGGAGAGCATTAGTAACTGGCATACTTTTAGCTGAACCTCCAGCAAAGTACGAAGAGATTTTCCCACGATCCGCAGGGGTACAGAACCAAGCATTACGCAGAGAGCAGAGGGCGATGCTTTACGATCAGCTAATTTCATCTGCAAATATCTTAGAGAATCTTACTAGCTGGTCACTTCAATGTACCTCTTATATTTGGGAATCTACTTCCTTAGATATCTACGTAGCTGCCTCTCAAGCGGCATTTGGCACAGATGATCCAGATGAAATTGATGTGAGATTCTCTCAGTCTCAAAGAAGAACTACAAGGCTATGCATTGCTAGACTTATCTCAGACATTGATGCTTTAAGAAATATTTATGATGGCATTCAAAAGGGTTTTAATAACACTGAGTTTTCTCTCCAATGTAACAATTCGGTCGCTAGTCATATTTTAGGACTCGATATCCCTGAAAATGAAGAGGTAACAGCTTGGGCAACACCATGGTGTTTAATTTTTCAAATACCAAGTGAAAGATATCGGACTTTATTTGGTGCGACATGCGACGATATACCTGATGCTCTGATTATAACAACAGAAACTGTGCCCTCAATCCTAAAAGGGAGGTGCTTCCTAACTAGTGAGGCAGTACTTGTAGATGACGAGCGCAGACAGAGAGTATGTGATTCGACAATTCATGAGTCTATCTTTGAACGTTTCTTAAAAACTAGCCCATCTTTAAATCTTAACAAAATTCAGGAGGGGCTAACTAAGAGAGCTTCTGGCCAAGAGAGCACAGAGACAGATTCTATTCTTAAAACACATCAAACTGTTGCTCACACTACTAGCAAAGCTACTCTGGATGATGCCAGAAAATTTATCTATGTTGGCGCAAGAGAAACTTCATATTTAGCTAGAATTGACGATCTTTATGGCTGTGGGTTAAGCCAAATTGACACCATCCGTAAAGATGCAACTAAGGAGATTCTAGATCCAGATACCAACAATGCATTATCCCAAGTTTGGAACACAAATACACATAGATTCTTTAATCAAGTAAACAGGTATCAGTGGGGTCTTTCAGTCTTATTAGGCAAATACGATGAATCTATGGTTTTGCTTGCTCCAAATGTAGGGAGCGAAAAAATAAGTGACTTCTCGGTAGTTGGGCTTGTTCCAATAAACAAATGGAAAAGACTTTTAGCTTTAGTGAATATAGATAAAGAGGAGATTGGTAGAGTTGAAAATGAGACATGGGATCAAGATCAACTTGAATTATCTGTTTTATTTTCAGATCCTAACACACTCCCTAGCACCCCTACCGAAGCTCAATTTTTAGCCTTAGGACGACTAGGCATTGGTCATCCTAGCTCTTTTTTATTCTGCTTAGAGCACTTGGCCCACAATCCAACTAGTATCTATGTTGGTGACTGCCTACATGCAATTGATTGTGTGATTGAAAGCTATGTAACACGTCCATCAAAAGCTGACATTAGGCGCGCACGAAATCTACTTATGGAATATCTTGAGAGAGCTGAAGACTCAGATGAGAATAGAAGTAGAAAAGAATTTGCCTCCTGCATCCTTGAGCAGATTAATGAGATAAGGAATTCCTAAGAAGGAGACGGTGCCTATGCAGCGTCCCCAATATTAATCAATATTAATAGAGGTCTGACATGTAACGAGCGCTTGAGGAATGTGATTCTGTAAAACTCAATTCTTTTGCCACTCTTCTTCGATTTTCTTTTGTTTGGTACATATAATCTACAGTCCACATGACGGAATAATAGACTAATGCAAAGGCTACTAGGGTTAGAACCATGGAGAGAGGATCATAGCTCCCTAGTTCATCGCCACGTTGATTGGAACTATATTTTCTTTTACACCCTATCACTTCTATCCCTATCTATTGAAAACTCTTACGGTTATTCAACGTCACCTAATAAACAATTCCTGCAAACCGTAATCATTAAGAGGATTACAGTACTCCATATAATGTTATGATCGATCTTTGCTATTAGGTGTTATTTTAGTTACAGATATTTGCACTACATCTTTAGCAAAATCAGTGAGATACCTTTATTCAACGTACCTGTGAGAAGTGTGCTTGCAGGAACCCTCCTACTTTCATAACCATATTCTACTTAGCTCATATAGTATTTTAGGATGAAACTGCCACCTTAGTTTAAGTAAGTTAAATTTCTTTACTCTACAGCTACCTATAAATAGAGATGTTTTCCACAGCATGTGGATAACATTTCAAACATTCATGAAAAATTTATTCAATTAATATTTTCTTTCAATTAAGTCGTTGTTGATTTTTATTAGCCGAACAGTGTAGATACTTAGTTAGAGCAAGAAAACTGAATTGACTTTCAGTAGATTCTGGTAGAAGCGATCTTTTGTGGCGATTACCCGAAAGGATGATCGAAAAATGCGGACTCTTTGAGTTCAGCGACCATAAGAGAAAAGTTCAAAAGAAAACCTAGTGAACCTAGGTTAGTAAGTTGAACTCAGTAGTATAGGGGAAACTTTGTATTACTGGTGCTGGGTTTAATACTGCGCTTGCGTAGTATAATAAGCCCTTAAATAAAGGGATTCGAAAGAATAACTTTATGGATAAACGCACAGTCCGGGGCAAAAGAGGGTAAAACTGATTTTGCATAGTAGGTTGACTCTTGTCGGTCAACTGTAGCCGGGCCTTATATAGCGTAAGCTATGTAAGAATAATCCTAAAAGGGACTTGACCTGATTAGGAAGTAAGAGGTGGGGGTGACCCTACTCTTAAAGCTAGCTAACACCATGCTACTGTTAATTAGGGAGTAATCTCTGATAGGTGAGTTCGGTCTTGGTAACAGGCTTGTCGAGTATAACTCTTGGCTGGGTAACCGGCTAAATGAGTCAGGAAGTAAGCAAGGTCGAGAAATCGAACTTACTGAATGACCCCAAAAAAGATTATGCTGGATATAAGATTCATGCTTAGGTTTGCAAAGGAAGACCTGCAAAGGGAAGCTTTTGTAATCCAAAGTTGAGGAGTTGGGTCCGTCACAAGAACTAACTTTTTGGCACGCACGCGGCGCGACATGAAAATGTCACGTCGCGTTTTTTTATCTATAGCTTTTACTGCCTTAGATAGAAAAAACCCCCAAGGCAATCTCTAATATTACTTAGGGTATCCTTAGGGGTTTATCCATAGCACACACGCAGTATGCGGTCCGTCACTGTCGTTAGCCTAAGTTAGGTCGTCTTTTCTAGCAAGGGGCTTTTTTCTTAGAAATTATCACTATCAGTAAGGATCTCATATCCATTTGGGGTCACAAGAACTGTATGCTCCCATTGAGCTGATAAAGTTCCGTCTTTTGTAGTAACGGTCCAACCATCCTCGGGGGATAGCGTAGTGTATGCAGACCCTATATTTAACATCGGCTCAATCGTAAATGTCATACCAGGCAAAAGCTCATACCCTGTTCCCTTCTTTCCAAAATGAGTAATTTGCGGTGGCTCATGAAAGTTCTGTCCAATGCCGTGGCCGGTGTACTCACGAACAATTCCGTAATTCTCACCTGAAGACTCAACGAATTTTTGAATGGAATATCCGATATCCCCTGTTCTATTTCCAGGCATTACCGCTTTTATGCCAACAAATAGCGCTTCTTTTGTAAGATCAACTAATCTTAATGCTTCCTTACTACATGCCTCTTTGCCACCAACTAGGTACATTCGGCTCGAGTCCCCAAAAAAACCGTTCAGTATAGTTGTAGCATCAACATTAATAATATCTCCTGGCTTTAAGATAACGTTGTTACTTGGAATACCGTGGCAAACAACTTCGTTAACCGAAGTGCAACATGATTTAGGATATCCTTTATAGTTTAACGTAGCTGGCATACCACCAAGACTAAGAGTCATCTCATATATAAATTTATCAATTGCCTCTGTTGAGATCCCGGGCTCAATAATACCCCCAACTTTATCAAGGATCTTTGCGGTAGCCTGGCAAGCCCCTCTCATGCCTTCGATCTCTATTTTTGATTTTATTGAGATCTTACTCACCGTACTTGCCTATTTAGATTGCCTATTTAGTCATCTTCAAAATTGTTTGAAATTCTTCATTAGTTACAGGTTGAATGCTTAACCTATTCCCCCGTTTTAGAACAGCCATACTTTTAAGTTTCTTTTCCTTCCGTATCATATCAAGAGTAATTACTAATTGAAATTTCTGCACAAAAGCAATCTCAGGAGCAACCCATGTAGGATTTTCTTTTTTCGATTTTGGATCAAAATAATCACTCTTTGGCATAAATTGGGTTGGGTCTGGGATGCCGACTTTAGAAACCTTGGCTAAACCAGCTATGCCTGTGGGAGCACTATTAGAGTGATAGAATAAGATCTTATCTCCTACCTGCCAATCATCTCGCAACATGTTGCGAGCTTGATAGTTTCTTACTCCTTCCCAAAGAGTTCTCTTGTCACGTTTGAGGTGCTCAATCGAGTAAACCTCTTCCTCACTTTTTGCTAGCCAGATATTAGTCATGATAAAATCTACATTTACATTTTTTATCGATTGATTATAAACTTTCTAGTACTAACTTCAAACATCAGTCATAATGTTTCAATCTCCTTTTCCTAAATATGTTAATTTTCTTGGCTCAAATGGACCAGGAAACTCTAAATTGCTATCTGACGGCGAGCTTGGTCCAATTTCTCAAGCTTCAGAGTCTAGAAAGGCTCAATTTTTACTGGGTCGCTCTCTTGCAAAAAAATTACTTAAAGAGCAGCGCGAGGATGGCCCACTACTTACGAATACCGATGGCTCCCCCCTCTGGCCGACAGGATTTGTAGGAAGTATTACCCACAAAGGAGACTGGGGATTTTGTGCAATATCAAAGACAGATCAAACACTTGGTATTGGAATAGATCTTGAGATCGTTAGAAAAGGTAAAGATATCTTAAATAGGGTTGCTAACTCAAATGAAAAAGCCTGGGTGACTGAAAATACTGATGAATTTTTTCACCGACAAACTGCTCTTTTTTCTGCTAAAGAATCCCTTTTTAAATGTCTTTATCCAATTACAAATAAGTTTTTTGGATTCAAAGATGTCGATCTCTCTTTTGAAAATGAAAAGTTTAATGCGAAATTATTAGTAGATCTAAGTGATACATTTAAAGAGGGGCTCGAACTACAGATCGGATTACTTAAATGCGGAGATCACATCCTGACCTATACCCATCTTCCTAAATTATAAACCTAAATCATAAATTACTTAGCTCTTCGCTTAGCGCATCTTTGATTTGAGGAAATTGGAATTTAAATTCAGCATTAGTGAGTTTTTCTGGAGCAACTCTTGTACTAGCTAAAAGTAATTCATCTGCCATCTGCCCTAAAAGTATTTTTAGTAAAAACTTCGGGGCTGATAAAAATGTTGGTCGATTAAGAATCTCTCCAAGAGTTTTAGTAAATTCTAAATTAGTTGGCGTATCTGGAGACACTGTATTGACGATCCCCTTAATGGCTGGGGTTTCTATCGCAAAAACAATCACTCTCAGTAAATCTTTAATATGGATCCAGCTCATAAACTGATCACCACTTCCTAGCACACCGCCTAATCCGAACTTAAATGGAAGGAGCATCTTTTTTAAAGCACCTCCATCTTTAGAGATCACCATTCCTAATCTTAAAATGACTACCCTTGCAAAATCTTTTCCGCTATTAGCTGCACCCTCCCACTCTATTGCAAGATCGGAGAGGAACCCGTCTCCCCTGGCAGATGACTCTGTAAGGATCTCGTCTTTACGATCACCATAAAATCCTACACCTGAGGCTGAGATAAAAACTGTCGGTTTAGTTGTTACTTTTTTAAGTTGGTCAACTAGGAGTGTCGTTGACTTAATCCTACTTTTTTTAAGAATATACTTTCGGTGCTCTGTCCATCGACGATCTGCAATACCAGCTCCAGAAAGATGAATAACACCGTAGAAGCTCTCTAGTTTTGTCGAATCTAAATCTCCTGAATCAGGATTCCAAAATATCTCTTGGTCACTTTTTGGAGGGCGTCTTACAAGAATTGAGACACGATACCCTTTCTCAGTTAAATAATCTTTAACGGCAGAGCCGATTAGTCCACTAGCTCCAGAGATTAGTATTGATCTTTGCATTACTTAATTAGAATCTAAAATGATTGCAACTTAAACAACTATGGCTGAACATACAGCATATATTCTAGAATTAATATCAAGATGACTCAACCCGTAATTCTAATCCATGGGCTACTTATAACCAAGTATTCTATGTGGTGGATTGGCTATAAGCTTAAACAAGCTGGGTATACCCCCTATCTATTCGGATATAATTCGAGAACTGCACCCATAGCAAGTCACACTGAACAGTTACAAAAATTTATTGATTCTCATGGACTATCTAAAGCAAAGATAAGCTTTGTGACTCACTCCTTAGGGAGCATAGTACTAAGATCATTTTTAGCGAAATATCCAGAATCAATTATACCATATCGCGCAGTTAATTTAGGTCCCCCTCACCTTGGATCTAAAACGGCACGCAAACTTGGCCAATTAAGTATCTTTAAAAAAATATTAGGGCCGTCATTTGTTGAGTTATTTAACATTGATTATCCTACTACCACTGAGCAGATAGAGCTTGGGGTAATTGCAGGAACAGTTCCACTTAAGAAAGGATACTACCACACTCTTGATGGTCCAAATGACGGAGTTGTAGAGGTATCAGAAACAAAGATTGAGGGATTAGCAGATCACTTAGTGCTTCCGGCTGGTCATTCCACAATGGTGTTTCAACCAAAAGTTATCGCAGCTATAATTCAGTTTTTAAATACCGGAAAATTTTGATTATCTTTTAATAATTATCTCTTAATAAGAGTGAGAGCACCCTCTCCTGCTCCATAAAGAGCAGAGTACGGATCTGTAATAAGAGAGATTGAAACAGTGTGTAATTCCTCTCTATGAGCATGACAATACTCAAATGAAACCTTCATTACATCCAACATTGCAAGGGTAGGATTTTTCTTTAAAACACCACCAGTTAAATATAAATGAGATGGTAACCAATAAAGATACGATATCGCCTGGCAAAAAATTCCCAAAATCTCTGAAAAAGCTCTAGCTGTTTCTATGTTCGAATCCTTGAGTATTAATGTAGATATCTCTTCAGGGGTTTTCCTTGTCCCTGTTAATACATAGTGAAGATCTGATAATCCATTTCCAGAAAGGATGTCCTCATATCTTGGAGTAATGATATCTGATTTATTCCAGTAACTGATAATTTGATTCCAATACTCCCTTAAAAATTCACTACGAGGATAGGAGATCGGCATATTGCCTCCTTCTGAACGGATCACTCTATTATCAATATCACTAAGAGCCGCAACTCCTAATCCTGTGCCTGGACCGAGAAGTATTGTTTTATCAGATTCAACGAGTGGGGATCCTTTGCGCACTAACAGGGCCTCTTTAGCAACTTTAGTTCTAACTGAACGTACCTCTGCTTCAAAATCATTTAATATAAGTATTTTTTGTGGATCTAACTTAAGAGCTACCTCCATCTCTTTAATATTCGCTGTTCCTTTCCAGTAATGAGGAAGCGCCACTACTCTCTCTTTTGAATTCCATACTCCTGCTGCACCAATACAGATGCCTTGAGATTCAACAAATTTAGCCCCTAATTCCTTTTCCGCTGCTATGCAGACATCTTTAAATGAAGAGTAGTCATTATTTAGTAAGGCAATTGGTGCAGTAATTAGATCACCAAGAGAAAGATCTTTAGTAACGGAAAATGCACCCCAAGCACTTTTTGTACCTCCTAGATCTCCAGCAATTACATAGCTCATAAAATTTCAAACAAAGGGTTAAGAGAGTTCAATGCATCATCCTAATAAAGAAGCAGCCTCATCATCAAGAAAAACTGTCAGATCTGGGTGATTCTGTAAAACTGAAGCGGGGACTAATGGTGAAATCTCTCCCTTTAAGGCTTTTTTTATGATAGAAGCTTTGTTTTTGCCAGTTGCTAAAAGGAGTATCTTTTTAGATTCAGTAATAGTTTTAATTCCAACAGTAATAGCCCGATGTGGGACTTGATCTAGCCCATTAAAGGCCCAGGCATTATTAATCCTGCTTTGCTCAGAAATCTCAACTACTCTAGTACGGGATGAGAATGAACTTCCTGGCTCATTAAAGCCGATATGGCCGTTCTCTCCTATTCCTAAGATTTGAAGATCAATTCCCCCACTATCAGCAATTAATTTTTCATACTGGTAGCAGACCTGATCTAGATCAGTTTGACCTGACTCTATGAAATTTAGATTCTCAGCCTTGAAGTTAACTTTAGAAAATAAATTCTTATTAAGATAATTTTTAAAGCTACTTTGTTCAGTTAAGCCTAAGTCGCAAAACTCATCAAGATGAAAAGCTTTTACACTCTTAAAATCAATCTCTTTATTTAAAAAAACTCTTACCAACTCACTATATAGATCAATAGGGGTACGACCTGTAGCAAAGCTTATTGCTAGGTTGGGGTCCTCATTTAGATGCTTAGATATAAAGCTTGCCCCCTCTTTAGCTACATCTAGATCGTTTTGCTTAATTATTAGATGCATGTAATAAGGTCCGAAAAAAGATACAAAAACGGCGGTCTTTAAACATTACGTTAAAGACCGCCGTTTGCTAACTGATTATCAGCTTAATCCTTATTATACCAATCCTTATTATAACAAAGGAGCTGGCTCACAGCCAACAACCTCAGTTGGATAAGCATTTATCGCGTTAATGTTATCTTGTGCCACTTTCTTAGCAGCGGCATAGACAGCCTTAACAGCAGCATCTCCACTAACACCAAGCTTTTTCTTAAGCTTCTTAATCAACTTGAGCATATCACTGTTATTTTCTACAAGCTGACCAAGAGTCGAAACTGAACTTATAGTTGCGCATTGAAATGCGGAACCACAAGTTAGACTCTTTTGCTCTAATGACAAGTTAGCCAATGTCCATGTCTCTACATAGAGGTCATTAAGCTGTTTAATAATGTCATTATTTATCTTCTTAGCGTTATTAACAGAGATCCCATTTGTACTCTTGCCAAGCTTAACAGCCTTTACAGCCTTACTGCCAAGGAATTTTCCTATCTTAAATAGGGAGAAGGTGGTTCCATCGATCTCTGTGACCTCCTGCTTAAAGCTCTGCTCAGTACACTGACAGCTACTTCCATCACCGTTACATACACCGCACGCATCTAAAACTCCCTCACAAGCTGGAGGAGTTGGAGAAGGCGATGG
>CAZFXN010000021.1:0-3349 GCA_964523015.1 uncultured Bdellovibrionales bacterium | reverse complement strand
AATATCTCATCGATCAGTCCGTTACAGTCATCATCGATACCATTACAGATCTCAACACCTGGTTGACCTGGTACAGCAGAACATTCCTCTCCACTTTGACCACAGATGAGCTGTCCTGTATTTTCACAAGCACCAACTCCAACTGTACATACGGTTGTTGGGATATCATCAACTATTTCGTTACAGTCATCATCGATACCGTTACATACTTCAGTTGTTGGCTCTCCCGGCTCAACAGGAGGACAGGATGGTGCAGACAACACTGATTCAGGTGCATCTTGAAGAGTTGCAGCAAGAGCTACCTCGTTAGTACAATCATAACAAGAGACGGTCAGTCCACCTGGATCACAGTTAAGATGACCAGTATTCATACATGCACCAACTCCGACCATACATGCTCTACCGACAGGGAATTCCTCATCGACAAGCCCATCACAGTCATTATCAATGCCGTCACAGGCTTCAGCTTGCGGTTGACCAGGACGAGCATTACAATGCACTTGACAAATTGTGCCTGCTGTTTGTGGATTGCCGTCACATCGACAAACTTTTATGCCTTCATCAAAACATGGAGTTTCAGGCGTTCCGACACTGCAGGCTAGACCTACCTGCGCGTCAACACCACCAGGGCATTGATCTTGGCAATCAGGTACTCCATCGTTGTCAGTATCGAGAAGATTTGGAGTGTATGAACATGTGCCTTCAACGCAAGCATCATCTGTACAGGCATCTCCATCATTACATCCAAGAACTTCAGAGATAGAAGCAAATACACCACTAAGATTACTATTACCTTCGTGGTACATAGCTAGTGATGTTGCGATTATATTTTGTAAGAAATTTGCTCCAGTTCCTGCTGGGCATCCACTATCCCCTCCAAAATGAACAGCAAAGATCTGTGTACCTGCTGCCTCTGCGGCATCAGCTGCGGCACTCGCGGCTGCTCCTGGATTACCACTAGAGCAATTACTTGGGCTACTTGCATCAGGCTCAGTTGCGATACCATCAGAGATAATTACTATATATCGATTGCTGCTCTGAGCATTTGCTACAATCTCAGCTTGAGCAACTACTAGTGCTGCTGAAAGGTCAGTAGAACCAGTTCCTGAACTTGAGATATTATTTATCGCCTCATATAGTCCTGTGTCTCCTGGATTATCGTGACCGTAAACTGAGGTAAGACTGCCACCTGTTTGAATTCTTGCATCTGGGCCAAAAAATTGCACATTGAAAGTTCCAATGGCGACTCTCGGCTTGACTATTGCCGCGCTAAAAAATGTAAGTAAACTTTTTACTGCATTTTTCTGTTCTGTCATGTCTGACGTACTAATACTTCCTGTCTTATCAATCATGATAACGACATCTGCATCTGCAGTAGCACCACACTGCCCACTAATTGCATAGACAGATCCAATACATGTCTATGCAAGTATTGCACTGCATATGACAAAATAGATAAATGATCGATTGTACTTATTGCTCATGGCAGTCTCCCAACTACATTTTGTTTAAAAAAAGAATCCTAACTCGCTGAAGTTCGATTTCGAGTCCGGGTTTTATCCAAGAATAAATCCTACTAGGCTCAAGCTGAACTATTGTTATAAGAACTCTCGCTGTTATGGCTGGCTACTTTAAACGTGATTTACAAACTAATCAAGAAACACTCGAATTAACTGACATGAATCAGAGGGTTGAAAGGGTGTATAAATTCTCGATAAATATAATATAAAATATGGCTCGAATCTACGTTCTTAAACACTTAGAATCACTACAATATATTTATCTGTGTATAAATGATATGTAACTTAAGACATGAGCTTAATTACTGAACATAAACGAGATATAAACGGTAAGCTCGTTCAATTTGAATGTAGCTCAGTACTATTAAATGGAGAGCGAGCAATACTTCAATATATATGGCTGAGAGAAAAACCCTACAGAGATGGCCCCGTTTACCTGCCTGCTGGAGCGATCCATACTGATGCCTTTTACTGGTCTGACCGAAATTATCTGATTTATCGCCTTACCTCCCAAGATGGGAAGCTATATGGACACAGAATCGATGTCTGCGAAGATGTAGTAATAACTAACGATTCAATTCATTGGCAGGACTTGGTGCTTGATTTTTGGATTGATCCTAAAGGAATTATTCATGTACTTGATGAAGAGGAATTTGCAGAAGCATTTAGAGATCGTAAACTCACCCAAAAGCAATTTGATATAGTTAACAGAACAAGGGAGTTTCTACTACAACAGTATCATTCAATTATCAGTTCCCTTGAAGGAAACTTATAAAATTTAGACTATCAAATTTAAACTATGAAATTTAGACTATGAAATTTAAACCGTGGAGGCTCCATTGAAGCTTGAAACAAAGATTGGAACTAATGTTGATAAGTCTGGTGCTGAATTTAATAAAAACTTTGAGGCTACCCAAACGCTCCTTGAAGAATGGCGAGAAAAAACTGCCTCTACCATAAACCCTCTAAAGGACAAATCTATCGAACGCCACAAAGAGCGAGGCAAACTACTAGCTCGTGAGCGCGTAGAAAATTTATTAGATCGCGGCTCCCCTCTATTAGAGATCGGCACACTTGCTGGATTAAATATTTATGACGGCGTTAGAGCTGGAGCAGGAATGGTAACAGGTGTTGGTCGAGTTAGTGGCCGGGAATGTATGATCGTGGCGAACGATGCTACTGTTAAAGGTGGCACATATTTTCCGATGACTGTAAAAAAACATCTTAGGGCTCAAGAGATCGCTCTTGAAAATAATCTGCCGTGTATTTATCTGGTTGATTCTGGTGGTGCTTTTTTACCACTTCAAGATCAGGTCTTTCCCGATCGGGATCATTTTGGCCGGATCTTTTATAACCAAGCCCAGATGAGTGCACAAAAGATCCCTCAAATCTCTGTTGTAATGGGATCGTGCACAGCTGGAGGTGCATATGTACCAGCCATGAGCGAGGTATCTATAATAGTACGTGAACAAGGTACGATATTTCTGGGAGGCCCCCCACTAGTCAAAGCGGCTACTGGCGAGGAAGTTACCGCTGAAGAGCTCGGTGGTGCGGCAGTGCATTGCCAAATAAGTGGTGTGACCGATTACATGGCCGATGATGATTTCGATGCGATCAGAATCTGTCGCACCGTCGTTTCAAATCTTGGAGTCCATGAAAAACAGAAAATTCAGATGGCTTCTCCACGTGAACCAGCCTTTGATCCAAAAGATATCTACGGACTAATTCCTACAGACAGAAAAAAACATTTTCCAATGCGGGAGATGCTAGCTCGAATAATTGATGGTAGTGAATTCGATGAGTTTAAAAAACATTATGGTAGCTCTATT
>CAZFXN010000020.1:35856-43036 GCA_964523015.1 uncultured Bdellovibrionales bacterium | reverse complement strand
CTCGCGATTAATAACCTCGCGATTAATAACCTCTCTTAGGTATAATATTTGTGAACTATATAAAGCTAGCGGTCGCCACGGGAGTAGTGTCATCTTTTTTGTGGTACGTTCCCCACTACCTCCAACAAAACTTATCGGGCAATAAGCCAACTGTCCCGTATAATGAGTATACCAAAAAATCAAACCGAGATTCCGTATTTGACAACGAACTAAAAGCTCTTTATGAAAAAACAAAGGATGAGCCTGAGAATATTGAAAATCTCAAACTACTGGCAAATGCCATCGCAAAAAAGCTAAATTCTGCACCAGCCAGTTCACAATCACTAGCCTTTGAACTAATAGATACATTTCAAAAGATTTTAAAAATCTCCCCTGACGATACTGAAACATTACTTTCGATGGGAAATATCTCTTATAATTATCAAATATTCGATAAAGCTGCTCATTACTTTGAAAAGTATCTTGAGCAGGTCAAAATGGATCATCAAACAAGAGCAACCTATGCTAGCTGCCTAAGCTTTCTTGGAAAGTTTGATGAAGCTGAAAAGGAACTCATCTACGTTATCTCTAAAGAACCAACCAATTTTCTAGCTCGAGCAAATTTAGCTATAAATTTTGCTATAGCTGGAGATAAGGAAGCTGCTAAAAAAGCAGTTGATGAAGCATTGCCGTACGCACCTAACTCGGACGCTAAGGTAAAGTTTAAAGAGTTCCTTAGTAAGCTTGAGAAGGATGCTAGTGGGGAGACTCAAAAGACTGATAATGTATCGGAGAATCTAGTAGCACCTGAAAATAAGAAGCTAACAATCGATGACTATATAAAGTCTAACCCTATTGCAGGACCAAAATTTATCCGTTCTCACTCTAATGGTGACGTCTTAGAGCTTCACTTTATAAACTTCCCAATGAAACAGATGCCTCCATTTGCTAAGGAAAAATTCTTTAATGGAATTAAGGAAGCACTTTTAAATGAGAAGCAAATAAACGGGGACCAAAAGTCACCTTATAAAACAATCAAATTTCTAGACCACGCAAGTGGTGACATTATGGATACTCTCTCCTTAAATTCTGAGTAAGTTCTAAACAGCGACTTCGTTTAATGGGCCATTATGCTTATGAGATCGCAAAACTAGATATAAACCAATTGCGGCAAAGAGCATCGAAAAATAGTGTGCTTCAGATAACCCAAACGCGTAACGTTCTTTTACTCTGATAAACTCGATAAAAAACCTCTCTATTGAGATAAGTATTAAATAAAAGCCAAATCTCTGCCAAGGCATCTGCCACTTTGATGTCCTCTCAATATTTAACAGGTAAAAGCAGATGACTAAAGAGATAGCTGATTCAAAAAGAGGAGTTGGGTAAACATTTACTCCGGGCGGAGTCGGAACAATTCCAGTTAAATATGACATCCCAATAAAAGTGTCAGTTTCAATCCCATAGTCTCCATCTCCTGATAACTGACACCCAAGCCTGCCAATTGCGTACCCTAGGGCAAGCGTTGGTCCTAAAGAATCATAAAGTTTATAAGATGGAATTTTATAAAATCGACACAAAAGAAATAAGACTAATAGAGCTAAAACAAAGCCTCCATAGAAAGTAAATCCAGCTCCTGAAAATACTGCCCCAAAAAGATCATCTTTGATTAGTGAATAATTCTCAATAATAAACCATATTCTGGCACCCAGCAGACCAGAAACTACTCCAGCAAAAACAAAGATTTCAGAATACTTAGGATCGATCTCATTGAACTTTAAGCTACTAGCAAGCAGATAAATTGACGCCAAAAACATTAGAGCGATCATTAGCCCAAAGCTATTGATCGGAATTGGCCCAATATTAAAAATAACTGGTATCATCTCTCCTTTTGAAGAATCTTAGCTATTCTTCCTTCTGCAGTTGGAGAATCCCAGTGTCGTGGTCCAACAATTCTTACTGTCGGCTTATTATCATCAAAATCAGGAACCATAATTAATTTGCCGTCGCGTCCTATAAGAAAAGACTCAGGCACACCGGTAACACCATAAAGTTTCTTTGTTCGCCCTGTTGGATCTACAAGAACAGGGAAAGATAAATTATATCTCTGTTGAAACTCCCTTAACCGGAGCTCCTCATCATCAATACCAATCGCCACAATTACAAATCCTTTATCTTTTAGCCTTTGATAAAGTCTCTCCATGGAGGGCAGCTCTGAAATACAAGGAACACACCAGGATGCCCAAAAGTTAACGAGAACCAATTTGCCTTTGAGATCTTCCAAGGAAACCTCGCCACCCGAAAGACTCTTAAGAGCAAAACCTGGGGCATTTTCACCAGGCCCGATTCCGGATCTACCTCCTGTCACACAACCTAAGAGTGATATATTTAAAAACACCAAGATCGAAAGTAAGACGTAATTCTGCCTAATATTCATCTAA
Source organism: uncultured Bdellovibrionales bacterium (assembly GCA_964523015.1). Taxonomy (GTDB): domain Bacteria; phylum Bdellovibrionota_C; class UBA2361; order UBA2361; family J135; genus JAWXBT01. Next base: position 40,619 of record CAZFXN010000020.1, on the reverse strand, counting down.
GAAATATAAAAAACTGAGTCAGTAAGCGAAAGGGTCTACTTATGTAGTTTCTAGACGACTAAACTATTTAGTAGTTGCAGCAACACCGCTATATCGACGACGGAACCTGTCAACGCGTCCCTCACTGTCAATAAGCTTCTGCTTACCTGTAAAGAAAGGATGGCAGTTTGAGCAGATAGTAACGTTTATGTCAGGCAATACGCCGCGAGTTTCAAATGTATTGCCACATGTGCAGGTAATTGTGCACTTTTTATAGTTAGGATGAATACCCTCTTTCATGACTTGCCCGGGGGGAAAACTAATAAATTAATGTGAAATTATTATACTATCTAAAACTCTCTGTCAAATAGGGGGGATAGCACAAAAAAAGGTAGAAAAAAGGTAGAAAAGAGGTAGAAAAGAGGTAGAAAAGAAAAAAGGTCGGGTCACCTAATGTGCCCGACCTTAGAGGAGAAGGTCCTCATGCTTAAAGTCACAACGTTTCCGCCATGAACCTTTAAAAAATTGGAAAAGTTTCTTTCTAAAATTCCCCTTCAAAGTTTACGCTAGTTCAGTAGGTCACTAAGTTGTATAAACTAAAAGGTAACTAAACAGGTAATTATTCAACTAATCATTAAACTTAATCATTAAACCACCTGACAAACGCAGATTAAAACTGTGAAAGTGAATTGTAAAGGAAAAAACTTATGACGGTGTTCTGTAAACGAAAGATTAAAGCCTTACGCTCACTTATGAAAGCTGAGCATAAAGGTAACTCAGTTCTATTACTTTCAAGCTCTAAGGGTGCCACCAAGTCTAGAGACACTGAGTATCGATACCGTCCTGATAGCAATCTTTACTATCTTACAAATTCTACCGGGAAAGAGCTTAATCTTTTAATCTCAACTAAATATACTAAGCCGATCCTATTGGCACCACCACCAGATCCAAAGCGAATTACCTGGGAGGGGTACTTTGTAGATTATAAAAAATTAGCGAAATCGCTCTCAGCAGAGCTTATTTTAGTTAACAATATTACTCATGAGATTAAAGAAAAAATTAAAGATCACGAGGTGCTCTATCATCAAAATACAAAGGGCACTAACAGTTGGTCAATTGCGTCAGAGCTTTTAGCACTCCCCTACTTTATGAGATCCAAACTCCCATCAACCTTTATTCATTGTGATAAGTTAATGGAGTCTGCCCGTCTTTACAAAGATAAGCATGAGATTTCACAAATTAAAAGAGCTGCGAAGATTACAAATGAAGCTCTTTTTGAAACAGTTCCTTTTATTACTCCACTTGCTCTTGAGTCTGATATCGGTAGCACCATTGATTACCTATTTAAAATTCAGGGTGGCGAACCTTCATTTAATACTATTGTAGCTACTGGCCCCTCGGCAGCAGTCCTTCATTATGAAGAGCAGAATCGAAAACTAAAAAATGGAGAGCTCTTACTAATTGATTGTGGAGCTTCGTATAACTATTATGCGGCAGATATTACGCGCACATTACCCATTAACGGCCATTTTAACGCTATTCAAAAGGATCTCTACACTATAGTTCTGGAAGCTCAACTCGCTGCCATTCATACAGCTCGTCCAAATGTTTCGATAAAAAAAGTATACGATGTTGCCGTTAAAATTTTAACTCAGGGACTTGTCGATGTTGGTGTCCTAAAAGGTAAAGTTTCAAAACTAATTAGCAAAGAGGCGTATAAGCCATACTTTATGCATGGTATTGGCCACACCCTTGGTCTTGATGTTCATGATCTTGGAAATTTAAGAGATAAGGGCGAAGGGTTACTTAAGCCAGGAATGGTAATAACTATCGAGCCAGGAATTTATTTTCAGAAAAAAACAAAACATATCCCAGCCTGTGGAATTAGAATTGAGGATGACATCTTAATTAAAAAAGGATCTGCTGAGGTTCTAAGTGAAGGATTTCCAAAAGGCATTAATGAGATTGAGGAACTACTCAATCTTTAAATCACATTTCGAAGCATTAGCTAGTAAATCCTTATTAACAACCAGTACATTTTAATATTGGCAAATTTTAATATGGTATCCCCCAGACGACAATCGGATCGCTTTTTAAGAGATCTTTTCATCGTCCGGGGGCGTACACTATCTGTCCACTCTCTTGTCGTCTATCCGATCAGAGGCTCAGAGCGGTGAGCGCGGCTCCTCAGATCTGCGACCACCGGGATCTTGACCTCCGTTGCAGCAGGCCAGGAGACCAAAAAGGAGGTGCTGTTCTCTCTCGGTCCCCACTGAAGACCGTAGAAAGAAACCTGAACAGACCCACCGCGGCGGATCTGAAACAGGACCCTTTTCTGGTGAACCCCGTCCATGCCGATGACACAGATGGTGGTGTGCCTCAGAGAACTGACACCGACACCTGACTCAGGAGAGCTTGTGTTATGAGCCCCAGCGATGAGGTAAAGGGTGTCGTCACCCTTAACCTCCCTTCGAACCTGTGCCACGTTGTCACTGATGACAACGGTTCCACGCCGGAGGACACCGGATGTCAACTTCACTGACAATGTGTTCGGATTACGAGAGTGCCTCGTTCCAAACAGAGTCTCTCCTGACTGACTGAAGGTTTTTTGCGAAAAACCTCCCATTGCACTCAACTGATAAAAAATGCCCAATGTCCCCCTCCCGAGGTTAGGAACTGCTAGGCGAAGGTCAGAACTAGGTGTTCAGAAAAACCTTCCCTTCTTAAATCGCAGGTATAATTTTACATGTTATTAGAAACGATCTGCAACTTAAGAAGGGAGGTCTTAAAGACTCACAAAAAAACCTATTAGCTAATGCTTCTAGTTAAGATCAATTTACTTAATTATGCTCAACTAGAAGCATTTATATTTTTAATTTATGTTTCTAACTACTTTGATATCTACAAGATTAATGTATGGGGATAAAAGAACGGGCGAATTTATTATATTACACTTAAAAAAAATGTGGTGCAAATGAATGTGGTGCAAATGGTGGGCTAGTCCTATTAGGTCGAAAACCTGAATAAAAATAGCCCATGAGGAATCTGTCAGCGAGTATTTCACTCCCGAAAGACCCATCCCTCTCTCTTCAACTGATCGACCATCCAGTGGATGTTCGGGGCAACAGCTCCTGGTCCCGGTTGTCCAGCAGAAAAGCCGTACCGGAATTGAGAGTAGTTGCCACTCTTCTCGTACTCTCGGATCTCTTTGTTGGTCTGAGAGAGATCTTTGCGAGAAGTCCGAAGAGCTTGCCGATCCATCTCTCGGCTCGAAGCGCGAGCAGCAGGATCTTCGATCTCCCTGTGATCGGTTTGAGTCCCGCGCACATCTGCGCTGATACGGGTGGCGAACCACCGTTCCCACAGCAGATTGATGTAGGCCTGGCGGTGCGAAACCACCTGGCCATCTTGCGGAACGCCGAAGACTTGGCACCCGCTAAGGGTGCTAGCACCCAAGGCGACGACAACGATCATGATCAGCGACTTGAGGTTCATGGACTTTCTCCTGGAGCGTTTAGCTCCGGTTGTTGTGTATGGACTGAAAGATCTCTAGTACATCAGGAAAGCACTACAAAACTTTCAGTCCAAAAAACCTTTGACCTTAATAGGACTACCCATATGAATTTGTAAGGAACACTCTTAAGTGTCATGGACATACTAAGCGATCTCGAGTTTTGCCGACATTTCAAATTAAGATCACTGAGTATATCAGTTCAATTTCGCCAGAAATTGAACCAAGCAATAAATACCAAAGCATTATTAGATATTCTATCAAGCCGAAGGCTTGTCAAGAAATCAGCAAAACCTGCTATGCTTTGGTATACACTAAGAGTTTATGTATATGTTATTGGTTAAATTTGAAATTTTGTAACATTTACGGATTTTAAGCTTGGATTGCTATTCAGCGTACTTAAGCCAGGTATCGACATCTATAAAAAACTTAGAGCGAGGAAGCACTTTACTAACTCCTGCATTTGTTGCGGCTTCAAAAAGGTCTTTATCTACATGTGAGCAAAATCCTACTATCGGCAGGTCATTTTGTAACTCTTTTGCCTCTTTTATAAGACCTCCTACAGAATCCCCTAAAAGGTTAACATCAATTGCCACCATACTAACATTTTCCTCTCTTACCTTTTGAACTAAAGAGGGACCATCTTTTACAAAGACTAGGTCTATAGGCCTATCTGAGAGAGACTCTCTGATCTTAGATCTAAATATTAGATCTTTGACTAAAAATACTATTCTTCTCTTTTCGCTCTCCATATGCCTCAATCATACCTGTTAAAGTGGTTAATTCGTATAGATATCATATATTTATTTACTTTATTCACAGGTTAGTATATTATACCCAAGTTATAAATACTGTTAATTTGGTTACTTGAAATTATGAAGAACATATACGTAGGAAATATTCCTTATACAATGAGAGAGGAGCAATTAGCTGCTCTATTTAGTCAGTACGGCGAAGTTAAAACTGCTAAAGTCATTATGGATAAGGAAACTGGACGATCCAAGGGTTTTGGTTTCGTTGAGATGGACGATGAGAATGCTGATCAAGCAATCTCTGCACTTGATGGTCATGAAGTTGAAGGTCGCGCTGTAAAAGCATCAGAAGCAAGACCTAAGCCTGAGGGTGGTGGTTTTGGCGGCGGCGGATTTGGCCGATCCTAGAGATTCGGGCCGTATAGAGAACCATGCAGGAATCTATGCAGTAATCTATACGGCAATCTATAGAGAGATTTAAACAATCTATACAGAGATTTAAACGGCGATTTAAACGGCGA
>CAZFXN010000020.1:7561-35756 GCA_964523015.1 uncultured Bdellovibrionales bacterium | reverse complement strand
GATTTAAACGGCGATTTAAACGGCGAAATTCCTATCAAAGTTTAAACCCTGCTCACTCCATGTGCCACTTAGCATTACAGGTACAGTTTTAGCTCCGATATGCTTTGATTGAGAGAGATCAACTCCTAAGTATCCGATCTCGGTTGGAATCAGTCCTAGAGTCTTATCTAAAAATTTAATTCCGAACGATCGACTATCTGATTCGGTCTTAACTGTGTATTGCCCAACTTTAAAAGTTGACTGTTTTGATTCAAGATTTGAGAGTGCCCATGAAGCAATTTGTTGTCGAACCCCTCGGTCATCTCTTAGTGTTAACTTAAGGAGGAGATCCCCTGTTGATCTCATTTTCGAGACTGACACTTCTAAGTTAGAATTCTCAAAGTTATATCGTGTAGATTTCTGATCTATCGAATCAGTTACCCCCCGACCTTCGTAACTATTGGCACCGTCTGTAGTCCAGGCACCATTTAGTAATACTGGAATATCACCTGGCCTAAGGACTTTAGGTTTGATTATTAAACTTGCGACTTCAGAGGTAAATCCGATAGTTCGTTGAAAGAATTTTAAAGAGAAAGAAAACGGAGAGAGTGATATTTTTACAGTATAAGCTCCAGCGGTAATACTTTCATTGTCAGTTTGATAGGCTGAGATCTGCCACTTTCCATATGAATGCAAGTTTTGATCTTTTTTTGTCGAGAGAAGCTCAACAGTAATTAACTGTGAAAGATTATCTCTAGTAACTCTAACTTCAAAAGTGGATCCAACTAACCCATACCTTACATATTCAGATAATGTTGATGTTGGTAGACGGATATCACGTGTAACAACATTTGACCCATCGAACACAGATGGATCTTTAAGAGGTAGCTCTTTGCTATAGTAGAAATTATTTTTACCTATTGATGACATTCTCCCCTTTTATCCTTAACAACACGGAATCAAACCTTAACCTCTGCTCTACTTTATGTTATGGTCTACTTTAATGTATTTGTTACATAAATTTAGATTGGCCTAAATTTTACCTATTTTGATAACTTCCTAATAAGGCTAGGTTAATTCGTAGATTCACTTACAGGCATCTAAAAAAAATTCGTATTTTTTATAATACGACAAAATTTTGGTGGCTATAATTTTGTTTTATAGTTGTTTCTTTTTAAAATTATTATTTATGACCTCAGACATAGATCAAACCAGACTAAATGAATTAGCAGATAAAATTAAGAAGTTAGGATTATCTAAATATCAACAACATATTTTTCTTTGTTGCGATCAGTCAAATCCCAAATGTTGCTCTAAGGAATCTGGGCTAGAGTCTTGGAATCACCTAAAAAACAAACTCTCTGAGTTGAAATTAACTGAGCCAAATGATCCCCTTGTTTTTAGAAGTAAGGTTAACTGTTTTAGAGTCTGTGCTTCAGGCCCAATTGCTTTAGTTTATCCTGAGGGAATTTGGTATCACTCTTGTACTCCACTAGTGCTTGATAGAATTATTAATGAGCACCTAATTGGAGGAGTCGTTGTTTCTGATTATGTATTAGCGACAAACGATAAAATTGGTGGTCCTAATTAAACAAGAGATTCTTTATAAACTATCCTCCGTGCCACATTTCAACTTCAATAGCCGAAGACTCCGCTTCGTATTTAAGATAATCGTCAAATTTTGATTCTGTTAAAATATCCTTAAGTTGTTCCCGTAAAATATTACGTCGAATTTTTTGTGACTCTAAAAATGCGTTAAAATTGGTATATGGATCCTTATTCCTTGTTTGGTCACTCTTTAATTGACTAAGATACTGCTCTGCCTCTTCCTCCGCTGAAAAAATCACGTTCCTAACCTCCTCTTCAAGATTGAGATCTAATGATAATCGTCTAGATAAAAACAGGACTTCTTTCTCTAAAGATTCACTTTGGATCTTTGCTTTGGCTCTCTGCTTAGCCTCGAGATAAACCATTGCATTTTCATTGCCTAAAATCTCCTCTAGTGTTTCTGCTTTTGTTAGAGGATCATTTGCTCCAGAACTTTTTTCCAATCGAAACTTCTCTTTTAATCTTTCTTTTTGATTTTCTGATAAATCCACAAGATTAGATATAGCTCCGACTCTCCATTCTAAGATTTTCTCAAACGGCTGGGCAGATTCTGGGATTTGCTTATTTGGGCTTTGTGCAGTTTTAACCTTTATTGACTTAATCTCATTCGTATTCTTTGAATTTAATGATTCGCTCTGCTCTTCAACTATCTTCTCTCCTATCTCCTTTCCTCTCCTAATCTCAAGCTTATTCTCTAGCTTTTCATCTGCCTTAAAATAAGTATCCACTCTTTCAAATATTAAAAGTGAGGCCAATATTATAATAATTACTCTTTCTACAGTCATGTTTCTATGGTGAAAGTCTTGATACTTTCCAAGTGCGCCCTCTTAAACGGTATAAAATCCTATCATGTAATCTGTTTTTCTGTCCCTGCCAAAATTCAATACTATTAGGAATTATCCTATAACCTCCCCAATATTCTGGACGAGGAACATTTTTTATCTTGAACTTTTCCTCATATTTTATGGTTTCACTAATTAACTGCTCCCTAGATCTAACAACCCTACTCTGTTTTGAGACCCAAGCTGAAATCTGTGCCCCACGTGGTCGAGAGTAAAAATACTCATTTGATTCTTTGTCTGTTAGTTTTGCTACCCTACCTTCAATCCTTACCTGCTGAGCTAGCTCTGGCCAATAGATGGAACAAGCAACCTGTGAATTTTTGGAAAGCTCATTTCCCTTTCTACTTTTGTAGTTGGTATAGAAACAGAATCCAGATGCATCTATCCCTTTTAAAAGGACAAATCTAACTGAAGGTTTTCCTTTCTTAGTTGAAGTTGCCAGAGCCATAGCATTAGGCTCATCAACCCCGACTTTAATAGCTTTCTTAAACCATTTACTAAATTGCTTGATTGGATTTGGATCAAACTTAGCTTTACTTAACGCTTCACTTAATGAGCCTTTATTATAATCCTTCCTTATCGATCTGAAACGATTCTTCATTACTCACAATATTAACGTTTTATAGCATCTAAAACGGACTTTCTTAGTCTTACATTTTTAGGAGTAACCTCTATTAATTCATCCTCAGCTATAAATTCAATAGCTTTTTCAAGGGTCATCGGGGTAACTGGGGTTAATAAGATATTTTCATCCTTACCAGCAGCTCTCATATTACTTAGCTTTTTCTCTTTGCAAATGTTGACATCAAGATCATTCTCTCTTGTATGTTCACCAACAACCATCCCTTCATAAACTTCATCTCCAGGTTGAACTAGTAACTTCCCTCTTGGTTCGAGGTGAAATATTGCATATGGAATCGCCGAGCCTGGACGATCGGCAACAAGTGAGCCTGTTTTTCGTGATGGAAAATCTCCACGATACTCCTCATATCCTTCAAGATATGAATTCATGATCCCTGTTCCCCTTGTATCGGTCATAAACTGGCTTCGATAACCGATTAATCCTCTAGATGGAATCTTAAACTCTAATCTAACTCGACCGGATCCATGGTTGACCATGTTACAGAGTTGCCCTTTTCGAGCTGATAATTTCTCAGTAATAATTCCTATATTAACTTCATCACAATCAATTAAAACATGCTCAATCGGTTCTAATTTTTTATCCCCATCATATTTAAAGATAATCTGAGGACGTCCTACGGTTAATTCGAAACCTTCTCTACGCATAGTTTCAATTAAGATTGCTAATTGAAATTCTCCTCTCCCTTTAACTACGAAAGTATCCATGTTTTTTGACTCGTCCATCTGTAGGCCAACATTATGTAATGTTTCCTTTTTGAGTCTATCTGATATTTTTTTACCCTGAACGATTTTTCCCTCTCGGCCAGCTAAAGGAGAGGTGTTTCCAGTAAAAGTCATCGATACTGTAGGTTCGTCAACATGGATACGAGGCAATGCAATTGGTTGCTGTGCCGTACAGATAGTATCCCCTATCTGTACATCCTCAACACCTGCAACAATAGCGATATCACCGGGAAGAACCTGATCTGCATCTGCAATCCTGACCCCTTGATAGCATTGTAACTTAACAACTTTAAGGTTTGTCTGCTTATCATTTGGTCCAATACATACTAAAGCGTCTCTGGCCTTAACTTGACCATTTACAATTCTACCGATGGCGAGTCTTCCTACATAATCAGAATAACCAAGATTTGCTACCAACATCTGAAACGGCTTACTTGGATCATATTTAGGAGCGGGAATATTGTCCCTAATAGCTTCAAATAGTTTGTGTAATCCTTCCCCAGTTTCATCTAAGCTATTCAAAGCAATTCCCTGTCTACCTATGGTATAAAGCACAGGAAATTCAATCTGATCATCTCTAGCATCAAGATCAATAAAGAGATCATAGATCTCATTTAACACAGCTTGCGGCCTTGCATCAGCTCTATCAATTTTATTAATACAAACTATAATTTTAAGATCTCGCTCAAGAGCTTTTTTCAACACAAATCTAGTCTGAGGTAATGGTCCCTCAGATGCATCGACCAAAAGAATCGCCCCATCAACCATAATCAAGGCCCGCTCAACTTCACCACCAAAATCAGCATGGCCTGGAGTATCAATGATATTAATCTTAAGATCACCAAAAAATACTGAGCAGTTCTTAGCTGAGATAGTAATTCCTCGCTCTCGCTCAAGATCCATACTATCCATGACTCTATCTGGGACCATCTCCTGCTCTCGATAGACGCCACTCTGTTTAATCATGAAATCTACAAGGGTAGTTTTGCCGTGATCAACGTGAGCAATAATTGCAATATTTCTTATCTTTTCGTTTGTACTATAAGTTGTCATTTTCTTAATTTTCTTAGATTTTAAGGAGTATGATTAGTGACACGAAACACGATCTTGAGCAATGTTAAGGCTGTCATTTATGTAAGATTTATAGAGATTTACTAGCATTTCTACCGGTTCAGCCACTTGACATCTAAATTCACCACCAAAAAAGCAAAGTAACGGCAAACAGAAAAACACCTCTTTAGTAGAAAGTAAATAACCAGATTCGACCTTCTCTTGTAAGCAAAATGCAGCATCCTGTCCTACTATCTCCGCTGGCTTAGATCTTTCTCCAACCTCACTGACATAAAACGGGGCATGCTGAGATTGCTCATCTGTAACACTCCAAACGGCAATCTCAGAACCCGGCTCGATCGATTTTACATACCTTTTTTTTGGCTTTTGTAGATCATATTCTCCAGATAAACCTTGCCTCAATCCGGTCACTTGTCTTTCCACAACCTGTCGAGGCTTTAAATTCTCTGAAGCAGTACTTAAACAAGCAAATTTTAAAACTTTTGTAATTGGAATTAATTTCTTTGAAATTTCCTTTATCGTATTTAATTTTTGATCAATGGAGGCTTCAAAAGAAGGCTGACAAATTACAGAACATTCGCTTGTCTCTCTAAAATTAAGCTCGGGATACTGAATCCGTACCTCTACAATATTACGCAATAAAGGTAAGATAGCCTCTTCTAAATATGAAAGAGAAAGTTCCTCTTCTAAGCCAAGAAATAATCCATTAACAATAAATCTAACCCGTTTATCACCAAATGCAGCATAGAGTATTAATATATACAAAAGAGGCGTTGCCGAGAGTTCTTTGTTTAATTTGGCGCTTAGTTTGATTTTGTAACTGCCTGATTTTGACTCCAAGATTGATAGTTTATAATTTAGACCATCAGAATCGGCGTTTTTTTCGAAAACTAAAATACTATTGAGTGAGGTAAATATTTCATCATATTTCGCTTCAAGCTCTGGAGTGACTAAAAATGTAATCTCTTTTTTGGTGATAAAACTAATTAAAAAACAGCTTAGCATCACTTCATACCCATCTCTTAAACAGATATGTCTTATATCAATAGGTGTCATAACTAGCTTGCTGTAGATCTTTTGTGATTTTCTTTAGGTTAAGTAGGTAATTTGAGATCTCTCCTACTAATACTTCAACACCGACTCCATTTGCCGCAGAGATCGGAACTCCTTGAAATTCAGTGACGATACCGTCAAGTTCTAAAGGCGGGACTCTATCGATCTTATTTAGGACTATAATTTGTGGAACAGAAGTTAACTCCAGTTCAGTAAGAATTTCATCAACACTATTTTTGCGATCTGCAATTAATCGATCACTTGCATCTAAAACATGAATTAATACCTGGGCCTCTTTTAATTCATCAAGAGTAGCTTTAAATGCCGCCCTTAACTCCTTCGGTAAATTTCTGATAAACCCTACAGTGTCAGTTAAGATTACTAGCTCATTCTGACTAAGGTCTTTTTTTGAAGGGATTCGAAGTCTTCTATGAGCAGGATCAAGTGTTGCAAAAAGTTTATTTTCTGCAACGACATCACTGTTTGTTAAAAAATTAAATAATGTTGATTTGCCAACATTTGTATACCCAAGTATTGCGACAACTGGTAATTCCTTTGCGGTCCTCTGCTTTCTTCTTAAATCTCGTTGCTCTCCAATTTTTGTAATTTTCTTTTCAAGCATACTTATTCGATCACGGATCCGTCTTCTACCAAGCTCAAGCTTAGTCTCTCCAGGTCCTCTTCCTCCAATACCACCACTGAGCCTTGATAGTCCGGCATCACTTTCAACCAGCCGAGGAAGATTATATTTCAATTGAGCTAATTCAACTTGAAGACGTCCTTCGGAGCTGTTTGCTCTTTGAGCAAAGATATCCAAAATCAGCATACTTCGATCAATAACTTTTAGCTCTGTTTCATTAATTATTGCTCGCCATTGTCCTGGCCTTAGTTCACAGTCAAATACAATAAGTTCAGCCCCTAACTTAAGACAATGAAGAACAACTTGCTCAAGCTTACCCGTACCAAGCAAAGTTTTGGGATCCGGGGTACGATATTGAATAATAGTATCAAGAATATTTAAGTTCGCAGTTCTAGCTAACTCTTTTAATTCTAACATTGATGATTCTGGATCATGGGAGCTCTTATCATAGACCCCTACTAAGATCGCACTTGTCTTTCCAACCTGTTTGGTTTTTTCAGTAACATAAGAGAGCTCTCCCTCAAGTTCAGTAATAAACTCAGAAAAATCAATATCAACTTGATCTAAATCCTTAAACTCCTCTGTTGCACTTGCACTACCTCCAAATTTCTCCTTCGGAGATGGTGGCATAAGATAGGCATAAGTTATAGCTGTCCTGTTTTTATCTACTCTTATTGCCGCAACCATATCTAGACGGAGTTTCTCTAAGTCGGTGTAGATATCAGATTTAATTTTCAGCTCTTTATCTTTACCAAAATCAGTATAGATCAATCTTATCCTTCGAAGTCGTCCCTGTCCTAAACGATATCGACCAAGATCTGGCAGATAGATTATCTCTTTTGTTCCAATAACAACTTCTGCAATCTTTCCTTCTCGAGTAATAAGCAACCCAATTTGCCGACCTATTGAATCGGCTAATGTGTACATCTCCCTTGCCAAGTCCAGAGTTATAATTTCACTCTTATTAACTCGCCTTGAGTAAAGTTTATCTAGCAATTTTAACTGTGAGGGTGACAACCCTTTTATGTTACCGGTAACATTGTATTTCATAGAGACCTTCTACCACTCGAATGATCATTCTGACAATTGATAGGTATCTATTTAATAATCTTGAGTAAAAGCTATAGTATAGTATAATTCTATGGCTGGTGTGGATTTCGGGTCTTTCTAATTCTTATTCATCTTTATCATTCAAATTAAGCCAAATTAAGCATAACAATTTATAATGTAAGTCTTACGGAGAGCTCACTTGGACAAGGTTTCAGTTCGCGCAATAAACCCGGATAACAAAGTAGAGATTGATTCTTTAATTAATTTTATTAAGAATTCTCTCCCTGAAAGTTATCCGATTAAGAGTGTCTTTGATGATAAGTATTGGCAAAATCACCTTGGTTCACGTTTTTTTAGCTTAGTTGCGAAAAACGAGGCCGGTGAGATTTTAGCCCATATTGGTATCTGTCGTGATGCCTTAGCTAACCATATAAGAATCGTATACCCAGTTATAAAACCAAATCTAAAGATAACATCTTCTTTTAAGTCTGCGATAACGTCATTTCTTAACAATTTAAAGATAAGACAGGGTTGGGATCTCTATTACTATTTTTTACTAAATGAGAACCTAGAATCAGCAAGATCACTTCATGAGCTTTTAGGTGGTGAAATAATTGCAGTTTGTCCAAATTATTTTCAAGGTGGAGATAACTCAACGACTGGCCAAACTGTATCAATTGTAATGAATATGCTCGTTGAAGAGGTTGAAACGAGAGGCAAGGAAATTCCAGTCTATGTTCCAAAAAATCACTTAGATATTATCCAAACCATATACAAACAGATCCCTCTTACTAGAATTATAAAGAGTGACGCAAAGACGATCTCAGCAGTACATCTTCCTGCTGAAGCCTTATCGGTCGAGATTAAATCATTTAGCCAGACTAATGTTGCTCACGTTTCAATTGAACCCTCTTTAGTTTCAAACTCTAAAGAGATGATTAGTCAATTACGGGGAATCAATTCAGGATCACATATTATTTTTCTTAATATTAGAGACCCACTTGCTCCTACCGTAGCAGCTACGCTTGAAAATGAAGGGTATCTATTTACAGGAGCGCTACCTTTAATACTAAACAAAGAGTGTCTGGTTTACTCTAAGCCTACTGGGGACTTTCTACTTTCCGACCCGATCAACAAAAAAACAGCTAAGTTATATGACTATGTGTTAGAGCAAAGCAGTATCAAAACACAAAGTATAGCTCCTACCATTAGTCAGCCAAGAAAAATTGAAACAGTAAAATTAGCGCTCTGATAGAATGATTGATGATATTTTACTTTGAAAATGAGATAACAGACGACGCTTCTACAAATTTCTTGGCGACCAATGGATTAGTGCCCCAATGAAGAAATGAAAAGGTTCCAAAGAATTGTCCTGTAGGAGAAAACCCCTCCATAACAGTGCCTGCGTTCGACCTAATCATTCTAAGGCATCGCATCATCCGTTCAGGATTTTTAATCTGCCATTCACCAGTTGAAATCCCATGAATCGGACTATCATTACCACCAAGTACAGAATCCTCCATGATTGTTCCCTTAAAATACCATTCCATGCCATCACCGGGAGCTGCATCAGCAGGAATTAATCCAAGGCCACTAGACCGGGTATTTTTATCTGGCAGAGCAAAATCCCTACAAAGATATGCTGCTCCTGCTCCCTCAGCATAGATCGCCCCACCCTGCTCATTAAAGGTTCGAATGGATCGAATCATCGATTTGTTCTTAAGTAGATCCGTACTGTATTCACTTAAGAAACCACCAGTTATGTACAATCCCCCAATTCCTTTCGGTAATGAAGTATCTGCAAGAATTGAAAACGGAACGATGTCGGCTCCATAGAGTCTTAGAAACGATAAATTATCCTGAAAGCAAAGACCGAAGGCATTATCAAAACTAACTGCGATCCTGCATCCTCTAGTGGCAGGAATGTACCTATAATCATCAAGTATGATTGTTTGGGCTTTAGCTGCATTCGATAATAATTCATCAACATCAACGCAACGTGCAACAATACTGCTTAATTCCATCAAAAATTGTCTTGAGATAGGTGGCAGCTTGCTGGTCTGATGAATTCCATGAGAAGGGAGATCTTCTGGATTTACTATTTGTGGCACGACACCTAGCAATGGATCCTTTCCATTAGCTATCAATTCATTGTTAATTGAAGTAATCGCTTTTAGTAATTCACTCTGCTCAGAAGGAAGGCGATTAGCAATCGCTGCGGTAATATTGATCTCTGGTAACAATTTTGAATGGAGTAAGAGATTATTAACTGCTTCTGTTTCATTTAAGCTAATATCAAAAACTGGACAGATAGGTGTGTAGGTAATCTTAGCGATATATGAATCAGGGCCTCCAACGAAATCACCCCCCTGAATTGGCTCTAAAAGTGTACTCATTCCTTCAATTAAAACCACATCAGCTCCCAAGCCGGCCATATAAAGAGATTCTAGCATTTGGCTCTGGGATTGAAGCTTTGGGTCAAGAACATGCACGTAACGGTCTGTAATTCCTTTTAAGAGGACAGCCTGCTGTAAATTAGGGCCTATCACACAACAAGAGACACTTATCCCTCGCTGTTTTAATTCAGTGGCCAATCCGATAACAAGCAACGACTTACCAACGCTTGGTGTTACACCTGAAATTATGATTCTTGGTACAGCTAATTGCTCCATCTTGTGGATCTATTTTCTTCGAATGACAAGCACTTTGCTAGTTCGGCTTACTTGTCCATCCTCTTTGAATTTTTTTGAGAGCTGCGGGACTGTTGGACGGTTAACATACAAACACTCATTCTCCCAATAACTTGTCAGATTTGTGTTAATAAGATTAGATAGGTGTTCATCAAGATCTTGGTAATTGACACCATCAAATGAACGTTTCAAATCTATAACAACACGCCCCCCAGATTTTACAACCCTAGCTAACTCAAAAAGGGATTCATTCATAAACAAAAGCCATTCATCCAAGTCGAGTTTATCTAAGGATCCATGACGAAGCTCGTCTCGCTCAGTTTTTGATAGTCCTACAAACCAATTTTTTAGCCATAAATCATTCACAGAATTTGCAACATATGGGCGAGGTGGTGAAGTAATAACGAGATCTACAGTTGATTTATTAAGAAATGATAAATTTCTACATTCAGACTGAAATATTTGGTGCTTCCCTCGTCGAGATTGCAACCTACCAACATCTCCATCACGAAGTACAGCGCCGGCTTTTCTTAAAATTCTTGGAGCCAGTGCTCGAAACTCAGGAAGTGTTCCTCGCTTGTCGTTCATCTCTCTCTGTCTAGATGGAGATACTGATATTTGAGGAAGTGAATAACCTGAGAAATATCCAGCGGTATGCCCATGGAGTAAGCTCATGCCGATCATCTGAACAAAGTTACTAACATCAGACCTATTACTTTGAATATAGGATTTAAGATTAACTAATTCTCTATAAGTATCTGGATCGTAAAAAGGTTCAAAATATTCAGAATACCCATCCAATGAAACAGGTTTAGAAAAGTTCACAGATTGAATAAATAAGGCGACCTCAACAAGATCTACAGGGGTTAGCTTGGCCTGGGTTGCTGAGAAACATATCGGATTTATATCACTAGCAACAGCAGTTCTACCCAATAAGGATGCCTCTAATGGCACAGTACCACGGCCACAAAAAGGGTCCAAAACCACATCATCCTTGCTCGAATATTTTTTAAGAAAGTAGGAAACTAATCCTGGACTAAAACTATCAGGTAATGAAATTGAGAAATGAAGAGAATGAGCGTTTTCCTCATCGGAGCTCCAAAACTCCCCCTCTTCTGCGTAGAATTCGGCGCGACTAACAAGTTTTAGAGCAACTTTGGACATGTTAATAACTGAAGAGCTTAAAAATTTAACTTCTATAAAAGATTTACTAGATGTTTATAAGGAATAAACATCCTAAGCTAATTAAATAGCCTTAATTCGATAAAATTCGATAAAAAAAACGAACCGTAGTTACTACTATACGCCCTACCGGAATCTAACTCTACTTATGGAAGTTGGAAAGATGATATTTTATTAGTAGATAACCTACCAAATTTCTTAGTCTTTATTGAGCAAACTGACGAAGGTTGCGCTGGGCCTCTGTTAGATCGGGATTTAACGCTAATGCCTTTTGAAATGCCCGCTCAGCATCTTGATTTCGCCCAGTTCGAAGATAAAGCACACCCAAATTATTATATGCATATGAGTTATTAGAGTCTTGATCTATTGCCTGCCGAAGAGTGTCTTCAGCAACTGCGTGGCGACCAAGTTCTATTTGGGCCCAACCTAACGCAGCTAAGGCTTTAGAGCTTTTTGGAGCTAATTTAAGGGCCTCAGTAAGGATCTTCTCAGCCTCCAGCGGGTTAGGCCCCGGCTTGGTCATTAAAACAACCCCTAAGTTTATAAGTGAAATTTCATCGTTTGGATCTAATTTTATAGCTCGTCTAAATGCCAGCTCAGCTCTATCGTTTAAACCTAGTTTCTCATATGTAACCCCAAGAGCCCTGTGAGCAGAAGGGTTGTCAGCTTGTAAAGTTGCGGCTCTTTCTAAAACCTTTCGACTATCCTCATATCGCCCAGCCTTTTGATAAGCTATGCCTAACTCAAAATGACTATTAAAATGGTTATCATCTACTTTTACTGCATTTTCATATGCACTAATCGCATCCTGCCACTTGTTTTGCTGCTCAAAGCTGACTCCTAAGTTATACTGAACTATAGCATCTGTTCGGTTAATGGAGGCAGCAGTGCGAAGCACCTCTTCAGATTTTTGAAAATCTTTAATCTGATCATAGACTATTCCAAGTCCTAAAAGTGCAGGAACATATTGGGAATCAAGATTAATTGCTGCTTGGTAACTTTCTTTAGCTTCTTTATACTGTTTCTGTGCAACAAAAACATTTCCTATTGCAGTATAATATTCAGGCCTCGGTGAAGCTTGTAATGCTTTCTTATAATTAGCTAAAGACTGATCGATACTTCCTCGTCGAGAGGCAATTACACCGATATTGTAATAAGCTTCTGACATGGTTGGGCAGAGTGCAATTGCTTTCCGGTAAAAATTCTCCTCATTTTCTGAAGCATCACTGAGATCAACTCCGCTTCTAAATAACTTACCTGCCTCAACACAATCAACTGTTTGAGCGGTAGTTTGATTCATTGATAAAAGTATTATGAAAAGAAGTGATATAGATAATGTGATGATAGTTCGGGTAAGTTTTTTCATTGCAAGCTCATTATATAATAGAAAGTTTATTTATTGCAGATCTAATTTTATCCTCTGATAACACTAGAGCAAACCTAACATAATCCTTATAGTCGACACCAAAATATTCTCCAGGAAGGGTAAAAACATTAGCTTCTGATAGCATCAGTTTTGAAAGTGCATAAGAATTATAATCTTTACAATCTAGCTTCATCTTTATTTTGTCTGATACTTTTGCCCAAACACAAGCACCAGCTATTGGTGGATCGACATCCCACCCAATCTTTATAAGTTGCTCAGATAACACCTTCGCGCGTCTATGATAAGTTTCACGAGGAATTGAAACAAAATCTTCCTCAGAGCTTAAAGCATACGAAGCCGCAATTTGAATAGGCATAAAAGTCCCATAGTCAATCTGAGACTTAACTTTAGATACTTTCTCTATAATACTGGAGTCTCCAACCAAACCTGCGACTCTCCAACCTGGCAAGGAATAGGATTTTGATAAGCTGTATATCTCAATAACCCCACTAAAGTCATTTGAGCCACAAAGCGCGCTTAAGGATGGAACTCCACTAAAAACCATGTCACCGTAGGTAAAATCGTTAACCAATAAAGCATTGTATTTTAATGAAATATCCTTAACTCTCTGCCAAAAGTTACCTGAATAAATTCTGCCGGTAGGGTTATGTGGAAAGTTGAGAAGTGAAATTTTTATCTTATGTTTTTTGAATGCCGATAATATTTCTTCAATAGTATCATCTTCAGTAATACCTAAAGGCACAGAGATACAATTTAATCCTAGATAGTCAATTGCGAATTGATAGGCTGGGTATGTTGGTGACAGAACAAGAACATTGTCACCCGGACAACAGGTGACTTTTAAAACTTGCAAGATCGCATCTTTGCAACCTTGTGTTACACAAATTGAACTAGTTGGGTCTAAATCAATCTCAAAAATTCTTTTATACTTTAGAGCAAATGATTCTCTTAGTTTTTTTAATCCCTTTGATGCACCGTAGCGATGGTTATAACTCTTTAACGACGCCTGAACTAGCTTATCTACTATAGCTCTTTCAGGGGCAAGATCAGGATTAATCATAGATAGATCAAAGATCTCTTTACCTGCATTTAATAACCGCAACCTTTCTGAGTACAGATCCTCTATTGTAATTTGATAATTGTGTGCTTTATCAAGTGTCATATCTTGCTCTGTTAAACTAAGGCTCGTCTTATTTTCGATCGGTAAATTTAACTCTGACATCTAAGCTTTTATCTAATAATAATATTCAAATTAAAGTACTGATTATCATAGGGGAATAATATATAGTAAGTCCAGAAAGTAAGTTCCGAAAGAAGTTGATTTTTGGACTTACTATCCCCCGGAGGGACAAAAAATAGTTATCCCAATTAATGAGTTATAGTAAACCGAAGGTTTTCAAAATAAATATATTCGGAATATTCTTTTTGGGATAACTATAGACTCATGGCTCTATTCTCAACTTTTTGAATCATAAGGAGTATCACTATCTAATGGAACTAGTTAATTGGCTAATAAATTCAGGGTTTCATTACTTAATCTGTGATCTTAATGGAAATATAGTTAATTCAAGAATTGATAAGAGAACTGACAAGAAAGTCTCTAAAAACGCAGATGCAACAGACTGCGCTAATCAGCTCCAAGATCTCTTTACTCCAAAATCTTGTGCTACTATTTTATCAGTAGATAATCTTACTTTTGTAACATTAAGTTACATATCTAATGAAGAGCACCTAATTGATGGTGTGGTGCTTCAATGTCATGATAATTCAAATAATCTATGCCTAATTTTGAGTCCTCAAAGGATCTCTGACACTGTAATGTCAAAGTTTGTCTCACGAGTTGCTCATGACATACGAAACCCGATTGGAATCGCTACAACACATTTAGAGTTAGCAAAGATGAATCTATTAAAGACAGGTCGTTCTGAAAAGGAGTTAGCCCACACAGACAATGCTCTTAATGCCCTAAAACAAGCAATGGAAATCTTAGCGGATCTAAAAAAGACTTACTCTTAATGCACCCTTAGTTCGGTGCAATTAGATTGAAAAAATAAATCGCTAACTCTGCATTTCCTGCAATAGTTATCTTGTCAGACAACATCGCAATCTGTGGATTGAGATGTCCTGATGCGACTCTTAAGAGATCGTGCTCTCCTATCTCGATTACGGCATCGGCAGAGGTAGGTCCGTTTTTATTTACCTGTAAACTTCCCTTGGTTGCATCCATATGAAAAGTATCTTGTCCTTTGATTTTGACTAAAACGGTACCTTTAATCTTACTCTTTAAATGTTCATTTGCTCGTTCCACTCTTAATACAATTTCATTTGTTAAAAGCTCTTCGACTGAGTTTTTTGGTCTTCGTCCAGTCTCTCTCCGTCCTGCTTCTTCATTCATTATTGTGCCCCTTTAAACAACGAATTCTATATAACTTCATAATTTACGTATACTAACTAATGTTACTTTAAGTATAGTATAGAACTATGACTAGTAAACTATCTATCTCTGTTCTAACTGGATCTTTAGGCTCAGGGAAGTCTACAGTTGCCAAATTATTTGAGAAAGAAGGAGCATTGATAATTGATTCAGACATCCTGGCTCGCCAAGTAGTTGGTATAAATAGTGTGGGGTTAAGCAGGGTTATCAATCATTTTGGACCTAGCTACTTACTACCTAACGGCGAACTTAATAGAAAGCTACTCGGTCAACTCGTATTTAATGACAAATCAAAACTTGAAGAGCTAGAAAATATTCTTCATCCCTTAATCAGAGTTTTACACCAGGAACAGATAAGTGAGATCGCAGCTAATGCAAAAAATCCAACAGCGATTCTCTGCGTTATTCCCCTTTTTTTTGAATCAAGATTCACTTACCCAGAGATAGAAAATATAATCGTTGTTAAGGCCGATCGGGATGCTTGTATGAAGAGGGTAATAAAAAGAGATGGTTGTAGTGCAGACTTAGCTAACAAAAAATACGACTCACAGCTCTCTATTGAACTAAAAGTTTCAAAAGCTGATTTTGTGATTGATAACAACCGGGATCCAAAAGCGTTAGAGAGCCAAGTTAAAGAGATATATCTTAAAATCCTACCTTAGTTTATTTAAATATTGCTTAGCGAAACTAAAGCAATGTTTGCTGAATTAGCAGCGGCAACAACATCGACTGGATGGAGTATAATAGTTTTACCAGTCTCTATGACTAAAGCTGTTAAACCTGCCTCTTTCATACTCTCTATTGTGGCAACCCCAATTGTAGGAAGATCTAAACGATCATCCTGTTGTGGCTTAGAGACCTTAACAACTACACCTCCCTTTCCTGAAATGAGGCTACCAGCTCGTCTTATTGTAGCATCAGTTCCTTCAATTGCCTCAACAGCAACTACCATCTCCTGAGAAATAACTATTGTCTGTCCTATGTCTGCAGAACCAATTATTTTAGCAGCTAACCAACCAATTTTTGCATTATTTTTCTCTGAAATGGTAAGATCTCGTTTAGTTAAAACCCCATCATGAGAAACAAATTCAGGCAAATACTTTGTAGCAGAAAAAACTTTAAACCCCTCACCCTCTAGTTCAGCAGCAATTGCTCTTAATAAAACATCATCTTTAACACTCTTTACTTTAAGAAGTAGCGATATCCCTCTACGATCAACCCACAAATTTCCTTTTAAAATATTAGGTCGAGAGATACCACCAGCAAACGCAATTCTTTCAACTTTTTCACGCTTAAATATTTTAATAATTTTACCAAGCTGTCCTAGCTTAATCCACTCTACAGGAACTCCTAGGGAATCTATCTGAATTTCAGTATCACCTTGGTGAGCAACAACAACTACATTAAAGCCCTTTGTTTTTGCATTTTTTATGAATTGAATTGGAAATATTCCACTACCTGCGACAAGACCAATTGTGCCTTCAGCTTCAGAAGATTCAGAAGCTAGATTATTTTCTAGGCTAACTGTCATCAGTTCGATCGCTTTTTTTAGATCTATGAGCGCAAACCCCACGTTCTGAGGATTTAATGAATGCTAGGAAATCCTTAACTCCCTTAACCTGAGAATATTCCTGTTCAATACTAGCTAATTTATCTTTTAATATGCCAGATTTCATAAATATTGCTCGATAAATTTTTCTTAGTGTTAAGATCTCATCTTCACTAAAGCCATTCCTTTCTAGCCCGACCTTATTTAGCCCTGATAATTTCGCTCGATCGCCTTGGGCCATACAGTATGGTGGTATATCTTGAGTTGCCATTGTGCCACCACCTAAAAACGAATAAGCACCAAGTCTTACGAATTGATGAATGCCACTCAATCCTCCGATAATTACCCCATCCTCTAAGGTTACATGACCTGATAGACCAACACTATTAGCAACGATATTTCTATTCCCAATAATACAATCATGTCCAACATGAGAATTAGCCATAAAGAGATTACTATCCCCTAATCGCGTTAACATACCACCACCCTTTGTGCCTGGCTGAATAGTAACGTACTCTCTAATAATATTGTTATTGCCTATCTCAATGCGACTATCCTCTCCGTTATATTTTAGATCCTGAGGGACTGATCCTATGGATGCGAATTGAAAGATCGTATTGCCATCTCCAAAAGTAGTGTTGCCTTCAATCACAACATGAGATGCGACAGTATTGGTCTTGCCGATTCGAACTTTTGGTCCAATTATTGAGTAAGGACCTATCTTAGTACCAGCACCTATTTCAGCACCATCTGAAATCAACGCAGTTGGATGAACATAGGTGTCCATAACTTACTTATCGCCCTCGGCTGCAGATAATGCTCCTGATGCAACTACCTTATCCCCTACATAAACAGCCCCGCTCATAGCCCACAATGGCCGACGGACTCTTTCAGCTTGCATCTCAATCCTTAAAACATCCCCAGGGAAGACAGGACGCTTCCACTTAAGATCTTTCACCCCAACAAAATAGAAAAGTTTGTCATAGGCAACGCTATCAAAAGATTTCTTTGCAAATATCGCTCCAGTTTGAGCCATCGCCTCTAAAATCATTACTCCTGGCATTACAGGCTTTCCAGGAAAATGTCCCGGAAAATAAAATTCATTATGTGTAACATTCTTTATCGCAATAATTTTTTTGGCATCTTCAAAATGGATAACCTTATCGACCATTAAAAATGGATACCGATGCGGTAGGATCTCCATAATCTGACTGTGATCAAAAACTACATTTTCTTCTGTCATAAATCTCTACTTTCAAAACTAAACTATCCACCCATTTTAGAAATAACGTCTGAAGTAATATCTAATTGTTTATCAGCATAAATAACTATCTGAGAAGATTTCTCAACTACAAGCTGATAATTTTTCTTTTGACTGATCTCATTTATTATTTTGTTAGCTTGTTCAACAATATTTGAAATTTCGCGAGCTCGAAACTGTTCTGTCTTAACTTTTTCCTCTTGAAGTAAATTTTCAGATTCCCTCTTTTTTAGAACTAAAGCCTCTTGTTTCTGTTGAAACACTTCATCAGATAAAAGTGAGGCTTGTTTCTCAAGAGAAACTCTAAGGGTATTCAATTCACTCGTCACTTTTTCTGCAATTTTCTGACTCTCTTGGAACTTCTCCTTAAGAGCGGCTACTGTTTTTTTACCTTGCTTAGACTCCTCAAGGACCTTTTGCATATCAACTACATAAACGCTATTCACTTCAAATTTATCATTTTGAGCGAAAACAGTCGTTTGAAAAATAAGGCTAGCTAATAGACAAAATTTAATATTCATAGCCACTTATCTACAATATATTAAGGGCAAAGGCAAAATTCAACCACTCGGAATCGAAGCTAAATTCTTATAGAAGTTAAAATGGTGCTCCAAAAGAGAATTGGGTAACAAATGAAGATTCTCCCTCCTCTTTATCAATTGGATAACCAAACTCAATACGAATCGGCCCAAGTGGAGAGGTCCAACGTATTCCATAACCAACAGCCTGCCTTAGCTCTCCAAAATCAATACTTTGATTATCATCAAAAGCCTCTCCAATATCATGGAAGATTACTCCTTTTAATCCAGCACTAGGTGCAATAGGGAATATAAGTTCGATATTGTTCACCAGCTGTTTAGTACCTCCAAATTCCCTTCCATTTGAATCTTTAGGGCCAAGAGTTCTGTTCTTAAATCCTCTTACTGAATTGATTCCTCCAGGAAAAAACCGTTCAAATAATGGCAACGTGTCATCATTAAATGTTTCACCATAACCTATCCGAGTACGGAGAGAGAAGACCAATTCACTTGCAGTAAATTTAACTAAGGGATGATATATTTGATTTATCGCCTCTATTAAATAGAACTCCTCATCGCCGCCTAACCCAGCATATTTTACCGACAATGTCTGTCTGGAGCCATTACTTGGATCTAATGGATTATTGATAGTATTCCTTACTAAACTAGGTGTTAATGAAGAAACTAGTGATTTCCCTACTTCACTTTTTACCAATTCCGCAGCATCAGGGCTTACATTGTCAATCTCAACATCTACCAATTGGTATCTTGTAGAAAATCGCATATCTTTAGCCCAAGAACCAAAGAGTTCGGCCATATCATAGCCAGCTGTAATTCCTCCACCTAGCTGGGTTTGATCATAGTCATCATAATTTCTTTCTGTTCTTAGAAGATCTATTCCTAATGACCATTGTGAATCAAAGACTCGTGGATCGCTAAAGGAAACAACCATATTATCACGCCGGTTCCCAATATCGACTTCTAAGTTAGCTTTACGACCAGTACCCATAAAGTTATTTTCACTTAATCTAGTGTTAAAAAGCACGCCATCAGAGCTAGAAAAACCAGCCCCTACACTGACGGTTCCTGTAGAGCCCTCTTTAACGTTAACAGCTAAATTAACTGCGTCATCTTTTGTAGTATTTTCGGTAACAATATTTACCTCATCGAAATACCCTCTTCTTTGTAATAGCTCCTGACTTCTTTTAATCTTTGAGCTTGAATAAATATCTTGCTCAGCAATTACCACATCTCTACGAATTACATTATCATAGGTTTTATTGTTTCCTCGGGTTTGAATTCGATCGACTGTTATTAATTTTCCTTTTGAAATTTTGAAATTAACATCAACCGTCAATAATTGCTTATTTATCTGAGTGTCTGGGACAACGTTAGCAAAGGCATATCCAATATCAGAAAACTTATCACTTACTGTAAGAGCATCAGATCTCAAAACAGAGCCGCTAAAAACCTTTCCAGTCTTTGATTTTAGTTCAGCAAGGGTCTTAGTTTGATCATCATCAATAAGATCTCCACTGGCTTGGATTGCCCCAATTTTATATTGTTCCCCTTCGTTTACATGAAAGGAGATATAAATACCCTTATTCTTCTTCGAAATTACTGGCTCAGAGATAGATCCTTCTATAAGTCCGTTATTAAATAACTCTTGCCTCATAATATTTCTGTCATTATCAAGCATCTCTTTATTTAATCTACCAGTTCCAAGTAACCAGGAACTCCACCATTTATAAGTTTTTGTTTGTATTACCGATCTTAAATCACCATCATCTAAAACCTTTAAACCAGTAAATGAGACCTCTTTAATTTTATACTTACTACCCTCTACCACAGTAAAAGTTACGTCAACTTGGTTTGAGGCAGCTGGCACAAGTGCATAAGTGACTTCCGAGTCATAATAACCCCGACCTTGGTAGGAACTAACAATTCGGTCAGACGCTCGATTAGCTTGCGTTACATCAAAGAATCTTCCAGCTTTAAAATCAAGCGCAACCTCTATATCTTCTTTATCAACATCTTCGTTACCTTGTACAAAGACTTTTCTAACAATTGGTTTTTCAGTTACTTGGTATTCTAGGATACTTCTTCCCTTCGAATCTTTCGTTATAACTGCTTGTACCTGATCAAAAAAGCCGGTACCGAATAATGCTTTGACATCTTTATCTACAGTAGTGCGTAAAACACTCCCGGCCTTAGCATCAATTTGAAGTCCAAGTGCAGTTTCATCTGTTTTCTTATTTCCTGAAACAACGACATCCTGAACAGAGATCGAATCTGCCTCAGCATAACTTAAGGTTAGGCTCAGAATTGCACACACGGTAAGGACCAGTAATCGCTGCATAAGATTTATCTTATCAAAAGTTAAAAATTTCATAACCGTACATCATAGCCGTACATCAGTTGATTTATCTACTACCATTAAATTTCCACCTGGCATCATTTCAAGAATAACATCCATCTGTTTAGCAAGTTGGTAACTATGGGTTACAATAATTAATAATATCTTCTTCTCTCTCTGAACATCTAATAAGATCCGACCAACATCATCAGCCGTGCTTACATCAAGATTTCCGGTCGGCTCATCTGCTAATAAAACTCTCGGATTACTGACCACGGCCCTTGCAATAGCAACTCTCTGCTGTTCTCCCCCTGACAGCTCCCCCGGTCCGTGATCTACACGATCCTTTAATCCAACACGGGTTAAAATGCTAAGGGCTTTTTGCTGAGCATCCTCCTCACTTTCTCCTTGAATTATTAAAGGCATAGCAACATTTTCTAGTGCTGTAAAATCTGATAACAGATGATGAAATTGAAAAATGAAACCGATATTTTTACAACGAAAGGAGCTAAGATCTTCAGAGCTAAGCTTAGTGATATCAGTCCCATTAAAAGTGACTTCACCACTATCAGGAGTATCTAAACCAGCCAGCAAATGCAATAGTGTAGATTTTCCTACCCCAGATCTTCCAACAATTGCCACAGAGGCTATTTCAGGAAATGTATAATTCAATCCTTCAATAACAGAGAGCCTGCGATCTGCATCTACAAAGGATTTTCTTAAGTTGAGTATTTCCAGTTTCAAGATTTCACTCATACCTTAGAACATTAGCTGGATCTAATTTGCTCGCTCGTGAGGCTGGATAAATAGTTGCAAGAAAGCAAATAGCAAAAGAGGAAAGAC
Organism: uncultured Bdellovibrionales bacterium; assembly: GCA_964523015.1. GTDB lineage: Bacteria > Bdellovibrionota_C > UBA2361 > UBA2361 > J135 > JAWXBT01. The sequence continues at coordinate 13,928 of CAZFXN010000020.1, read as the reverse complement.
CAACTAGCATAAAATTAAAAAGTTCTATCTTCACAGGTAATTTTGAAATAGGAAAGATTCTATCATCCAAAGGGAAACCGTATTTATCTAAAGCAATACAAGCAAAATACCCAAGAACTAAACCAAGAATAGTCCCAACTCCTCCTATCGTAGCTCCCTGAATTCTAAATATGTTGGCAATATCAGATCCAGTGGCTCCCAAAGTACGAAGAACAGCAATATCACCTCTCTTTTCTAACACCAAAAGCACTAGGGTACTAATTATAGAGAAACTGGCCATCACTATAATTAAGAGTAAGACTATAAAATAAACCTTCTTTTCCAGCCTAATAGCATCCCAAAGTGGCTTATTAATTGTTGTCCAATCCTGAGTATAAAAACCTTTACTAGGATCTAACTTGCCCAAAATTTCCTGGGCCTTCAATGGAGCCAAGTCTATATCATCTAGCCGAATCTCTAATCCTGAGACACTGTCTCCCATTCTAAAAAACTTCTGAGCATCCCGAATGTCTACATAAGCCAAGGAGTTTTCATAGTTTGATAGTCCTGATTTATAGATGGCAGTAACGACATATCTCTTATACTTTGGTACTAATCCCATGGGACTAGAGCTGACTTGTGGAGAGAGTAGTGCCACTATTGCACCTGGAAAGATCCCCATCGATCTTGAAAGTTCTGCTCCTATGATTATTCCTGGGAGAAATATAGTATTCCCAATTGTGGATGGATCAGTAACCTTAGATGGAGAAAACAATAAGGTATTTACATCCTCACCATCTAGATATCGACTTAACTGAGCTGAGGCATCGGTATTCTGAGAGATTCCACGGATAAGAAGACCTGTTGCGCTTCCATTGGCTCTTAAAAGTGCTTGAGTATAAGTAAATGGGGAAATTGATTTTATGCCATCAATTGTCTCAATAGCCTTAGAAACCTCGCTGGCTTTGCTAATTGTCCCACCTAATTTTTTAATCAAGACATGAGAGTCTGCTTCGAGTATTTTATTTTTTAACTCAAACTCAAACCCTGTCATAATTGACATGGTTAGATTGATAACTATAACACCAATTGAAACGCCTAATATTGAAATCAGCGTAATAATTGAAATAAATGCTTCCTTTCTTCGAGAAAGAAGATACCGCTTCGCTATCTTAGCTGAAAAACGAATCGACATTATGGTTCCTCTGTGGAGTTTTCCCCTGGGTTTTCCTCAGCGCTTACTTCCTCGGCTCGTGGCTTTAAGGTTGGAAATAATATTACATCTCTTACTGATTGTGAATTGGTTAACAACATAGTTAATCTATCGATTCCGATCCCTTGTCCTGCGGTTGGTGGCATTCCGTATTCAAGAGCATGCAAGAAGTCCTCCTCGACCTCTTGAGCTTCCTCATCCCCAGCAGCTTTTCTTTTAGCTTGAGCTTCAAATCTCTCTCGCTGATCTATTGGGTCATTTAACTCAGAAAAGGCATTAGCAGATTCCATGCCGCATATAATTAGCTCAAATCGATCTGTAATTTTAGGATCTTCTTGATTTGCTCTAGCTAGTGGTGAAGTAGAGAATGGATGATGAGTAATAAAAGTTGGATTTACTATCTTATGTTCAACAAGCTCATCCCATAATGCAACTAGGCATCGACCCCAGTCATTTTTCTCTTCTAGGTTAATCTTATATTTAGCTGCAGCAGATTGCACTCCATCTAGGGTATTAAGATCATACTCAGTACCAACTCCACCAATCTTATGGATAGATTCAAGCATAGAAAGTCTAGTCCAAGGAGGAGAGAAATCTATCTCCTTCTCTCCAAAAATAACTTTTGTTGAACCACATACTTTTGTTACTAGTTTTGAATATAGATCCTCAGTTAGATTCATCAGATCATCGAAGGTGGCATAGGACATGTAAAACTCAAGCATTGTGAATTCAGGATTATGCTTAGTAGAGATCCCTTCATTTCTAAAAACTCTACCGATCTCATAAACCCTACCAAGTCCACCAACAATTAATTTTTTTAGCGGCAACTCAAGCGAAATGCGTAATTTCATATCCAGATCTAAGGTATTATGGTGAGTTTTAAAAGGTCTTGCATCTGCTCCTCCAGCTACAGTTTGAAGAACTGGAGTCTCAACTTCAAGGAACCCCAGATTGTCCAGATAAGAGCGAATCTCCCTTATAATCAGAGCTCGTTTTCTAAATACCTCTTGAACATCTGGATTAGAAATCAGATCAACATAACGATGTCGATACCGTATCTCAACATCAGTTAATCCATGCCATTTTTCAGGTAGTGGAATAAGACATTTCGTTAAAAGCCGAACCGATTTTGCCCAAAGAGACTTCTCTCCTGTCTTAGTGACGAATGGAAAACCTTTAATCTCGACAATGTCACCGATATCGAAATCGCTAAAATTTTTAAAATTATCCTCACCGATCTGATCAAGTTTTACATAGGACTGCATCCTGCCATGAGCGTCCATAACATTTATAAACGAGGCCTTCCCCATAAAGCGCATCGCTACAATTCTACCTGCTAACTCAAACAGATTTGGGTCAGAGAGATTTAATTCTCCTGGATTTGATATAGGATCTGCGTTACGAAGATCTAACGTTGTTGAGGTAACCTTGATATTATTAGGAAATGGATACGTGCCCTTTCTTAATTCCTCTAGTTTTGAAAGTCTTACTAGTTCTTGTTCACTTCTTAAAACCACAAGAGTAACTCCATAATTTCGGTTATCGCAGTTGTCATAAAGATTGAGACACTAATGTGAGGGGTCAGTTAATACAGTTTGTTGCAAAAGTTTCTTGAAAAGCCTACCGGCTTTACATTTTTACTTATGACAACTGCTATTTATCTTAATGTTGAATCTGACGCTACGCTAGCTAGCGTCAGCAATGTTAGGCTCTTATTGCACTTCGTGCTAAAGAGCCTCCCCACCCAAGCTTCGCTTGGGGGCCCCTTAAAGGGGCTACTATAGTAATTGTCTCAAACATTTTGACAATTACTATAATTGGCGGTTAACTATAGGCTGAGTTTATAAAAGCTGCAAATTATTGCAATCATATAGATCAAGAGAAGAATTAGATAAGATTAAGAGGACTTTCGAGCATATCCAAGTCGGATTAGGAAATCTGTGATTTTTTGAATTGCCCTACTTTTTCTAAAATGAACAAGATGCCCTCCTGACAGCCAGTGAATTTCAGGCTGGTGCCAATGCTCCCAAAGTAGCTGTGGGTGCTTTGGAGGAACAATATGATCAGCTAATCCAGCTATGATCATCTGTTTATTTATAGGAACTTTCACCGCATAATTTAGTGGCGAATGCAGTTTAAAGACATTAGTAAGATTTTCACGAGTCAATCCTTTATCTAATAGAGCCTGGAACTCTAAGTTGTCCCCTGCTACATCCCAAGCTAGAGAAGCAAGATCAACAACAGGGACAATAGGGATACAAAATTCCAATTCATCTAAAGATGCCCAAAGAGAAGCGATATAACCACCTAAGCTCATTCCTATACAGCCAATTTGGGTATGTCCTTGAGATTCAAGCCAAAGCCTCAATCTCCTCAAGTCTGAAATTATTTGCCCCATACCTTCATTTGTTCTGGCAATATGAGGACCAGGAAAACTTATTCGCTTACCAGATGAGGTATAACACATTCGACGACCATGAAATGGCAACTCTATAAGCACAAAGTTAAGACCAAGCTTATAGAAATGTCCTGGCAAAAATGCTAGTGCGTTGATCCTCTGATCATCCATTGTCCAACCATGAAGCGCAATAACTGTTCCCTTTGCTCCACTATTTCTGCGCCACATTCTAGCATGAACTGTCTTGTTAGGTTTAAAGGAATTAAAATCATTACTAAATTCTGGAGATTGAACCTTATAGTTACTTTTAAACGAAAGATCTATCACCTCACCATCTTTCATTTTATGAAGAACTGTTATCTTTGCCTTTGGAATCTTCTTTCTTGGCACAAAAAATTTTGCCGAATCTTTGACCCATTTCTTTTGTGAATAGAATTCAATCCAACTAGTGATCTGATCACTTTCAAAATCATAAACATGATCAAAACTTACAAATCTTTCAATCTTATCAGCAACCCAATGAAGTGCTTTTTCTAATTCTAAACCGCCAACAAGAGTAAGCTCTTCAAAACGACTAAGACCAGATTTTGTTGATGATTTAGAGCTCTTATTCGGCAAGTCTAATTGACCAGGAGGTGAAAGTTAGATTATGAGGAATATTTGTACCACTGTATGTAGCGATCTGTAAATCCATGAAGGAGCTGCAAAACTAGTGAATTTGTCGTATCTCGAAATCCCTGTGTGCCTTTTGAATCAGCAAGGCATCGGCCACAGCAATGGCGATCGATTCACGTGTATTTGGTTTATTTAAAACAGAGTGGATTCCAAGTTTCTTAATCTTATGATTTAAATTTTTGGCACAGAATCCTGTACAGATAATTATTGGGATTTGGATACCAACTTCCCTAATTTTAGATACTAAGGTGAGTCCATCTATTGCTGGCATTGACAGATCTGTAATGACTAGATCATATGCCTTTGGTGATTGAAAAAGGTTTGTTAAAGCTTCTTCCGGAGATGAGAATCCAACCACCTGATATCCTAATGAAGATAATATCTCCCTCCCTATAATAACCAAGTTTTTCTCATCATCAACAAATAAAATTCGTTGGCCATTTCCAATAGGAATATCTTCACTTTCACTTAGATCTGCTTCTGTCACACCTTGAAATGCTGGAAAATAAAGATCAAATCTTGCACCTTTTCCAATAGAACTATCTACAGTGATTGCTCCATTACAGGATTTTACAATACCATGTACAACAGAGAGTCCGAGTCCAGTACCGTGTCCGACCATTTTTGTAGTGAAAAACGGTTCAAATATCCGATCTTTAATATTTAGTTCCATTCCATAACCGTTGTCCTGAACCGATAACTTCACGTAAGTTCCTTCGGTTAACCCATCAATTGTATCAATAGTGTCTTGATCAATCTTAACTTCACAGAGTGAGACCTTTATAGTGTCTCCTAATCCATCAATTGCATGCCAAGCATTAGTACCCAAATTCATAAGAATTTGATGAAACTGTGTAGGATCTATTCTAACTGAAGAGATATTCGAATCGATCTCAGTAATGATATTGACTGACAAAGGGATTGTAGATCTTAACATTCCAACTGTTTCAGTAATAATAAGTGACAGTTGAATAGGATCGGCATCATGCTCCCGGTGACGGCTTAAGGTCAGAATCTGTCGTACCAATTCTCTAGCTCTCCTACACGAAGAGAGGATTGAATTAGCATACTTTTGAATCTTTTGATCTCCTTGAGATTCGATGGCAACCAATTCAGAATATCCAAAAATAGCACCTAATATATTGTTAAAATCATGTGCTATTCCACCAGCCAGAGTTCCTAATGCTTCCATCTTTTGAGATTGTCGTAACCGAGATTCAAGCCGTGAACTTATCTCTTCAGCCTTTCTTTTTTCCGTAACATCAATCATCACACCAGTAAAAGCGACTGGAATACCATCCTCCAAGACTACATCTCCAACATCTTTTATCCATCTTACATCATTATCAGAAGTAATCATTCTGTATTCAATTTGAAAAGAATGGTTCTGTGCTTGGGCCGAATGAATCGATCGTATTGCAAAATCTCGATCGTCAGGATGAACTTTTCTACTCCAAAAATCATCTTGATTAATCCAATTAGAGATCGGGTAACCAAGTATTCTTTCTGCCTTCTTGCTAACAAATACATATTTATTGGTAAGGGAATCTCGTTCCCAAACAATTCCATCGATATTGTCAACTAATCTCTGATTCTTAAGTTGGGACTCTCTTAAAACCTGCTCAACTTCTATTCTTTTGTTAACATCCTCTCTTAGGGCAACCTGAGATCTCTTTAACTCCTCGGTAATTCTCTCAGAAACTTCAAGTGCTCGTATACGAGTCCATAGAATTGTCATTAAAAGTAAGCAGATTAAAAATGCACCTATGGTGACTGTATATGTTTCCTTTAGATCTATGACCTTATAAAAAGATGGTGTTGAATAAGCGACAAGGGACCAAGTTCTGCCAGGGATTTTTATTAGGCTTTTACTAAAAAATAAACTAGTTGAAGACTGCTCTGATTCAATATCATTGTGATACAAGAGATCTTCATCACTTGTTTCATCTTTATCTATAATTTTAATTGCGATACCTTTAACTGAATTTAAAGGTATCGAAGACATTAAATCTGCCATTCGCACAGAGATAAACATCATTCCAAAAAGAGCCTTTGTTCGCTGCTGTTCAGTGGAGATAGATATTTTCTTTTTGTAAACAGGA
>CAZFXN010000020.1:0-7551 GCA_964523015.1 uncultured Bdellovibrionales bacterium | reverse complement strand
AATTACTTTTTGTATCTAAAGGGAACTGAAGCAGATTAACCTTTCCAGAAACTGCAGGTCCAGCATTGTCACGAGCCCATTCAATTGCAAGCAGGCGCTCTGGATCACTGATAAGATCAAATCCAAGGATATTAGGATCGCTCGGTACAGTATTCTCATAGTACGTTACCGGGAAATACTCATTGCGATCTCCGGGAGGCCAAACTTCAAATGTATTAAACCCCTCATCCTTGATATGTTCAATATACTCAGGTAATTCTTCTTTAAGAACTCGTTTGGCAAAAGCCATTGAGATAATGCCAGGAAACTTTTTAGATAGGTCTTGTACCCTTACATATTCCTTCCATTCATCCCTTTCAACAGAAACAGAAGCAGCAAAGAGTCCATTAGCTGCCTTTAAGACCTGCATGTAAGAATCCATCCGATCTAAAATCTTACTCTGTACTTCATTAACATACCGATCAAATTTTGCATTTGCTTGAGCAATCGCACTTTTATAAGCGATTCTAGATGCAGCAAATGAAATTAAAAGACAGAGAAGAAAGGAGGAGATTAAAAAGAACCATCCACGTCCCTTCATACCGATAATTGAGGGAATCTTCAATTTAAGGCTATTCATCCTCATAGCGTGGATTCCAAGGCATTAAGATTCACAAACGACGTTGGATTGACAGACGTTAGAGTACCACTTCTAATGAATATTTTTCAATTAAAATCTATGAAATACAGATATGGTGCCCAGAGCCGGACTTGAACCGGCACGCCGCTTTCGCAGCCCAGGATTTTAAGTCCTGTATGTCTACCAATTCCATCACCCGGGCGTTTACAGATAGGATTTTAGAATAGGAGATATCCCAAGTAGCACATAATATTCAATGTTTCAATCACCCGTCAAAATTGAGAGATTAGGCTTCAAAATCACGTTAAAATCACATTTTTTGCTTTTGCTAGGCTCTGGCCAATCTGTCTATTTTTTCTTTTTCTTATGTTTTTTGCCCATAAAAGCTGACAGATTTAAGAATTTAACCTTTGACTTAATCTTAGCCATTAAGGAATCTGAAAAACTATTAGTAGTGATATTATCACCCTTACTAATTACAAACTCAACAATAGTAGACTTAATTGGGAAACCCTTTTGGTTTGGGGATTTAAAGATCGCTTGGGCATTATATATTCCTTCAGGGACGGCTGACTTTGGAAGTTTAATTTTAATTATATTTTGAGTGATGGTATGTCCATTCAGTCTTTCTACAGTTCTCTTTAGTACTTTGCTCTTATTTAGCAATACTACAACATAGTATGGCGGTGCAGTACCAGGAATCTTTATAATGGTACCCGGATTTACTCCTCGATTTGTTACAGCAATTACAAATTCACCGTCAAGATCTATTGAGTCAACAATAAACTCAATTGTATCACCAGGGCCAAAGTTATCTTGATTCATTCCAAGACCTAGATATTCTTCTCCAGGTGTTGGAGACGGAGATGGAGAGGCAGAGGCAGAAGGACTTGGTGAAGGAGTACTAGCTGGTGGTGTAGTACCATTATTGGCCTGACACTCAACAATTAGTTCATGAATGCTTTTTTCATATCTTTGATGATTATCTGCAGCATCAACAGCTACTACTTTAATTAGGTCATCGCTACTTGAGCTACTTAGTGAAACGGTCTTTGAGCCATTATTGAGTCCAGTATCATAGGTGGCAACAGTGACACCATTTAGCTGTATATCAAGACGGCTTAACGAACCTGAATCGTCCCAGAATCCAACACGAAGTTGATTTGGTGTACATGAAACATCATCTGTTAAAGCTCCATCGACTGAAGGGTGGTATCTATCCTTATGATAGGTCTGAGTTTTACCCTGAACATCACGTGGCATATGATTATCTAACCACTGACCAAGCCTATAAACCCAAGTAGTTACTGCTTCGCTTTTTGTTCCATCACATAAAGTTGGATGGCTTGGATTATGAAAATATCGACCTAATCCTAGGTAGTAGTTATTATCACGACCATCTGTTCTCTCTCCTCTAGCGTACCAGAATAATGGACTACCAAGAGCTCCTTCATCCCCTACCATTTGGCCTAAACTATTATTATATGGTGTTTCCTTTTTTACACTATTGTATGCAGAAAGCGGATCATTAGTATCAAATGTAAATGTTGGATTTCCAGAACCTGTACCATGACAACTTCCGCAATTTTGAACTAATCCAGTATATACGTCATCAACACCAGGGTTATCAAAATTGTGAAACACTGGGATGTTCATCGTTGGCTGATTTGACTGAGCCAGATACGGGGCACATCGAGCATCATATTTAATATGTGGTGTGCCATTTGTAAAATCTTTTGGAGGGTTAAGATCAGCATGTGAATTTTCAAAAGGTATTCCCTGATTCTCTTTATGATTATGACATCCACCACAATCTGCTCTCGTTTCTCTAGGTTTCATAGAGTGCCATGAGCGAACATCAGCTGCACAGAGTCCATATTTACGATCTAATAGACATAGATCAAATGGTACGTTAGCTGGAATTAGGGCTTTAAAAGACTGATCCGCCTTTCCACCTGTATTTGGAATAATCATTCCATCAAGCACTGTAGCATCATATATTCCAAGTAATTTCTTTGACTCAGTTGGTTGCTGTAAGCTTGAATCATTACCATTTCCGTCTGTTTGATAACCTGCACCTTGATGCTGACCTGCAGTCATATCAGTCTTATTACTTGTTAAGTGTATCGCTACACCAAATACTTGAGCAGGAGATGGTTGATTACACCAATTGGCCTGACTCTGATTAGGTAAAAATCGAAGAGGAGCTACAGAATTAATGATTCCCTGATTAACCATGAAGTTAGATGATAATGTGTTATCATCTGGATCAAACTTTTTATTATAGCGACATTCAATTGGCGTTACGTCAGTATTGTAAAGTGCAGATGTACCTATAATACTATGCGGCATTCCGTGCTGAATTGTAACTGAAGGATCTGTAATAGTTGGGGTTACCTCCTGAGTGGTCTGACCAATTCTTGTATTTAAATCTATAATTGGAGTTGGATAAACTAATCCATAAATATTAGAGATATCTCTAGCTACAATCTTATGACGATTTTGATCATTTGGATCTGTTGGATCATACGGTAGTAAACCACTTTTAACTAAGTAAGGTCTAAATACACCATGATTATAATCAGCATCCTGCAATCTAAAATTTGCTCCTGTTGGAGTATATGCTGAAAAAAGTTCATTCTGAGTTCCACATCTAGGAGTAGAGAATTTACCAATAAATACTCCATTCTTTTTCGCTGAAGGATCATCTTTCTCAGTTACACCAACAGTAACCTTTAAAAGCCCCTTTTGTGTCCAAACTTTGCCTGGAGTAGATCCTAATGTTTTATTTACTAAAACATTTATCCCTTGGTCAGCCATATCTAAGAATTCAATAGGACCAAAGCCGTTATTATTTATATGATAGTATGAAACTGATCCAAATTTATCTCTTAAATTTCCATTCTGATTTGATACGCATAATGTTCCAAAGTGAGAAAGTGCAGGGGTTGAACCATAACCAACTAACGGCTTCCATATGCCCTCAGAATCCATCGATTGGATCTCCCAATGGAGAGTACTATTGGTCGAAGCTTGGTAGGATGCAGCAATTCCGTTTCTTAATATATTAGGACTTATGATTGAAGTCGTAGTTAAGTATTCAAATTGCTTTACATTTGACATCTTCCAATTTACAGGATCAATATCTGCTGTTTTAAGCACAAAATTATGACCTGAATCCTGTGGCAATGTCATAGACTGATTTGAGTTAAGTACTCTTGTATCATCAGTTATAAAAACCAATTTTGGACCAGAAGCAGTCATCATATCAACAGCATGCATATATACGTTACCCCAGTGAGCCAGAGAATTTGCCCCCAAAGTTGGATTTATTGCATTTTTTATTTTATCTGCGGTAGTTTGCTTACCTCCAGAATATACTTTTGTTGTTAATCGCCGAACTGAAAGCTGTGAAATTGGAGCGTCTGGATTTAGCTTTAAAGGTTGTAGATCCATCATATAAAGATCTGCACCTTTGTATGATGCTGCGCCCTTTTTTGGAATTCCGGTACTTGAAACATCATGAAAGTATGAAAAAGTAACATACCGACCATCCTCAAGGACTGAGTGAATATTATTTGGCTCAACTACAGAGCCCTTTCCTATCGCATCATCCACTAGTTGGTCGTGTATTCCTGGAACCGGAAAGATGTCTCTTACAACACCATTTGGTAAAACAACTACTAATTTATGACCTACAGTTGGAGTATTAGATTCAACAACATCAGTACCAAATCCAGTTGATCCCTTAACTGTTGCATTTGTACATTGACCATTAACACACGACCCGCAAATAGTTGGATCAAAACTGCTAGGATTACAATTTGCAAAATAGGGAACTTCAATAAGTTTAGCAGCAACTGCAACTACAGGGTAATTTATAGGAGTATAATCGTTTTGATTTTGACCTTTAGAGGCGGCATTTTGATAGGTTACCCAGTTCTGTGCTTGAGATATTTCTAATCCTACAAAAACTGTGAGAATTGTACCGATAAGTAGTTTTACCGATCTCCTATTTAAAGAAGCAGTTAAGTACCCTAACCATTCATTAATTTGCGTAGCAGAAAACCGCATACCTGCCCTTTTTATTAACCTACAGCGAAGAAAAGTTACCCCATAGGGGAAGGTGCAATATATGTGCCAAACTGAGGTGGCAATTTAAATAGGGACGTTACTACTTATGGGAAACTTTCCCATATTATTAAATAATATAGTCTTACTTTGAGTTTTTATGGAGTTCATCTAGTTCTCGATCCATAGCATCCATCGCCTCCTGTTGGCGTCTCATATTTTCATCATATTGCCTAAGACTGCGGGTTTTTGGATCCTGATATTCATCCCCTCCAAGAATCAAAGGAGTCAGTGTAGAATCAAGCATTGGAGCAATTATATTCTGCCCCATTGAATTTGTTTGTTGAGCAATTATAGGTACAGGATTTAGATCTCTAGCAGATCTTCGTATCGCGTTTGTTTCAACGCGGCTTACACCTGGTCCGTAATAACACCCAGTAAGCACTAGAGGGAGAGAGAACCTCAATATAGATCTAATAGCTATCATAAGAAATGTTATTAACAGTATCGGTTACTATGACGCCTTAGGTAGGTCTAACTTTATATGTACCTCTTTTAATTGGCGATCAGAGACGGTATTCGGTGCACCCATTAATAAATCCTCTACTGTCTGAGCCAAAGGAAACGCTATAACATCTCTAATAGCCATTTCATTAGCTAACAGCATTACGATTCGATCAATACCTGGCGCCATTCCACCATGTGGCGGAGCTCCGAATTTAAAAGCTCTAATCATTCCACCAAATTTATCATCAACATCCTCATGGGTATATCCAGCAATCTCAAAAGCACGGTACATAATCTCTGGTGAATGGTTCCGAATCGCACCACTACTTAATTCATAACCGTTACATACCACGTCATATTGGTTAGCATATATCTCTAACGGATCCTTCGTATTCAATGCCTCTAAACCACCCTGTGGCATAGAGAATGGATTATGGCTAAAATCTATCTTTTGTAACTCCTCATTCCATTCATACATCGGATAATCAGTAATAAAACAGAAGCGGTAAGCATCCTTTTCAATCAGATCAAAATCTCTACCAAGATCTACGCGAAGCTTACCAAAAGCTGGGAGTATTTTTTTTGTCTCTCCTGCCGTAAAGAAAGCAACATACGTTCCTTCACTCTTTATATTGAGTTCTTTTTTAAGTGCCTCAATCTCAGATTCACTAATGACCTTGGCAATACTTCCTTTGGTCGCTCCATTTTCAATAACTAAGTACGAGAGTATTAACTGATAAGAGTTTTGAAATGCTGAAATTTTTTCATCAAAAAACTTTCTTGATGGAGGATTTGATGGTGGCCCTGATAATGGAGCCGAAACGGGTACTAATATAGATTGAATTGATCCTTTATTAGCTAAAATATCCTTAAAAACTTTAAATTGGGAATTTTCAAAAACATTTGAAACATTCTTAATTTTTAGAGGAATCCTTAGATCGGGCTTATCATGACCATACTCTGCAATAACATCATCATATTTGAGTCTTGGAAAAGGTAAGTCAGAAACTTTATACTTTGAAAATGCTGTAAACGTTTTATGTAAAACCTCTTCAGCTACCTTAAAGACGTCCTCTTGCTCTACAAAAGACATCTCTAAGTCTAATTGATAAAATTCCCCTGGAGATCGATCGGCTCGAGCATCCTCATCTCTAAAACAAGGAGCAATTTGAAAGTATCGATCGAACCCAGAAACCATTAAAAGTTGCTTAAACTGTTGAGGAGCTTGAGGCAAAGCAAAGAACTTCCCGGGATGAACCCTAGATGGGACGATATAGTCTCTAGCTCCTTCAGGAGAGCTACTTGTTAAGATCGGAGTTTGAAACTCTCTAAACCCCTGCTCATACATCGCTTGGCGGATAAAAAATATAATATCAGATCGGAGTAAAATATTTTTATGTAATCGCTCCCGTCTTAACTCTAAAAACCGGTACTTTAACCTCGCTGTTTCTGGCGCATTATCATCATCAGCAACCTGAAGTGGAACTATATCGGCGGAGGACTGAACATCAAACGACTCAACTACTACTTCAATCACCCCGGTATCCCCTTTGCCAGGTGTTGCTCGTTTTACTACTTTACCAAAAACAGTAATTACTGACTCGACCCTAACCTCAGCTATCTTCTCCTTAATCCCATCTCCAAATACAAGCTGAGTAATTCCGTAGTTATCCCGAATATCAACAAATATGATACCACCGAGGTCTCGTTTCCTATGGATCCATCCGGAAAGGATAACCTCCGTTTCTTTATGTATCTCCCCTAACTCACCACAAGTATGAGTTCTATATTTACTTTGAAGCTTTGCCATTTAATTTAACTAGTGCCCTTTAGGTAATTATCAATTTTGGTTAAGCCAATATTTTCTGCCATCTCTTTTAATTTCTTTTCATCAGATCCATCAGTCATCTCAAATTTCATAATTGAGCCACTAGGCAGGAAAACTGTAAGATCTGGATATCCGCTATCTTTACTAAACGACGCTGTCATTCCCTCGATCCTAAATACGTCTTGACCAGATTGTTGACCGAACATCGCTGCCATCTGTCCAATTGCAGCTAATCCGCCACCTAAACCTTGACCTGCACCTCCAGCGCCTCCACCAGTAATAGATACTTTTACAGTCATACTATCCCCAGTAGAGTACTGCTTTTCAATTGCAGTAATTCCTAAAGCTGAATTAGTTTCAGTTTTTCCGCCCTTAAGACCAGCTAAAGTTTCTGGTAGGAGCGCGGCTAACTTTTGGGAATTTAGTTTTTCAATCTCTTTTTTGGCCCAACCTAGCTCTTCAAATGCCTTAGTATAATTTACTTCAGCCACTAGGGTATAAACTTTTGTGAAAATCGCTTTAAGAT
>CAZFXN010000019.1:42525-43757 GCA_964523015.1 uncultured Bdellovibrionales bacterium | reverse complement strand
GCCCCTTAAAGGGGCTACTATAGTAATTGTCTCAAACATTTTGACAATTACTATAGTATCAGGTAGGTGGGTGTATTTTGACCCACTAACCACCTGAAACTGCATCGTAAATTATGATGATATTAATCATAGAAATTTCATCATAACAGTATAGTACAAGCGGTTTTTCACGATGAGTGGAGGTTTTATGTTTTCAGAGTCTAAATCTAAGCCAGCGAGCATTTTCAGTTCGGATTCATCACAAGCAAATTCAAACTATGATATGTCGATCCTCTTTGGGGTTGTCTTTGCGTTTATTGTTTTAATCGGGCTAAGCACCCAGATAGAATTTGGTGGTGGCTTTAATAAATCCTTTAACAAGTCAAAGATGACAAAAAAAGAGAACACTAACGTCTCTAATGAAGAGACAATAATAGATGACTACGAATATTCACCAACTGCTGATGGTGAAAGATATATCTGGTAGTACTTTTCTATTGTTTAAGAGCTTAGTAATTAAACCCGATTGCTAGACCAAAGTTCGCTATATGAATCATACGCTTTAATTGGTGCGGTTGCTTCCTGCACTTTTAGATCTCCAGAAACCAGCTCAATAGCTTCACTACAACTTTCTCCACCAGGAAATGTAATTAGTGCAACTGGCGTAGAATTTATATTATTAAGACAACCTGACAGGATATCTATTGTTGCTATGGAGATCTCGTTTGATTTAGCTACGGATCTTACAAGGCCACAATTATGACCCCTAATTGTAACGATATTGCCAGCTACTATCTGAGAATTCCTTGGAAGCTCTATTTCTAATGTTTGTGGTAAAACACTATGAATAGATGGATAAACTGAGATTAGCTGAAACCAAAAACTAACAAGGAATGTAAATGTACCCATTGAATTCAAATACCTAATTTTATCAATCTAAAATCACAACACAGAAACCTAACGATTCCTTAACAAAAGCGCAAGCTTTTTACTTTAATGCACTTGAAATTATTAGATATTTTTATGCAAAAAGGATCGTTGTAAATAATAGCAAACCCCCGCTAATTATCCGGAAACTAAGCAAACAAATCCCCGACTAATAGTTGTAAACCAAAGCATAGCAGATTTTGCTGATTTCCTGACAAGCCTCGGGCTTGGCAGAATTTTTAATTAACTCTTTGGTTTTTATTATTTCGCTCAATTTCTGACGAAATTGAGCTGTTATCCATTAAACAAACAGTCGGTATGAAAGA
>CAZFXN010000019.1:18035-42515 GCA_964523015.1 uncultured Bdellovibrionales bacterium | reverse complement strand
AAGATTTTATCAATAAAAAAATAAGAAAAGGCAGAAGAAGTGAGAGAGAAAAGGAAAGAGGCAAAGAAAAGATCAAAATAAAATCAGGTTTCTTATCAGATCCTAAATCTGCTTCAAATGCTGAATATCTCGAGCAATCTCATAGTAAACCCGTGAATAGTCAATTTACCAACAATGACTCGCAGGGACGAGATTGGCTTACCCCTGATCCTAAAGGGGTCATTCAGCTCTCTCTGCCATCTGCTCGTAAACTATTGCCTTATGATTTAGCAATCAAGTTTGAAGTTCTGCCTCTTAAAGTTCTTAGTAACAATGGATACGAAACGCTTGTTGTTGGAGCAATCGTAGGGAATACGCCGATTGAAGCACTTAGTTTTGTAACAGATAGAAAGATCCAAGTTATTGAGCTTGAAACAGAGAACATTAAGCATTCGATTTTTTCTGCTTACCATAGTGATGATACGTATCTTGAAGATTCAATAGGTCCATCATCAATCAGATCCTTAAGTAGACAACCAAAAGACACTTCGCAAATCACAGCTTCCAATCTTTCATTGTCATGCCTTGATCCAGTGCTTCAAAGAACTAATGACCTACTTGAAAAAGCGGATGCGGGAAGCGCTAAGTTTCTGCGAACTCTTATTGATTACTCAATTGCACGAGGTGCTTCAGATTTACACCTCTATCAGGAAGCTGATGGAGCGCGGGCTAATGTTAGATTAAATGGACTACTTTACACACATGAAGATAGGCTTTGCGACAATTATCAATATAATCAGATCGTCTCATTAACTAAAACACTTTCCGGTTTAAACACAACGATACGACGTAAAGCACAGGACGGATCGTTTACCTACAAGATAGCCTCCGGCACAATCAATATTAGAGTTAGTGTTATGCCGACAGTTCACGGCGAAAAATTAGTATTTAGATTTCTTGGGTTTGGTGGTGTAAAAAAAATAGAGCAGTTAAGGCTTCATCATAAAGCTAAAGAGTTTATTGAGTGTTTTATGAAGTTCAATGATGGACTCTGCCTTTTCTCTGGACCAACTGGGAGTGGTAAATCTACAAGTATGTATGCATTGCTAACTCAGCTTTCAAAACAAAACTTAAGCATCTCAACAATTGAAAATCCTGTAGAGCTTTATCTCTCTGGAGTATCACAAAGTGAAATTGATGAATCTCAAGGCATGAATTATGCGAGTTGTTTAAAGTCGATTCTACGCCAAGATCCAGATGTGATATTGCTGGGAGAGATAAGAGATGAGGAGAGTGCAAAAGCTGTAATTCAAGCGACTCAGACTGGACATCTTATCTTATCAACTATTCATGGGCGAAACGTTTTTGATTGTTTAAAAAGACTTAAGTCATTTGGCGCTGACCCATTAATGATTGGAGATAGTGTTAGTTTAATTATTTATCAAAGATTACTGCCTAGGCTTTGCCCACGATGTAAGGTCTTAGATTTTTGCAATTCAAAGGTGGCACTTAGATATAAAGATCTTGATATCAAAAGGGTTTATCAAGCAGGCTCCTGCATCGAATGTAATTATTCAGGATTTATAGGACGGCTTCCGGCAACAGAAGCACTTCTCGTAGACCCAAAACTTTCTGAGCAAATCTGTGCAGGGTCCTTAGATCGTCGATCGTTAGAGCACTACTTAAACAGATCCAACTATCTTACCTTTGAGGAGAGTGTCAGATCTCTTCTTGAGGATGGAGAGGTAAGCCTTGAGTATCTAGGGATATAAAATCCATTATTATATTTAATAATAAATATAACATGTTATATAAAATATATTTCATACGATTGACTTAATTTATTTCTTCATCTACACTCATTCATTCGACTGAAATTTCTAATTAAATTACCCGTGAGCAGATTTAGTGACACAAGATAATACAAAACAATTACTCCTTAACGCCGCCCAGAAGCTTTTCGCTGAAAAGGGCTACGAAGCGGTTAGCACTCGTGAATTAGCTGAAGTAGCAGGCGTTAATTTAGGAGCAATTCAGTACCATTTTGGATCCAAAGCAAAATTATTTGTCGAAGCTATACATGAGATGATGTCAGGAGGTGCTTGCGTAAAAGCAGCAGCAGCAATTGAGGGAGTTTCAAAAAACAAAATAGAGGCAGCACGAAAACTGTGTAATTTTGTTATTGCTCTTCTTGATAACATGCTTCGACCAAAAGGTCCTGATCCATTTAGATTAATTTTTAGAGAGATACTTTCCGGCGCTTCTCACGATGAAGAGATGTTTGAAGTTCTTGTTTCTTCAACTGTTGAAAATTATACCAGACCTCTTGTCGAACAGATGGTAAGTGTACTAGCAGTTATTCGACCAGAATTGTCAAAAAGAGAACTTTCAAGAATTTCAGCTAGTATAGCTGGACAGTGTTCCTTTTATGTAACTCACCAACCATTTGTTGAGCGGCTAAATAATGAATCATTGGTAAAAGAAAGTGTATTTCAAGATATCGCTAAGCATATCTGTAAATTTTCTCTTCAAGCTCTGCTTTGTGAGACCGAGCTTATTAATCAAGTAATAAAAGAAATTTTTGATAACTAATTTTTAAATAGAGCTTTGACATAGTTGGAGATAGACATGACCACCGCATCAATTTCAAATAAAAAACCGATGATCCTGATGATTATTCTCTTTTTGCTGTTTGTCGCCGGTCTTGGCGCAACAAAGTATTACCAAATTACTAGTGCAATGGCTGCTAATGCGCATAGCGGCCCACCACCTCAAGCTATAACAACAATAAAAGTTACTGAATCTTCATGGGCTGATGAGATATCTACTGTAGGAACTTTGTCTCCATCGCAAGGTGTTATGTTGAGTGCGGAAGAGGATGGTAATGTTGTTAAGATAGGGTTTGAGTCTGGAGCTGAGGTTAAAAAAGGAGATTTGCTAGTTCAAATAGATACTTCTGTTGAAGAGGCTCAGCTTCAATCTGCTCAAGCTAGATTAGAATTAGCTAGAATTAATTTAAAGCGAGTACAAGGCTTATATACAAAATCTGCAATGTCAGAATCTTCACTTAATAACGCGGTAAGTGAAGCCAAGGCAGCTGAAGGTGATGCTAATGCTATCAAAGCTATCATTGAACGAAAAACAATCTATGCACCTTTTGATGGTCGAACAGGAATTCGAGTTGTGAATCTTGGTCAATATCTTCAAAAGGGAACTCCTATTGTTCCGCTACATCAAATTGATTTGATGTATCTTGATTTTTCAATTCCACAGCAGAATCTTTCTCTTTTACATGTTGGACAAGAGGTTGAGTTCTCAGTTGATGTTTATGAAGAAAAAATATTTAAGGGGATAATCACAGCTATAGACACTGAGGTTAATGAAGCAACTAGAAATTTCAAGGTTCAGGCAACCGTTCAAAATGCGGATAAAAAGCTACGTCCAGGGATCTTTGCAAATATTAGAATATTGTATGGAGATAAAAAGTCAGTAATGGCTATCCCAGCATCATCTATTAACTATGCCCCCTATGGTGATTCCGTTTACGTAGTAACAAAAATTAAAGCACCAGACGGATCCGAATTTGAAGGGGTAAAGCAACAATTCGTTCAGTTGGGAGCATCGCGTGGTGATCAGATAATTGTTGCCTCTGGACTCGTCATAGGTGAAGAGATTGCTACTTCAGGTATCTTTAAATTAGGCCCTGACTTTCCAGTCATTATAAATAATTCAGTCCAACCAGGTAATGAACGGAACCCCAAACCAGAGGATGCTTAGTTCATAGTTAAAATTTAAAATCTCTCTATAGGAATTATGTACCTGACAGATATATTTATTAAACGCCCAGTTCTAGCTACATGTATTAATCTATTAATTCTGCTAATTGGATATCAAGCTATTCAGTCTTTGAATGTAAGGCAGTATCCAAAGAGTGATCTTTCTGTTGTCAAAATAAAGACAAGTTATGTTGGAGCAAATGCGGATCTAGTTCGAGGCTTTATTACCACACCAATTGAGAGAGTTGTGGCAAGTGCTGATGGAATAGATTACCTAGAATCATCAAGCAGGCAGGGACTTAGTGAAATTACAGTTCACTTAAAATTAAACTACGATACGAATGATGCATTAGCACAATTACAAGCTAAAATAGTGCAAGTCAGAAATGATCTACCTCCTGAAGCGGAAGCACCAATTATGGAGGTAGAGACTAGCGATAGTACTATCGCATCTATGTACTTAAGTTTTTATTCTGATGTTCTTAATCAAAATCAAATTACAGATTACTTAACCCGTGTTGTTCAGCCTAGACTTTCTGCAATCAGTGGAGTTCAAAGGGCTGACATTTTGGGAGCTCGAACTTTTGCTATGAGAATCTGGTTAAAACCAGATCGATTAGCTGCTCTAAATGTAAGTCCTACTGAGGTTAGTAAAGCACTCGCTTCTAATAATTACCTCTCCGCTCTTGGAGCTACGAAAGGATCTATGATCTCTGTAAATCTGGTAGCGAATACCGATCTTAATAATAAAGAGGAGTTTGAAAATCTTGTAATTAAGCAGGATAAAGGGATTCTCGTTAGACTTTCTGACGTAGCTGATGTCGTATTAGGTGCCGAAAGTTATGACGAAGAGGTTCGCTTTGATGGTCAACGGGCAACTTTCATGGGCATTTGGGTTTTACCTACGGCAAACTCCTTGGATGTTATTAAAGATGTTCGCTCTGTAATTCCTGAAATTGAACGGTTACTACCAACTGGGATGAAAGTTGGTATACCTTATGACGCTACAAAATATATCGATGATGCTGTTAATGAAGTTATAAAAACACTCACTGAAACAATTCTAATTGTAATCGCTGTTATCTATCTATTTATCGGGTCATTTAGATCTGTTCTTGTGCCAGTTGTTGCCATACCGCTCTCTTTGATTGGTGCTGCTTCAATAATGCTAATGTTTGGTTTTACGATCAATCTATTAACCTTACTAGCGATAGTTTTAGCAGTTGGATTAGTGGTCGATGATGCCATCATAATGCTTGAAAACATTGAGCGGTATGTAGCAAAAGGAATGAACCCAAAAGATGCTGCAATAAAGGGAGCTCGTGAATTAATTGGGCCGATTATCGCAGTAACAATAACACTAATCGCAGTTTATGCTCCAATAGGTCTTCAAGGTGGATTAACAGGTGCGCTATTTAAAGAGTTTGCATTTACTCTAGCTGGTGCAGTTTTTATCTCAGGAATTGTTGCTCTAACACTCTCTCCAATGATGTCTTCAAAGTTAGTTAAGCAGAATGAAGCACCAAATAAATTTCAGAGTAAGCTAAATAATTTTTTTGAGTGGTTGAAGTCAAATTATTCCTCTCTGTTGGCCGCAACATTAAGACATCGTCCAGTAGTTCTAACATTCGCTTTTTTAGTTATCCTGTTGATTCCACCATTTTATATGTTTTCCAATAAAGAGCTTGCCCCAAAAGAGGATCAGGGGGTTATCTTTGGTATAGTACAAGCTGCCCCTAACTCTACTTTGGACCAGACGGTCATGTATGCTGAAGAGGTTTTTAAAGTTTTTGATCAGTTACCGGAGAAAGCAAATACATTTCAGCTTACAATGCCAACATTCGGGTTCTCTGGAATAGTGACAAAACCATGGAGCGAAAGGTCTCGTTCAACCCAAGATATGGAAGGCCCTTTGTGGGGTCAGATGTCTAATATCCCAGGTGTTCGGGTCATTGTAACATCTCCAGCGCCTCTTCCTGGTGGAAGTGATTTTCCAATTGAGTTTATTATCTCTGGAACTGATGAGCCATACCGGATGGCTGATTACGCTAATCAGCTTGTTGGTGCTGCATTTGAAAGCGGCTTATTTATGTTTGCTGATACCGATCTGAAATTCGATCAACCTCAGACTGAAGTTGTTATTGATCGTGATAAGGTTGCTTCGATGGGGCTTAATTTGTCTCAAATTGGTTCTGACCTAAGTGTATTGCTTGGAGGAAACTATGTTAATAGATTTAATATTCAGGGAAGAAGTTATAAGGTTATACCTCAAGTAAAGCGATCAGAAAGATTAAACCCTGAACAGTTAAAGGACTACTATGTTACTGGGCCAAATAATCAGCTAGTGCCTATCTCAACTTTTGCAACTCTTAAAAATACAGTTGAGCCTAGATCTCTTAATCGCTTTCAACAATTGAACTCAGCGAAAATTCAGGGAGCAGTTCGGCCAGGTGCGACAATTGATCAAGGGCTCTCTTATTTAGAGCAAAAAGCAAAGGATATTTTGCCACAAAGCTACTCACTTGATTATGCAGGTGAGTCAAGACAGCTAAGAACTGAAGGAGGCAAACTTGTTGGCACAATGGTGCTCTCTTTTATCTTGATCTTTTTGGTGTTAGCTGCACAATTTGAAAGTTTTAGAGATCCATTTATCATTTTACTTGGTTCTGTGCCGTTAGCTCTGTCAGGAGCATTAATTTTTACCTTTCTTGATTTTACATCATTAAATATCTATAGCCAGGTTGGACTTATTACACTTATCGGCCTTGTTTCTAAAAATGGAATCTTAATCGTTGAATTTGCTAATAAGCTTCAAGAGGAGGGAATAGAGAAACTCTCAGCAATTAAGGAAGCAGCAGCAACTAGATTACGCCCAGTTTTAATGACATCGGTGGCAACTGTTGTCGGGCATTTCCCACTTGTTTTAGCTACTGGCGCTGGCTCAGGCTCAAGAAATAGTATTGGTGCAGTGCTGGTTACAGGAATGACTATAGGAACTTTCTTTACCCTCTTTGTTGTTCCTTCAATCTATATGTTGATAGCCAAGGATCATAACCGTCATCGAGATGATTCTTTAAGTAATGGTAGAGCGATCGATCTTAATAAAGACAAAGCTGGAGATCTTAGATTAGTTGATAAAGAGCGAGCAAGTAGCGTTCTCTAATACATTTTAAATTATCTTGAGTTGTTATGCGTATCGATAAATTTATAAGAAGTTGTATTATTGGATCCTTAATCACTGGTTGCTCTGTTGGTCCTGATTATAAAATACCTGAAACTAATTTGCAGGAGAATTACAATACGTCTTCAGAGAAGTTTTCTGCTGAGGCAACTCTTACTAAATGGTGGGGGTCCTTTGATGATGATGAATTAACTTCATTGATAGAGTCAGCTGTCAAAAATAACAAAGATATTGATGTAGCAATTGCTCGGGTAAAACAATCTCGTGCCTCTCGCAGTGAAGCATCCCTTGATCTTTTTCCTGCAATTACTGCAGATACTTCTTATAACAGAACAAAACAGAGTGAATTTGGAACTTTTGGTGGAGCACCAAGCTTTGCTAACGAGCGTGATATATATAATGCTGGGTTTGATGCCATATGGGAGCTGGATTTCTTTGGCAGAGTTAGACGATCTGTAGAAGCGGCAAAAGCTTCGGAAGATGAGCAGGTCGTCTTACTTCAAGCTGTTTTGCAAAGTGTTATCTCTGAAGTTTCAAGAAATTATTTTGAACTACGAGGATTGCAACATCAGTTAGAAGTATCTAGAAAAAATTCTGATAATCAGAAAGAAACAGTTCGCATTACAGAAGTTTTAGTAAAAGGTGGACAATCAACTGAGCTTGATACTGCTAGAGCAGAATCACAGTATAAAGGCACACTAGCAACTATCCCGGTTTTAGAAACTGAAGAAAGATTAGCGATTCATCGGATCTCAGTTTTAATTGGTGAGTTGCCAACACATTTAGTAGATCAACTCTCAAAAGTAAAAGAGCTTCCAACCTATAATGGACCGATTACACTTGGTGATCCAGCAACTCTACTTAAGCGTCGTCCTGATATTAGAGCCAGCGAAAGGCGGCTTGCTAGTGAAACTGCAAAGATCGGAGTAGCCATGGGGGACTATTTCCCTAAGGTAACTTTTGTTGGTCGGCTAGCGATAGAAGCCAATGATGTTTCCGATTTGGGGAGAAGCGGCACAGAAAGTTATATATTTGGCCCTCAAATTTCCTGGGCCGCTTTTGATATCTCACGTGTTGCTGCTCGGGTTAGAGGATCAAAGGGCAGAGCCGAGGAAGCACTATCAATTTATGAGCAGACAGTTTTAAATGCTTTACAAGAAGTAGAAGATTCTCTGTTTAGATTTTCAAAAGAGAGAGAACGTCATACTTTACTTAAAGAGTCAGCTTTGAAAAGTGCAGAGGCTTCAAGTCTAGCCCGTACACAGTATCAAGCTGGATTAATCGACTTTCTAACAGTACTTGATTCAGAGAGACAGACTTTACAAGCCCAAGATCAGTTAGCTAAAAGCAAAACTGCACTTCTTACTTATTTGGTTGCAATCTATAAAGCGCTAGGTGGTGGTTGGGAGAACTACGAAATTAAAGAACTTTAATTATGAATACTCACCATTTACCTTTAAGACCGAATGTCTGCATGTTGGTAGTTAACCATAAAGGGGAGATCTTTCTTGGAGAACGACATGGAGAATCGGGGAAATGGCAATTCCCTCAAGGAGGAGTGGAGAGTGAGCTTACCCTAGAGGAAAATGTCCTTAAAGAGCTATCAGAAGAGTTAGGAGCAGAGAGTAACAAATTTCAAATAGTCAAAAAACTAAATCATACCCATGAGTATAATTTTAGAAATCCACCAGCTTATGCTAAAGATAAATGGCGTGGCCAAAGCCAGACGTTCTGGGTTGTTAAGTTTCTTGGGAAAGATTCTGATATTAAATTAGATAAAAACACCCCTGAATTTATGAATTTTAAATGGGTCTCTGTTGACGATATTTCAACCTTAGTAGAGCCCGTTAGATTGCCTGGATATGATGGGGCGTTAAAAGAGTATAGATCCTCATTCCTACCTAAATAGCTCTGCAATTTTAGCGAGTTAAAATAGACTACTAGTTAATTCGTAACACACTCGATCAAACTTCAATTAGATATTGGCATGTTCCTTGCTCAATTCCTATCGGGGCTGTGCGTTCTTTTATCTCGATCTGGGAGTTACCTAAATATTTCATCTATTCATGTAGTGTATGTTAGAAGCTAAAAAAAAATCTGTTCTTATTCTAGTTCTCTCCTCAGTTTTTTTGTTTAATATTCAGCCCTCAGTTGCAGCAGAAAAACCTAAAGGTGGAAAGAAAATTGATGTTTCAAATGATTGGTTCACTTATCTAAATGGAAAACCAGTTAGATGTAGTTTGTTTAAAGGTGCAATTGTTACCGGGAAGAGAAAGGGTGTTTTCTTTATCCTAGATAAATTTAAGGAGAAGAAATTAAAAGGTGAATCAAAAGCTCAATCAGAGGATGTTAAGAAAAAAACTCTTAGTAAAGCCGCTAAGCTAAAAAATAAACGGATTGCAAAAGAGGGCGCTTGCGCTGAGGCTAAAGATCTACAGAACAATCCACCCGCACCACCATCTGAGCCTCTCTTTATAGAACATACTATTCCATTAACCGAGGAAGACGTTCGAAGACTTTTTCATAGACTTGCGTATGCTCCAACTGCTGCTCAACTAAGTGCATGTTTAGGCAAGACCGCCGCTTTCTGTTTTGATAATGTGATTACAGTTTATGATCCAAGTGCTCATGCCACTGTTTACCAAGCTGCATCAGCCTATTTCGATGGTGATAATGAGCCACCTATAGATGATTACTTAACAGATGGTGGATCGATTAACTTACAGGGTCTGCAACGAGGCGTAGCTTACTTTCTCTATAACACCCCAAATCAATACCATGCCAAACTTGCCTTGCAATTTTTGCAACATCACTTTGCTATTGTATTTGCAACATTAGGGACAGCTGATATCGATGAACGAATTGCCGAGAGGTATATAAAGAAACTTCTTAATCATGCTGTTAACGGTAAAGTAAGGTTAATGGTCAATGATATGATCTTAGATCCAAGTCTTCAAAAATTCTTGGATGGTGTATCAAGTACGGCAGTTGCACCGGGTGAGAATTTGCCACGTGAAATTAACGAACTATATACGATAGGCCAAAAGAATCCTTTAGATTTAAAATCTGAGGGAGCGGATCAGTACAGTAATTTAACTGACATTCCGCAATACGCAAAAGCTTTAACAGGCTGGGTATTAGGTACTCAGGTTGATCCGGATACAAATAGAAATGAGCGAACTTTAGAATTTAAACTCGCTAACTTTGCTCCTGGTCAGAAATATATTTTTCAAGGAAAACCTGAGGCGGCAACAATTACTACAATATGGGATGCCATTGAGGCATCTATGAATCATCCGTCATTCTCCCTTCACTGGGCGAGAAGATTAATAGAGAGATACGGCACTAATGAACCCGACGCTCCTCATATTCTTGCCTTAGCCCAAGTCTTGCTAAGTACCGATAATATCCACGCAGCGATTCGCAAAATTGCTATCTCTAAGGAATTCTTTACTGAGTGGCGTGGTGCTGTAATGAGGGAATGTTTTGACCGATTATTTACTATCACCAGAACATTTAAAGAAGTTAGCATGCCAGTTAGTTATATTCAGTTACAAACTGCGATGGTGAATTGTCAGCAAGAGCCAACTAATTCTCCTCAAGGTCCGTTTGGATGGTTAATTGATCGTTGGGCAAATTCACAGTTATTAATGAGTAATCAAAGTGAAGTTGCTGATAGAATACTAGAACCTGGCAATGTAAATTACTCCTATATAAATGTTCTTAATCCAATGCCAGCGGGAGATCGAACTGATCCATATAAGGTTATCGATTATTTAGCCAAAGTATTGAACGTAAAACTTACAACAGCACAGCGTGATGCAATGTATTCTTATATGACTATTCAAGCGATTGCTGTTAATCCATTAACGGATGAGCCAACAACCTTCTCATTATATCCTTGGGATACTTTAAATGAAACAAAGGTAAAGAGAGGAATCGGTGCTTTAATAATAATGATGACCGGATCTCCTCAATTTGGAGTTAAGTAAATTTATTGGTTTGCAAAAAATTTATAC
This sequence comes from uncultured Bdellovibrionales bacterium, assembly GCA_964523015.1. Lineage (GTDB taxonomy): Bacteria > Bdellovibrionota_C > UBA2361 > UBA2361 > J135 > JAWXBT01. The sequence goes on along the minus strand of CAZFXN010000019.1, from coordinate 31,560 downwards.
AGTAAGGTTATAAAATAAGGTTATTTAGTTATGAAATTAGATAGACGTTCATTTATCAAAAATCTAGGTGTTGGTACTGCTGGTGCTCTAGCTTGGGGAGTGTTGCCAGAGGTCAGTAACAACTATGCTTATGGCGCACCAACTAATTCTCTAAAGTTCATAAAAATATTCTTTGATGGCGGCCCTGATGGCTTAGGTTGGTTTCCGTATGATCTTCCTGAAGCTGCAGATCGACGTCCTGGTGTTCAGGTCGCAAGTGCCAACATGATTGATTTAGGGCATCCCTATGTAAAGCTAAGTTCCAATTTGTCGACCCTCTACAGTAATTTTGGAAATAAGATGGCGATCTTTACGACAGTAGCTGAACCAAACTCTACCGGCTCACATGAAGTTGGTCGTGCAAATGAGGCTTCTGGAATTAGTAACGATGGACAGTCGTATATGGGTCGTATGGTTGAAGAATTGGCAAAGACAAACCCTACGCCATTTTTAGGTTGGAATTTTTCAACTAATGATCAATTCCAATTTGCCGCGCCTACATATAAAGCTATTAGTACAACCTCAAATTTATCTCAGTATAGCTATAGTGATTATGATAATCCTAACTTAAATAGCACTCAGGATAGTAACGAGACTCGAGATCGTGCTTATAAGATGAAGATTGCAGCTCTTAGTGCTCCGCCTCCTCAGTCACCGGCTGAAGCTAAAATAAGAGCTTCTCAAAAAACACTTGATGATTCGATCACTGCAGTTAGAAGTGCCAATCTGGCTTTTGGAACTAGACCAGTGAGCTACCCAGGAACCACTTTTGGTAATCAGCTAAAATCAATTGCCACCCTTATTGATGCAGGAATGGGGGATTGCTTTTTTGTTCGTGCCCCTAATGGACACGATACTCATAGTGATCAGATCAATAATAATAATAACTCTCAAGCTGGATTTGCAGCAGGACTTAACTCTTTGCTAAACGATATGCAGATCATAGGTCAGCTAAATAATGTTGTTGTCTTAGCAATTGGTGAGTTTGGTAGACAGATTGCCTCAAACTCTACTGCCGGCACTGACCATGGATGGGGGAAGCATGCAATACTACTTGGTGGACGTGTAATAGGAGGACTCCATGGACCAATTGCAACTCCTCAGCAGATCGCCACTGGTTTTGGTATGCCAAGGCTTTTAGACCCTCGTGTTCTATATAAAGATATCGCCGAGATGATGGGATTTAACCCTGCTCAAATAATCCCGAGCACGTTTATAGATCAAAACATTAATTGGCATGTTTAATGTCACAGGCATTTAATGATGCATGAAATTAGGGGCAGATTTAAGCATATTTTTTTAGCACTTCTTGTTACAATTTCTTCGCATAACTTAACTACAGCCTATGCTTCCCCAATAAATGGCTCCTTTATTCCAGAAGAGGGGCTAGTTTTTAATTTAAAACTTGGCGGAGTTCTATTTACCTGTGCATTTAAGGATGGCTGGATAGTTGGCTCATTAGATTTAGGTAATGGAATCTTTACTCCAACTACATTAGTAGTAAAAAAACTTAAGAAAAAATTAAAAAAGAAGAGCGGCTTAAAAAAAATTCAAGCCAAAAAAGCATACAAAGCACAAAAAATTTACCTCTCAGTCGGAGAGAAGCTGTGTGCAGATAATACCGAGGGTCAAATTCTACCGCCACCTGGGGTTACTCCTACGCCAACTGTGGCTCCTGTAACCTGCTTTGAGCCAAATGGAGACGCTAAGCCAGGATGCTTTGGTATTCCAGCACCCTGGGTGGGTAACAAAGTTCAAGGGGAGATATACTCAAATAATTATTGTGTTGGATGTCACAATCCAAAGGCAAATAAGACTTATCAAGAGGTAGAAAACGCTTTTAATACAGTTCCTCAAATGGCACCGTTTAAACCTCAGGTAATGCAAGATTTTGTTGACGTTGTTGCCTATATCAATAGATTTTCTCTTTAAAATTATATAGTTGTAAGTTTTACATTGCTAAATACTCTCATTTTATGATAGTTTATGGTAATGAAAAATGAAGTGTCAATAACTATAGAAAAACTGGGAAGAGAGCTTGATGGTGTTTTTACAATTCGAGATCTTGAAGTTATATTAAATGAGAAATCAGGGGCAACTTTTTATCGAGCGATTGAAAAGCTTGTATCTACACGCAAATTAATAAAAGTTAGTCGCGGCATTTATGTCACCAAAGAAGCTACCCTTTTTGCGATAAGTAGTAGAATATATCCGCAGTCATATATCTCTACCGGCGCAGCCCTTGCAAAAAAAAGCATTATTGGCTCAGTACCTGCTCGAAAAATTCAAGCTATAAAAATTGGGAAACCTCGAAAATTTCAATCTGTCATTGGAACAATTGAGTATTTAAGTATTAACCCCAAGTTATATTTCGGCTTTGAGAAAAAAGGAATTACAAATTGGGCTAGCCCTGAAAAAGCTCTTCTTGATGTTTTTTACTACTACTATAAAGGCAAGCGATTTTCATTCGATCCGTTTAGCGACGTCAATCATGAGGATTTAAACTTTAAAGTTATCAACAGATTTCTATTAAAGTATGATAAGAGATTTGTGACTTATTTTAAGCAGAATTTTTTAAATAGAGTCGGTGAATAATGGACAACAAGGAACAACAGTTGCTTGCTCAAGTCCTTGAGCTTTTCTCTCAAGAGTTTGGCAAAAAAGCAGTGCTTCGAGGCGGAATGGTTTTAAAGATTTTAGGTTCTCCGAGATTTACAAATGACCTCGACTATGTTTTTGTTCCTTATCGATCAAAAAATGACATTGCAAAACAGGTCTTAAATTGTCTTAGGAAAATTCAAAATGCCAAGGTTAGTCACACTCTTAATTCTCAATGTCTAAGAGTTGTTCTCGCAGTTGGAGAATCATCAATTCAGATTGAAGCAAAAGTTGCAAAGAGCATTAAAACAGATATTGCTACTACTAGTTTATTCTCTCCGCAATTTAACCTTCCTAAGCGAGTAATACATGTAGTTGATCATACAATCTCGATGGCTAATAAGTTAGCAGCATGGAATGAGCGGCGACTAATACGTGACCTCTATGATGTATGGTTTTTTCTTCAGATGAATATATCTCCTGATTTGCACCTTCTATCTCAGAGACTTAAAAAGCCAATATACTCTAAAGCTGTTAAAAAAGTTGACTATTTTAAAGGTAAAAACGTTCATGAATTTTATGAGTTTTTAAGAGCAAGTCTTTCTAAAATTTCAAACAAAGAGATAGAATCTCAATTATCAGATTACTTATTACCTGATGAAATTATTGGCCTCTTATCTTTTTTTAAGGCAGCATTTGTTAAGCTTAGTGATCCTGACTTAACACCGATTTAGTGGCGCTGTATTAAATATTTCATTCTTTTATTAACATCTGCTAACCTACCTAGATGACAGTGGTAGTAAAAAAAATAAAGATTCGAGAGCAGCACGAAAATGAAGCTCAGAAAATCTCGAGCACGTTTAGCCTTGGCGATGTTGCATCCCGCGTTATCGCAGCGCGTGGATTTAAAGCTGATGATGATCTAAATAAATTTCTTAATCCTTCTCTTAAAGAGGGATTGCCACAGCCTACTGAACTAAAGAATCTTGATGCTGCCTGTGATCTTATAGCTAAGACAATTAAAGATGGTGGAGGCATCGCCATAGCTTGTGATTTTGACGTTGATGGACTCTCTGGAGGATCTCAACTTAAAGCTTTTTTTGATGAAATTGGAGTTAAGTGCAAGGTTTTTATTCCAGATAGATTTGAAGATGGCTATGGTCTTAACATTGGTATGATCTCTAAGATGAGTGAGGAGGGATATGCTCTCCTTATTACTGTTGATTTTGGTACAACCAATCGTACAGAGCTAGAAAAAGCTCGGGAGCTAGGTCTTAAAACCATAGTGGTTGATCATCATCATGTTGGTGATCATAATCCTAATGCTGATGTTTTTATTAACCCTCATCAAGATGGTTGTGGTTTTGGTAATAAAATTTTATGCGCTTCAGCACTCGCCTGGTATCTGATAGTTGGCCTTAAAAAAACATTAACCAAGGAAGCAAAATTAGTCGATCCAAAGGCATATCTCGATCTGGCTTGCCTAGGCACAATTTGCGATATGGTGCCATTAATTGGAGCTAATCGAGTTATTGCTAAACGAGGCTTAGAGCTTCTTTCAGTCACTAAAAGACTTGGACTTATTGCTCTAAAGCGAGTGGCTGGGGCAAAGGATCCAGTTAGTTGCCACCATGTCTCTTTCGGAATTGGACCCCGTATTAATGCGGCCGGACGGATGATTCATGGAGACATTGTAGTTGAGCTTTTAACCACAAGGGATGAAAAGCGAGCTGAAAAAATCGCTGGACGTTTAGATCGACTTAATAAGCAACGTCAAGATACTGAAGAGCGGATCAAAAAAAGAGCAAAGATGGAGATAGAGCGAAGGGGAGCATTGCCTTCAGCTCTGGTTGTTTGGGATCAAAGTTACCATACCGGCGTTATCGGTATTGTTGCGCAGCGAATGGTTGAAGCTTTCCATCGTCCAACTGTAATTATGGGAATGGATAAAGATGGAGTGTTCAAAGGCTCAGTACGCGGTATTCCAGGGTTTAGTGTTATCGGTGCTTTATCTGAAGTTGGATCGACGCTCCTTAAATTTGGAGGGCATGATGGTGCTGGAGGACTTTCTGTAGCTGCGGATAGAATAGAGGAGTTTGCTGAAGCTTTTCAAGCAGCATGTCAGATAAGTTTATCAAAGATCAATACCGAGCCGTATGTATTGGCTGATACTGAAGTTGGATTAGCTGATATAAAATTACCGGTAGTAAAAGAGCTACAAAGCTTTGAGCCGTTTGGAGTTGGGAATGCTTCTCCTCAACTGCTGGTTAGAAATGTTGAAGTAAAAGAGATTACGCTTTTAAAAGATCTACATATCAAGGCCCAATTTTCTGATGGTCAACGATCCTTAGCTGGGTTTTTATGGCGTCAAAATTCACATCCTGCCCTAAATATTGGTGCAAAAGTTAACCTGGTTTTTAAACCTGATATTAATACCTATAAAGGCAATTCGTCGATTCAAGCTAACTTGCAAGCCGTAGAGGCAGTTTAGCTTTTATTTTTTTAGGAGCTGTTTCTATTTTTAGCTCTTGAGATTTGGGCTGTAGAGATTCCACAGACTCCTCGATCTCTTTAATTGAATCTTCCTCTACGGCCACATCTTTGTTCCATACAACAGAGTAAAGATCCCGCCTTCTATCAGCCAGATTTCTTACTGTTCCATTTGTATGAATGTCCTTTAAGAGATCAAGGTCAACATCAGCAATAACAGTCATTTCAGTATTGGGAGTAGCTTCTGAGATTGTTGAGTTTGTTGGAAAAGCGAAATCAGCAGGGGAAAATACCGCTGATTGAGCAAACTGAATATCCATATTGGAAACTTTTGGTAAGTTTCCAACCGATCCAGCTATCGCAACATAACATTCATTCTCGATTGCGCGCGCCTGGGCACAGCATTTAATTCTTTGATAATCATTCTTTGATGATGAGGAGAAAGGAACAAAGAGTATACTTATTCCTTGATCGGCGTATATCCGTGCTAGTTCTGGGTATTCAACATCATCGGAGATTAAGATCCCAACTCGTCCACTATCAGTATCAAAGGCCACTAATTCAGATCCTCCAATCATGCCCCAGTGATTCACTTCAGGAGGCGAGATCTGGATCTTACGATAAGATCCCCAAGATCCATCACGACGGCAAAGATAGCAGATACTAAAAAGCTTTCCATCTTCTACATAAGGCATACTGCCAGTTATTATGTTTACATTATATGAGATCGCAAATTCAACAAACTTATCCCGTAACGCATCAGTATAGTCAGCCAGTTTCCTGATAGCTTCAGACTCAGCTAACTGGTTATACTTAACCATAAGAGGGGCATTAAAAAACTCAGGAAAGATTGCAAAATCAGCCTTTACACTACTTACAGAATCAACAAAGAACTCTACCTGGCCTAAAAGATCTTCAATTGATTCACATCTTCTCATCTGCCATTGAATAAGGCCTAAACGCACGTATGATTTTTTAAGATTAAAGAAAGTTTTATCTTTTGGCTCAGAATAATAAATATTATTCCACTCAAGTAGAGTTGCAAACTCAAGTGATTCAGTATCATTAGGTAAATAGTTAGTAAGGATCTTTTTAACGTGAAACTGATTCGATAGTTGAAACGATAAAATTGAATCAAAGATCTCTTTTAGGCGAACCTTTTCAATGTACTCACCTGGACGCATCTTATCGGCATACTTTTTGTATCCAGGTATTCTGCCACCAGCGACGATCGCTTTTAAGTTTAAATTCTCACATAATTCTTTGCGTACATCGTAAAGGCGTCTTCCTAATCGAAGTCCACGGTAATCAGGATGAACGAAGATCTCTATACCATAGAGGACATCTCCCTTAGGATTATGAGTCGTAAGCTCTCCATTTCCTGTGATTTCGTTATAGGTATGATCGTCTCCGTAGTCGTCATGTTTGACAATTATAGCAAGAGCGACTGCTGCAACTACGCCGTTAACCTCAATACAGATTTGACCAACAGGAAAATCCTGAAGGAGCCGTTGGATCTGGGCATACCCCCAGGTCTCCATGCCTGTTCCATGGTAAGCCCCCCTCATTGAGGCTTCTAGCTTTTCAAAATCGGAGATCTCTAAGTTTCTAAGTTTAACTTGGAGTCTTTTTTTAGTCGTTTTAACCATGAAACTTACGCCTGCTTTAATTACTCCAGGGACATCCCCCTTGAGACATCTCCTGTGTTTAAAAAGCGATGATATTGATTATTGCTTTATGTAGTGAGCTTACCAAAGTTAGTTTACCACAAAGACAACCGCTAAAAAACCATAGTAAAATTAGCAACTTAACTTTCTATAGTCTCAGAGACCTCGTGGGGGAGCAACTTAACTTTCTATAGTCTCAGAGACTACGTGGTAAGAGACAACTTTCTATAGTCTCAGAGACTACGTGGTAAGAGACTAAGTCTCAGAGACTACGTGGTAAGAGACTAAGTCTCAGAGACTACGTGGTAAGACTACGTGGTAAGAGACTACGTGGTAAGTTTGGCTCCTAGTTGATTCGATGAAGCTAGATACGGAAAGTTGTAATTAAGCCTTTGTCGCTAGGATGGTACCATTCATATTTCTGATAAGCGCTTCGTAGGCATCGACTAGTTTAATAACACTCTCTTTATCAACCCATTCCTTATTGGTGTGACTTCCTGCTCCAAGTGGGCCAATCGTTAAGGTAGCGATCCCCTTTTCGGCTAATCGATTCTCATCGGCCACGCTTCTTCCGATATAGTAATTAATATTAGGATTTACTGTTTTGATTATATTGATTGCCTCGCTTATGATCGGTCTTTCTGGTGGTGAAAAGTACGGACGACACGGTGGTGTAGGTCGAGAACGTTCACGGATCTGAACTTCAGTATCTTTATTAAGCACCCCATTTTCTTTTGCTAACTCTACAACTCTTTTAAGTTTTAATAATTCAGATGAAGCACTCTCTGTTGGTAGTAAACTTCTATCTAGTATAAAAGTTGCACAGTCAGGAACGCTAAGAGTTCCGTAACCACCGGCATGTTTACTTATATAAGCAGAATTAGTTACAGAGATTTCATTATGTGAAAATGTCGCTTTGGCGCTGCTGCAATACTCAATAATTTTTGATTGTAATTTTGCCGATTCATGACAAGCATTAATGGCATCCTCCTTAATAAAAACATCTGCTCCATGACAAGCTTTACCAACTACTAAGAAATCAAACTCTGTCCGTCCTAATCTGCCAAGTCCGATCGCCTGAGAATTAGGATCGTCAGATCCATCTCCAATTTCTGGTGCAATGGCGAGAGTGACATCATGAATAAATGAGGATTCTACAAGCTTTACTGCTCCGAATGACCAGTATTCTTCATCGACAACAATTGCAACCTTGATCTTAAAATCTTTTGGTTCAAAATTAGCCAGCCCTGCAATAATAGCTGCCAGTCCTGATTTCATATCATTGGCACCAAGGCCATACATCCGAGTCCTGCCATCAACAATTTTTTCAGTCAGAACTAGCGGCTCAGTTTGCCATCCCTCTTTAATATCAACAGTGTCTGAGTGTCCAAAAAAAAGAATTGAATTTTTACCCTCTCCTTTTTCCGCTAAAATATTGTGACGAGCAGGAATATGGACAGATTTGCCAGCAATATTGAGGTTCTGCTCAGCCTCAACCACTTGCTTCATAACTTTAAAGCCAGCACGTTTTAACATCTCAGCGATAAAAGCATTGAGGTTAGCTTCATTTCCGTATCCAAATGTTGAGCCCTCATGGGTATCTGTTAGAAATGGGTTAACTGAGTATATTGATACAAAGTCTTTAGTTAATTGAATTACATCAGGAATATCAGGTGTCATTACGCATAGCTTCAAAGTTTAAGACAAATTATTGTACTAGGTATTGAGTAATTACAATCTTATGTTTATAAATACCAGATCTGCAATTCTGTTATTTCAATTACTGACATATGGGAAGGGGAACTCTGAAGGGTTTTTCCTGTTTTAGTTAAGTATTTCTCTCCTCAATTCGTCCTTTCAACTATCATTTTTCCAACTAAAATTGCATTCATGGTTAGGTAGCTTTAATTCCAGTAATAGCTGCGATTAAAGCTGCCTAGCCTGAAGTTGTCGATTCTATGGACCTGCCGATCTTCGTGACCCGGCGGTCGGTACAGGTGAACGAATCTGATGACGACTTAGTTCTGGAGATGAAAGAGTGGAACTGCGTGTTGAACGTTCTCTCCGTGGTGCGTACTAAGAGCATGCTAAGGCTACTTAGCGAGCTCGGTTTGGTAGCGGTGGCATCCATGATGATTGCTTTGAGATGAGGTTTTTGCGCTGTGACTAGGAACCACACAATCTCATTGTCCTTGGTAGAGTTAGACCCTGGTTCGAGGTCAACTTAAACTAGGGACAGCATGTAGCTTCGCTCATAGCGAACTGACATGCATGCACAATCGTTGGAGGGGGCTCTGGGTTTCGTCATGGTTTTCTAGGGATCCCCTCCCCACCTTTACTTCCTCATATTTCCTGCAAGTGTCACTCCAAATATATTTAGTAATCAGAACGGAACAAAAAGGTTCAAGGTTGCATCCTTACTATAAGATGAACGGATTCAACTTAAAAAAGAATGCTCATTCTGGAACCAGTCTAAAAAGCTCCTTTCGTCGTCGATTTGTAAGCATTAATCTTGAAAAAGAAAACAAAGAAGAGATCAGAGATATTAAACCTGGCGAAACTGTTTCTTTAGCAGAAGATCAATGTACCGCTTTGGTTGTTAATTCAAGTTTTGCAATGGCTAAAGAGATTACTTTAGCCATTACTCTTAAGATGCCTGACTGCTCTATTATGTACGCACCAGGACTAGAGGTTGCAAAATGGATCTTAAAGAGAAGAAAGATTACCTTAGTAGTTGCTAGTGCCACATTACCGGATGGGCATATCTCAAGCTTAATACCAGTTTGTGAAAGTTTATCTCCTCCTCCTGATTTGGTTGTCGTAGGATCTGATCATCTAGGGGGACATATAGGTCAACATAAAGGTGGCTTAGAGGGACATAATCAGACACAGGGACTTTATTCTCCGGTGACATACTTTGGAGAAGGGTTTAAGCCTGTAATTAATCAAGGAAATAAAAACATAGAGCGAAAGATTGAGCGAAGAACGATCACAACGGAGGATTCAGTAAAAGAACTAGGAGCTGATATTCGTAATGATCTTAATAATCCTCTGCAAGAGATCGTCTCAATGGTTTTTGTTGCAAAAGCAGGCCGAGAGCTTTCTCCTAACACCCTACAGGCACTAGAGGCGATAGATCGCGCAGCTAAAGGCCTAGCTAGCACAGTTAGCACATTGGAAGATCGAATAAGGACTAAGATTGTTTAGTTATTAAACTGCTTAAATTGATCCTACTAATGAGCTAATTTTCTAAACTTAATTCTCTTTGGTTCAACTGAATCAGCACCTAATCTCTTTTTCTTATCTTCCTCATACTCGAAGAAATTTCCTTCAACAAATGCAACGTTACTGTCCCCCTCAAAGGCCATAATATGGGTAGCAATACGGTTTAAAAACCAGCGATCGTGGCTGATAACTAAAACACATCCAGCAAATTCCAGTAAGGCATCCTCAAGAGCGCGTAGAGTATTAACATCAAGATCGTTTGTTGGTTCGTCAAGGAGGAGAACATTATATCCACCCTTAAGTAGCTTTGCCATATGAACACGATTTCTTTCACCACCTGATAGTGCCCCAACTTTTTTCTGCTGATCGTTTCCAGTAAAGTTAAATCGAGCGCAATAGGCTCTTGAATTTACATCTCGTGATCCTAATTTAACATTATCAAGCCCCTCAGAGATCTCTTCCCAGACACTTTTATTAGGATTTAGATCGTCACGAAGCTGATCGACATATCCTAACTTTACTGTTTCACCTATGCTGAAAGTTCCATTATCAGGTTTGTCTTTTTGAGCTATCAGTCTAAACAGTGTTGATTTACCAACACCGTTCGCTCCAATAATTCCAACAATACTTCCAGGTGGAATTTTAAAGGAGAAGTTCTCAAATAGTAATTTATCACCAAATGATTTTGTTATTTTATCTGCTTCAATGACCTGATCTCCAAGTCTTGGTCCCGGAGGGATAAAGATCTCCATATCTGCAATCTTTTGACTTGTTTCAGCATTAAGTAAGGACTCGTAAGCGCTAATTCTCGCTTTGCTTTTAGATTGCTGAGCACGTGGAGACATTCGAATCCATTCTAGCTCTCTCTCTAGAGTTTTCTGACGCTGAGTTTCCTGTTTCTCTTCCTGTTCTAATCTATTCTTTTTTTGTTCAAGCCAAGAGGAGTAGTTGCCCTTCCAAGGTATTCCATGACCACGATCTAACTCTAAAATCCATCCAGCGATATTATCTAGAAAATATCGATCATGAGTTACTGCAATGACGGTACCAGCATAATCTTTTAAAAATCGCTCAAGCCATTGAACAGATTCTGCATCGAGATGGTTAGTTGGCTCATCAAGTAAGAGGATGTCCGGTTTTTGCAAAAGTAATTTACATAATGCTACCCGTCTTTTCTCTCCTCCTGATAATTTATCTACGGCACTCTCTGCTGGAGGTAGCCTTAGAGCATCCATTGCTACTTCTAGAGTGTGATCTAATTCCCAGCCGTTTAAATGCTCAATTTTTTCCTGTACAGTAGCTTGCTCATCGATTAATGCCTGCATTGCATCAGGATCAAGATCAGGATCGCTGAATTTTGAATTAATCTCTTCAAATCTTTTTAAAAGCTTTGCTAATTCCCCAAGTCCTTCCATTACATTTTCTTTAACGGTCTTAGTTGTATCAAGCTCCGGCTCTTGTGCTAAATATCCAATAGACACTCCATCTGCAGGCCTTGCTTCACCTGAATAGTCTTTTTCAACACCAGCCATAATTTTAAGGAGAGTGGATTTTCCTGACCCATTAAGCCCTAAGACTCCGATCTTAGCTCCGTAGTAGTAAGAGAGGCTTATGTCATGGATAACTTTTTTTTCTGGTGGATAGGTTTTATTAACCTTATGCATCGTAAAGATGTATTCCTGACTCATCGTTTAAATCCTTGAAAAGTTATTGTTACGCCCTAGATAGAATAGTTGAGAGTTGATGTGTGATCAAGCTAGCTCCTTAGAAAGGAGATGTCTCTATTTAGTACGGGGCCGTGGCAGTATAAAAGGGGTTACTAATTCTGTGCCACGTGCTTGAAGCTCTAGATCGCTTACTAATATAGCTGGAGAGATAGTTGTTATCGGGATAAATCCAGATTCTGCACCACAGTATCCGTTGTTAATCTCTTGGTCATCTCCAATTGCAATTATGTTATTAAGCGCTTGTAGTGGGGTGCCCACAAAATCAATTCCAGTGACCGTTACCTCTTTACCATTAGGATAAATAACAGTTGCGTATGAGATCTCTCCTTGAAAACCTTGGAACTCATGCCTGGTTGTTCCAGTTTCCCCACCAGTAGTTTCATAAATGATAATTCCGTACGGCTTTTTCTGTATTTTAATCTCTTCTAATAGTAATTTTTTTAGCTCTTTAAAACTCTTTGGCTCTGCCCCCTCAGCTACAAATACTGCCATTCTACTAATTGGGCGCTCATGTTTTTTTCCTCTAGCATGACCATTTGGCTTAAATCCTTTATTAGTAAAAGCTGCTCTTGTACTTAGAAAGTTATTTAACTTACCATTTTCAAGCAGGACCGTATCCTGAGCAGGAGTTCCCTCATCGTCATAGTCATAGGCCCCAATACAGATCTTTCCCTTAAACTTTTTTAGTTTAGGATTGTCACGAATGGTTAACTTTGCATCAATAATTTTTTTCCCAACTTGTCCCTCAAATGTCCTACCTTCATATGATGAGAGAAGCCTACTTCCCTCTAGGCGATGACCAAGAGCTTCGTGTAGTAATATTCCGGCAGGAATTGGATAAAGTAGAGCAGGCCCAGAGAAGGCATGAATTTTTTTTGTTCGAGAGATATTCATTAATTTTTTATGCTTCTCTCTTAATAGGCTTTTAAAGCCTTTCATGTCAGGTAATTCTTTTTGAGATCCTACGTTAAAAACTAAATCCTGCTCTGGATTAGCTCCCTCTTTAGTCATGTTACGCATCGTTGCTATTAATTGAAATCTTTGTTGGTGCTGTACGATAGTGCTGCCCTCAGTGCTAACAAAGATCTTTGTAATTCTCATGACATCAAATTCAACCCATCCTCCAACTACACCCTTTAATGAAGAAACCCATTTAGAGGCATCCTTACAGAATTTCTCCCAGTACTTCTCATCTACTTCCTCTGAAATTTTATCTTCGATATGTCTAATTCTTGGTAGTTTAGCAAATGAGATAAAGCTTTCATTTTGATCGATAGAGGAGAGGCTATTATTTCTCCTCTTATTGTATTCAGCTACAGCTTCCCGATATTTTGCCTCAAGTAATCTCCAGATACTAAGTCTAAGCCCATCATGGCAGGCATCATCAATCGGAACACTTACATGATTAAATGATTCAAGCTCTTCACTGTTATCATCGAGACCACCATTTATTACTTGATCATATTTGTAAGAGCCTACTCTAAGATCACAAAAGATATTTCTAGTATGATCGGCTTTACGTCTTACTATCGATCCACCTCTTGCCCAAGTATTAAACCAGTGAGTGTCTCGTAATAAAAAAGAGCAGAAGTATGTTTTAGGAAACCCAGTTAGATGCATCCTCTTAGCTCTTCTAATATCGAGCTTAAGGAGTTTAATAAGTGTTTTAATCGTCTTTTGGGGCAGCATAAGCTTTAAAGTCAAAGATACAAAAGATACACCTTATTAGATGTATTATCGGATCAAAAACCATTAGTAATTATAGAGTTTTATCTGTAG
>CAZFXN010000019.1:15841-18025 GCA_964523015.1 uncultured Bdellovibrionales bacterium | reverse complement strand
TATCTGTAGTTATTCTAAGACCTTAGTGAGAGAATAGAGAAAACTGTGGCTAGGTAAATTTATAGCCAATCCTGTTGCCGAGAGAGAATAAGATGAGGGATGCCTACTTTTTGTTTGGCCCAGGCAGTATAAACCGAACCATCAGTTAAAGTTGCTGCACCTCGTGCATAAACTGTTAGTTCAATTTTTGCGAGTGTCGTTTCAACTTTCCTATCGCTCAAAACCACAGTTGCATCATCTCTATCTAGATAACTTGCTAAGAATGTTGTATTTGGCGCGATAACTGCCGCTCCTAATCCCTGGTTAATGGTAATTCCAGACCAATCAACGGGAGAATTAAATGTTTGAACTACCACTTTATAAACCATGCTACCATCTTTAAAGACTGCACCTGTTGAATAGAGGCTGCCTGCAGCAAATGTAAGGGTATTGTCTTCGGCTGACGATAGCTGACCTCTTAACCCAAACTCAATTCCTGTGGAGAGTCCAGAGATACTAACGAGATCATTGGCAGCAAATAGACTTGAATCTATAACATCCATGCTCCAGGCCCCAGCGCTTGGTGTCTCATCTTTTGTGTTTACTGTATATTTACCAGATTCGCTAAATTGAATAATTATTGTAGCACTAGTTGATGTGGAAAGTACTGGATAAGCAAGTGACCCAATACCACCTGTTCCCATTTGAAAAGCTTGTACATCAGGAACCCCACTTCCTGCGTTTCTAATATCGTAAGCAATTGTATCTAAGATTGTGCGAGCAAGCTCATCTGCTTCTGATCTTATTCGCTTATCGTGATAACTCGTTAGGGTATCAAAATAGAGGGAGCTTGCTCCCAGTATAATCATAGAGGAAACAACCATGGTCACTAGAAGCTCAATTAAACTGAAGCCACTAGCTTGATGAGAGAAGCTAAAATCAAAAGCTGTAGTTGATTTATTCATAAAAAGTACAGGATTAGATTCTAGCAGATTAAAAATACTACGCTAGTAAAGAATTCTACCTGCAGGATATAGTGTCCCAGTGCTGTAAGTCCCATCAGAAGTTGCAAAGACAATGGATGGGGACGTATAGACCCCATTTACATCAGTAGCTAATCCGCGGGAGTTAAAAATAATCTGAGCACTTGGAGTGACCTTACAATTAAATGGAAGGAATGTTCTAAAAACTGTTTCATCCGAAGCTGCCGGATCGTTATAAGGGTAGTAATCTATACCAAAAGTGTAATTTGTATTTTGTGGTGAAAATGTAAATACACCCCGTGCGTTTCTTGATAGGCCGATCATTCGAGCACGCATTATATCTGCTTCAAAGATCTCTTTCGTGGCTCTTTTTGCGTTAGCTTTTGTTAAGGCAGGAAAGGCTGGAATTGCGATCGCAAAAAAAAGACCGACGATGCAGACTACAACTACAAGCTCCATCATGGTAAAGCCATGATCTATAGATCTTATTTTGAATGTGGATCTGTTTTTATCCATAGGCTTCATAGGCCTTTAGATTATGTTTTTCGTAATTTGGTATCACTATCCTTAAGTAAGGTCGTGATTTTAGAGGAAAAACTTTAGCCCTATGAACTGCCCGAGTGTTTGTAACTAGCTGTTTTTACATAGTGAATATACTATTGGCAGTTTTTACAACTTACTTCAAACTGAGAGTATTCCGGCTTCTGGCCTAATTTAGCTAGTACTGCAGAGTGCATTGTAAACTCAGCCATTTCAAAAGGTGGTAATTCCTTAGGTCCTTTAAGTTTAATTCTACCACCCTCAGTATTTGTATAAACTACTGAGGGGTCTTTAGCAGGAATTGATTTCTCATTTCTTACATATACTGAAACTTTTCCTCTTTGATCAGGGTCAGAGATATCACTGATCCTTAGTTTAGGAGAGCTGCAGTGAAACGTATATCTTGCAGAAGCCTCTGTATGACCATCGAAGCATATTACCGATCCGTCAATATCTGCTCCTACTTCGCAATTAATTCCACCATGCTTATCACAGGTAACACCAGTTACAGCCCCTACTTTAAAATCTCCCTTACTGATTATTGGCAGATCTGCGAGTTTTGCTTTTGGTTCTTCCTTTTTACTTGAATAGTGAACTACTCCATCAGGCGCTACCCATTTATAAATCTCATCGGCGTATGTAGTGGTTTGAATCGCAAAGATTGAAGGGATTGCTGTAATGA
>CAZFXN010000019.1:0-15831 GCA_964523015.1 uncultured Bdellovibrionales bacterium | reverse complement strand
TTTTTCATAAGATTAATCCATTAGCCAAAAATCAAAGTGTAAAAATCAAAGTGTAAAAATAATAGTATAAAAATAATACTATCAGCGAAGAGATGAGATTATAAGTCAGAGCAAGGGGACAATTCAACTCCTATGAAACCTTTAGAGTTCTCACTACTTAAAGGCCTCCTACTTAAAAGCACCGCCAATTTCATACTCCTTTAGTTTATATAGGAGAGTACGGTGACTAATTTCAAGGATTTTAGCTGCATGAGTTCGATTTCCCTTGGTTTTTTCAAGTGCTTTTAAGATTAGATGTGTTTCAAGGTCTCTGACCTTTTGTTTTATTGATAAATTATCATCATCAAGTGATGCATTAATCTGAGAAGTTCCCTTATGCAAACTGAATGATTCTCTGATTTTATCGGGCAAGCAATCAAGGGTGATCTTATCTCCATCACTTAAGATTAATCCCCGTTCAATTGCGTTTTCAAGCTCGCGAATATTTCCCTTCCAAGGATAACGGATAAAACACTTAAGTACATCATCCTCAATATTTTCAACTTTTGTGCCGAGCTTTTTGTTATGTTTCTTTATGAAATGTTTGACTAAGACTGGAATGTCTTCTCCGCGTTCTCTTAGCGCAGGTAGATGAATGTGGACTACGTTTAATCTATAAAATAGATCTTCTCTAAATTTCCCTTCACGCACGGCTTGCTCTAAGTTTCTATGACTAGCGGCTAAGACGCGAACATCTATCTTTCGATCCTGCTCATCTCCAATTCGTCTAACTGTTTGCTCTTGTAAGACCCTTAGGAGTTTAACCTGCAAATGAAGGGGCAGTTCCCCAATCTCATCTAAAAAGACAGTGCCATTATTAGCCTCTTCAAATAGGCCGACTCTATCTCTCACCGCATCAGTAAAAGAGCCTATTTTATGGCCAAAAAGCTCAGATTCCATTAAATTTTCAGGAATTGCACCACAATTAATAGCAACAAATTTAGCTGCTTTTCTTGTAGAATTATAATGGATAGCTCGAGCAAGCAATTCTTTACCGGTACCAGATTCACCAGAGATTAAAATTGTCGTTTTAAAGTTAGCTAATCTTTTCACCGTTTCAAATATCTCAAGCATCCGTTTGCTTTCAGAGATCATGCTGCTAAAGGTATATTTCCTTATCTCATCTTCCTTTAGAACATCATCTACATCTTCAAGATTTTTTTGGTTGCTTAATACGACATCAAATGATTTTGCTCCTCCTCGTTGTTCGATCTCCTCTTCTGATTTAATCAAAGAAACATTATGACCACCTTTTTTGAGAGCTTCATGTAAGGATTTTCCTATTGACTCATCCTTTTCAACTAACAAAATTGAAAGTGTTGAATGCTTACTCACAGATCACCTCCCATATCACCCGCGATCAGACGCACCCACCATTCGATGATCATGTTACCAGTAAAAATATACATCAGAGTTGCTGCTACTAAATATGGTCCAAATGGGATATGTTGCGATGCTTTTCGACGGGTAAGAATGATAAGAGAAATTCCTCCAACTGAGCCCAGAACTGAACCGACAAAGATAGTATAAAACGCCCCTTCTGGGCCTAAAAGTGCACCAGTCATGGCTAGGAGTTTTACATCCCCCATGCCAAGCCCCTCTATCTTTCTAACTCTTAGATAAAACTCTGCAACGATCCATAAAAAACCTGCCCCGATCGCAATGCCCCAAAGAGATGGGACTATACCGGGCACAATTGGAGAGTTAAAAATATGAGTAAATTGATTTAGGATCGCAATACCAAAGGCAATTGCAGTACCAGGTAAAGAGATTACATTTGGAATTATATAGTAATCGTAATCAATAAAAGTGATCACTATGAGTGCTGCACAAAATATAAATAAAAGAACTGCAGTAGGAGTTAACCCAAATAAAGAGAAAAGATAGAGTGACGTAAGGGCTGTAATTATTTCAACCATCGGATAACGGATTGAGATTGAGGATTTACAAAAGGCACATCGACCTTTTAAGAAGATCCAACTTATTGCTGGAATATTATGATGCCAATGGAGGCGGTTTTTACAGTTTGGACAGATCGAATGACGAGGCTTACTAATTGAAAGATCTATTTTTTTGGCATCTTTGTCTTTGCCGTAAGGGGAATCTTCATAAAATTCTTCGCGTGAGGCTGGTAGACGGTAGATGCAGACGTTTAGAAAGCTTCCAATAATAAGACCAAAAATTATATAAGTAAGGGGAAGTAGATCCATGCTCATTAGATTATATCTGATAGGGAATAGTTCACATTTTTTGCGTAGCTTGAAATTGTCTGAAAATATGAATAGTATTATAGTGTTATCTTGCCAATAGGGAATTTTTGCGGGCTATGCAAAAGTTAGAAAGGGCAACTCTAATTTAAATGCATAACTAGTCACGATCCGCCATAAGATCACCATAACTATCTAACGTGATACAGGAAAATTGGGTTTGTAGATAAGATTCTATGAACATAATCCAAAAGCTTAGTTCCCTAAAAATTTCCTGACCGATCATTCAAAAATTTTCATATGGGTATTCTGTACTGAATTAAGGTTTTAGGGATTCGTGTAATTTTTTTAATTACACTTGGATTCCTACATTTTTTATACAGCACATGCTCCCTCGTCTTAAGTATTTTTAAAAAGCTCCACAGAAAAGCAAAACTAAACATAAACTGCTTAGTCGAAAATATTTAATACGGGTGAGCGTGTGTCTTTCCAAAAGCAATTAGGAAAAGACTAGCGTTGATCATCCAAGTTCGTATCTTCTTCTCTAGGAGTCACTACTATGGGGATCAACCCCAAGTCCGTTTTCAGCACTGTGATGGTGCTGTTCCTCTTCTTCTCCCTCTCCGCGTGCCAGAGCAACCGACCGCGGGTCGATCCGCCGCCGGCTCCTGGCTATGAGGCTGAGTGCCCGGCGCCGCAGGCTCCGGGTTACGAGGCCGCGCAGACGGTGACGATGCCTGCTCCGCCTAAGGCGGTTCCGGCGTCTTCGACCGGCACGTACTGCACTTGGTGCGGTACAAACTACGGATCGAAGGATCATTTCTGCGGCGGCTGTGGTAAGTCGACCAGATATGCTGCTCCGGCAGCGGTTCCGGCGTATGTTGCACCGGCAGCTTCGGTCGTCGCTGTACTTCCGGCAGCACCCGCACCGGTGAGTTTGGCCTACTTCAAGCTCGGTCTCAACGAGATCGAAGTCGTCGAGCTCATCGAAGGAGAAGGGATCTGGTTCGATGAAATCTGGGCTGATCTCTACCTCCAGAATGACTGGCGGGAGAAGCTCGACTCGATCGGTGGGCGCTTGGAACCGGCTCCGGCTGGTTACTGGTGTCCCGAGGTCATGGTCGTTCGAGGTCAGAACTCGAAGATCCTGAAAAAGTGGATGGATGTTCGAGGTACTAAGACGATGGCCCGTGAGGGCGGCGTCTGTGCCCAGATCCATAAGCTGGTTCGGACCAACGATGCCAGTTTTACCGGCATCTCTGGTCGGGATGGTTCTCAGATCAACCATCCCCAAGTTCTCTTTGCGCTCAACCGCGCTGAGAACTACGTCTTCGATGCGCCTGCCGACTCGGACCTCACGCCGAACGGTAAGTTCTCGAAGTTGCTGTACCAGCGGAGCTACTGATGGACAAGGTGGCCTCGGCGTATGTTGGTTTTGCGTATTTCGAAACGATCCAACGATCGTCCGAAGCACGCGAAGCCACATACGCCGGGCCGCCCTACCTTATCTCGTCGCCTAGTCTCTTTGTCTAATGTCTTTGGAATTTAGGGGTATTTCATAGCGTTATGATTCAGTACAGAATCCCACCCTTTTTTATCAATCTAAATTTTAGAAATAACCCAATAGAATGCCCCTCTAAATCAGATATTCTCCGCGTGCTACGCGTTCTCCTGTGTAAATTTTTTTAAACACAGGAGGCCGCGGAGTTTCTATCTCAAGCTTTTTCTTTAAGATGATTCCTAGTTTGGATATCATTTTCTACAGTATATTTTCCCTAGGCAACATTTCTCATATTTATCAAAATGATCCCTTAAATACTTATGGGCGATCCACTGTGATTCTGGCCAGTCGGTAGTATCGATCCAAAGAATTGCGGGATCGGCTTTTAAGATCATCTTATATGCGGCGTCCTCTTCTGAAAGCATCCTTAGATCCGATGAAAGTGGAATGGCATATTTTATACCGCGACCAAGCTCTAAGAAATTTATAAATTTAGAGAGATAGATAAACTTAGGCCCAGGAGCTAGTACCTTAGTATCAATTGGATATTTATCCTTAATACAAGCAGCTACGTTTTTATCAATAGTTACCTCATCATTTAGAATAATCCTATCAAATGCTACAGCACTTGCCCTAAGCCAAACAATAATTAAGACAAAAAATACTCCTGCTTTAAGAAACTTATTTTTTGATTCATAGAATATGGAGTAAAGAGTAAAACCAATAATCGGCGCAAATATAGGCCAGAGAAAAAACTCTCGATGTGGAGGGAAGATTACTATAAAAAATAGATACCCACCTAGAAACATCAAGATCCTCATCTTAAGAGAGGAAGAGTACTCTTTAGATTTTTCCTCAGCTAAAATTGCTTTTGCAGTAAAATAAAAGAGGGAAAAGAAGATAATAACAGACTCGACAGGATACCTTGTAAAAAGGTCTTTGATTCTAATGACCTCTTTTGCAAAGAACTTAAGATCACACATTGCGCAGTTTTCTGTGATTGAAGTAAGGACAGCAAATTCTCTATAGTAATGTAAGATCACATAGGAGATAGCTAGTGTAATCGTCCCAAGAGAAAATGAGAGTAACTTTAAAAACCCACTCTTTTTATTGTTGGGCGTTGAGATCCAAAATTTGTAAAGATACCCGATCCAGATGGCAAAGATAAAAGCACTGTTTTGGAGATGAAATTCTAGGCTTAAAACTGTGGCTGCTCCAAATAAGAGATGGGGAATGAGGGTAGTCTTTGATCGGATATTTTCAGCTACTATAAGGATTAAAAACCCAACAAGTATAGAAGGGGCATCAAATCGGGCATTTATAAAGAGAACAAAAATTAGAGATGTAGAATAAAAGAAAGCAGCAAGGAGTGCAGCTTCATAATTTAAGATCTTTTTAACGTAAATAAAAGTAGCATAAATAGTTAGAGCTGCAGTAACTAATGAAAATATCCGTCCTACAAAAATATTCATTCCAAATATTTTATGAAGCAAAAGGTAGATATAAAAGCCGAATCCCTGGCCCCCTCCATTTATTAAAGCTGTATCACTTGGCAGCTCCCACATCCGTACATAGGATGTTCCATCAAGTACAAATCCTAAGGCTGTATTTAGGTAATATCCCTCATCCCAGTTCAGCACAGAGCTTGAAAAGATCATTATGATAGAGAGAATAAGTGTAGTTATCGCAAAAGGGAGATAGATACGGAAGATTCTATCAGTCATGGGCAGTGATTTCATAGCGATTTCATGGCTATTTAATGGCACGTTTGAAGATATCAAAAAACACTGTAAAGAATTCATCGATATCTTTTTCCGTATGTGCAGAGTTTATTAAAATTCTTAGAGAGCCACCACTATCCAATAAAAATCCCGGTGATATAACTTCAACCAAGTATCCTCGAGTGAATAAGGCTTCGTAAACTTCCTGAGCTGTTTGCTTTGTAGCAAAATTGATCGACATGATCGGAGTCTCCCCCTGATCATTTATTGGAATACCCGATAATCGAAAAGAATTTCTTAATTTTGTTGAAAGACGTCTTAGGTGATCCCGTTTACCGTGTTCAAGTTCAATGATATTTAATCCGGTTTCTATGGCAGCACTTAAGGCCGGAGGCATGGCACATTCAGTAACAAAGGTACGGGAACGATTAATTAGATAATCAGTCAGATACTTGGGCCCAGCTAAAAAAGCACCATACGCTCCTATTCCATACGATAGTGAGCCGTAGCGGCAGAGTAAGTTTGCCGGAGCAGGGAGCCCATCCATAATTCCTGCGCCCCGTAATCCAACTGTGCCAAGAGCGTAGCTTTCATCTAGGACAAATGGAATCTGATCCTGTTCAGTAAGAGTGGTAACTGCTTTTAAATCTAAAAGTTCCCCAGTAATTGGATTTACCGCCTCGCAGAAAATTAACTTTGTCTTATAAGGTTGAGATAATTTGATGGCCTTAGCCAAAGTGTCTGGATTAGATGTGTCAAAAGGGATCGCTTCGGCGTTTACTAAAAATGCAGCATCAATAACGCGACTATGAAGTTGTTCATCTACAATTACGCAATCCCCTTCGCCTAAAAGAGCTGAGACTAGTGAGAGCACAACTTGGTTACTTGATGAAAATAAAAGAGCACTCTCGGTTGTTAAAAAGTGAGAGATTCTTTTTTCTAGTGAAAAATGTGCCGGCAAGGTTCCAGAGGAGCTTCTTGAAGCCATGGCACCAACACCACTTTCGTGAGCTTCTTTTTGAAACGCTAGAATGAATTTTTTCTCACTGTTAAGATTTAAGAAATCCCAACTTGTAAAATCAATTAATTTTTTATCTTTAAATGTAATCTTGCCAGGCTTATGGCTATTTCTAACATGTAGCTCACGTAGTGATTTAAGCTCAGCTAATCTTTGTAGTTCTTGTTGAATTCTTTTTATCATGGCGTCATCATTAAGTAGGCTTCTATAAAGCCATCAATATCACCGTCTAAAACATCCTGTGTTTGCGATGATTCATAATCAGTTCTTAAGTCTTTTACCATCTGATATGGGTGTAGAACATATGATCTTATTTGGCTTCCAAAATCAATCTTTTTTCGCTCCCCCTTAATTTCATTCATCTTCTGCTCCTGAATTTGACGCTCTCGCTCTATTAGCTTTGCTTTTAGGATCTTCATGGCCCGATCCTTGTTTTTATGTTGGGAGCGTTCATTTTGACAGGCAACAACTAGCCCAGTCGGTATGTGAGTCAGACGAACAGCCGAGTCAGTCTTATTAACGTGCTGCCCACCGGCACCAGAGGATCTATAGGTGTCTACTCTTAAATCCTCCTCATCGATTACAATATCAATGTCCTCTTCGATATCCGGAGTAACTGAGACAGAGGCAAATGATGTATGACGACGTGCATTTGAATCAAATGGTGAGATTCTAACTAGGCGATGTACTCCTTGCTCTGGACGAAGGTGTCCGTAAGCAAAAGGGCCTTTAATAATGAACATAACACTTTTATATCCAGCACCATCCCCAGGCTGAGTATCAAGCTCTTCAATTCCGAACTCTTTTCTCTCTGACCAGCGCAGATACATTCTATATAACATAGCCGCCCAATCTTGAGATTCAGTGCCACCCGCACCACTATTGATCTCTATGATAGCGTTAACACCGTCATACTCGCCACGCATCTTACTTTCAAATTCAAGTGCATGCAGATCTTTTTCAAGAGCGAGAATTGAGATTTCCGCTTCCTTAAGAAAATCAGCATCGCTTTCTGATTCATAAAGCTCTAACGCTGCTTCAGCATCACCAGCTAGTTTATCAAGGGTAGTAAAACTCTGAATGTGATGCTCTGTATCGCTTAGCTCTTTTGATAGAGCTCTTGCTTTTTCAGCATTATCCCAGAAATTGGGAGTTTGAGTTATCTGTTCTAACTCTTTAAGACGAGTTGTTTTTGTAGCAAGGTCAAAGAAACCTCTTTAGATTAATTATCTTTTCCTTAGCGGTATCAAGTTTTTGATTAATTTCGAATAGCTCCATGACTGAAATTGTAAGGTAAAATATGGATACTAGCAAATCAAATAAGCGACGCTGCCTCTTTTAGATATCGACGATAGATACGTTCTTCAAGGCTTTTCATCTCGGTTGCAGCTTTCTTAGAAACACCCTCATGATCATACCCAGCTAAATGAAGTAGACCATGGATCAAAAGCCGAAGTAATTCTTGATATGGATTAACATCGTACTCTTTTGCTTGACGAATTGTTGTATCAAGTGAAATGACTATCTCTCCTAAGATCGGACTCTCTTTAAGGAGAAGACCTCCTTCGATCATAGAAAAGGAGAGGACATCGGTTGTTTTATTTTTGCCACGATAAAGTTTGTTGAGTTTTTTAATATCTGAATCACTTACTAGTAGTATCCCGACTTGGCAGGGATAGGATAAGGAGACTTTTTTAAAGTCCAAGTCGTTTAAGATCTTCTCCGTCAGCTCCCTTACCTTCCTTGTCCTTACCTTCGGACTCTTCCTTTGGATCAGTAGGTTTACCTTCCATTGCTTGGCTCTTTTTTCGTTTCTTTTGATTTTCTGTAGACTCTGACGAATTGATAACTTTGATCTCTTTGCTTGTTTCAGTGTCTTGAGTATTTTTTTCATTAGTTTTCTCTGCTGGTTCTGAATAAGCGATACGTTGGTGGTATATACCGGTTAGAACACGGGTAAAACATTTCGCGATCTCATGAAGCTCTTTTAAAGTAAGTT
The DNA here is from genome assembly GCA_964523015.1 of uncultured Bdellovibrionales bacterium. Classification (GTDB taxonomy): domain Bacteria; phylum Bdellovibrionota_C; class UBA2361; order UBA2361; family J135; genus JAWXBT01. The sequence continues at coordinate 7,346 of CAZFXN010000019.1, read as the reverse complement.
CGCATTCATCCAGCTCTCCGCTTGCAAACACTTTGTTAATCATCTTTTGCACCAAACCTTGAATACGATCAAGGGTTGGATCAGAGATGGTTCTGCAAGCTGCCTCTATGCCATCTGCTAACATTAAAATTCCAGCCTCCTTTGTCTGAGGCTTTGGGCCAGGATAGCGATATAGGTTTTTATCTACATCCTCACCAAGCCCTGCCTCTCCAACTTCCTTACACGCTTTATCATAGAAATATTCAATTAGAGCAGTACCGTGATGCTGCGGGATCATATCAATAATGACCTCAGGTAATTTATATTCCTGGGCCATCTTTATGCCATCTTTTACATGGGATTTAATGATAAGTGCAGACATTGATGGACTTAATTTATCATGGCGATTTTCACCCCGCATTTGGTTTTCAACAAAGTAGAGAGGGTTTTTTGCTTTACCAATATCGTGATAGTAACAGGAGACTCGCCCTAAAACTGCATTGGCATTGATCGCCTGAGCAGCAGATTCAACCATCATACCCATGACCATAGAATGGTTCCATGTGCCCGGAGCTTGTATGCTTAGCTGTTTTAATAGCGGATGATCGAGGGTTGCGATCTCAATTAGAGTCATGTCAGTAACGTAGCCACCGATATATTCGATCACTGGAGCTACCCCGGCCACAACAAAGCTACAAAGCATGCCACCTAGTGCTGCTGCCCCAATTCCTACAAGGAGATCAATAAGAGAATTTTCAGAATCGACAGCTAGTTTTGCAAATACAAAGAGGGCAGTTACAATTGAAACGCTAGCCCCTGCTTTTATATAAGCGGAGCGAGATCTAACCTTAATCATGCTCATACTACCGATAAATGTAGTGGCGATAACAAAGGCAGGTAATACAATATCTTCAGGAAAATAAACTCCAATAATTAAAGCGAGGCCAATTCCAAACACAAGGGCAAATTCAATTCCCATTGCTGCTTGAACTAAAATTCCTCCAGCGGCAAAGGGGATCGCGTAATATAAGGCAGAAGGATCGATCTCGTTAGCGTATCCAGAAACGTTAGTAAGTTTTAAAGTTTGAATGTAGTTAATCATACTTAAGCAGATAAGTTTGCCAAAGGAGATCATCGCTACTGTGCCAACAAGAACTAAGGTTAAAGTCACTAAATCTTTAAGTCGTGGTCTGTAAGAGTAGAGACTTTCAAGGGCAAAACGGTGAACTACGAATAGTGCAATTGCGATAACGGCTACCCGTCCAAAGGAGGTAGTTAGCGCATCTTCGATAAGAAATCCACGAAGAATCAACTCGGAGGAGACAGCTCCTATAACAGAGAGCGCGAAGCTATATAGCGGTTTATGAATATTTTTCTCATTACTGGGGAGGATCGATTTTAGTTCCATAACTTTCCCCTTTCAGGATCTTAATTAATCTTCCTTTTTGCCTTCATAGGCAGCAACGATTCGTGCAACAAGCGGATGGCGAACTACGTCCTGTACATCAAAGTAAGTAATCGAAATTCCTTCTACTGCTTTTAGGTAGCTAAGTGCATCGATTAAGCCAGATTTTGTACCGCGCGGCAGATCTATCTGAGTAATATCTCCAGTTACAACACACTTAGATCCTGGCCCGAGTCTAGTTAAAAGCATCTTCATTTGCTCGGGAGTTGTATTTTGGGCCTCATCAAGAATCACAAATGAATTAGAAAGGGTGCGACCTCGCATAAATGCAAGTGGCGCAACTTCAACGATACCTTTTGTGGTCATCTCCTGGGCTCGCTCAATGTCAACCATGTCATGAAGAGCATCGTAAAGAGGACGAAGATACGGATTAACCTTCTCAGCCATATCTCCAGGGAGGAACCCGAGTTTTTCACCTGCTTCAACGGCAGGACGACATAGCACAACTCGCTTAATGGTTTTCTTTGCTAGTTCAGCAATTGCCATAGCCATAGCTAAATATGTTTTTCCTGTACCTGCTGGACCTACACCAAAAACAAGATCGTAACGTTGAATAGCCTCAACGTATTCTTTTTGGTTCATTGTCTTAGGAACGATACTGCGCTTACGTCCATTGATCCGTACCTGTTCTCTAAATAGTTCGTTAAGGCGGGCATGACGATTTTCTGAAAGCATCTGAATTGCTCGTCCAACATCACCTGGAAAGATCTCCTCTCCATTTTTAACCAGATCTCTAAGTTGGATTAGAATATCGCTTGCCAGATCTGCATCTGAATCTAGCCCACTAATAACAACACCTTGAGGTGCGCGGGTAATTGATAGATCTAGCTCTTTAGCAATTATTTTTAAATTTGAATCATCCTCACCAAAGAGAGATTGCATTACTGCAGGTTCAGGGACATCAACAAAGATCTCTTTGTTGACTGCCTTTGAAAAGGCTCCTTTCATCTTTGTCTTTTTATGTACGGTATTCTCCATCTTTCCTCGTTAATTAACCAACTGAAACAACCTTTCTAAAGCCTCATGCATTTTGGCTGGATCTCCACCACCTGCTTGAGCAAAATCAGCTTTACCACCACCACGGCCACCACTTATCTTTGCAGCTTCTTTAACCAGAGCGCCAGCATCGATTTTTTTTATCAGATCAGATGTTACCCCTGCCACTAAAAGGGAGCTTCCGTCAACTAAGCTACCAAGGGCGACAACTCCAGATCCTAATCTGTTTCTAATATCATCAACCATGACTCGTAGTGCTTTTGCATCTGCGCCATCAACTTTATCAATGACAACTTTAATACCACTAGGACTTATTCTGGCATGTTCAAGGAGATTGCCACTTTTTGATGAGGCAATCTTTGATTGTGCATCCCTTAAGTCTCTCTCAAGAGATCGGATTCGATTTAGTTGTTTCTCGATTTTTTCTGTCAATTCTGAATCATCGCTTTTTAGTAGGCTTGCAATTGCTGCACGCTCTTTGTAAACGGTTGCGATCTGTTGGTGCGCTCCGATTCCAGCGAAACATTCAATACGACGCACTCCTGATGAAACACCGCTCTCCTGCTTAACTAAGATATATCCGACATCACCAGAATGATTGGCATGAGTGCCACCACAAAATTCTATTGAGCGGGGTCCAATATGAACAACCCTAACCGTATCACCATATTTTTCACCAAATAAAGCGACGGCCCCAATTTTTTTAGCTTCCTCGATTGGTAGAACCTTAGTGATAATCTCGTGATTTAGTCGTACTTCATTATTTATGAAATTTTGAATTTCAAATAGTTGCTCATCAGAGATCTGCTCAAAGTGAGAGAAGTCAAAGCGTAGGGAATTATCATCAACTCTAGAGCCAGCTTGTTTTACATGCTTGCCTAGGATCTCTCTTAGAGCAGCATGAACTATATGAGTTGCAGAATGGTTAGCTTTAATGTTTTCGCGCCTAGTTACATCTACGATTAGGTTGGCATTGTTTCCTTTTAAAGAGCTGGCAAACTTTCCTTCAAGCACTTCACAGTTATGGACAGTGTAGTTCTGTTGCAATTTTTGAGTATCAATTACTTTTAGTTTCAGATCTTTAAATTCTATAATTCCAGTATCTCCAACCTGTCCACCTGATTCTGCATAAAATGGAGTATTATCGAAAATTAAAGAGATAATATTTTTATCCTCTTCGCCCTCAATGATCTGAGTTAGCTTGGCTTCGCTCTCAGTTTTTTCGTATCCAAGAAATTCAGTTTTAGGGGAATCAATTTTAACGGAGGTAAAAGTGATAGCTCGATCAGATCGATCTTTACGAGAGCGTTCCTTTTGAGCTTCCATCTCGGCACTAAATCGTTTTGTATCTACCTTGATACCGTAAGCCTTTAGAGCATCCTCAGTTAAATCAAGAGGAAATCCGTAGGTGTCATGAAGTAGAAATGCTTTATCTCCTGGAAAGGCTTCTCCAGGTTTTAGTTTAGATCTTGTTTCCTCAAGGACGACAAGTCCTGCATCTAACGTTTCGTGAAACTTACTCTCTTCGGTTTCAATTAACTTTAAAATAATATCCCGACGATCCTTTAACTCAGGGTACTGATCTTTCATAAGATCAATAACCTTATCTGCTACTTTAAATAGAAAAGGCTCTTTAAAATCTAAAGCTCTTCCGTGTCGGACGGCCCGTCTAATAAGGCGTCTTAGCACGTAGCCACGGCCATCATTCCCTGGGCTAACACCATCAGTGATTAAAAATGTGGCTGATCGAGCGTGATCGGCGATTACTCTCATAGCAACGTCTTTGGCATAGGAGCGATCCGTTTTAAGATCTCTCTCGATGTATGAGCTGCCATCATATCTATTGTTTGAAAGATCTTCACACACTTCTATTAAGGAGCGAAGAATGTCGATGTTGTAATTAGCTTTAAATCCGTTGACGATAGCGGCAATTCTCTCAAGCCCCATCCCAGTATCAACACATGGTTTAGGAAGCGGGACTAGTTTGCCGCTCTTATCTCGATCGTACTGCATGAAAACCAGATTCCAGAATTCAACGTATTGACCGTCATCTTTTCTGAATTGCTCTTCGCTTTGCTCCTCAGGTTTGTCTCCGATGTAGTAATGGATCTCGGTGCATGGACCACACGGACCGGTATCACCCATCGCCCAGAAATTATCCTTTTCACCCATTCTTAGAATTCGTGCTCGGGGAACATTTGCAATTTTAACCCACAGATCGGCAGTCTCATCATCTGTTTCAAAAATTGTGATCCATAGACGAGTCTTATCTAATTTTAAAATCTCTGTTGAGAATTCCCAGGCGTATGTAATTGCTTCTTCTTTAAAGTAATCACCAAAAGAGAAGTTTCCAAGCATTTCAAAGAAGGTGTGGTGACGTGCTGTTACACCAACATTTTCAAGATCGTTGTGTTTGCCGGAGATCCGTAAGCACTTTTGCGAGGAGGCAGCTCGGGAGTAAGCGCGTTTTTCAGATCCCAAGAACAGATCTTTAAACTGGTTCATTCCAGCGTTACTAAAAAGGAGGGTTGGATCGTTTTGAGGGACAAGGGAGGAGCTTTGGACTATTTCGTGTCCCTTTGATTTAAAGTAGTCGAGAAAGGCTTTTCTGAGTTGTGAAACTTTCATTAATTAAGAAACCTTATAACAATTCTAGTATTTTAGCATTTTTGTTCAGTAATTACTGTGCTCTACCTTAAAACACCTTTCTTGTCGATTAACTGTCCATTATAGACGGTATATTAGGGAACATTCATCATTTATATGTAAAGTTAGCTCAATGATTTCAGCTAGTTATCGATGCACCAAAAACACTACACCGCTCCTCCAGATTTGATGACCCTAACTACCTAAAAGTTCTAGAAGATTTATGCCTTATAAGAAGTCTCAGAGACTACGTGGTAGCTTCAATCTCCATAACGCGAGCGCCGGTTACCTGATTGAAATGGCATTGGACGAGGGATGGCTCGTGACCTTGGCAACGCCATTCTTCAATGGAGAATTTGGAGAGATGGGGAGTTACATGTTCCTGGATCCAGTTTAGAAACGCCAGCCGTACAATTTCTTGTTTTCCAACCCAGGTATCTGAGCTTGGTTCAAGATCAGGAGCAAAATCCTTTTGGTCGCCAACATTCGCTGCCGCTACAACTTTATCTGCAAGTTTATCACCTGGATCCATGGTCGATAAAAATAAAAATATCTTGGCGTGATTTGGAAAATTTCCAGCGCAAAGTTTCTCAAATCTTGATAAATTTGGAGGAGTCCAGTGAAAGAGAGAGATATCCTCAGGGATAAAAAAAGCAGTTTTAGTTTCGATATCCCAGATTATTATAGCCGCTGAATCAGAATAAGAATTTAGGTTAAAAGCGATCGTTTGTGGTTCGACTAGAGGAATAACTGATGGCTTTGGCAAGAAAGTATGGTTTTCCGTTGCTAGGCTAAGTGTAGGAAGTGCTTTGTCTCTTAGGATAGCAAGATAGGGATCGGCTTTCGATTTCCAATCATCTTTCATCATTTCAGTGGCAAGCTGTTCAATGCTGGCTTGAAGCACGCTTGGGAATTCACTTGCTTGCTGTGCCGCGTTTTCCCTAATTTCTCCACGATCGGCAATTGTTCTTGCTAGGTTGAAAATCAATTTATCTTCATATGGCAGTGTAAAATTCGCTTCTACCAGCCCACCAACCCTCTCATCAGTAATAAGTGTATCTAATGGAACACCGATGCTAGCAAAGGATGCTTCCAATTCAAGTATGTTGATCCCACCTCCCTCGACTTTGCCAGACCCAGTCTCAGCATTGATCGCAACTCTAGTACCATTCGGGAGCAAATCTCTTAGTAATGTTGCGCCTGAGATCATTGTTAATGCGTGTGGGATGAATTTATTCCTTATAGTTTCATCTGATTCAAGAGAGTTGTCACCGCCTGACAGTGTCTCCTCATTTAACGGGAGAGATATTTTAACTGAACATTTCTCTTGTCGAGGATCTTCCCGATTTAATGTAATTGAAAGAAATTGATCTGTTTTTTCGAATTGGCTCTGAAGAGCAATTTCTGGCCGTAATGCTAAAATAGTGTTAACTGCCGAGCGAAAAATCTCCGCAGGGGAATTCGGAGGTAATGGATCTTGCCATTCCCCTTTGTCACCTTTGCTATGCGTAAACATAAAAGTGTCTCAAATGGCACCACCCTGACTGGTTCAATATTAATTGACTCTAGTCCCTAATAGTTATTGCAGTAACCGGAACTCCAGCATCATTCATTTAGATAAAATACAGCCTGCTTCATATTGCTCCTTTAATCCCTAACTCTTTGAATATAATAGAGTTGTTCGTCATTTCGGAAATATTGGGGCCAATTAGGATCGGTCTGATGTTGGTTCTTAGTTAAGCCAACTGTTCGTAGAAAATACCCTTCCAACTGTAATGGGCTTCTGTTTCTCCACCGTCGGTCGAGATAACTATCCTTGATCCATTTTCTTTCACCACGATTGATTGCTCAAAATAATTCGTACTAATGATAGTGGTGATTCCTACTATTCCAAGCAAAAAGAGTAATATTTTATCGCGGTCGAACATTTATACCTCCTCGTATCAAGTGAACAAATATAACTTGTCAACTTTCATGCCAATCTTATGAGCACTACCAATTAAGATCCGTAACAATTAGTCTTAGTCTCCGGCATTACTTATTTTATTTGCCTAAAATTTGTACCAGCTAGTTTAGGTGCGGTAGAATCTGGATCTCTTAAAGGTCTTATGAGAATTCCAACTTTAGCTTCTATGCTGGTCTCATTAGCTTATGTTTCTATTGAAATATTTACCTCCTATTCGCCTGGTAAATTTATATTTGGTATCTATAGTAATTGTCAAAATGTTTGAGACGATTACTATAGTAGCCCCTTTAAGGG
>CAZFXN010000018.1:0-44216 GCA_964523015.1 uncultured Bdellovibrionales bacterium | reverse complement strand
TCAAAAATCTTTCAAAGGTAGATCGAGATGCAATACTTAGATTTCTAAGATCTCTTTAAGATGCAGTTATGGAGAGAGAGGGGCTCTGGCACGAAGACAGTATAGTGCCCTCGCCCTCTCTCTCCCCATAACCGCATTACAAATATGAGCGGCAATTCTGTTATGCTTGCTGTAAAATATAGGTCTTCTGAGCTGTTCAGTTAGCACTGCACAATCTGAGCTGGAAATAGAGTAAGTGTTTTCGTTGTATCACTCTTAACTTTTTTGGCTGCTTTAAGAATAACGATTGAATGTTTTGTATTGCCAAGTTTTTTCATCTTCTGTAATAATTTATACATCATCTTAGTAACTTTGTTTACTTTTGCTATCGATTGAGAAATATCAAAACTTGGACACGATGAAACTGCTGTACAAATCAAGGTGCTTTGTGGCAGCTCAAGATTAGCCATCTTCCATATCTGAATATGCAGTGCGTTAATCTTTTCAAGGAGCATCTTAGCTATGCTTATTGCAGCAGTGGATTTATTGTTCTTATGAACTTCAGCTAACATCTGTTGACCATATATGTATAGAGCGACTGAATTCCCATCAACTATTTTAACTTCAGCAGCAAATGAAACTTCTTCACAATCAGGAGTTGGGCTTGGACTTGGAGAAGCACTTGGTGATGGACTTGGTGACGCACTAGGAGTCGGGCTCGGTGAAGGACTAGGACTTGGCGTCGGCGACGGAGTTGGAGATGGAGTCGGGCTCGGCGAAGGGCTAGGACTTGGAGTAGGTGAAGGCGACGGAGATGGCGATGGAGATGGAGTCGGGCTTGGCGTAGGACTTGGAGTAGGTGAAGGCGACGGAGATGGAGTTGGACTCACAGTAGTAAAGAACCCGAAATCAAAAGTATGATTATTTATTCCTGCTGCTCCTGTAGTTATAGAATGCGAAGGAAAGCCGCTCACTAAAATACCATCTGAATCCCGTTGATCTTGATCTGCATTCGGCACAGTTAGTGATAGTCCATCTAAAGGGCCACTAATGCCAAAATCTGAAGCATTATCAAGTTTGATCGTATAATTAGTAGAAGCCAGTACTCCATCGGCTGTATTGAAGTAGTATTTTCCTTCAATATCAGTAATTTTTTGTGCAATTAAACTATTAGATTGATTGTATAGACTAACTGTCACACCGGCTCTTCCCGGCTCGTTAGCATCTTGAGACCCATCGGCATCAGAGTCAAACCAAACTAAATTTCCTATCTCTTGAGGTGCTGGATCACAAAGGAGCTCTATATCACCAATTCCTACAGCTTTACCAAAAGCTCCAGGAGTATTTACGTCATAGATTTGATAAGCATTAAGTACGCCACCATCATCTAAGCTAAATGTTGCTGTGCTATTATCTTCAAACTGAAATGCATCATATACATTTGCAATTACTTCAGATGAGCCCGGCTTATATGTAAAAGAACCTAGAGAGGTCTCTTGATGTACATCGGTTGGGGTCCCTCCATTATATGTAGCTAGGAAATCCCCATAGAAAAATTCACCACCACCAGGACCTTGATTGTTCCCTACTCCTTGACCTGATGTTGGTCCACTAGGACAACTACCGTTATTTTCAAGAACATAGGTGCCTGAACCAAGATTGCAGGCATAAAGAATATCGCCACCACTTGGTGCATTTACCATGCTCGATGCGAATTGCCCAAAGAGGAAATTCTCAGGACCAAAAGAGATTCCGGATCTGTCTAAAAATCCAAGAGTTATGTTTCCTCGATAATCAAACTCAATCCCAGAGAGAATAGGTTGAGGATACACTAAAAAAGAGTATCCAGGGAACGATGGTGATATGTCGAGAAGGTTTCTGGCCCACGGTCTCCATAGAAATCCTTGGTCAGGTATAGGATTTAAATTCGCGTGAATAGCAAATCCTTTAGTGTAGTTTAGCGGAAAATTAAAGATGGTACTGAATGAGCTTCCGTCTAGTTTAAGAATATAAGCATGAAGTTGGCTAGCTACCTGGGAAACTTCTGCAGTACATGTAACACCAACATACACGCTGCCATCCATTACTTTTATCCCCCATGGTCTAAACGTTCCGTCTGTACAGCCAGGATTAGAAATTGGGTAAGCTGTTACATTTGCAGCAGTAGGAACTTGAGCAGGTAGATCAATAAATACAGAGTAGAGAGTTCTATTAGAAAGATTCATTATCCAGAGAGTTTTTTCATCTTCAGAGATATCGATGTCACCTAAGGACATCTTTCCTATTGATCTAAAAACGCTTGGATCGTAACTTGGATCTGGTGCATTAGGCATCAGATCCCCAGGGACTCGTGGATCACTACCAGTATTTATTCCTATTGTTTTTAGATCAACAAACGAGGAGGTAACACCATTAGGCGGATTTGAATAATCTGTAATATAAAGACCACCGGTACTCAATGGCCCAAACCCGGTATGACGTTTAAGTAGCGCTGTTGAAAATATCTTTTTACTTGATCGTTGGTAAGCTACACCCCAGAGAGAGCCAGTTTGACTTTGAATTGCAATTGCATTTGGCGGCGTATAACCTGGGTCTGCGGATTCACCAGTTGCATTATATGGAAATGTCACAAGACTTTTTGTAGTAGCAGTAGTTCCACCTAGCAGTGCGTCACCAGATATGTGGACTGGAGTAACTAGCTCAGGTGTGGCATCGCAATATTGGGCTGGATTAGATACCGCAATTGAAGCTAAGCAATTTCCTGTAGTCGTAGTACTTACTGTAGTAACTGAATCAGATCCATGAACTCCAGGAGATAGATAGGTTGGGATTCCGCTAACCTCAATTCGATATGAGCCAATAGGTAACGTAAACGAATAACTTCCAGTTGCATCGGTTGAAGTTGTTCCTACGGGATTACCTGCTGTATCAAAGGCTTGAACAGTTATATTCGGTTCACCTGGTTCTGTTGCACCACGTGTGCCGTCATAATCGTAATCTCTAAAAACAGAGCCAGAGATCTGATCAGGTGCACAGGGAGGAGCACCACCAGGAGGTGAGGAAGCTGGAGCTGCAATTAGCAATATTAGGACAACCGCAATAATTACCCCGATCGCAGCGTTTCGATGATCTCTTACACTCATAACTATGAATGGTCTGTTGAATATTGATTAGACTTCCAGATAAGTATCGGTAATGTTTTGGGTCATCTAAAGCCCAAAAAAATTGGGAATCAAGGATTTCCTTAATAAGTCCGAAATGATGAGGGGGAGTATTGATGGCATTAAAAGATCTAAATATAAGGGTTGTTCATGGAGAAACTGAACATATCTCCTATTCAGGTAAGCGAGCTAGAAAAGCTACTGTGCTTATTCAAGTTGGCTCGCTATCCCTTTCAAAAAAAGCGTTTCTTTTGGGCGTAACTCTTGTTCTCTGTCAGCTCTTTGATGGTTTATTAACCTACACAGGACTAGAGATGCAGGGTGTGCATATGGAGGGAAATACGTTTTTAAGAGAGCTAATGTTAGCTTACGGGACAGCCCCAGTTTTGGTTATTGCAAAATTTTTAGCAATCGTATTAGTACTTGTGCTTACGTTCTACGCGCATAACCGAAAATGGATTAGACCAGTAATTGCAACTCTGATTGCAATTTATCTTGTAATAGCCGTTGTTCCGTGGACAATTATTATTGCAAATAACAATTCAGTGAAAACAGAGGCATCTGAAAAATAGATTTAATTTTTAACCTCTGATCTTAAGGTTCCAAAAAAAGAGATTAAGTCTTTGATTTCATTTTTAGAGATAGAAAACCCTTTGATCTTTGAACTGATATTTACCTTATTTATTCCGCCTTTGCCGTAAATTGCGATCACTTCCTCAAGTGTAGAGATAGTTCCATTATGCATATAGGGCGAAGTTATAGTGATATTTCTAAGGGTAGGAATTCTAAATTTTCCTATATCTTGATCCTTGTTTGTTACAAGGGCTAATCCAAGATCAGGTTTAAATTTTGTATCTGTGTGAGTCTCATCTAATCTAAAGAATCCATTGTTAAAGAATTTTTCATTACTATTTTTTGGGGTATTAAAATTTTTACCTGCGTGACAGGAGGTGCATCCAAGAGCTTCTGAAAAAAATAATTTCATTCCTCGTTGTTCAGAGGCGTCTAGTATTGTTGTATCACCACTTTTTACGAACCGGTCGTATTTTGAATCATAGCTCCTTATATCTCTAACGTACTCAGCGAGTGCAGAGATGATAAGATCCCAGTTTAGTAAAGAAATAGAGATGCCCCCATCTTTAAAGAGCTTGATGTAAGCTGTGTCTAATACGAAGCGACTTAGCACCTCCTGTTCAAATCCAGTGACTCCTAACTCAATTGGCGCAGTATTAAATAATGGCCCTCTAATCTGCATTTCAAGGGTAGTTATTCTGGGATCTCCCATAGTAAAGGATTCATAATCAGAAATATTTATTAATGTTGAAGCATTCCTCATGTGCATATCCCCTGTTGCACCGAGGGAGCGACGGTATCCATCAGTAAACGCAAACTTTGGATCATGGCAACTAGAGCAAGATTTTGTTCTATTAAAGGAGAGGTTCTTATCGAAAAATAACTCCTTTCCTATCTTTCTTAGTATTTCTTTAGAAGGAGTTTGTGCGGTAGCGCTACCAAGATAAAAGATGATAGATAAGGTAAAAATCGATAGGTTGATTATGTGTAGGCAACTTTTTAAATTCATCATCGCTATCTTAATCTATAGCCCAGCTTTTATCTGTCACTCAGTAGCGGCAGCCATTGATTCTAATCTTCCACTATTGATGGCGAGAAGTACAAAAATTTCTAAAACCATAAAATCACCTCGTCCAATTATTGAACTTGATGGAATGACTGATCAACAGAGGCAGGTTTATCAGCTTATCCTTACAAACAAAGATTTCACCAAGTTTCTATTAAGTAAAGATAATACTCCACATCTAAATGAGGTGTTTGGAATTTATCCGGCAAAACCAGGGGATCTTAAAGATTCAAGTTCAGTTGAAGGTGTATTTAAAATCGAGATGTATAACTTTGCTCTTAACATGGCTACCGTTGGTCTTGTTGATCTCAAAAGCAAACAGGTAGAACAAATCACCCACTATCCTGACTCTCAACCGGACATTCCACTCTCGTTAAAAAAATTAGCGATTGAATTAGCAACAAATGCTCCTGAAGTTATTGCTGCACTTGGTGGGCAACCTAAAGAAAAGGAAGCGTTAATGGCCAGCACTAAAACTTCTCTAAACAGAACTAGGTGTGAGCGTAGCCGGCACCTTTGCGTTGCGCCGACATTTGTAAAGAAAGATAAGGCTCTTTGGACAATTGTAGATTTAACTGATCTTAATATTGTTGGCATTCGCTGGACTAATGTTGGTGAGACTGGTCCGGCAATTGTAACGGAACGAAAACTACAGGATGATTATATTACCCAAAACTTTTGCGATCAGATCCATACAGTTAGTCAGGATGGCTGGAAGCTCGATTATCATATTACCTCAAGTGATGGGCTTGAGATCCGAAATGTCAGCTACAAAGGCAAGCCAGTTTTAAATAGTGCAAAGTTAGTTGATTGGCATGTTCGTTATTCTAACACTGATGGTTTTGGCTACAGTGACGCGATTGGCTGCCCAGTTTTTTCACAAGCGGCGGTTGTCGCCAATAAACCTCCAACTATTACAAAGATAGATGAGTCATCAGGTAGTGAATTATCAGATAGTGGCTTTGTACTTGAACAGAGTTATTTTAATCAAGATTGGCCTAAACCGTGTAATTATAATTACCGTCAAAAATATGAATTTTATGCTAATGGAAGGTTTCGGATAAGTGCGGCTAGTATTGGTCGAGGCTGCGGAAATGATGGAACATATACTCCCGTATTTAGAATCGCTTTTAGTAACACAAAGAAGATAAGCTCATTTACTGATAATACCTGGAAAACGATCGATAAGGAGCAATGGATATTGCAATCAAGTGACACCTCATACTTTCAAGATCGATTTCAATTTAAGATTGATACGGCCAACGGATCTTACTTTTTAGAGCCATCAAAGGGGCAGTTCAGTGATGGAGGCAGAGGAGATTTTGCTTATACTTATATTACAAAAGAGAAACCCGACGAAGGAGAAAATAATCTGATTACTTTAGGCCCATGTTGTAATACTGATTACCGTCAAGGACCGGAAAAATTTATAGAACCAACTCCTGAGAATTTACTTAATAAAGAGTTTGTCCTTTGGTACGCTCCCCAGTTAAAAAATGATGATCGAATAGGGCATGAGTACTGCTGGGCTGAAAGTTTGCTGATTGGTGGTAAGTACCAAGCAAAAGTGTATCCTTGCTATGCAGGTCCGATGTTTGTTCCGATGTCTATTCCGGTGGCTAAATAATGCGTATATTTATTATAATATTCTCTCTTTTGCTACCGTATTTCGCCGCAGCTGAAGTCATTAAATCTGATAAAAACTGTATCAAATCTCCCAGTTTTCCAAAGGAATTTGGATTTGATCTAAACAGATCTGCACTAAGTACAACAGAACTTTACACTAGAGGATTAACACTTGTTGATGTTGCTACTAATCCAAAGAAAACTTATCGACACCCAACATGGCAGATTGCTGGATATCTTGGAGGGATGACTTTTGATGATAAAGGCGCAGTTTATACCTTTCCTGTGCCTCATGTTGAGTTAACTTATAATAATCCTGCTAAACAAAATATTATCTATAAAGTTGATTCAGATAGTGGGGTAATGTCGAAGTGGGTTGAATTGCCGATCGCTGGTAATAATTTTAATGAAAATGTTTTTGGAATCCTTGGCATAACATTTTCATGTGCCACTCAATCTATCTACGTTAGCTCTGTCATGGGCAGTAGTAAAAATAAAGAGACTGGAAAAATTTATCAATTAAGTGCAAAAACTGGAGCGATACTTAGTGTCCTCGATAATATAGATGGTTTTGGATTGGCCACTGCGGAGCTAAATGGCAAACAGGTACTCCTTATCGGCAGAGCAAGAAATTCAGATCTCTATGGTGTGGATCTTAATAATAAAGGCAGCTTTATCGGACGGCCGTATCAGATAGGTACGATCGTGGAGAGAGGTCCGCGAGGTGATGATAAGATCAAAAAGATTGTCGTAAATGAAGAGACTCAAAGCTTGCAGATTACTGGGTTTGAGTTCAATTTTAATCTTAGCTCAGGTCTTGAGAAACAGGAGAGTAGCTACGAGATCCCTATTGATAAATTGTTGAAGTTTTAGCGCGTCCTTAGATCTTCTCCATCTATAAATCCTACAAATCTTTCATGGGAAAAAAGATAGAATCGTTGCGCTATGCTATCCTCATTAGAAAAGTACTATCTTAAACACCTCCGAGAACTCCATGCTCTCCAGTGTTAATCTTATATAAGACACCATAGCCCTACGACATAAAATATAAAAAGAATAAACACACAGGAGGGGCACGCGGAATACGCGGAGTTAGGGAATCGTATCTTTGGATTCGTAAGTTTACTGGAGACTACTCACTAAGCAACTTATTGGTCGCTCTTCTGTGAGGGGTTGTTTTGTGTGACTTTTCCCCTAACCACTCGAAATTTCATATTTTTTGATTGGATAATATGTAAATTCTTACTTAAATAGTGGTTTCAACAGCTATTTTTGAGCCCTTTCTTGCTTTTCTCTCCCTAAGTCGCTAATAATGCAGCCTTGTTTTAATTGTAATTAAGTAGATTTTCAGCCATGAAGCGCACGTATCAACCAAGTAAGAAAAAGAGAAAGACTAGCCACGGCTTCCGTGCTCGCATGGAAACAAAGGGCGGACGTAAAGTTCTAAATGCTCGACGTAAAAGGGGCCGAAAAAGTCTTACAGTAAAGACTCCAAGAAAGGGACATTACAGATAGTTCTCACTTTTAGTAAGCACTTTTAAAGAGCTTGCGTAGTGGATGAACTTGATTAAGTCTATTTAGCTTTAGTCCCTAGTTTTTTTAGAGTTTCATAATTAAGGATAACTCTCCTGAGTGAAAAATTTCCAGCTAAATATCGAATAAAGAAGCGTTCCGAAATTGTGCGCCTTCAAGAGGAAGGAAGGAAGCTTTACGGAAAGCGTATTCTTATTCTAATCTCACCATCACAGACTCAAAATAGTAGATTTAGTGTAATAATAACAAAGAAAATTGACCAGCATGCCAATGTGCGGAATAGAATTAAAAGGCAGATGAGAGAGATCTTTAGGCGTCATCGCGCTAAGTTTTGTGCAAATTATGACCTATTAATAATCGCTAGACGTGGTGTTTTAGAGTGCTCTTACGATATGCTTGAGCAGGATATTTTAAATCTACTTAAGAGGGAGCGGTGTATAGATTTGTAATGTATAAATTTGTCATTGAAAAAATGTTTAACCCGATTGTGACAGGGCTTCACATTTTTTATAAGCATACATTTTCGTTACTGTTCGGTGAGAATTGCCGCTTTCATCCGACTTGTTCGGATTACGTTTGTAGTGCACTTAAAAAACATGGTCCTCTTAAAGGTGGCTGGTTGTCGGCTAAGCGTATTGTAAAGTGCCAACCGTTTTGTGACGGAGGCTTTGATTATGTACCTTAAAATTTGTGCAAAGTTAATTGAGAATTATTAATTGAGAATTAGTTGAGTAGATAAATGATAGATAATAACTCCTCTCCGCTTGAAGATAAAAGAACCGCAATTGCGATCTTGCTCTGTCTAATCGTCGTCATGGTCTACTCAGAGATCGTGATGGCTCCGTATACACGACAGACGATGCAGGCACCGGTGGCTACAATTGATGGGCAGACCGTGCAAAATCAGGGACAGGGTCAGTCTCAAAACGGAGCGCAAAACGGAGTGCAAAACGGAGTCACTCAATCAAATTCTGGATTCAATAATGGTGTCACTCAGCAAGGGTTTCCTCAACAGGGAGCCACGCGTGTTGGTTATCCAACCCCAGCAGAACTAAAGGCAGCACCAAGTTTAAAAGTTAAATCAGATCTTTTCTCAATGACTATAAACACTCTAGGTGGCCGAGTTGAAAGTCTTAAGTTAGATCGCTTTAAGCAGTCATTTGACTCTGCAGGTTCGTATGAAATGGTCACTGTCAAAGAGGGATCCTCTTTGCCTCTAGCAGTTTATGCTGGTGGTTTAAACGACGATTTTGTTTCTTATAAATTGGTCGATGCGATTGGTGCTACTAAGATTGGTGACAGTTACAAAATCACTAGTAATGATGTCACATTATCCCTTGTTGGGACTCTCTCTAACGGTACTGAGATTAAAAAGACTTTTATTTTTCATCCTGATACATACCTCTTTGATCTGAATGTTAAACTCTCCACTTCAACTCCTGATGGCTCTAGGGTTCGTATTGAATGGCCTCATTTTAAAGCAGATATTAAAAATATTAACACTTATGATTTTGAAGGGGCGGCAAGGCTCTCGGATGGATCAGTCTCTAGAACTTACCTCACTGATATCGCCGAAGGATCTGAGATCCTCGGTAGCGATACCTGGATTGAATATGGGGATAAGTATTTCACTACAGCCTTAATTCCTTTATCTACTGGGCAGAATACAGCACTTGTAAGACGTGAAAATACGATCGCTATTAAAGCTATCGGTACACCAGATGGAGGAGAGTTTAAACTCTATGTTGGTCCTAAGGAAACTTCCTCACTTAAGCAAGTTGGATTTAACCTTCATCAATCTATTGATTTAGGATTCTTTGCAGTGCTTGCTCACCCACTGTTAGATCTCCTTAGATTTTTAGACACTGTTTTTGGCAACTATGGATTAGCAATTGTAATGCTGACCCTTATTATTAAAGCATTATTTTTGCCGCTTACTAAAAAGAGCTTTAAATCAATGGGAGCAATGCAGGAATTGCAACCTAAGATAAAACTTCTAAGAGAAAAACATTCAAGTGATCCGACTAAGATGAACCAGGAATTAATGGCACTCTATAAAAAAGAGGGTATTAATCCGATGGGTGGATGTTTTCCGATGTTAATCCAGCTTCCTGTTTTTTTAGGACTCTATAATGTTCTTTTAAACTCTATAGAACTACGACACGCACCGTTTGCAATTTGGATTACCGACCTATCTGCACCAGAGAGTTTTCAACTTTGGGGTATTGGAATTCCAGTTATGGTTATCCTCATGGGTATTAGTATGTTTGTCCAGCAATGGACAACTCCATCGGTGATGGATCCGATGCAGAAAAAGATAATGATGTTTATGCCTATAGTATTTACATTTTTCTTTATCGGATTTCCTGCAGGATTGGTACTTTATTGGCTAGTTAATAACATCGTCTCAATTGTACAACAGGTTTTTATAAGAAGAGAGAGATCTGCTGGGGCTACTAGAGCTACAGTTTTAGCAAGTGTTGGGATTTTTGGATTCGCATACATCCTAACGCTCATCTAAGTTTATCATGACTGATATAACAACGATCGCTGCTCTGGCAACAGCTCCTGCATCTGCAGGGATCGCCGTTATTCGTATAAGCGGCCCGCTTACTAGAAAAGCATTAAGTAGTCTTTTCCAATCTAAAACATCCCCTACTGATAATCCAAGAATGCTTTGCTACGGAAAGTTACTTGATTATCAATCTAGTGCTGTGATCGATAAAGCGTTGGCCGTGTTTATGCCTTCACCAAATAGTTATACAGGAGAAGACGTAGCAGAGATTCAGCTTCATGGAAGCCTCCTGTTAGTTCAAAAAGTTCTTAGATCCCTTTATGCATTTGGCATTAGTCCTGCTGAGCCAGGAGAGTTTTCAAAGCGTGCATTCTTAAATGGTAAGTTCGATCTTATTCAAGTTGAAGCAATTCGGGACATGATTCAAGCTACAACTGATAAAGCACTTAAGCTTGCTAGCGAACAATTAGAGGGGCGATTCAGTGATTCAATTAATTCCTTTGGTGAGCCTATCCGAAATGCATTGGCCGAAATTGAGGCCCATTTAGATTTCCCTGAAGAGGACATCAATCCAGATTCTCTAAAAAAGATAAATTCAACTATTAAAAAAGCACGTAAGCAGATAAAGAATTTAATCTACAGCTATTCCTACGGTCAGATAGTAAAAGATGGATTTAGAGTTCTTTTATGTGGACGACCAAATGCAGGTAAATCAAGCATTTTAAATCTAATCCTAGGTCGTGAGCGAGCTATCGTAACAGATACGCCAGGGACAACTAGGGATTTGATCGAAGAGGAGGCAACTTTTTCAGGGTATAAATTTATTTTTTGTGATTCTGCCGGAATAACAGCGACTACTGATGCCGTTGAAAAGATCGGTGTTGAGCTGGCTTATGAAAAATTAAAATGGGCAGATCTTGTACTTATGGTCGTAGATTCAACTGAGAGTCTTGAACAATCAGTTTCAACTTGGATGCCAGTTCTAAAGGAATTAAGAGCAAAATCACAAAAGATCTGGTTAGTCTTTAATAAAATAGATCTCTGTCTAGATGCAATTTTAAAGTTTGCTAATGAATCTAAATCTGCTGATCAGGTATTTTATCTTTCTGCTAAAACACATAACGGCCTTGAAAACTTAACTAACTCTCTTATTGAAGAGATTCAATCTAGGATCGCAGATCAAAGTGAAGGAAGCGCCATAATTACGAATGAGCGACATAGGGTATGTCTAATAAAAGCTGATGAAGCTTTAAGTCGAGCTATTGAGATAATAAAGGATTCTAAACCATTGGAGCTTTGTAGTGCAGAGTTGAGACTTGCTTTGACTGCACTTGAAGAGATCATTGGCAAAACTTGGACAGAAGATCTACTGGGTAAAATATTTTCTAAGTTCTGTATAGGAAAATAATCAGAGAAAAAACATAAGTGCGTTAAAAATCTAACCTAGCTTTGCTCTCTTAAAATCCCCAGCTAGCTCCGAATCTCTTCTCTTAAATTGACTAGACCATTTTGCATAAGTTGAAAGAATTGAATCACGATACTTTTGACTTACAGATGGTATTTGTGATTGACCCTTAAGTGCTCTATTCATATTTCCAGGCCCCCAGTTGTACGCTACGAGGGTGTGTCTCTTGTTCCCTTTAAACTTGCCATCTAGATACTTAAGATAAGTAATTCCTAAATTTATATTATAAGCTTCATCAACTAAGAGGTAGCTGTGGCCTTTCCATTGAGAGGGGCTGATCTTTGTTGTTATGTATTTCGCTGTAGATGGCAGGATTTGCATTAGTCCTAATGCCCCAGCATGAGAAATGGCTTTTTTATCAAACCGACTTTCGGCTAAGATAACAGCTGTTACGAACAATGGATCATATCCAAGCTGTTTGCTTTGAGTAACGATGGTTTTAGCTAATGAACTTGCTTCTAAAATCTTACTATTTGTCTTAATTAAGCTAGTAATAAATCTGGTTTGAGAAACCTGGTTATCAAACTCTTTGTTCTTTATCTGATCTAGTTTTCTGCTTTCAAAATTAGCAGGGAGCATATAGCTAAAAGTTTGACTTACTTTTGTAACAAACTGCTCATCATAACTAACCTTAGAAAGTTTGTTGCTAATTGATTGAAGAGTAATATCAATTACAGGTGTCTCAGGCGAGCTTACTTTGAAATAGAAAGAAACGATCATTAAAAGAGCAACTGCACTTGAAACAAACATAAAAAAGCCGATACGATCAAAAATTGTATCGCCTGCTCCTTCCTTTGTTACAGAAGCCTTTTCGGCTGCGGAATTTCCACAGCTTGAAAATATTTTCCCACGACTAACACGTAGTCCTGGATAGACTTCAAGTCGATTCATAAATCAACACTGATATTTTTATTTTTCTTCTATTTAATTTTGCCTAATCATCCCCTTAATGAAGGGACTTCCTGCTAACTCTCTAAGTGTTATGGAGGCGGCATTGAATGAAGCATCCTTAAAAAGGATACTTTTTATGGTAAAAATATTGAGTATTAACAACCTGCTAGCGTTGAGTTTATGAGTCGCTTAGTATAAGGTAGGTGGCATTGAAGCTTTTATACTACTCTCTGATATATGACCAATTTTGATGTTTTAGTTATAGGTGGCGGACACGCTGGGGTAGAGGCAGCATTAGCAGCGTCTCGTCTCGGTGCAAACACTGCGCTTGTTACCCTGCGAGTTTCCGGCATTGGTCAGATGTCATGTAATCCTGCGATCGGAGGCATAGGAAAGGGACACCTTGTGAAAGAGGTAGACGCGTTAGGCGGCATTATGGGCCGCGTTATTGATACTACCGGCATTCAATTTCGAACCCTTAATTCCTCTAAGGGTCCAGCGGTTAGAGCATCAAGAGCCCAAGCTGACAGAGATCTCTATAAAAATGAAGTAAGAAGACTTGTTGAGCTAGAATCAAATATTACAATCATTGAGGGAGAAGCAGCGAAGATTCAGACTTCTAAAGGAATAGTTACAGGACTTGCCCTTGCTGATGGTTCCATTATTAATTGCAAAACCCTTATTGTAACTACCGGAACATTTCTAAGAGGGTTAATGCACTCTGGGCCTACTCAAACATGCGGCGGTCGAGTTGGTGATACAGCATCTAATTCTTTAAGTGATAGCTTAAAGGATCTTGGCTTTACACTTGGACGCTTAAAGACAGGCACTCCGCCAAGACTAAAAAGATCCACAATTAATTTTGACATTCTTACAGAGCAACCTGGAGATACTCCAATCAATCCATTTTCTATGATGACTGGATCTATTAATCGCAAGCAGATTCCTTGTTGGATAACTGCTACTAATGAAGTGGCCCATGATGTTATCAGGGCCAATAAAGATAAAAGTCCTATGTTTAATGGGCAGATTAAATCAGGTGGCCCGCGATACTGCCCATCTTTAGAAGATAAAGTTTTTAGATTTACTGACAAAATAGCGCACAATATATTTTTAGAACCGGAAGGATTTGATTCCGACATTGTTTATCCAAATGGTATTTCAACTAGTTTACCTGTTGATGTACAGGAGCAATTTGTTCATAAAATTGTTGGCCTTGAAAATGTTGAGATATTAGTACCTGGTTACGCAGTTGAATATGACTTTGTCGATCCAAGAAGTTTAAATCCGACACTAGAAACTAAAGATATTAAGGGACTTTTCCTAGCTGGTCAGATAAATGGAACTTCAGGATATGAGGAGGCGGCCGGTCAGGGGATTATGGCTGGAATTAATGCAGCCCTTAAAGTTCAGGGAAAAGAGAGTTTTATTGTTAGCCGTTCTGAAGGATATCTTGGAGTAATGATCGATGATCTTATTACCAATGGTGTTGATGAGCCGTATAGAATGTTTACCTCCCGTGCTGAGTATCGCCTTGTGTTAAGAGAGGATAATGCTTGGCAACGGCTTTGTGGACGAGCGGTGAGCATAGGGCTCTTAAGGGAAGATCAAAAGATCAAATACGAAGATAGATTAACCCAGTATATAGGGGCTAAAGAGTGGTTTACTAAGACACGGGCTTTTCCTCGTGAGGAGACAAATGCTTGGCTTAGAGCTAACAAAAGTGCCGATCTTAAAGATGCTGTGTCTTTAGAAACCCTGTTGCGTCGACCTGAAATGACCATCGAACTGATTATCAATGAATTTGGATTTGATAAAGAATTAAATAGTGATCTTAAAGCTGCTCTTGAAACAGAGCTTAAATTCTCTGGGTATCTCTTTCGACAAGAGGAAGATATCAAGAAATTAAAACGGAACGAATCTTTAAAGATCCCAGTTGCCTTTTCATATGAATCTATCAAAGGCTTAAGCTCAGAGATGAAGCATAAGTTTTCAAAGGTACGCCCTACCTCAATCGGTCAAGCTATGAGAATTCCGGGGGTAACTCCTGCGGCTCTGACTTTGGTGTCTGTGCATCTAACCAGATGATCCTCAACCATTCCGAAATCGTCTTTATCGCTACCTAAATGACTATTTACAGATTCTAATTTTTTGTATATAGTTAGGGAAAAAATACAGCATTTTTTACCTATATGTATAAAAGAATATTAACTGCTCCAAATCATTCATTTTTTTTGTTTGGTCCACGTGCGACTGGTAAAACTACTTGGCTCAAAAATAACCTGCCACTAAATAAAACAACTGTATTTGACCTCCTTCTTGAGGATCAATTTCTACCCCTAATTCAAGATACTTCCCGATTTAGAAATATTATTGAGGGTTCAAACTCAGAATGGATCCTCGTAGATGAAATTCAAAAACTACCTAGTCTGCTTAACGAAATCCACCATCTTATTCAGAAACATGGAGATCTATACAAATTTGCATTAAGTGGTTCTAGTGCTAGAAAAATTAAAAGACTTGAAAGTAATCTCCTTGCAGGCCGTGCCATTACAAAAGAATTTTTTCCTTTAGTTACGTCCGAGATCGGCTCTGATTTCAACCTGGACCTTTCCTTAAGTTTTGGCAATCTTCCCAAAGTTGTCTCTGACTCCAGTTTTGCAATCGAAATTTTAGATTCATACACACATACATATATTACTCAGGAAATAAATCAGGAGACTTTAATCAGGAACATAGAGCCTTTTGCCAGATTTCTTAAGGTTGCAGCCATCATGAATGGAGAAATTCTCAATATTTCAAACATTGCACGAGATGCAGCTGTTGGAAGGACTACGGCCGAGCGATATTTTTCTATACTCGCGGACACTCTAATAGGCACTTTTATTCAACCTTGGAATGCAAAAATAAGAGTAAAAGAAACTTCTCATCCTAAATTTTATTTTTTTGATCCCGGAATAATCAGAAGTATTTTGGGTCTTCTTCGAGATCCAATAGAGCAGGCGGATCGTGGAAAATTATTAGAAACACTAGTACTCAATGAACTAAGAGCATGGTCAAGCTACCAGAATACTGGTGGTACTATAAACTACTGGAGAACGGTAAGTGGCAAGGAGGTAGATTTTATCTGGTCGAGAGCAAAAACAAGTATTGGAATAGAAGTCAAAGCATCAAAAAAATGGCGAAGAGAATGGGGCTCTACTCTTAAAGAATTAATTGAATCGAAGCACCTTAAAAGAGCTTTTGGAGTTTATACAGGGGATGAAATTTTAAAAGATGGAAAGTTGATAATACTTCCTTTTTCTAAATTTGCAGAAGGTCTCTACGAAGATTTATTTGAACTCGGTACTTAATATTTTCAAGGCTCAATTAGTACCTCTGTTTTCCTATGCTGCTTAACAAAGCAGGCATCCTTAGTCCACCATACTGAATCAATATTGTAACTACCTGCTGTGAGTTTCCCTAGATCTATTAAAGCTGAAAAGCCTGGTAGTGCGGTAGCTTTGGTTCCATAAGTACGGCGAACATCAGGGCGGTATCTAGGGCTAGGTTGATAGAGATATTTAGCATCACCATCTCTAAGCTGAAGTAAAAACTTTGATTCCCCAGTAATGTTTTTTGGAGGTAGTTGATACCCACTTGCAAAGACGTACCCTTTGGCATGGTGATAATGATCCCAATAAACCTTTCCAGGGGATCGTTGTACGTCATCTTCGTTCAGTATAATTGTTTTTTGACAGCGTGAATTTATTTCCTGAGATTTAATAACGGTATCTAGGGATACCTTAGGTAATAGGATAACTTCGTTATCTATTGCTAGAGCTAGAATTTTATTAGCGTGATCTTTATTAGGATGATTTGGTGATGTTTGATCTAAATTCCAAGCGATAAGGTTATCGATATTGGCTTCTCTACGCTGAATATAATTTGGCCAGTAGTAACTCCAGCTAAAAGTTAAGATCAGGATTGAGATAGCTGTAATAAAAGAAGGTAGTTTTACTGACGTTTTAATTATTATTAAAAAAACTGAAATGGATATTCCTATCGCTATAAGAGAGAGATAGCTATATCTTGATTGATTAAGAATAAAGTTATCACCAAACCCACTACGCCCATAGGCAATAGCTAAAATCATCAAAAGAATTGAACCAAAAAACCCCATTAAAGCTGGTTGAGTTTTTATAAACTCTGACCTAAGTGCAAAAATAAATGAAGTAAGAACAAAAAAGCCCACTAAGGTGGAAGCCGTTCTCTTATCAAAACTCAATCCATTACCAATAAGATTAAGGGTAGAGAATGCAATTTCAGATGAGCTTTTAATTACAAAACTTGTAATTAATACTCCAATTATCATTAGCAACACATACGGATTTGATGGTTGGGTTTTGTTTGGAAGTTGTCTTATCACTGCAATACAGATCAAGCTGAGCAAAATTAGTGGACTACTAATTAAGGTTAACGAAGCAATGAGGATAAAAATAACAGCATAAATCTTATTCCTAATGCCATCCTGAAACCAAAAAATAGATGCAATAAGCGCGCAAAGTGGCGGAATAGAATATTGAAGTGACCCAATTGCCCATGTCCATGCCTCATACGGTTGTGGTGCAAGAAAGATTAGTATTGCTGGCAGTGTTACTAATGTCGCATTTTCACTAGGTGTATTTATGAGATGTTTATGAAATAAATATATCGTTGCAAAAATACATCCTAGAGGGACAATAACTAAGTGAGCTGGATGAAATCCAAATAAAGAACTATCAATAAAAGCAAGTAATCTTGGAATTGCAACAAGGTGCTCATTATGAGGGAGAAAAAAGGGGGAGAGATTAAAGCTATCATTCGATTTGAAATTAATCAGAAAACTCAAAAAAACATCGTAATCATCAGCAACAGGAAACTGCGAAGTGGCACATAGTACATTGACCGCTAAGGCCAAAAAACTAGCTAGGATTAGAAAATGGGGGAATCTATACAAAATTAATCCTGTAACTTAAGCAGCTTATCATAGACCTGTTTCTTTTAAGTTAGTAGTCAGTTTTGTCGATTTTCACTCAGAGGGCCTCTTTTGTGGTACAATTGATTAGGTTTATGTCTGCTTATTGTTGGTTTTAATAATGAAAATCCTATCTTCTTTTCTAGCGTCGTTTATCTTTCTTTTTTTGATATCTCCATTATCAGTTCTAGCTGCTCCTTGTAGAGGGGTAGTGTTTGCTTCATTCGATCAGGCTAGCTACGATAAACTAGTTGATATGAAGGTAAACCTTGTTAGATACGATGTGGTTTTTGATGATCCAGGATTCGCTGACAATTCAAACAGCACAACTTATGCTGCTTGGTTAGATGAAGAGCTTGTTTTTTTTGATACAGTCCTTGCCGAATTAAAAGCTAGAAATATTTATACAGTGTTAGGTTTACATACTCCTCCTGGAGGATTTGCTTCCCGTACGGGAGAGGTTACTCATAAAATATTTACAGAATCTTGGGCGCAAGCAGCACTTGTTACCGCATGGCAAAAGATCGCTAATCGGTATAAGGGTGAATCTTTTATTTACGCATATGACTTAGTAAACGAACCAGCTCAGTATAAAAATACAGTAAGTAGCCCTCTTAAGGATTGGAATGGTCTAGCAATCGATGTAATTAAAGCTATTCGAGCGATTGAGCCCTCAAAGAAACTCATAATGACATCTCGCTTTGGTGATCCAAAGCATTTTAAAACCTTGCAATTAATGCCATTTGATAACATTGATTATACTTTTCACTTTTATAATCCAATTAAATATTCCCACATGTGTATTGATCCAAATGGCAAATGTCCGCTTGATACAACCAAGCAAAAAAAATTAAAGTTGGTTACTTATCCGAACGCTAAGAATAATAAAAAGAGCATGAAGCAAAACATGAAAGAGGCTCTAGTATTTCAAAAGAAACACGGCGTTAATCTGTATGTAGGAGAGTTTGGAACTGCGCGCTGGGCTCCAGGTGGAGATAAGTATATCCGTGATGTAATTAAAATATTTGAAAAGAAAAATATCTGTTGGTCCTATTCCTCATGGAATCCAACTGTAGATGTTTGGAATTTTGAATACGGTGCCGATATTCACAATAAAACTAAAAGTTCAACGATGACTGGTCGAGAGGTAGTGCTTCGAGAATACTTAAACCTAAATGATTAGCTAACCGATCTGTAAGTAGCGTTCACTTGATCCCAGATATTTTTCCTTTTCTAATGATATAGAGCTCACTCTGTTTTTCATCTGTTAATACATTACCGGAACTATTAAAACGGATGCGACCAGAAACCCCTTTATAATCAGCTTTTCTAAGACACTCTTTAAGGACCTCTACCTGTGAGGAGGGACAATTTTCTATTGCATGTTTAAGCAGATAAACATTGTCATACGCTCTAGGAATTGAGAACGATGAGAACTCTCCATGTTTAGTTGTGTATTTATCCCTAAACTCTTTTGTTGCACGAGTTAAATACTCATAAAATATGACACCTTCGGCTAGTTCAAAATTCTCCCTAATTTGATGATCATATAGGAGAGCATTACTACTATAAATAGCACCACTATAATGTAGGTCTCTAGCCTGCTTTAAAAAAGATGTTAAATCTCCGCCTTCTGTGAGCATCAAAACTACAGCATCAAACCCTTCACCTTTTAACTTTGTAATGTAACTTTTAAAATCAGTTGTTCCAGGGTTCCATGTTGAATTTGATGAGAGCTCTATTGAATATCCTTTGAGCTGTTTAACAACTGAATTGGCACTACTTTCATAGTAGGCGCTTACTGAAGTCGCCATTGCGATCTTTTTATGATTTTGTTTTGCAATATAATCTGAGAGTGGCTGAGTCGCAGTAGAGTGGGCTGGTAGAGTCGTAAATATATATTCCTTCCCTGTTGTCAAAGATGGTGAATATCCTGAAGCCGTTAGCATTATAGTTTTATTTCGCTCACAGATTGGAGCAGCAACATCAGAGAATTCTGCCCAATTTGGGCCGAGAATTATTTGAGCCTTATCCAATGATCTCAATTTTTGAATACCGTTCACAGTTTTTTTTAGATCTGATTGGTTATCCTCAATTATAAGTTCAATTTTTTTACCATTGATACCACCACTTAGATTGATCTCATCAACGGCCATCTTTGTTGCGTTTAATTCAGATTCTCCTCCAATCGCTGCCCAGCCCGTAAGGGAATAGACAGCGCCGATCTTGATTGTTTCTTTAATAGGATTTGGATCAGCAAAGGAGGGTGTTGTTACTATTAGAGTTAGTAATATAAGAATCAACTTATTCATAAGTCAGTAGCATATTAAAACCCAAATAGGAGTGCAATCTTGTCGTAATTTTGATGGATGAAAGGGATATAAAGGGTGGCAATAACAGTACTTACTAGCACAACGACAGCCGCTTTTTCAGGTTCGACTCTTAGTTCGGCCGCGAATGTTACTGTATTTGCTGCAAGAGGCAAGGATGAAAAAAATATAAGAATCGGAAATAGATTTGGGTTAATGATTTGAAAAGAGTTCTGATCAATAACTATTATTGCGATTGTTACAACTAGCCAAAGAATAAACTTACTTAAAAATAAAAATGAAACTAAAGACCAATCAATTGTAAATTTTTTGAGTGATGCAATTCCAAGCCCAATAATCATCATTCCTAGTGTCGTGTAAGCACCTCTTAGACTTCCTCCAATATCAGCCCAGGCATCAATCGCTTTAATATTATAGTAGTTTAATATAAGCCCAGTGAAGAAAGCATAAAGAGTTGGAAGTTTGATGATTCTTTTTAGTGATTCTTTATGATCAAAATTACCACGAGCTGTTACATAATATCCAACTGTATTTTCGTAGATCATAAGTCCAAAGACGAGCATTATGTACGGTGGCAACAGTGATGTTCCAAAAAGAGCAAGGGCGATCGGAATTCCAAAATATCCAGCATTGGCATCTCCACTAGCAAAGCCGATAAGATTTCTAGTGGAATCTTTAAAAAACGGTTTAGATGCTAAATAAGAGATAACACAAATTAATGTGCCAATTGAAAATGATAAAACTGGTAAGTAAAAAATACGGGCATCAAGTGTTGCATCAAGTACTGCAAAGAAAACGACAGATGGGCTAAGGATATAGATTAGTATTGGGGCGATCGTCTCTTTTTTAACAGCCAATAATTTACCAGCAAGAAAACCGAGCAATGCTAAGGCATAAAGTGGGATCAATCGATCTACTATGATTTCCATTTTGGGTTTATATCACGGAGCTTTCTGTGCAGAAACAAGGTTAATAATTTGGAGGGAGCGCAGAAGTAGTATTACTACCTTTGAACCTTTCAAGCTTTCGCCTGCCCTCTCTTATCAGAACTTCAGTGACTGTTTCCTGAGCCGTTCAGATTCGATTGTCTCAGGGTCCAGCGGAAGTTCTTAAGGTCAGTTGAAAACCGTCCAGGAAAGAGAACAAGAAGGGCAATTGCTGCAGCTGCTCTAGTTGCCCATTCGGAAGTGAATCCAGATCCGTTGTCAGATCGAACTGTTTGGCCAATCTTGAGAACGCAAACGTGTCCACCTGCTTGACCGCTATCAGCTGTCGGAATGACCCTGTATTCAATCCTTCCAAGTCCCTCTTTCGCTGCTAAGCGAGTGAGGATGTCCATCGGTCGATCGAACCTGACAAGTTCAATGTCGAGCCTGAAGATCTTTTTACAGACCTGTTCGACTGCCTCGATTCCACCATCCGCATCAACTGCCCCGATGATAGACTCAACAACGTCGGCCAGTGGCTTAATCGCCCTGAAGGATGCTGAATTGCCACCTTTGACATAGCGCAGCAGTTGCAGGCGCAATGCCATGTGGGCCAGAGACTCATTGCAACTTAGTAGGTGGTACATCCTACTAAGCTCACCAGGACTGTTAGCTACCTCTGGATACCGTTTTGCCAATAGTTTTGGCAGTACGTATCTGAGAGCACCATCTCCTTCGAATTCTAGAACTTGGAATCGGGATTCCAGTTTGGCTGATGGACTAAGGGCATGAATAAGGTGAGCACGGTTTTTGAACCGATACCCAAGCCTTGACTCCAACCGAGGGTAATCGGTTCTCTGTGCCATGATGTTGCTCGCTTCTCCGTCTATGACGGTATGGCCGCTGACGGGATGTGGGAAAAACTACAGGTAAGCGCACAGCTTGGAGATAGTGCTTCCGCGGGGCGTAAAGAGAAAATGAAAAAGTATCAAGGATGGTATTTTTTCATTTTCTCCAGTGAAGAGAGGGCAGGAGCCCTCTCGAACGTGCCCCGCGGAAGCACTATCTCCAAGCTGTGCGCCTCCGCTTAAAACCTAATCTACTACTACGCTTCCCTGAGGTGGTAATACCACGGCTTCGATCTAAATTCACCTAAATTGCTCAAATTATATTAAGTGATATAAATAGTCGCCCATGAATCTATATAAAAACTCTGAAAAAAAGCCAGTTCACCTTGTCTTAGCCAAAGATAGAGTTAGAAATCTTAAGCGTGGATACCCGTGGATCTTTTCGCATTACCTTGAAAAATTACCAAAAGCGGATTCCGGCAGCTTAGCTATTTTAAAGGATAAGACTGGTGAAATTTTAGCTAAGGGTTTTTATGATCCTGAATCTCCCTTGGCCTTTAGAGTATTTGCGCTTGGTAAGGAAAACATTGATGACGCACTTATTATAAAAAGAATAGAAAATGCAATTTCGTTAAGACGACTTCTCTTTGATGATCGAACAACTGGCTTTCGACTTATTAATGGTGAGGGGGATGGGCTGCCAGGTCTAGTTTGTGATGTGTATGGTGATACGGCAGTGATGCAATTTGATGGTGCCGGACCAAGGAATTTTTATCAAGCTAAGGGCATAGCAGAGATAATTTCCAAATCCTTACATTTAAAAAAAGTTTACCGAAAAGCGCGACGCAATGAGGATGGCACTGGAGAGGCTCTTATCGGAGATCTTCCGAGTGACGCCACATTGTTTTTAGAGAATGGAGTAAAATTCTCTGTTGATATTATTAAAGGGCAAAAAACAGGGTTTTTCTTAGATCAAAGAGAGAACAGGCAGCGCATAGGAAAACTTACAAAAAACAAAACCGTCCTGAATCTTTTTGGTTATACTGGAGGATTTTCAATCTATGCAGGTATTAATGGCGCTACAAAAGTCACAACGATGGATCTGGCTAAACCTGCCATAGCGGCTGCCAATGAAAATTGGATCTTAAATAATTTAGATCCAAAGCTTCACGATGGAATTGCCGAAGATGCATTTTCATTTTTAGAAGATGCTAAATCTAAAAAACTAATTTGGGATGTTGTTATCGTAGATCCTCCATCATTTGCCCACTCTGCTGATTCAGTTGAGGATGCAAAGAAAAGTTATCATAGACTTTTTACCGCAGCTCTCTTAGCCGTAGCCAAAGGTGGCATAATTGCTACTTCGTCGTGCTCGAGTCATATTGATCAGGGTATGTTTTTAGAGATC
This sequence comes from uncultured Bdellovibrionales bacterium, assembly GCA_964523015.1. Taxonomy (GTDB): domain Bacteria; phylum Bdellovibrionota_C; class UBA2361; order UBA2361; family J135; genus JAWXBT01. The sequence continues at coordinate 20,899 of CAZFXN010000018.1, read as the reverse complement.
TGCCAAGAAGCTCTATCGACTACTAGACGACGAGGAACCCTGATAGGACTCTACGGTCAGCCTGAGGATCATCCGTATCCACTAGCCTGTTCAGACCTCTGTTACCTTAAGTTTGCCATGATCGGCGTTGAATAAGTAGTTGAGTAACTCTTAAGTCAAACCCCTCAAATTAGAGGTTTATTACGAATATTTCCTACAGATCCCCCGAAAAACTACCATAAAATCGACTTTTTTGGTGACATAATTCAAATCTTATTAGGCACTTGGCGGCACAATGTTTGCAAGTCCTTAATGGAGTAGATGTTGGCGATACTAAATTTCAGTTTGAACTTACAAGGTAGTGAATATGAAAGAGAGCTTGAATTACTCCAACTTCGAAAATGGTGGCGGTTTTTGTGCCAATAGTGATGCCAAAGGCAGACTTAAAGATTGGAATGATCAGATTGTAGAGATTGATATTTCTGAATCGAGTCACATAGCTAATTCTTATCGTCCAGAGAAACGTAAACGCCAAAGTACTTCAGAATTTGTAAGAAAAAGATTCGGTGTAATTGAAGATATTGTTGAAGAGTCTTGTGAGCCAGATGTTGATCTTCAGCCAGTTGCTGATCTGTTACGACGTAGACGTAAAAGTACAGTTACCATTTTTCGTGAATTACTTGGATTATAAAATTACAGATCTTTGATTCTAATTAAGTAGCGAATCAGGAATTCCGGTACATATAAGCTCAAACTTAGGTATTGAAACATCGAAGAATTCCCCAGTCTCTGTTTGAAAAGTATAAGAACCCCACATAGAGCCCACAGGATCGTTAATGCTTGTACCACTTGTGTATCGATAAACTTCACCAGGGAGCAATATCGGCTGATCTCCAACTACCCCCTCGCCTTTTACATCAGCACATTGAATACCAGCAGAGCAAACTATCCAGTGTCGATTAATTAACTGAGAAATTTCATCACCAGTGTTTTCAATTGTAACGGTGTAAGTAAAAACATATAAGTTACGTTCTGGATCGGACTGGTCCTCATGGTACACAGGAATGACAGATATCTTTACACTACGAGTAGTCTCAGTGAACAAATTGTAATCGTATATTTTTGTTTCAGTATCTCGTCTAGCCATATCTTCTCGATAAAAGACTTATTTAAAAACGGTGGTAACTTTTAAGCTAATTCCAATTCCTAATCAAGCAAATTGGGACACACAGCGCCATGATAGTTGAAGAAAATACAATGACAACCCTTAAAAGCATCAGTATGACATAAATAAAATAATGTTTGAAATCTACTGTGCCCCCTCCTCCTAGATAAAAGAAGTCTTGAATTTATTCCCCATTTATTAGATATTTTATTGAGTTTTTGATTAATTTTTTTCAGTCCACGTTCGATAATCATTATTATGGACTTTATTATACCGGCTGTTGTTCAAACTGAGCTTACTGCCCTTTCTGCTTCAGAAGCTGCCGTTTCAAAGATAAAGGACTTTTGTATCCTACTTGATAAGTGGAATCAGAAAGTAAATCTTACAGGTAGTAAATCAGTTGATGAGATAGCACTTAATCATGTGCACGACTCCTTGTTGGCGGCAAAATGCCTACCACAATCAGAAGCTTTTATTGATGTCGGATCTGGAGCTGGATTCCCAGGATTGATATTAGCTATGATCTGGCCAGATAGAGAGGCCCATCTGATCGAACCTAAAGAGAAGAGCGCCATCTTTTTAAAAGAAGCAATCAAAACACTGAGCTTAACAAATGTGACAGTTTACATTAGAGCTATTGAAGAACTTCAAGGAGAGGAGATCGTTCCGATATATCAGGAGTATTTCTCAATCTCCCGTGCATTTAGTCCGGCAAAAAAATTCTTCGGATATTGCCACTATCTCGTACATGAAGATGCCCCACTGTTTTTAATGAGTGGTGAGGAGTCCGAACTGCTAGATCCCCAAGTATTAGAAAAGAATAAACTTACTGTGTTTAAGTCCACTAATTACGATCTTAGTAAACCTAAGAAAACGCTAGTTGAGATAAGACAAGCCTAGTATCCATTTAAATAAGGCTTTACACTAAAGCTACATTAATTACATCATCTGTAACGTATTGGGAGATTCCTAATTGAGTAAAGATCTCAAAATTTTGGTGACAGGAGCAAGTGGGTACATTGGAGGCCGGCTTACTCCAGACCTACAAAAGGCTGGATTTCGTAATGTTGTTGGGATGGCGCGGGATCCTGAAAAGTTAGAACGACGCAATTGGAAAGGTATTGAGATTGTACAGGGAGACGCTTTGATGCCTGAATCTCTTGATAGGGCGTTATCAGGGATAGATGTTGCTTTTTATTTGATTCATTCAATGACCTCCTCAGGAAAGTCCTTTGCCAAGCACGATATTCAGTGTGCTAAGAATTTTGCAGAAGCATGTGAGAGGCAAGGAGTAAAAAGAATAATCTATTTAGGTGGCTTAGGCTCTACTGGTATGGGCCTTTCAAAGCATTTACAAAGCCGTCAAGATACAGGAGATGCTTTAAGATCGACATCAGTTCCAGTGACTGAACTGCGATCTGCAATTGTTATTGGATCTGGAAGTGCCTCCTTTGAGATCATAAAAGATCTTGTTCATAAACTACCGATTATGATCTGTCCTAGATGGGTAAGTTCTAAATGTGAACCTATATCAATAAGGCAATTAGTTCAGTATTTAATTGGTGTAATTAATGAGCCAAGATCTATTGGTCAGATCCTAGATGTCGGAAGCGGAGAGGTGCTTACTTATGCTGATATGCTTAGGCAATGCGGTGAAGTTATCGGACAAAAAGTAACGATAATCCCAGTACCAATTCTTTCACCAAGAATTTCTAGTTACTGGTTAAATCTTGTAACTTCAGTGCCGATTGGTCTAGCTAAGACACTTGTTGAAAGTTTACGTAATGATGTTATCTGTCATGACTTTAGAATTCGTAAATGGATAAAAGTTGATCCGATTACTTATAGGGATGCGGTTTCATTAGCCTTAGCTAAACAGAAAGCAGGAACTTACGAGAGTCGCTGGACAGATGCAACAACAAGTAAAGCTGCTGAGATAATGAATTATAAAGGGCTATCTTTTGTAGATGAAAGACGATTGGAAATTGATGCATCGCCGGAGAAGATCTTTAAAATACTAAAATCAGTGGGTGGATCTACTGGATGGTTTCATGCTGATTGGCTGTGGCAGCTTAGAGCTTCTATGGATTGGTTGATAGGTGGAGTTGGAATGCGACGCGGTCGCCCGCATCCAGATAATCTTTCTGTTGGTGATACCGTAGATTTTTGGAGAGTTGAAAGGTTAATCACTAATAAGCATATAGCTTTTCGTGCTGAAATGAAGCTTCCCGGTCAAGCTATGTTGATCTTTGACATTACTGAAAAAGGTGCTGTCTCAGTTCTTATTATGAAGGCTTGTTTTTGGCCAAGCGGTTTTTGGGGAAAACTATATTGGTATTGTGTATTGCCGCTTCATAATTATGTATTTGAAGGGATGTTAGACGGGATACGGGGGCGAGCGGAGATAGTTGCTAAAGCAACTTAGAATTAATATCCCAAAGCTTGTTCTTGTGCGTAAGGTAAGATGTAGATTGCTGGAATTGTTAGTTTCCCTGTCGGACTATTTCGTGAATCTAAAAAAAGTTTAGCAGGACTATATACAGCGCGAGCAAAATCCATAACAGATACGGCAGGAGAAACAACAGAGTTATTATCAATCAACCAATTTATATAACTTAGATCTCGCTCATACTGTGCACGCTTAACAGTATTACTTAGATCCCCATAATCATCTTTCAGTAATCCTGCTAAAATATCTCTTACCGCCTCATCTCGGGCTACATGGGAAGGTCGTTTTTCTACTGCAAATGTGTGTCCTAACTGATGCTTAAAGGCCATGTAGAAATTATGAGCAGTGTTATGTGGTGTGTCATAGAATGACATATCCACAGTGCCCTCTTTAATCTGAGTAAAATGAATCCCTCTTAATTGAAGATCTTTTGTTGCTAATCTTAAAATTCCCTCCATATTGTGCTTAACCGCTGGATCGATTCCTTGAACAGCGTTAACCCTTTGTGCCGCTAGTGCCGTTTTTACCCCAATAAAAGATTCTCCTAAACTAAACTCTTCAATGAATTCTTTAATCAGATAGATAAATGGACTGACGTAACTCTCTACAGCTTGAGCGTTATGTTTAGGATCTATGTTACAAAAGTGAGAAAACTGAGCATCAGGAATCGCACTGCTAAATCCATTATTGTACAAAATATGCAAACACCAATCTGAGCAAATTTCAAAAAGTTTTGCTCTTAATGTCTTTGGAAATTCTTCAGCTGGACATTTACAATCAATGTACCCAACAACATTTCTCTCTTTGTTGATGGGTTTTAGTGCTTCTTTTAGGATTGAGTAAGTAAAGTAACATCCAGAAACTAAAACTTTCTCGTCATTTGCAGCAAACTCATATGCACAAGCAAATCCAAGAGATGGTTTGTAGTAAATATCATCGATCAAAAGGTGGGCCTGGTGAGAGTCTAGGTCAACTCCATTATGATCTTTGATCAGATCCTTAGAAATTTGGGATAGACAGACTGACGTACAGAGAAAAATGTCTGTTTTATTGACCTCCCTGTTTCTAAGGCCTTTGTGAAATTCTACACGCCCGTGAGCTTTTTTATTTGGAAGTTGATCTAGTATTAAATTCATAACTTATCGAAATTACTGTATTTTAATTATCTACGCTTGGTTTATGATGTATATGCTCTATATGCCTAACATTTACATGAATAGCAATGCCAAACGGTATTTATTTTATAGAAATGCGATTTTAACTAGCAGAGCTGATTATATTGACAAAGATGTAGCCATCTCAATCCTTGAAGGCACCCCTACCCCACCACGATCGGCTCCTATAAAATATAAGCCTGGAAAATCTCTTTGAAGTTTATCGGTGGCGGTTTTTAAAATTAATGCCTGAGGATCATACTGAGGGATAGCATGAGACCAGTGCGCCTGGTTAATAATCCTGGCATCCGTAATACCGTAAATATTTTTTAGTAGCTCAGTAGCTTTTTCAGAGTAGGCGTTGATATCTTTTTTTAATCCTTTAGTTCCACCGAAGCACAATGTTAAAAGATCTGAGCTTTCAGGCGCAACATGCGGAAAGATTTTGCTGTTATAAAGAATACCTAAGAGGTCTTCAAATTCATCTTCTGGAAAGAGTAACCCAAATCCATTGTTGGGTAATTTGTCTGTCTTTTGACAGGCACAGTGAAGTACAAGGATCTCTGCGTATTTTATAGAATTAAATAGGTCGGCGGCAGGTTTATTAAGGGTATTTAAATTAAAAATATTAAAATATTGTGCAGTTGCTTTACCACTAGTTGCTACTATAACTGTGTCAAAATTAAAGGTGTTATTATGTTCAGTTTTGATAATAAAATTTTTATCTTCATATCCAAGTGAAGTTACGTGCTCTTTAATTATACTGGCATCTTGTAGGATCTTTTCAGTTAGAGCTTTACAGATAGTTTCGTTGCCGCCGCGGATTAATCCGATCTCTGGTCGTTTAGATTTTCGACTAGATGCGCGCATCGCTTTTAGTGGAGTGAGTCCAGCATTAAGGCCCTTCATAAGTTTCGGCAGAGTTAAATCTGCCAAGAGTTCTCTTGTGTCCCCACCAAAGATCCCTCTTACCACGGCTGCCGCAATTTTTGTCGCAACTGCACCTCCGAATAGGAGCGATACTAGATCGTGCACGGAATTAGTCGCTGATAGTTTGGTTTTATCTGGAGCACTAAATAGCCCATAAATAAGCCGTAATTTTTCGTTCAGTGATAACAGATCAGATATTATGAGATTTTTAGGACCTTTTGGCACTAACCTTGGCGCACCATTATGCCAGACAAATTGAGTGTAGGTTTTAGTGTGGGGACGAACTATCTGGTCATAAAGATTTAGCTCCCTGAGTAGTTTTATAAAAGGATCAGTTAAGGCAAGTGTTGTTGCTCCGTGCTCAAGGGTAAAGCCGTCTTGTCTTGAACTTTTTATAAGTCCGCCTAATCGTTTGGGCTCAAAGATTGTAACCGACGCGCCGCTTTTTAATAATTCCCATGCAGCAGTAAGCCCGGTTATGCCACCACCAATTATACCTATTTTTTTATCTGAGCTAGAATTCATAAGAGCCGTTCATAAGAGCGAACTAACTCACGAACTAAAGAAACATTCTCTGGTGGTGTTTGAGGTAAAATTCCGTGTCCTAAATTAAAGATATGAGATTTTAATTTTGTTCCCTCTTCGAGTATCTCTAATGTTCTTTTTTCTAGTTCATCTTTTGAGCCTTTTAAAAGCACCGGATCTAAGTTTCCTTGAAGGGGGAAACGATTATCCGTAAGGTTATCTGCCTCTGATAAAGAGATATTATAATCAATGCTTAGTGCGTCAAAGCCGAGATCTTTAATAGTTGGTAAAAGATGATTAGCATTCTTTGCGAAATATAATAACGGCGCATCGGTTTTAGCTTTTACTAATTCAATAATACTTTTTATATGAGGGAGTGCTAACGTTGAAAACTCCTCCCTTGATAAGCTTCCTACCCAGGTATCAAAAAGTTGAATTGCAGAGCCTCCAGCTAGATTTTGTGCTACTAAATTATCTGAAACTACATGAGCCAGTTTTTCCTGAAGCTCATTCCAGCTCTCAGGATTGTCTTTAGCAAATTGTAAAGTCTTTGATAGTCCCTCTGCCGGGCGTCCCTCTATCATGTAAGAGGATAATGTAAATGGAGATCCAGAGAATCCAAGGAGGGGAATATTTAACTTATCTAGTTCGCTGGCTACTAAAGATACCGCCTCTAAAGTATACGGAATATTATCAACAGCAGCCGGAACCTTTAATTTTGAAACATCTTTGGTCGTTTCAATCGGATTAAATATTTTAGGACCTTCTCCCTCGATAAAATCAACTTCAATACCCATTCCAATTAGTGGATTTAAGATATCAGCAAAGATAATTGAACCATCAAATTGAAAGCGTCGAATCGGTTGCAAAGTTACTTCAGCGGCAAGCTTTGGCGTTCTAATCATCTCTAACATTGAGTGTTTCTGACGGAGCTCTCTATACTCAGGAAGGTATCTACCAGCTTGGCGCATAAACCAGCAAGGAGTTACACTAGTCTTTTCCCCTCGATAGGCTCGCATTAGTAATGATTGATGTAATTTGCTCATAGTTTTATAGTTGCTCTGTTTATAGTTGCTCTGTTAATAAATACTCAGTTAATATTTTCACGATATGGTTAATCATTCTCCTAAAGTTCTTCCTACTACTCTTCTCCTTGGTGGTGGATATGTCCTACAAAAAGTTGCTTCCATGCTTAAGCCAAATACTTTTTTAATAACTAGCCGCTACCCTGAAACAGTTGCTCAATTTAAAAAGCTGGGCTGGTGTTCTAGTGAATGTGATACTACCGCAGCTAATAGTTTGAGCACTCTGATTAAGGAAACTCCCAGTTTGACGACGGTGATTGATAGCATCCCTCCACAGTTTACTGAAAATTCCTCTAATAATGAGAGCGGAAGCATTGAAGCACAAGCTGAATCCCGCATTAATGCCTTGATCCCTAGTATTAAAAAAGCGATCTATCTTAGTACCACCGGAGTTTACGGAGTTGATGATGGATCGTGGGTTGATGAGAGTACAAAAGTTAATCCAAATCATCTGCGCAGTGAGGCACGGGTCACTTTTGAAAAATGCTACGCTAATACCTTTAATGAATCCACAATTCTTCGTATCCCAGCCATTTATGGGCCAGGACGTGGTGTTGGCGCTTCCCTTAAAGCAGGACGGTATCCACTCATTGGAGGTGGTGAGAGGTGGAGCAATCGTATCCATGTTGAGGATTTGGCACGAACAATAGTTTTTTTGCTGTCGCTTAAGAGTATGCCAAAGATACTTTGCGTAGCTGATAGTGAGCCTACTCGATCGATTGATATTATTAACTATTATTGCCAAAAGTTTAATCTACCTTTTCCAAAATCAATTCCTTATGAAGAAGCAAAAGCACGCGGACTTCATACTATTCTTTCTAATCAAAGAGTCAGCTCAAAATTACTAAGAGAGCATTACAACTTCTCTCTTACCTACCCAACATTTAAAGAAGGTGCAGAGACAGAGTGTGCGTAGACAGAATTCTTATCTGAATAAGCTGAAGTGTCATCAGCAGTACTATCAGCCGCCCAGTCTCTTGGATTTTTAAGAATATCTATTAGTTTTTCCTCTTCACTATTTGGTTCCGGCTTAAAATCATAAACCCAAGATGCCTGTGGAGGTAGAGACATTAAGATCGATTCTGTTCGACCCATGCTTTTAAGACCAAAGGCTGTTCCGCGATCATATAAAAGGTTAAATTCAACATATCGACCACGACGTTGTAATTGAAATATCTTTTCCTTTTCACTGAAAGACTCCCCTTTTCTCTGCTCAACAATAGGAAAGTAGGCGTTAGAAAATGAGGAGCTGATATCCTTAACGTATTCTAGCATTTTATTTAGATCATGTGGTGTATCTTTGCCCAAATAGTCATAGAAGATCCCGCCAATCCCCCGAGATTCTTTTCGGTGAGGAAGGTAAAAATACTCATCACACCATTTTTTAAAATCAGGATAGTATGATCGATTATGTCTATCACATGATGTTTTTATAACGTTATGGAAATGTCGAAAATCTTCCTCGTTAACAACATAGGGAGTTAAATCCGTACCTCCACCGAACCAGGCGATCGAGTCATTCTCTGTGCCAGCACTCATGTATCGAAAATTGCAATGTACAGTTGGCACTTTTGGTGAGTAGGGATGTAAAACTAGAGAAGTACCAGTCGCATAAAAGTGAGAATCTTTTTTAGCTCCTGGCATAATCTCAGCTAACTCCTTAGTTATTGGACCAAACACTTCACTGAAATTTACTCCTCCACGTTCAAATATGGCTCCATCTTGAAAAATCCTAGTTATGCCGCCGCCCTGATCCTCGCCCAGATCCTTGCCCTGATCTTTTCTCTGATCCTTTTCTCCTGAAGGATTTCTAGACCAGATATCCTCAGTTAACTTAGCTTTAGGATCGAGTTTAAGTAAAATATCAGTAACGGAATTCTGCATCTCTTTAAAGTGTGCAGAGATCTCAGTTTGATCAATCTTTAAATTAACCATTTGCAATCCTCTCCTCGTTTACAGGATTACTACAGCTATTGCCCATTTGTTGCTCAGTCTTTATCTCAATCTTTGCAGGACAGTTTAAAGTTGAGTGGATCTCTTTTTTATCTAACCAATCAGAAGCAGTTCTTCTAACTAAATCTTCAAGGCAATCGATAAATACATCAGAGTCGTTTAAGCATGGAATAAGATCTAAACTCACACCGCCCTCTTCGAGGAATTGTTTTTTTAATTCATAGCCAATCTCATCGATGGTTTCAAGACAGTCAGTTACAAATCCAGGAGAGATTACAGCAAGCCTCTTTGTGCCTTGTGCTGCTAATGTTTTAACCAACTCATCTAGATATGGAGTAAGCCACGGCTCTTTTCCAAAACGGGATTGATATGATTGTAAGACTATAGATGGATCTAGCTTTAATTTGTCTGATACTAACTTTGTTGTGGCAGTGCAATGACAGCAGTACGGATCTCCAGCTTTCACGTATCGTCTTGGAATACCGTGATATGAAAAAATAATTCTTTCAGGTTTATTTGGAGATGTCGCAATATAATTTTCAATACTTTTTGAAAGTCCAGATATATATATTTCATTATCAAAGAATGGATCCACGCACCTTAATGTCGGGACTTCTCTCTCTTTTAATAGCGAGGTAAAAACTGCATCATAGGTTGATCCAGTTGAGGCAGAGGCGTATTGAGGATAAAGAGGAATAAGTACAATCTTACCGCAACCATCCTGAATTAATTTTTTTACTGCACTATCAAGAGACGGAGTACCGTACCGCATGCCAAATTCGACAGAGACATTGGTATGTTTTTTAAACCGTTCTCGAAGCTTATTTGTCTGAGCTTGTGTTGTAAGTAGTAGTGGGGATCCTTCCTTTGTCCAAACTCTTTTATAGAGCTCTGCAGATTTGGCTGGGCGTGTTCGAAGGACGATCCCATTAAGAGTCAGCCACCAGATAAATCTATTTGCCTCAATCACCCTTGGATCAGAGAGAAATTCCTTAAGGTATGTTTTTAATGCGGCTTTGGTCGGGGCTTCTGGAGTCCCTAGCTGAGCTAATAAAATACCCACTTTATCTTTTTGTTTTCTACACCCGTACATTGCTCTCCATAATTGATAGACCAGTTAATTTTTCAGAGTACCGACCCCATACTTTACTTAGTGAGTTTACTAAGTGATCGATCATCTTATCAGTATGAAGCGGAGAGGGGGTAATTCTAAGCCGCTCAGAGCCACGCGGTACTGTAGGATAATTTATCGGTTGAATGTAAATATTAAAATCATGGAGAAGGATATCTGCAATTTCTTGACATAGCTGAGAGTCTCGAACCATAAATGGAACGATATGAGTATCAGTTAAAAGGATCGGAAGATCTCTTTCCAGCATTTTTTGCTTTACTTTGTTGGCTGTTGTTAAAAGAGCAATCCTCTCTGTTTGATTCTCTTTTAGATACCGAATGCTTGCCAAAGCACCGGCTGCTACCATTGGAGGAAGTGCGGTCGTAAAGATAAATCCAGCGCCGTGACTCCTGATGAGATCCACGATCCGTCTAGAAGCAGTGATAAATCCACCAACCACGCCGACACCTTTTCCAAGACCACCCTGAATTATATCTACCTCATCTAGGAGACCTGTATCTTCAAGTAATCCACCACCTCTAGGACCATAAAGAGCTACTGAGTGAGTTTCATCCACATATGTAAGAGCACCATACTTTTTAGAAACATCAATAATCTCTTTAAGAGGTGCGCGGTCACCATCCATAGAGTACAAAGCTTCAAAAGCAACGATTTTCGGAGTTTCTTTTGGAATATCTTTTAGTAACTCCTCTAGATGATCAACATCGTTGTGCCTAAAAATAAACTTCTTAGCTTTACTATGACGAATTCCTTCGATCATAGAGGCGTGATTTTCACTATCAGAGATGATTACGCAATCTTTTATCATCGCACCTAAGGTGGAGAGAGACGCTTCGTTAGCTATGTATCCAGAGGTAAAGACAAGAGCGGCCTCTTTATTATGAAGATCCGCTAATTCATCCTCAAGCTCAACGATTAACTTATGAGTGCCGGAGATATTTCTTGTGCCTCCAGCACCTGCACCAAATTGCTCAACCGCATCATGAATTGCTTTTAGAACAACAGTATTTTGACCCATTCCTAGGTAGTCATTACTGCACCAAACTGTGATCGTCTTTGTGGTACCTGAATCATTTAGTTTAGCTGTCGGAAAGTTGCCGCGCTCTCGAGCAATATTTCTAAATATTCTATATCTTTTCTCAGCATGGAGACGATCTAAGCAAGTATCGAAGTATTTTGTATAGTCAAACATAATAATTTCCTAAAACATTAATTTCCTAAAACCTTAGAAAGAACACATTTAAGAACCCTAATAAGTTCAGAGTCCGATCTCCTTAGCAACTCTAGCTCCATAAGTAATTACGAATCTTGAGCCTGCTCGCCTAAAAACATGCCAACTTTCTAGCAATCCAGAGTGAAAATTAAGTAATCCCTCTTTAGCTAAAAGTGCCATTGCTGCATATTCTCCACTAACTTGATACGCTCCAACCGCTAAGCCGGTTTGCTGAGTTATCGGAGCAATCAAATCTATAGATGTCATTCCTGGCTTGACCATTAAAAGGTCAGCACCCTCTTCGGCGCATCGAACGCTGCAGGCGATGGCGTCAGTTCTGTTTCTCACATCAAGTTGGTAGTGTTTACGATTGCCATATTGTGGAGCTGAATCGGCGGCTAATCTAAATGGGCCATAAAATGAGCTGGCAAACTTAGTGCTGTAACTCATGATCGGTAAAAGTGAAAAACGATTTTCATCTAGGGTTTGGCGCATGGCACTCACGCGACCATCATTCATATCGCTCGGCGCGACCCCATCGCAGCCTGCTTCAGCATACCTAAGTGAAAGATCACAGATCTCTTTTAGAGTTAAATCTAAATCTGGTTGATCATTATCATCAGAGACACAGCAATGCCCGGTCGTAGTTAATGAACAAAGACAGGTGTCGACCCAGAGAGTTAAATCCTGACCAAAGGAATCCTTGATGGCTTTGATAGCTGATTGACCAAAGTGATTATTAAATTTGGATGTGCGTTTTTCAGAGGGCACAATAAAAAGCATATACTGTTTAACCCCAGATTTTAGATCGGCTTCAATCTGTTTTTTGGCAGTTTCAATTGTCATTCTCTCGTTGCCGATAAGACCAGGGATAGGCTCGTTATGTGAGATCCCCTCGACTATAAAAAGCGGCTGAATCAATTGATCTACACCGAACGTAGTTTCAGCTAACATATTTCTAAGTTGATCAGTGCGTCTTAATCTTTGAAGCCTTTTCATGGGGACACCTCTTTAATAAAATCTTTGAAACTGAGATAGACTCTAAGACGCTCATCATTACCAAGGATATTTTTAATAATTGTAAAAGTGTTCCCAGGACCACAGCCATGAAATCCAGTCAATAAATTAGGATTTGCTTTAACTGCAGCTTTAAAAAGAGAGCCGCTCTTCCAAAAAGAATGAGTAATGTTTTTTAGAACTGGAAATGATTTCGTTACGCTTAGTGAATAAGTAGCAAGTCTCTCATTCGCGTTTATCTCTGGACTCTGATCATGGGATAATTTTACCCACTCTTTTGTTTTAGGAAGTAAAAGATCGACATCGGGAGGTTCATGCTCTCCCAAACTTTCGGAACTGCCATAAACCCAGATTCCCTTTTTAGCTAATGCTTTCCAGGTTTTTAGACCAGCAGTCCAGACCGGAGTTTCAGGACCAATTTTCCAATTAGACGGGACTGCCTCTGATTTACTGATCCATAACCCACATTCTGGATTCGGCTTTGTCACTGAGAGTGGAGATCTAGAAAATACCTCGATACTTGGATCTTGAATATCTTTTGGCCAAACATTTTCTAATGATTTTGCTTTTGGGAGTGGCTCAGAGTTTCGTGTTAAAGTAACAGCATCAAGTTTTTCTCCAGCATCTGTTAGTCCTCTAAGGTATGTAATTTTACCGTAAGGTTTTAAGAGAACGGTGGCCCCAATTTTTTGATGACAACCACCACCATATGCTGCAAGAATCTTTCTCTCAGCCTGCACAGATTCAAATGTTGAAGCATCATTAATTGTTGAAATAATATTTTGAATCTCTGGACGCTCTCGTCTGATCTCTATTGCCAATGCTCCCTGTGCTGGAGCTGCTGGGCAAACTGTTAATGGAATAACGATAGGGATGCATTCATTTACAAACTTACCAACGGTTTCCCTTGAACTTTCAGCTTCCTGGTATTTGCCAACTAATAGACGATCTAGAGCAGCTTTTGCAACAACAAGACCATCAGAATCAGATTCAATTAGCTTACGAAGACGGGTCTCAATGTTTCCACGAACAGGTATAAAAATGGATTTGGGTGCGCCTGGTAAAGCCCAGTTTAGAAATTCTCCAATGTTATATTCCCGTCTTGGAGATGAGGAAAAAATAGAGATTGAGGAAGAGGATAAGATTTTATCAATTGAGGATCTTTTAATTAGGAGGACATCTCTACAGTCGGCTCGCTCAGTCGTACCAGCTATCTCTGTTAGCTCTCGGTCAGCGATAGGTAGATCTTTCCAGGAATGAACAGCAAGGTCGATCTCTTTATTAACAAGCATTGAGTAAAAATCATCGGTAAAGACACCACGACTATCAAACCCGGTAAGTGGGGCTGTTTGATTTACATCACCTAAGGTTTCTCTAAAATGAAACTCTATTTTTATATTTGGATAGACAGTGGAGATTTTGCTAGCAACCTCTCTTGCTTGAATCTGAGCGAGGGTAGTTTTTCTAGCGCCAATTATTAATTTGTCAGGACTTAAAACCACCGGGATCATGCAACCATTTTAATAAACTTACTTCTAACTGTCACGAATTTGTGTAATATGTCACAGAAGTGTCACCATAAATTTCTATACACATGATAAATTACGAACGATTTGCAAATCTACTTTCTGAGGCTGATAAGTTTTTCTCTGAAAGCTATTCGGAGTCCCGTACTCGTTGGTTGACTGCGGTAGATAAAAAGGATGCTCAAACAGATTCTATATTAGTAGAGGGTCCAGGATCTCAAAACGAGGCACTCTATCTGGATTTTGCAACAATTGGAGGTCCAAAATCAGAAAAGATTTTATTTCATGTTTCAGGCACGCACGGTATTGAGGGATATTTAGGAGCAGCGATTCAGTTAGCGATCTTAGATTGCCTTGAGCCCTCTGATAATATCACTTTTGTTTTTCTTCATTGTCTTAATCCTTGGGGAATGTCTCATAAGCGGAGAGTTACAAAAGAGAATATTGATCTAAACAGAAACTTTCATTTGGATCAGAGTAAATTTAAAGGCGCTCCAAATGCTTATCGTGCGCTTGATTCTTTTTTGAATCCTAAGCGGGGACCGTTAAGAGTTGATGCGTTTCTCTTACAAACTATCTTGGCAATTATTAGATACGGCTATTCTCCAGTAAAGCAAGCGATTGCTGGTGGGCAACATGAATATGAAAAGGGATTATTTTATGGGGGAAAATCTATTTCAGGAAATCTAGTTTTTCTTGAAAAATGGATTAGGGAAAACCTCTCTTCAGCAAAAAAGATTCTTGGCCTTGAAGTGCATAGCGGTTTAGGGCCTTTTGGGTACGATACTTTAATTTCACAATTATTGCCGACCGATCCAAAGATTCCTAATCTTGAAAAAACTCTAGCACATAAGATCTCTACTGATGACCCTAAAGAGAGTGTTGCTTTTAGAACTTCTGGGGATGTGGCTAGTGCTGTACCAGAAATAATAACTAAGCTTTCAGGATCTCAGTGTGATTGGATCCTTCAAGAATTCGGCACATATAATATTATTAAGATGCTAAGCGCTTTTAGAGATGAGAACATGCATTATCATCATGGCTGCAGCGATCTTAATCATTGGAGTAAGAAAAATTTATTTGAAGCTTTTAACCCAGCCAATAGACGATGGCGACAATTTGTAGTTGGAAGAGGGATGGATCTTTTCGCTAAAGGGATTAGTTGGCTTGACTAGAATTAGAACAAATTTAGCCAGACAAAATAGGTGTTGCACGTGTCTAATTTAGCTGCTAAATTCCCTATATGTTCCATAGAGAATGTAACATACTAAAAAACATGAGTTTTTTGCTTCTTGGTGCTAGGGGAACAGGAAAAACTTGGCTTTTAGAAGAAGAGTTTAGGAAGGATGCGATTTTATGGATTAACCTTCTTAAAAACCAAGATTACCTTCGGTATCAATCAAAGCCAAGTACTCTGCGCAATGAAATTGCTGAAAGTCTAAGTGGTGTAGGCTCAGATGTGGCGTGGGTCATTATCGATGAAGTACAGAGAGTGCCTCAACTGCTTAATGAAGTTCATGCCTTGATGGAAGATAAGGAGTTTCAGTCTAAATTTCATTTTGGATTATCAGGATCAAGTGCAAGAAAACTAAAAAGAGGAGGATCAAATCTCCTTGCTGGCAGAGCACTGCTGAACCATCTTTATCCACTCCTTTCTACAGAGATAAGTGAGAAATTTAATCTAGATGAGACTCTAAGTTGGGGAGCACTTCCGGCCTTAGTAAAACAATCAGATCCGGTCGTAAGAAGGGAGCAGTTAGAAACTTACGTTGCTGTTTACTTACGTGAGGAGATAAGAGAGGAACAAATTGTAAGAAACCTTGATCCTTTTACAAGATTTTTAGAAGTTGCAGCTCAAACAAGTGGTAAAATTGTAAATTATTCTAAAATTGGACGAGATTGTAATGTCGATTCTCGTGTCGTTTCAAGATACTTTCAGATCCTAGAGGAAACATTACTAGGGCAGTTCTTATTGCCTTACCATCGTTCAATTAGAAAGCAACAAGGACAAAGCCCAAAATTTTACTTTTTTGATTTAGGCGTAATGCGTGCGTTAGAAGGCACTTTAGATTTAGAAGTTAAGAAAGGATCATACG
This sequence comes from uncultured Bdellovibrionales bacterium, assembly GCA_964523015.1. Taxonomy (GTDB): domain Bacteria; phylum Bdellovibrionota_C; class UBA2361; order UBA2361; family J135; genus JAWXBT01. Next base: position 4,675 of record CAZFXN010000018.1, on the reverse strand, counting down.
GATATGGTAGGTTGTTTGAACACTTTTTTATTTGGGAAGTGATTAAAAGAAATAGCTATACAAGGAAGCGATATAAACTTTTTTATCTAGTTACCAAGGATGGAGAAGAGGTCGATCTAATTATAGAGAGGAATAATAAAAGTACTATTCTGATTGAGATAAAATCAGGGACCGATCCAAATATTTCAGATGCCAAGCATCTACTTAGAATGCAGCCAAACTTTCCAAAGAGCGAGGTTTGGGTGGTATCTCAGATTGAGCACCCTAGACAGGAGAAAGGAGTTCGTTTTCTTAAATGGGAATCTGCTTTAGCAGAGCTTTTTGATGGTTAATCAATAGAGGTATGCGGAGTACGCCAAGAAAACACCTCTTCGAGTGTTACCTACCAATTCTAGATCAGTCATCTTTAGGAATAGCATCCACCAAACGGGAATTTCGTTCATTGGCAACAGCATTTAGATCTTTTGCACTCTTCATATGCCTTGCTGGAGCACTGCGTGGATTTTCAACTAAGTCTCTATTCCCCCTTTTTGATTCAACATCCTTTTTTTCATGCTTATTGCACCCAAGGATAAAGATAAGACTTAGTAGTAAAATATATTTCATATCTTAATTAGTATAATCAAAACAGCCAGCCTCTAATCCAGTAATTCTAGTTGCTCCGGTAATATCTGTCGATACTGCAAATGTTGGATCTCCACTTGAGATAATCGGACTTCCTGATGATGGGGTTGCATCAAGCGATGTTGCATCCCAGGCAACATTGACAAAATTATTTAGCCCAGTGCCTAAAATATAACCAGAAGATGAGGCTCCAGAGACTGTTCCATAAACAACATTACCAGTGACAGTAACGCCGGCACTTCCGCCAGAGAACATTAAACCATAACTATTTTTGCTATAGGCTACGTTATTTGCAAATACCATCCCAGGACGATTGGCCCAGTTACTTACACTAACGGCGCGACCTGAATTTACAATTGTATTATGAACAAAGGTTAAATTTTTGACCTGTTCTTGATGATCAAAACTAGCAAATCCGTATCCACCATTCATTATAAGATTATTTCTAACGATCGCTTCTCCTTGGACCTGCATTACATTATCGCCAGAATTAAATAGAATATTTCTCTCAACTATATTAACAGGCATTCCGTGAGTTCCATACACTAAGATACTTGGGTATCGATTATCATGAACTAGATTTTCTACGATCCAATTTCCATAAGATCCGTGCTTAAGTTCAATTCCGTCACCCTGTACTGGGTTTAAATATCCGGTGTCATGAATATGGTTTAGAGCGATAATTGAATCATGAGTAATCTGTGTAGGAGTTCCACCACTAAGAGCATTGGCACCTATGTACATCCCCTCGCCGTATCCGGCGATGTTATAGATATGATTTCTAGTTAAATAAAGATGATCTGTGTTTTGCGTGTTTGCATTAATTCCACCATCAGCCATGTCATGAATTGAGCATTTATCTAACCAGAGATTTGATGCTTTATGAATACGAATACCGAGGCTACCACCATTAAATTCAATTTCTCTAAATAATACATATTCAATAGTTGTTGATCCGGTACCTAATTCAATTCCGTTTTGGGACGCTCCAACGCGATAAAGCGTAGGCGTTTCTCCATCTTTAGCAACGATAGAGATAGGAGCCGTTACAGTACCACTCTTAGAGAAGGTAAAATTATTTGTTAAGGTATAAATTCCACCACCAATAACTAAGCGTTGACCAGCAACTAGAGCGTTCATTGCTGCTTTTAGATCCGTACCGTTCTGTGTTGAAGTTTTTGCTGAATTATAGGTGAAGTTAATAGTTTGAGTTGGTGCAATATTCCCCCACGGGGGATCATAAGGACTTGTCCCTGAAGCCATCGGTGTAGCAGTCGCTTCGTTTGAAGGGATACTTTCGCCAGCCGTGTTAACAGATGTGACGATATAATAATAAGCGGTGCCGTTTATAAGATTTTTATGGGTGTGGGGATTAACAACATTTTGAATTCTAAAACCATTTGCAGGTGTAACTCCTGGAGAGTTTTTCCAATAAATATTAAACGAATCAGCATCATTTACAATTGACCAGGCGACAGTATTTTTACCATCCCCACTAATTGCGGAGATTATTGGGGGCCGCGGTATTACAACCCCGGGAGGTGATGGCGAGGGTGACGGCGAAGCTGTTGGAGATGGACTAGGAGTTGGATCCTCGCCAGGATCTCCGCCAATATTTCCACCAGGATCGTCAAAATCAACCTCTCCATTTTTACAAGATTTCACAAAGGATTTATCAGCTTTAAGGATCGATTTAGCACTTACCAATTTCTCTAATTTTGAAGCTAGCTGCACTGTTAATCCTGCAACAGCAATTGATTTTTTTACTAGTTTTTTCTTTTCATTTTTATTTTTAATCGCTTTATTTATCTTTTTAAGAACAGAGGTAAAGGTAGTTTCGTATAGAGATCCTAATTTTGTTTTAAAAAGTTTTATCTCAGTGGATACACCACTTTCAGCTAAGGAGCAGAGATACTTTTCGCTTGGAGATTGTTGGATGAGTTCTTGTGCTTCAAGAGATAAGCACGAAGTAAATATAACTACTAAAAGAAAAACCCTATAAAAAATCCGCATAACCAAAAGGTGTCGCTGTAATAAGCGAATCGCAGCATATTAAATTCTAACAAAAAAATAGGTACCCCACTGAAGTTACTGCAAATTTTATACCTTAGCTTTTGGTCACCTATTGATACTTAGGTTACTAAAAGTACTAACTTTTAATGTTAAGTTATCTCGGTAGGTTAACTAGCTATTCCTTAATTACTTAGCAATTGAGCTTTAATTGCCTTTACGATTTTAGAGTTAGTTAGGAACTGTCATAGAACGCCAGCGATTCACAACTACGCCATTTTTGTTTACTAAAAACTTTTCAAAATTCCAGCGTACCGCGCCATTAAGCTTTTTTGCTGAGGTCTCAGTAAGGACTCTGTATAGAGGTTGTTTATTAGATCCCTTTACGGAATTCTTTTCAAACATAGGAAATGTTACATTATAATTTTCGATGCAAAAAATTTTAATCTCTTCGTTTGTGCCCGGCTCCTGTTTTAGAAAATCATTACTTGGAAATCCAAGGACCAAAAATCCATGATTCTTAAATTTTCTATATAGTGCTTCGAGAGCTATATACTGAGAGGTAAATCCACATTTTGAAGCGACATTGACTACTAAAGAGACTTTCCCAGTAAAGTTGGATAGGCCGACTTTCCTGCCATCGATATTGTTAGCTTTAAGTGTATATATAGTGTTTTTCAAAAATAATTCCCAAGTGTTGCTATTCGAAGTTTCTTCCATGAGCCTACTGGTAAATCTGATTTTACGGTGTCGTTTTGCTAAATACCCCCATCATTACTCGCTTACCACCAGCTTTTTTAGGGTCTGGATTTAGATCTAAATCGAATCCAGCTAGGTAACTCTCCACCTCTTTATGGAATTTTGAGAATTTAGTAAATATCCAAGCCCTAATTTGATCTAAATCGCTCTCATCAAGGTTATCAAAGGAAGTCGTTCCGTGATAATTAGGAAGTTGACCATTCGGCCATTCAATATTGCTGATTACAGCCATCATTAAGTCCTCGGTATCCCGTGATAGCTGCTCATATCCCCGGTTAGTGCCACGCTTAGTTATCTGGGCCTCTCCTTTTAGCTTTATCCCCTTCTCTGAAACTTCAACTAGGTCTAACCGCTGAAGATCAAAGAGCACAGTCCCAGGATGAAGATCTTTACTCACCGACTGAACAAGTGTTGTAAAGCTCCCCCTTTTGCCATCATATGGCAGCACTTTTGGTTGCTTATTTTTAGCTAGATACGCCTTACTGTTGCGCCATGTTGAAATAACCCTAACGGTAAATCTGCTCGGGTCTTTTTCTTGGCGCTCAGCCAATAGAGCCTGTACCACAGGCCTTTGAAGCCCAGTAATCACTGAAAGCCTACTTATATTTACTTTTTCACCGGCGCGCTTTAAATCCTCAGCCGCGAGATCGACAAACACCCAACGAGCAGCCTCTAGGAGTTCCTGAACCCCCAAAGCCTGACGCATACAATGATGAATTGCTGGACGTAAAGCGTGTTTTAATTCGACTGACATTTCCCCCCTACTAAATCAAACTGTATATTTTATACATGAGACTTGGGCCTCTGACTAGCCTTAAGTTAAGGACGCTGTCTATCCTGTTTATTCCAAAATAGTATCATATTTTCCTACATGCTATAATGTATAAAAAACACATTAATATGCCTAGGTATCATGAGCTATCGAATGAGCTATCTGATGACGCAGGCGTAAGGGTATTCTATTTTTCTCGAATATTAATTTAATAGCCTGTCTCGTCCTGAAATAGGTTGACACCTAAAAAGGAGTGTTGCCAAATGAGAATTGGAGAGGAAGTAAGAACAGAAGGATAGGAAAATCAATTAACATTTTCTAAGTACCTAAAAAGTATGAGTTTTTGCCTAGCCAGGCTGGAGGTAGGTTTAGATGTCATCGCAAACTAGCGCTGATCGTGAGCCTACGCTGCATTTTTGTTATTTTTCACCAGCTCTGGCTGCTAGGAACGCCGTGTATGGCTCTTTAAGTTTAGAACTTTTTGCCAGGTGGGTATTTTTCACTGTGCAG
>CAZFXN010000017.1:24205-46296 GCA_964523015.1 uncultured Bdellovibrionales bacterium | reverse complement strand
AAGAAGATGTTCTTGGCGTAATGGAAGCTTAATTTATATTTTAATTTCATAATAAAAAGGAAACTCAAATGGCAAAAGTATTAAAATTCGGACTTGATGCCCGTGAAGAAATTCTAAAAGGCGTAAACAAGCTCGCTGATGCTGTGGCTGTGACCATGGGACCACGTGGGCGTAATGTTGTTATCGAGAAGAGCTTTGGCTCACCAACTATCACTAAGGACGGTGTAACCGTTGCTAAGGAAGTTGAGCTCGAGAACAAAGAGCAAAATATGGGTGCTCAGATGGTTAAGGAAGTTGCTTCCAAGACATCTGATGTTGCTGGAGACGGAACAACAACTGCAACTGTTTTAGCTCGCGCTATTTATCGTGAAGCTGTAACTCTTGTTGCTGCTGGACATGATCCAATGAACATAAAGCGTGGTATCGACAAGGCTGTTGAGCACGTTGTTGCAACAATCAAAGATTTAAGCCAACCAACAAAGGGTAAAAGCGATATTGCTCAAGTTGGAACTATCTCAGCTAACGCTGATACTGACATTGGTAACATCATTGCAGAAGCAATGGACAAAGTTGGTAAAGAGGGAGTTATTACTGTTGAAGAAGCAAAAGGTCTTGATACAACTTTAGAAGTTGTTGAAGGAATGCAATTTGACAGAGGATATCTATCCCCTTACTTCGTAACTGATCCAGACAGAATGGAGTGTGTACTTGAGAATGCTCTTGTTCTTATTAACGAGAAGAAGATCTCCAACATGAAGGATCTACTTCCAGTTCTTGAGCAAGTTGCAAAGTCAGGTCAGCCATTACTGATCATTGCTGAAGATATCGAAGGCGAAGCTTTGGCAACTCTTGTTGTTAACAAGATCCGTGGCACATTACATGTTTCTGCTGTTAAAGCCCCTGGCTTTGGCGACAGACGTAAGGCCATGCTTGAAGACATCGCAATCTTGACTGGTGGTCAATGCGTTGCTGAAGAGATCGGTCTTAAGCTTGAAAATATTGGTCTAACTGAACTTGGCAAAGCTAAGAGAGTTGTTATCAACAAAGATAACACAACTCTTATCGATGGTGCTGGCAAAAAAGCAAACATCCAAGCTCGCGTATCTCAGATCCGTGCTCAGATTGAGGAAACAACATCTGATTACGATCGCGAAAAGCTTCAAGAGCGTTTAGCTAAACTTGTTGGCGGCGTAGCTGTTATCAATGTTGGTGCGGCAACTGAAGTTGAGATGAAAGAGAAGAAAGCTCGCGTAGAAGATGCTCTTCACGCAACTAGAGCTGCTGTTGAAGAAGGTATCGTTACCGGTGGTGGCGTTACTTACTTAATGGCTGCTAAGAAGCTTGATTCCTTAAAGCTTGATGATGAGCAGATGGTTGGTGTTAAGATCATTCGCAGAGCTCTTGAAGAGCCATTGCGTCAGATCGCTGCAAACGCTGGTCAAGAGCCATCAATCGTTATCAACGAAGTTAAGAAAAGTAACGGTAAGATCGGCTTTAATGCTGCAACTAACGAGTATGAAGACCTAGCTAAAGCTGGAATTATTGATCCAGCTAAGGTAGTTCGAACAGCTCTACAGAATGCTGCATCAGTTGCTGGCTTAATGCTAACTACTGAAGCAATGATCTCTGAAAGCCCAAAGGCTGATAAGGATCATTCACATGGCGCACCAGGCGGTGGAATGGGCGGCATGGGAGGAATGGGCGGCATGATGTAATCAACCGAAGCTCCCGAAGGGAGCGGAGACGGATTATCCTGCCGTCGCCCTTACGGGCTATGGCGGGGCAAGCCCAAAGAAAAGGCCCGGAGAACTTAAAATTCTTCGGGCCTTTTTCTTTAATAAACCATTGACTGGATTCAGTTACCGGCTTATCATGACTCTACTATGGATCAGCCATCTACTTGGATTAAAAGAGAATTTGAGGGCATATTAGAAAATGTTCAACGACTAGGGCCTTTTAAGGTATTGCTAATATTAGGACCAAGACAGGTTGGCAAGAGCTCAATTTTGCTACGCAGTGCAGCAACTGATGCCCAATACATCAACCTTGACGATCTTGAAACAAGAATTAGAGCAGAGCGTGATCCGATTCTATTTTCTAAAGATTTCACAGCTCCGATAATTGTTGATGAGATCCAATACGCTCCCCAACTTCTCTCTCCGATAAAAGTTCTGGCTGACAAGACTGACAAAAAATTGTGTATCTGGCTCACCGGCTCACAAAGTTTTCAAGTTATGAAAGGGGTGAAAGAATCGCTTGCCGGAAGAGTATTGATTTTAAATCTTTTTGGGCTCTCCTTGGCTGAACGGGCCAATAGTGCATTCTCCTCGATTGAAAACTTTTTCAAAGAGGTGTTTATAGGAAGCTTTCCGGCACTAAGGGAAAGCGATCCGGACATATGGTCCAGATATCTTAGCAGTTACACTACAACATATATCGAACGTGATGTTGCTGAACTTTTGGGAATACAAAAGCGACGGGAGTTTGAGATTTTTTTAAAACTTTGCGCCTTACGTACTGGACAGCTCGTTAATTATGACGAGATGGGACGTGATGCTGGAGTTAGTGCGAAAACAGCTAAGGATTGGTTAGGTATTTTAGAGGACAGTTTTGTATTAAAACTAGTACATCCATATCACTCTAATCGCAGTAAAAGGCTAATAAAAACACCAAAAATGTATTTTCTTGATACTGGATTATGTAGCTACTTAGCTGGCTGGAGAGATCCTGAACAATTAAGACTAAGCCCATTTGCGGGTGCCATATTCGAAACAGCAATTTTTTGTGAAATTACAAGATGCCTCTCTAATAGAGCCAAAGATTTTCAAATATTTTATTGGCGCACAAAAGATGGTGAGGAGATAGATTTTCTTGTTGAAACGAATGGGAAAATCGTTCCAATAGAAGCCAAGATCGGAACAGTCAATACCCGCTCGCTATGTGAATTAGAGAATATTGCAGATAAAAACTGGTCAAATGGCACGGTTGTCTCTTTAACACGCCTAAATCAAGGAATCATTTCTGCTACTACCGAATGGAATATAGCATCCCCGGAACATATTTATGAGCTAATTCGATAAGAGGGGCCTAAAGCGATCTTCTCTCTATATCCTACAACACCATTTGCTTTCAAGTACCGTTATTGATAAAAATTACCGGTTCCCAACTGCCTCTTTCACAGTTGTTCACCCATGATCCAAATTGAAGGAGCTTGTTTCGATCACTGGGCATGACTCACGAATTCCCTCGGTGCTTCTTGGATACAATCAGAAGATCCAAGAAATTGGATTCACCCGTCACACTTCGATGTCGTGTGCGTACGATCCTGAGCTGACAAACAAGCTGCAACGAGCGATCCACAAGTTCGAAGGGCAACCGCTCCACAAAGGCACTTACATGGCGATGCAGGGACCTGAATACGAAGAACCGACACAGATCGTAATTCTTCGTCAGCAGTGAATCTCTCTGGTTGGCATGTCTACAGTGCCTGAAGTGATTGCAGCAGCATCCCTCATTAAGGCATCTGAGCCAGTGCATGTTGCTGCACTGAGCTGCGTTACGAACAAGGCGGCTCAGAGTGGTGTGCCTCTCTCTCATGAAGAGGGACAGGAGGTCGTAGGGCAAACGATGAAGCAAGCTTCCAAAGTGTTTCTTCGCTTCATCGAACACGTTGGTGAGGGAATCTCGAGCCCCTATTAACTTTTTCCCACTAACCCCTTCAATAGGTTTCTCTAAAGGATTTTGTAGACACCGCCGCAAAATCCTTCAGGATTAATTAGGAATCACAATCGAGATAAAACCCTCCCTAATTACAAGGTAGTTATTTGGCACTCTTCCAAAAGGCTTTGGCGTTTTACCATATATCTATATTAGCCTTTTCACGCTTTTGACCTCATAAACGTGAAAATCACTGTTTTTATTGTGTGTTTTCACGACATAGGCGATATATCCTAATTCATACTGACTTAAATCAACTCTGATGGGGCTTTGGAAATTACGATTACAAAGCCTATTAATTATCGAGCATGAATGACACATCTTACGATCTTACTCTTAGCGATGTTTCTTTTTAGCTGCGGCCCATCAATCCCACCTGGCCAGATAATGATAAAAAATGATTCTCAGGATAGAGAATATAATGTCATTAAAATTTCTGCTGGTGGTGCATCCCATCAACTTGCACCGGGAGAATTTGCGATCCTGCCAAAAGGAGTAACTTCAATCTCGTTCTCTAGAGAGTATAAAGAGTATACCCGTCAATACAAAGTTTCCTGTCCAGGAAAACAGAATAAGGGAATTATGATTAAATTAATTGATGTTCATTTAAATAGAATGCCAGGCGGGTGTGTCACTATAGGAGCATCAAAGTAAGACTTAATAATAACACTCTCTATTTTAACACTATAATTGAATATACTTTTATGCTCTAATTATCCTTATGTATCCGATTGATCATATAGGCATCGCCACAAATAATCTTGAAGATGATATTAAAGCGTACCAAGATAATTTTGGTTGTATTTTGGATTTAACTGAAGAGGTGCCGTCACAGAAGGTGCGTCTAGCGTTTTTAAAATCTGAAAATACTCTGATTGAATTATTAACTCCAACAGATTCATCAAGCACCTTAGCAAAATTTCTAGAAAAAAAAGGTCCCGGGCTTCATCACATATGTTTTAGAGTTCCTGACATAAAGGCCGAATTACAAAGATTTAAAGAGCTAGGACATAAGTTAATTGATGAAGTACCAAGACCTGGTGCTCACAATTCATTAATCGCTTTTATCCATCCAAAGAGCACCGGCGGTACGCTGATAGAGCTCTGTCAAAGATAAGGGCCGTCTTTACTAAGCACCTAGCGTATTTTAATAGAATCTAGTTTTTTCAATGAGTTGGGGTTATTGGATAGCTCTTAAAGTGGTGGTACAATGAGGCCGTCGCATATGGCAACGATACTCAATAATGCAGTGTTAATTCTCTCTTTTTAACTATACCAAAATTCAAGGCAAGCAAATGTTTAGAAATATATTTTTAGCAAATTTCGCAGTGTTTTTGACATTAACTAACTCTGCATTTTCAGAGGAGATGGCCTGTCAGCAGATAGTTAAAAAATGTTTCTCTGAAGAAGGGATGAAAAAATCAAACTGTTTTTACAGAGCATCCCAAGATAAAGAATGTGAGAATACCGAAACAGGAAAAGTCACCTACAAACGATGGACTCTTTCCGGCGCACCAACTGACGGCAATACCCAAGCATTTCTAGGGCCAATTGGGGTAGATTTAAGCTGTACTTTAAATTGCGATAATCAGTGGCTTGCATTTATTATTGCTGATGAGAGCACTAAATCAACTGCGGATCACGTTACTAAATGTCTTGATTCTTGTAAGACAGAAGACACACTGCAACTTCCTAGGCCGTAGGAGATAACTAGATATTTTTATCCCTTTCTTGTACCCTATCAATCTGTTCGGACTTGATCATGAGTCTGTCAGATTCTGATTTATATGATTCTTAAACCAACACCAGCGCACATAACAAAAGCAGCTATTCTCCTTAAAGGTGGAGATCTGGTGTCCTTCCCTACCGAGACTGTTTATGGACTCGGAGCCGATGCAACAAATGAAGAAGCCGTAAGAAAAATATTTACAGTAAAAGGACGACCTAGTTACGATCCATTAATTGTGCATGTTGCGGATCCTGATGCGATTGAGGAATTTGTAGATTTAAGCGATGACTCAATCAGAGAACGTTTTGATTTATTAAAAGTATTATGGCCTGGGCCGCTTTCAATTATTTTGCCATTAATTTTACCTTTAAAAGGCAAGGCAAAAAATAAGGCAAAAAATAAGATCGCACCGTCCGTAACTGCTGGATTAAAGACAGTTGCTTTTAGGATTCCTTCACACCCAGTTGCGTTAGATTTATTAAGAGAAGTAGGACTACCAATAGCAGCTCCAAGTGCTAATCAATTCTCTTATGTAAGTCCGACTAAAGCTCAACATGTTTACGATTCTCTTGGTGATAAGGTTTCTATTATTTTAGATGGCGGATCATGTAGTGTAGGAATTGAATCAACAGTTCTTTCGATCTGTAATAAGCAACCAATGCTTTTAAGACCTGGGGCAGTGACAAAGGTAGAGCTTGAAAATTTAATTGGGGATATTATTTATTTTGCGCCGGATAAATCTAGGTCACAAAAAATAGATGGGACTACCTCGCTACCTACCCCGCTACCCTCTCCCGGCATGTTAGATAAGCACTACTCACCTAAAACGAAACTTTTACTAAAATCAGATGTTAATATTGATGAAATGCCTAATCGAGTTGGCTTGATCTCTTTTAGTAATGATACAGATCTTAAAAGCTCAAAGATTATAACAACAAAAACCCTTACAATAAGCAGTAGCCTTGAAGAAATTGCTACTTCCCTGTATGAAGCTATAAGAGATTTAGACAAGTTAGGTCTGGATCTTATATTGATTGATTCATGTAGCGACGTTGGCCTTGGTCAAGCCATTATGGATCGAATAACCAGGGCCGTTCATAAGTTTTAAAATTTATCAGGATAAAAAGTGTTACCAAAAGATAATGAAATTAAAGGGGTCATATTTAAGCCTCTAAAATCTTTTCCAGATCAGCGAGGCTTTTTTCGAGAAGTTGTTCGGGTTACCGATCCATTTTTTGATAATGATGGATTTAGCCAATGGAGCCACAGTAAGATGACAAAGAATGTGGTAAAGGCCTGGCACTTTCATAAAAAGCAGATCGATTGGTGGTATGTACCGATTGGAAACGTAGATGTTGTTCTCTATGATAATAGAGAGGAGAGCCCAACTTACAAAACCAAATTAACATTCCGTATCGGGGAATCAGATAAGTATGGCGCTAACACCCATGAGGTATGTTTTAAGATCCCTCAAGGCGTGCTTCATGGATGTAAAGTTCTAAGTGAGGAAGCCCATCTTTTTTACATCACAAGCCAAATCTATAATCCTAATGATGAGGGACGCTTCCCATATAACGATCCGATCGTGCCACACGATTGGGGCACCGAGGCCATCACCAGCGAAAAGGACCGGGTGCATTTTGAGCCGAGGGATTAGAAGTTATTCCTAACCGCAATGAGTAACCCAGTATACGCAATTTGCGTATTTTAAAGTAGGCTTTATAATTCTCTTGCAAAAAGTAAAATAGGCTTTATAATTATCATATGAAACGATATCTATATGATAATATTAAAAAAGATCTTCACAAAAAGGCGATTCTTTTGAGTGGGCCAAGGCAGGTAGGGAAAACTACCTTTGCCCAAGGTCTTGTTAAGAATCCAGAATACCTAAACTACGACATCGTGTCAGATCGAAAATTGATTATGGTTCAAGGCTGGCGAAAAGATAAAGATGCCGAGCTTGTAATCCTTGATGAGCTGCATAAATTTAGAAAATGGAAGAATTTTTTAAAGGGTGTAATTGATCAGTACCGCAATAGTCCTGCCTTACTAATTACAGGGAGTGCTCGACTTGAAGTGTTTAGAAAAGCTGGGGATGCCCTAACTGGGAGAACATTTTCCTACCATCTTCACCCAATTGACGTTGCAGAAGCATGCACCATAAAACCAAAAATATCAGCAAACGATCATCTAGAATTTTTGTTAAAGCATGGTGGTTTTCCTGAAAGTTTTATTGATCCTGATAATTCTAAAAGACTTCTTATCGATCGCCTCAGATCTATCTTGCGTGAAGATCTGCGCGATCTTTCAGATATCTCAAATTTAAAAGGGATAGAGTTATTAATAGAATTACTACGCGATCGAGTCGGTGGGCAGATAGCTTATTCAAATCTAGCAAAAGATCTATCTGTCAGTGCTCCAACAGCTAAAGTTTGGATGGAGCTGTTAGAGAAGCTTTATCTTGTATTTCTACTTCGGCCATACTCGAAAGGATTGGCCCGAAGCATTCGCAAAGAGCCTAAATGCTACTTTTTTGATTGTAGTGCTGGTAACAATGGTGAAAGCGCAAGACTTGAAAACCTAGTAGCTCTCTCCCTACTTAAATGGTGTGATTTTGAGCGCGATACAAAAGGACGCGACTTAAACCTTATGTACTACCGCGACACTAGTCAGAGAGAGGTTGATTTTGTAATTACTGAAGGATCAAAGGTACTAGCATGCCTTGAAGTTAAAACATCTGAGGACTCAATCTCTCCTGCCCTAAAGTATCTCACTGATCGGGTTAAGCCAAAATATTCTTTTCAGCTAGTAAAAAATTTAACGCGAGCCTCTGATATTGGTGAAATTAAAATTCGACCACTAGCTGAGTGGTTACAAAAGATAGGACTCAGATTAGAGAGCTGGTAATTAAGCCTCAAAAACTCTTACATTCTTATGTGGGATAGACAATTTCCACCCAAATCTATTTGAAATCCACTCAAAAACACGATCTCTATAAAGTGAAACATGGGTCGGGTCCCGCCGATACCACCAAGTTTCAAGCGATTGCATATCGACTAAAACTTCGGTCATCAATACAATCATCCCATCATTTTTGACCAGGAACTTCTCCATTCGCTCAAATTCAATTATCGGATTATAAAAATGCTCAATAGCCTCAGTACATATAATAAAGTCATACTTCTTACTGTCATCCAATTCTAGTGGGAAAAAGAATGGATCGTAATTCGTCACTTCGATGCCTTTTTCTGCCAAGACGACAGACGTTGTCGGAGCTGGTCCACATCCATAGTCAAGACCTCGCATTCCAGGTTGTACGTATTTCAAAAGAGGATCAATAGCTCTCGATAAAAATGCTCGATACTCTGGATCTAAAGGTGAGTTTTCATGTAATTTATATCTAGCCAACTCTTCTTGTTGACTTAGTCGCAGAGACGGATCGAGTGTAATCAATCCACAATTAAGACAATCAAAATATCTCTTTTTATCGTCAGTTATTAATTCGTTAAAATTATTTTGTTTGCATAGCCCACAATTATGCATAGCAGTAATCTGAAAAGATATTTAAGGCACCACCACCTTATAAAGGGTTCCTTCATTCAGCGAAATTTCAACTTCAGAGATTTTTGCTGGAATGATGATAGCTTTACCCGGAACTAAAGAATAAGTTTCTGTACCTGAAACCACCTTACCGATTCCATTGAGTGAAAATAAAAAAACCATCTCTCCGTTAGTTTTCAGTACTTCTTTTGAATGAGCACCACTCATTAAAGCTAAATCAAACTCCTCTACTGGTATATCAAAACTGACAAAAGCAGTACCATCATTAGGGGTAGGATTTCGTAACGTACAGGCTCCCATCCTACAATCAACAATATCAATCAAAGTATTTACATCACACTCTTTTGGAGTAAGCCCTGCCCTAACAACATTATCTGAATTGGCCATAACTTCTATTAAATCACCATGAAGGTAGGCATGTGGAATTCCGGGCTCAATAAATAAAGCTTTGCCTGGCTCAACGGTTGTAAGATTCATAAAATATGCAGCGAATAATCCGATATCAGTTGGATATTTATCAGCTAGTTGAAGCACCAATCTTTCATGATCAGTATTACCACCTTTTAGTGTTAATCTATTAATCAAGGACTCACACGCAGCTGTAAGGCGTGTTGCACCATCAGGAGTTAAAGGCCTCTGCATTAGATCTTTATATAATGCTTTAAGAGCAAGCTCTGACTCTTGTCCATCTTCTGCTAATGAAAATTTATCAAGAGCTTCTTTGCCGACAAGTACTGAAAACTCTGGGGTAACCGTAAGTTCTCTAATGATCTCTTTTTTCGATCTAAATCCATATAAAAGAGTTAGAGGTGTTATTGGAATTGCTACTTCTGGCTTATGATTATCATCTTTATAAAGTTTGGGATTTTCGGCACGAAGTCTCTCTGCTTGCTCTTTGGTTGGGTGCGCCTGAATTGAGAGAGCCTCCCCAACTGAGAGCACCTTAAAGAGAAAAGGTAATTGTGCACCATACTTAGAGCAGACTCGCTCACCAAGTAAATCTCTTGCTGAGGTTTCAATCGCAGCAACCAACGGTATCTCTATATCCCCTTGAATAGCACTGGCATTACCATTTACATGAGTCCCAAACCAAAGTTCCGCATAGGGCTGATCTTCCTTATAAGTACCTAACATCTGGGCGACGATTGAGTTTCCTCCCTGCTTTCCCCAGGCATCGTGTTGTGGAAAGCCTTCTACGATAATTGGTTTTGAGTAGTCAATCATACTTCTTTTAATATCCAGTGCTGCATTGATATCTGCTGTCCCGATCTCTATTGCGCCGATCTCAAAAAATGGCGAATCACCGGACTCGTTAATTTTGCTTTCTGGCATACAGCTCTGGAATACAGTGACCTACAGCGACCAAAATAATAAAGGACTAAACTAATTCCACATTGGCCCTTGGCACAGTAACGAGCCTACCATCATTAAGCTTTGCTTTTAAAACACGAGCCTTTGCCCCAGTCTCTATCAAAGTAAGCTCATTTGGAAGCTCTACTACCTGACCATATGCACCAAAGTAAGGTACTCTTATTACTCTAATTTGCGATCCTAACTCAAGCGATTGGGATTTATCCTTTTCTATCACCGCCTTATCTTCATTACTATGTATAACTATTATCTCAGGTCTTACCGCACCAGCGCGGACTTGGGTTGCTCCATTAATTGACCCACTTTTCCCATTGAACTTTTTTAAAAGTGAGAGCACTCGATTGGAGATAACTAAATTTCCAAATCCTTCAGTAACGATAAGAGTCATTGGCACATCCTCATCCCCTGTAATCGCTACTCCTAAATCATACCCCAAATATTCGGTTAATGCTTGATCGTCAATTGCCCCAACTATAAGACCAACTGCTCCTCGTTTGGCTGCTTCATTTATGATCTCAATTGATGGAGAGGTCCCACCAAATAAAATTTTATTACTACATTCACTTGGGATATCCGCTTCAGTTATCGCTTTATTATCAGTGATATTTAAATCATGTAATATTCCGATCTTCTCTCCTCCTACTCCAAAAATTCCCTGAATAATCGCACCCTGACTCTCTATCGTTACAGATTTCCCCTCACTAATGTTGATTACCTTCCCCGGAATATACGCGGTGATAGTTAAAGGAGAGGAGCTTTCCCTAACACCAACATGCCCACTGGTTTTTGAAATATATTCAATTACGCCATCACATGGGGATTCAAAGCGGGATTTAAATAATCCAAAGAGTCCACTATGTTCTAAAATAGTCTCTCCCTGCTTAACTTTTTTACCGATGGAAACATTATTTTTTTGAATTGCATCTAGGACCTCGTCTGGATCAATGCCTAACTTTTCTGAGATTCTTAAAATATGTAAATTACCTGGAAGGTCTGCGGAAAGAACTTCATCTGTAGATTTAACAGTATCACCAACCTTTACTAAGGTACGACCAACAAGTGGCAGCTCTCTAGTTTTTGCAATCTGAGCAGAGTAACTTGCTTTTAGTCCTGGAGTGAATGCCATTCAAATCTCTCAATACTTTAAAGTAAGATTATCATATATTTTTTGCTGCCAACTAATTCGCTCTTTTTCATCTTGAGGAAAATTAATTGGTCGATTCCTGCCATCTAGTACAATTCCAACCTGACCTATCTCTATCTCTTTAAGATTCGGCTCCCCTCGCCCTACTCCGACATCAATGGTCTTATGAGTTGGCTCAATACTGAGCTGTACTTTCCCACTACCTATGCTGTTTGATCTAATTAAAGTTACTTCATCCTTTCTAACTTTACCGATCTCTTTTCCCTCAAGCTTAACTATAGCTAATATTGGATCTTTAAATTTCTGAGGATATATTGGAGCAATCGCATGACCGAGATTTATCAAACAATCCCTCATTAAGATCTCTTCAGCAGCTTCTGGATGGACAGTTGAGAAAACTCCTAGATGAGGCAACATAAAAATTGAATCGACAGCTAGTTGAGTTAATCCCTCAAGCTCATAAGCATCAAGCATCATAAGTAATGCTTGAGCTCTATCAGGAGCGTGGCTCAATACACCACCAGAGCCTATAACAAGATCAAGAGCTTTAAGGTCAACTAACTCTTCACGGCCTGTAGATTGGGTAAAAATATCAGCGATACCCCGACTCTGTCTCTGCCCGCTTAATCCAACAGCTAATTTTCTATGATGTAAAAATGAAAGCCTAAGAGCTTCTCGACATACTGCTTGCTCAAGATTTAAGTCATCAATACTTTGTGGAATTGATGTTGGGCGGATCATCTTGTTTCTTAATCGATCGTGAATCTCATTATCACTCATCTCATAAGGCAACCATCTTTTTATACCCGCGGTTTTTGCTTCAATTAGAACATTAGCGATTGAATAGCTCATCCCTAAATTGGCACTAACAGTTCTATTAAAAACAAACTCACTGCCTTTATTGTTTTTAAAAACTGAAAAAACATCAGTTGTCGCACCACCAATATCCGCAGCAACAACTTGCAAGCTACGCCTTATTGCAAAATCATGGATCATCTTACCCACGGCACCAGGTGTCGGCATGACTGGAACTGGAGTCCACTTAAGTAACTTTCCATATCCTGGAGCATGACTCATGACATGCTTTAGGAAAAAATCATGTATCAGGTCCCGAGCTGGCTTTAGATTCTCCTCCTCTAAAGTTGGGCGGATATTCTCAACAGATTCAATATGGGCGATCCCTTTTAATATCTCTGAGACTTCATTTTTGGCTTCTTTATTACCTGCATATATAATCGGTAATTTTAGAGTCTCCCCGAATCTCGGCTTTGGGGACGCTGCCAATAAAAGTTCCGCTACCTCAATAACATGACTTTTCGTACCTCCATCAATACCACCGGTTAATAAGACAATATCCGGTTTTAAGTGCCTTATACGCTCAATCTTTTCATGCTCCTCTCGTCCATCATCAGCAGAAAGGGTATCAAGCACAATTGCACCAGCACCAAGCGCAGCTCGAGCTGCTGATTCAGCACTCATCTCCTTTACAACGCCACAAACAATCATCTGCAATCCGCCACCAGCTGAACTGGTAGATAAGTAAAGATCAATTCCCTTTGATTGATCGGATTCCGTCACTATAAATGGAACGTCTTCAACAGAGTGGCCTGAGTACCGTAAAAACTTACGACCACTAATCTCCTCTATCTCAGTAAAAGCATTCAGTGCACCGACAGTAACGTCCGCCACTGGCTCTTCAACAGTAGTTGGAGCCTCTCCACGAAAAGTTTGTCGCCATCCATCCGGCTTTTTTTCAAAAAGCACAGCCTTTGTAGTAGTTGAGCCACAATCAGTCACTAATACTGTTATTAATGCTAAAGGATCTGTTCTCATGCTGGGGGACCAAAGGAAAATAGAGTTTTTATAGCGGAAGCCCAATCAATAAGTAAAAATTGAAGTCGCTCAACTAAGAGAGCTAATCTAGCCATTACAGTTGAACCAAAAAAGGATCCAAAACAGACCATCATAAGCCACCGACCAGAGGCGGAAAACTTTTTGGCTGTGGCACTCTCCGCTTTAATAGAGAAAAAGAAATAGTACATGACCGCCAACAGAGTGAAAACAAAGAGCATATTGGACAAACTTGAAGCCCAATCAATCGTACCATTAGCCATAACAACTAAAGATTTAAAACTACTAGATAGCTGTGGCAGCATCTCGGCAAAAAATCCTTTAAAGGACAAGCCAGCTGATGCCCCTAATGAAAACCCGATTACTAACTTTGCAAGCCAGCCATGTTTCTTTGAGTAGATAAAATAATAAAGCAAACCAAATAAAAGTGGAGCAATATAAAGTAAAACATAAGGATTATATTCACCTGAAAAAGATCCATCAGGATACTGAACTATGTTTAATCCAAAAAGTGGCACTAATATTTGGGGCCAAAGAAAGTATCTAAATCCTTGAATCGCCCCTAGTCCTGCAGCAATCCCGATAAATATATGTTCAAAGACACGGTAAAATGGGTTTTCTTTAATTAAAAAGCTAAAGATTGAAAGGGTGCAAACTCCTCCCATTATAGTTGTCCATAAAATTAGGGTTTGGTTAGTCACGTTGCAACCCTCTCTATTCTCTTAGATATAAGCCCGGATATATTTCCTAAAATTATTAGTCCGATTAAAAGGAGATGGGCGATTCCAAGGCCAGTATTAATGAGTACCGCATCATCTTCCTCTCTCGCTTTATACTCATCAGATAAACGATATGAATACCAGGCAGCACCTGCGATCCCCTCCAAAAGTCCATTTAATTGTCCAGAATCAAGATAGATATAAGCTTCTGGAATGGTAATCGATGTACAGCCGTGACTAAATTGGGGACGATAATCTTTTGTTTGGAAAAACTGAACGTAGCTATCAAATGTACCAACGAGTCCAGTAACCTGAAATAAAAGTGTAATGTTCTTTAAAGTTAATTTCTCTTTAAAGATCGGCAACTCCTTTAATGGAGTAGAAAATGCGTCAATTATAAATGTTTCGGCAAGGTTGGTTGACTTTGGGATAGACTGAATAATCAAAGCACTACCAGGGCGGTATCCTAAATTTACCCAATCCTTACCGTATTCCCATTTTTCTTCAGGAAATTCTGACTCAAGTGATAGCTTAATTTTCTCAGGGATGGATTTTAAAAATGGATCAGCCAAGACATATTGTGAAAATAGTATAATTGGAATTCTCTTTCTCATCAGATGCTCAACAACAACCTGAGCTTGTGATGCATTTTCAGCTTTGGTGTTAGGACCAAAATCAAAGGCAACAAAGGCTACCTTCCCTTTCTCCGGCTTTAACTCATCTACTATTTTAAATAATTTATCAGCAGATTTCATCCGGGCAGGACGAATAGTATACTTATTTAAAAGAGGCCAGGCTAAGGCTAAAAGCACAAATAAAAATATTACCCGACGATCTAAATTCAAAAGGGATCTAAGTTTCGATCTACTTTTCACTGTGGTCCCTCCTTCCCTTCTTCAATAAAGGAAGAGCTCTCTATGGAGAACCACATTCTAACAGCCATATATAGACCAGCTATTGCTGCACCAAACTTAACAGCTCGAAATGCAGCAGCACTTGGATACTCTAAAAGCCATAATCTTACTTCAGGTAATCCATTCCAAATATAGATATAGAAAGGAATCTGCCCCAACATAACTATAACCGCTGCGATCATCATTAAAGCACTCTCAGTACTTCGAATTCTAAAAGCCCGATATCCTGCCGAAATAATATAAAATCCCAATAGAGAAAACATCGCTGATCCAAGTGGGACAAAGAATCCCTCATACACAAAATCATAAGTTAGCTTCTCTGTTGAAGTTCGATAGGAAGTCTCATTAATTTTATAAAAGGATGGAGCTAAAATATTTAGGGCGGTTGATAGATCAGTTAAGATTGTGAAATCAGTAAAAACAGATCCGTTATTTATTACCTTATTAATTTTTTCTGCTTTATCTGTAACTACGGCTAGATTAGTTGTTAAATCTTCATAAAGAAAATTTGGCATCGCAGATTCTCTATTATCTAGCACCGCTTGTACTTTGCTAAGTTCAATCTTTAAAGCGTCATTTAGAAATACGACTCTTTCAGTAACACTTAGCCCTTCATAATCTGACTTTTCTGCATCTCCTTTTATTCGCTCAGAAAACGCTGCTAAATTACGAAGATCCGCAGATCTAGTATTCACTTGCTCTGATGAAATCCACTCATTAAGGGTAAGGTAGGCCATTAAAAGTAAGCTGACTAAAAGAGCGATGCTATTAAGTGCACCTTTTCTTTTAAAAATAATTTTTGAACCATGAACATAAAAAAGATTTATCAATCCTAAAGCAAATGCAACTGCACCAATTGCAATAAACCCATTACTAATCTCTGAATGAAACATTCCAAAGACATAACCACCAAGGGCTTCTGGTAACTTTTCAGGTAACACAAATTCTAAGAAGAAATAAATTCCTCCAAGAAATGTAAAAAATGTAATTAAAGCTTTTCGATAATTCATGAGCCACCCACAAGCCATGCTTTAACATCCTGCCAAGGTGCACGAATAATTGTATCTATATTAATCCAATTAACCTCTGGAAAAATAGTATTAGCAGTTGCAATTAGAACGCCAACAATAATCAAACCAAAGATAACAATCTTAACCCGATCTTGAGCGTAGAGGCTTCCCATCTGAACAGGCTCTCTAGTTAGATAAGCTGCTGCTGCAAAAAGCTCCTCGCCAATTAACGTGTAATCACATGAAGTAATAAAAAATGGAACCTGCTCTGGACTTACACTGGCAGCGACTTGCATCGCGCCAATCTGCTGTCCAGCTTCGGCTAATATTAATGATTCAGCGGCAAAGTATCCAAATAGAAATGCGCTAGCTACTTTTTCTCTATGAATCGTACCCATGTATCCAGAGGCAAAGGCAAACTGCTCATCAGATAGGTAAATTATATTACTTGGATCAAACTCATGTAATCGTCCCTCAATCCTATAAGCGTCCTTCATGACCGATTCTGCTATGGCCATAACATCAGGTTGATTCTGTGGAAGTATCAATTTATTTCTGTAGATCGCACACCGTCTAGCAACGTGAAATAAAACTCCTAAAACTGCATATAGAGTCGGGCTAATATTAGTAAGGCCGGTACAAAAAGAAACTGGTCGTCCAAGCTCAGCCGATCTACCAATGGCTTGATTAATCGCATCAATACCAGCAATTTTTCTAACAAAAAATTGATGTCCCTTGATTGCTTTACGAATAAAGTAAAAAAGTGGGCCAGCTAAAATTAGCAAAATTAAAATCATCGCTGGAGAGGCGTGTTCAATGCCCATCAATTGCCTCCCTAGCTTCGATCTCTTTGATCAAAGATTCAATTCCATCTTTTGTTCCAAGTATACTTGTAGCCTCTTTTAAAAATTTAGAGCCAACAATAGATAAAAATAGCGGGGACAGTAGTGGCGCTGCTATTGAAGCACCCTCTCTAAAAAGTCCGGCTAATGGCTTATTCATCTCTAAAAGAAAAATAGCGGGGACAGCAAGTCCTCGCTTTACAATTCCGTCTGCTACTTGATCAGTTAGAGTAGATAAAAGTTTGGGAGAGTTGTTTGTTAGATCATTCTGCATATAGTTATCGCATAGCGTAATAAAAGAGAGGCTTTTTGAAAAGTGAGGAAAAAGTCCTTACCCTTCAGAGAGTGAGAAATAATCATCAGCAGAAACAGGAGAGTTCCCGATTTCATCCCTACGATCTGGAACGATCTCAGATCCATCCCCTTCTGAAACAACACCACCAGTTAGGGCATTATATTCTCTCTCAAGCTCCTCAAGATCCTCAAATCTGGTACTATCAATTAAAGATAGCTTCTTATCTAGATCGGCTGTACCAGATCGCTTTCTACTAGAAACACCCTGCTCCGCTTGCACTGCAGCTTGAGCCATCTCTGTTAACTGTCCTGTTAGTTGTGATTTTCTCTGTTCAAATTTGTAAGGCTGAGGAACTGATTTAACTGATTGTAATACTGTTCTCAGAGTATCGATATCACCTTGCAGAGAATCAGATGATTCTTTTACTCGCTTAGTCTCCTCTTCAATTTCTATTATTTTTCCAATTTCAGTGACCTCAGCAGCACTGACCCTTAATTTTTTTAAAGTTAAAGTATGATCATCTAATTGCTGAGTTCGGCTAGATAGAGTAGCTCTTTTTACAAGAACAAGGGCATGGAGTTCGTCTATAGAGCTTTGTCTTGGATCTTGAATCTCTGGAGCCACAATTTTCGGAGCCACAATTTTCGGAGCCACAAAATCATAAGCACCATTCTCACCAAAGATAAGAATACTATACTGATCACCATCTACATATTCACTCAGCTCACCTCCAATTAAATACCTACTTAAAGTACCTTCGGATTGAGTATCGCTAGTTAACTTAACTAAAACAGTATCAATTTTTTTTGTTTTACCAGTAGCATTAGTCACTAAAATATAAGTCGATTTTGGTATAAAATTTATGTCAATTGTCGCACCAACGATCGTAACATTACTGTTCTGTTCAGCGTGCACTGAAAAGCTCAGAAATATTAAATTCAAAATTATGAAAGCAGTTCTAATCATTGCAGCATCTCCCAGATACTTCCTACTGGGCCCGTTTTAGGTGTACCATCTCTTAGCCTTCCTCTTGAGTCATCTACTGCCACTTCATTAATCTTTGTAGCCTTAATGATCTGTAATTTACCTCTTAACATGATGATTTTTTTTGCACGCTCTACTTCAGAATCAAAATCATAAGAGGGGGTCTTAGTTGAGCTCGTCTCAAACATTGAGTCGAGCCATCTATTTTCACGCTCAATAGTTTTTCTGGAAAGAGAAACCAAGTTCCCTGATTCTGTAACACGTTCGGATAACGCAAGCTGCTTAGCTAGCTCTCTAGCTTCTTTCTTTTTCTTATTAAAGATCTTATTCTCGCTCTCATATATCGCCACGGCTCTTTCGTACTTCTCTTTAGTTCTCTGCTGTAAAGTTGTTCCATCACTGACAAATTCTTCAAACTTCTTAACAGCAACGATCTGTTTTTGGATTTCAGCATCTACATCATCAATCTGATCTTCAACTAAAGAGAGCTCATCCCTTAATAGAAGTACTCTTGCTATTTCATTTTTTCTTTCCTGGGTTAATGGGAGTCCCTCTTTAAGATCTAAAGCTGAAAGACTCCAGCTACCCTTAGTATTGTGATCTAAATTATAAACCACCCCTTCAAACTTACCTTCCTCTTTCATTGACCCAGAAAACCTTAATCTTGCTTCAGAACCTCTTAATTCAAGGGGTCCTTGTTTGTCTGACTTACTTATCTCTTTTACTGCTGGCATCCAACCATCTCTTAAGAGGGTTACTAAGATATTCTCTTTAACTTCTATGTAAATTGGGACACTTTGTTCGATACTATCTTTGCTACCTTCCTTACTACCATCCTCACTACCACTATCTCTTAAAAAAAGTCCTTGTACAGTTCCGGCATATTCCCCGATTGGTAATTTTGGAAAATCCTGATCTTGGTTTCCTTTTGTGATAAGTAACACAATCACCGAAGCTGTCAGGATAACTGTAGTCACTAAATATATTAGGCCGCTTTTTTTGCCAGGTTTTTTTTTGACAGGTTTCATTAATAAATTAAATTTTCTTAATTATTTTTGCTGGAGAACCAACCGCAATTGCGCCATCTGGCACATCATCCTTAACTAAGGAATGAGCTCCTATGATAGCTCGTGCTCCTATTGTTACACCATCAAGTATAGTTGCCCGTGCACCGATCCAAGCATGAGCTCCAATCTTTACTCCACCTTTGACTTCCATATCTTTTTCAATCATCGGTTTTGAATCATCCCCCAACTGATGATTTCCGGGACCAATATAGGCATAGGCTGCGATCAAGGTGCTTTCACCTATCTCTACTTTGGATTGAGATGCAATGCGTGCATAAGAGCCGACATTCACTCCATTACCTAAAACAATATTAGCATCTTTAGAAACTACAGTTGTAAATCGTCCAACAGTTACATGATCTCCTAAGGTAATACTGCCTCCATCTCCACGCACATCGAGCGTAGCAAAATCATCAATAAGCACTCCTTTGCCAAGTGTAATCTTATTTGGTTGTCTAAGTATCAATCCTCTACCGATCCCTGGACGCTTTCCGCAGTTTTTAAAAAGGTATGGATATAAAAATGCCCTTGAACCATATCCAACTATTCCTGGTAAATTATTAAATAGAAGCATTGAGAGTTCATAACCCAAAAGTGAGATCCAAGTACCATCACCCACACTCAACTCTTTATATAGAGAAAATCCGGAAACCTTAGGATTAGTAAACTGGGCCTGCTGCTTGGTCATTGATGGCTCGGCTTTACCTAGCTCAGCTTTACTTACACCTCTATTTACACCTGTTACCTCTTCCATTTAAATTACTTAGATTGATAGGCGCTATAAATTATACCATCTTTAAATCTTCCTTGAGATCGATCAACGATGCAAGCATATCCAACAATTTGACCACCTAGATCTTTTATCTTTGTTGATGCTTCTAAAATTCTTTTTCCATTCACTATGACATCATCAACTAGGAGTATTTTTCTATCCTTTACTGATGGGCCATAGATCTCTCCTTCAGTGGTAAGAATTCCAACTTCCTTACCGCCAGCAACTGCACTTGCAAAATATACTCCGGTGTAGGCAATACCAACCGCCATGTTAAAAGATCCTGCACTAAGATCTCCAACCGCCTGAGCAGCTAATCGCGCTAACTCAGCTGGGGTCAGCCGCATCGTATCAAAGAAAGTAGTAACTTTATGACCACCAAGGATCTCTTGAGGTTGAGGGTAAGGAACTGTAATCCTTTCTATTATGGCTTGGGTTGTCTCATCACTCATAACCGATAGTTATCCCAAAAATAATCTTTTCTAATACTTTTACTAAGTACCTTAAATCATTGAAAATTAAAGTCAATACCTGTATAATACATTGATGTGTCTAGTTTCCCTAATCTACTCATAACAATAGGGATATCGCTTGATCTTTTTCTGGCCAACTTATTAGCGTTTACATGCAGTGTAACTCTGTAAGATATGCTTTGGCTTTTGGTTTGCAAATTTTGATCCCATAATTTTGAAAGAGAAAAAAGGGAAATAACTTAAATTGCAATTCCATAAAACAAATATGGGAAGTAAGATTTTTTCTGCACTGGGTGAAAAGAAGTAGAGTTTTTATCTCTTATCTTTGCTCTTATTTTTTCTCTTATTTTTTTCTCCCAGTGCCGGGAACTTTAGGTTTCACCTTTAGGTTTTCGGTAACTGTATCGGAACTTCCATTCTCTCTAGGGCCATACGTGCCCTGCAACCCAAACAAGGAGGCGACCATGCGTCGCAACTGGACTCTCGGAATGTGTCTCCGCGTCGGGGTCGTAGTGGCTTTCGTGGCCCTTTCGATCCTCTTCTATGCTGTGGTAACTCCCAGCATCTTCTTCCCGATCATCGTCCCGTGTGTTCTGATGGGACTCTTCTTCGGACTCTCCTGGATCAAAGAGGAGTTCGGAGCGGTAGAGCCCCATTACCCGGGACCTTGGTGCTGGGGTGCCCTTGCCGTGTTCTGCGCGGCGGCGGTGTTTCTTGGATCTTGGCTAGGTCCCTACATCATCGGGCCTGAGACATGGGACGATCTCTGGTCAGGAAAGATCTCCATCTTGGAGCTCTCTTCAAACCAGACGACCTTCCTTGCGTTCTGGGCAGCTCTCACTCTCCTGGTCGCAGCCATCACCGGTTTTGCGATCAGAAACTTTGAGAACTTGCGGCCCTACCGACGTTCGTTCGTACAGGGAGGCTCCCTCGCGGCTGATGGTACTCTGCAGATCAACACTCATCCGATCGAATCCTTCAGTTCGATCATGAGCAAGATCCTTCGTCAGCTTCGAAGCGAGGGGCACGAATTCAGTGCTCAGCGGATCGAAGCGTGGTTTGACAGGAGTGATCCTGCAAAACCGGATGTAAGGCCGGCCTTTCTCTGGCTCCTTGGGGAATACTCAAGGAACTCTGGAACGGCGATGCCGGCTGGTGCCGGATCGGTCGATCCATCTGGTGAGTACCAGGGAAGCGACGAGGAGGAGATGGTGCTTCACCGCTCCATCAAGATCTTCACTGAGGCTCCGAAAGCTGGGCGTCACCCCCTTTTCACCGCTCTTCCGGAGCGTGAACTGGTGGAGATCCTCTCTGTACTTCTGAGCAGTGCTCAGAAGGTGCCTGTCACTGGACACCCTGGAGAGACTCTCCCTCAGATCTTGCAGGCTTACGGCGAGGAGCAAAAGGCCGCTCTCGCTGGAGACAAGGACCGTATCTGGATGGTGCAGGTCCTGTGGGTCTGCGCCAAGGCCGTTGAGACCGGCAAGTGGGATCCCACCACTGCCGGTCAGTATCCGCTCGATAAGAGTGTCTGGCAGATCCTCGAAGATGCCAAGCCGCTTTTTCTTGTGGATGGGTGGGTGATTCTCGGAAAATTCGAACAGGGCGTAAAGGCTCTGTTTGCTGAGTGCCAGAATCCCCA
>CAZFXN010000017.1:0-24195 GCA_964523015.1 uncultured Bdellovibrionales bacterium | reverse complement strand
CTGCCATCAGGAGCTTGGAAAATGTGGGTAGAAAGGACCTTGTCCTCCAGCTCATGGTGGCAATGGGATATCCTCAGGGGGTCAAAAAACTCACTGACAAGACAAAGAAGCGCGCTCTCATTCGGGAGATCGCTTCTTTCTTGAGCCAGAGTCCGCCGAAACCGCAGGTTGCGGCGGGTGGTGGAGGACGTAGTGGTGGAGGCAGCGGAGGAGGTAGCGGAGGACGACGGAGGCAAGCTCCTTAGTCTTCTCTACGTTACTCTCCGCCTCACTCTCCGCCTCACTCTCCATCTTCACCTGGTTGGATGCAGCATCAGGGGGCGGGCGCATTGATCAAGTTGGATTCGTCCAATGAGATTGTGCTCCCGCTCCTTGTTTACTGTTCTCTGCTTACTGCTTCCTCTCTGAACAGTATCTCAGTAATAAAGGCCCATTAATTACCAACTGTTTTTTATAAGGAGATCTTCCCGGCACTTGGGCCATTTTTCTGGCTATAAAATATTCACTATATCTTCCCTACTAAAACTTCACTTCTACGTAGAAGTAAAAATAGGGAAACGACCCAAGATTCCCTATTTATTAAAGATTATTTCCGGACAAAATCTATCTCACCAAAAGTCATTCTAGCAAACATCTGATTATGTGCTCGACACAAAAGTCTAAGATTATCACTCTTTGTTTTTCCACCTAAAGCAAAAGGCTTTACATGCTCATAGTTAAGATAATGATTCTGAGTACAACGCACTCCATTTGGTGAAACATAACTGCATTGACCACCATCACGATCGGCTATCTCTCTCTTTATTGAGATAGGAATATATCGACTGTTTTCATCTGCCTTTCTTATTGCCGCTGCCCTACCTTTTTTACCGTAACTTTTAATTAACTCAGTAAAGACTCCCTCAATAGAGATATTTGTTCCTAGTTTATTTGTTCCTAGTTTATTTGTGATAGCTTAGATCTAAGGCTTTGAAGCTCATTATAAGTATCTTTAGGGAGAGAGAACTTTATCTCATAGCGGATATCTGGCTCTGGCTTGAGCTCTGATTTGAGAGAAGCCGTAGGAGAGCTATATGATAAGGGCGTATTTTCAGATTGAGCCAAAGTAAAGAGATCCTCAATTGCTGGAGCATTTGCTACCTCTTCTTTTCTCACTTTAATTTCAGTTATCTTTTCTTTAGGCTTATCTATTGGACGGCAATCTGCAATAAGAGAGGCAATCTCTCGTGCTGATTTGCCGACAATATCTAAAGCTGAGATCTTTCTATCTCTAATTGCCCTAGCCGCAGTTGATAGAACTGACAAAGAGACCTTTCCAACTAATATATCATTAGATAATTCAGGATTCTCTCTAAGACATCTTGCGCTCTCTACCCTTCTAAATACACTCCCATCAGAGTATACGAGTTTTCTAGTGCAGTAATCAAAAAGGGAGGTAAAGCCTAATTCTAAATATAATTTTCTCTACTGCTTCCTAAGATTTAAATATTTCGCATTATATAATAAGCATATCATAGGTTTTTTAGAGCCTCATTGAGAGGCGAGGAGGCGAGATCTCGCATCTTTACCAAAAATCGAGGTGCCATTTTAAAAAGAATTTTTGTAGAGGATCGTAATGCGTTTAACGGGTCTTTATTCTGATTTGTTCTTTACTTAAGAGGACACCTGAAAAACCTTGTCAATAGAAAACTGCTCTCTTTTTTAGAATTCCAAAACCTTTTTAATTTTTTATATTTATCTGTGTAACTATTACAAAGATCCGCTACCAACTTTAGATGAGAATATTCATTATGTTGATCCAAGTTACTTCTACGTAGAAGTAACTATTTGTTTCTAAAAGTATGACTATCTCTCTTTTTTTATCGTAACTACAAAACCACGATTATTATCAAGTACATTTTTTGTGATTCTTACTTCTACAAATGTCATTAAGTTAAAGCGGGACAATAGGTGCCCAGCTACATCATTAGTTAAAGTTTCTAAAAGATTCCATGAGTTTTCTGTTAACAGTGACTCAATCGAATCAGAGATATTTAAATAATCACAGGTATCTTCAATGTTATCTGAAGCAACACACTTACTTAAATTCATGCCGAAAGTAAGATCGATAGTTACAAGCTGTGGATGTGCTCGTTCTTTTTCACAACATCCTAGCTTTACTCTCTGTCTCAGCTCATTGATTTTTAATACACCGAATTCGGACATAAATACTTACCCCAAACGCTCCAACGTGCATAATTTGATGCCGTTCCTATAGCTTGGCTAAAAAAGAATTTCAACTGCCTAGGGCAATCAATGAATTTGGGCCAGTACCTTTAGAGGCTTTAAGTGCACCCAGACTCTAAAGAGCCTATGCTACTTCGCGAGCGTGCGTGCAAAAAAGTCCTAATTCTTTCGTATTTCCCAAAGATTACCGGAAGGTCCTGAAATGGGATCTGACTCATCTAATGAAAGAACTGAAGTTTCTTTTGAACGGTACTGGTTATCAATCTCAGCTCCATCTTCCGCTAGTTTGATCTTTAAACGAAGGTTATTTGCACTATCTGCATTCTTAAGTGCCTCATCAATCGAAATTTTTCCGGCATTATAAAGATTGAATAAGGAGTGATCAAAAGTCTGCATGCCTATGTTTGTGCTAACTTCCATAGCACCCTTAAGCTCAGAGATCTCACCTTTATATATTAATTCTTTTACCCGAGAGCTTGCTAAGAGTACCTCTACTGCTGGCACACGACTCTCAGAAACACAGCTCTTAACTAAGCGTTGGCTAATAACGGCAGCCAGATTAAGACTCAGTTGAAGATAGATCTGTTTATGTCGAATTGCTGGAAAGAAGTTCATAATTCTCTCCATCGCCTGATTTGCATTGTTACTATGAATAGTGGCCAAACAGAGATGACCGGTTTCTGCAAATGCTATCGCCGCATCCATAGTTTCAAGATCTCGAATTTCACCAATAACGACAACGTCAGGAGCCTGTCGCAAAGCATTCTTTAAAGCACTGCCATAATCTTTAGTATCTAACCCAATTTCACGTTGAGTTATTATTGATTTTTTATGTTCATGAACAAACTCTATCGGATCTTCAACCGTGATTATATGTCCGCCTTCCCTCTCATTTCTGTAATCAAGCATCGAGGCCAAAGTAGTTGACTTACCACATCCGGTAGCACCAACCATAATAACGAGTCCTCTTTTGATCATTGCTACATCTTTGAGAATACCTGGCAGTTCCAAATCATCAATATTTGGAATTATTGTTTTGATCTGTCTAATGACAAGCCCGACACTTCCTCGTTGACGCATTATATTGATTCGAAATCTTCCTAAGGAATCATCATATAAAGCTAAATTTTGTTCATTTGTTTTTAAGAATTCATCTCGCTCATAATCAGACATGATACCGAAAGCAATTCTTTCAGTTTCCTCAGGGCTTAATTTTTCATTTCCAACACCTCGGACAGATCCATTAACCCTAAACATTGGATTGCTTCCAACAGTTAGATAAAGATCGGAAGCATCTAGATCGAGCATTATCTGAAGAAGTGCTTTTACCTCATGAGTTATTTGAATCATAAAAGCTCTCCCAAACTACATACTATTGAAATCTTTAAAGAGGGTCTTATCAGTCGCCACTTCACGAGCATTGTCAGTCGAAAGTAATCCACGTCCTACAAGATCTTGTAAATGCATATCTATTGTCTGCATTCCAAAACTCTGACCTGTTTGCATTATGCTAGGGAGCTGATGGATTTTACCTTCTCTTATGAGATTTCTTACTGCAGGAGTTCCAATTAGAATCTCCACTGCTGCGACTCGACCACCTGTTGGTCGTTTACAAAGAGTTTGGGCTACTACAGCTTGTA
Source organism: uncultured Bdellovibrionales bacterium (assembly GCA_964523015.1). Taxonomy (GTDB): domain Bacteria; phylum Bdellovibrionota_C; class UBA2361; order UBA2361; family J135; genus JAWXBT01. Next base: position 20,329 of record CAZFXN010000017.1, on the reverse strand, counting down.
GTGATTCAGCTAACATCGCCCGGATCTGTTCTTGTTGAGTAGATGGAAATACATCAATAATTCGATCCACCGTTTTTGGCGCACTGGAGGTATGTAACGTTGCAAATACAAGATGCCCTGTTTCTGCTGCCGTTAGTGCAAGCTGAATAGTTTCTAAATCTCTCATTTCACCTACCAGAACTATGTCAGGATCTTCACGTAGTGCAGATCTTAGAGCATTAGAAAAACTTTTTGTATTAGGTCCTACTTCTCTTTGATTAATTAGGCATCGTTTGGATTGATGCACAAACTCTATCGGATCTTCAATTGTGAGAATATGACTCTCTTCTCTCTCATTTATAAGATTGACCATTCCAGCCAACGTTGTAGATTTTCCAGATCCAGTTGGTCCTGTAACGACGATCAGACCTTTATGTAGTTTTGTTAGATCTGATATGATTGGAGGCATGCCCAATTCTTCTAAGGTTAAGATTTTTGAAGGGATCAATCTAAATACGGCACCCATGCCGCGACGCTGCCTAAAAACATTGACTCGAAATCGAGCCTTTTCCCCAAGATCGATTGAAAAATCTACTTCACTAATTTCTTCAAATGTTTTTCGTTGTGCATCTCCCATGATGTCATAGATCATGGCTTGGGCTTCTTCTGGGCTTAGCGTCGCCAGCTTAACCCTCTTCATATCTCCATCAACACGGACCATTGGTTGTTCACCAGCGCTTACGTGAAGATCAGACGCTTCTTGATTGTATGCAAATGTTAAGAGTTCAGAGATATCCATAATGCCCTAATCTAAGCTGAGATCTTCAAAGGCGATCCTAACCAAAAATCTTAAAGTGCTTAGGTAAAATCGGTAGATCCTCTGAGAAAGTTAAGGATCTATCTCTGTTTTAAAACTCTAATTTATTGAAACAAATGAGGGTTTTATACCGATGAGGCAATGCTAGAGAACTGTTGACTAATTTTAGTTCCAACTAATTGGATAGCTGCCATGGCTACTACCACTATTAGTGCGGCCAGCACAGCATACTCAATAAGGGTCGCGCCTATTTCAGAACGTGGCCGATCCTGCAATTTAGACCGTGTGGGCTTTGTCATATCTTGTTTCCTATAATATAGAATCTTAATCTAATAGAAAATTGACCATTAAGACAAGATCAAAAGAACTGAGCTTTGCATGAGTGTTTCCAAAATTTTCTCTAAAATCTTCTACGGATTAGATGAATCAGCCCGATCTTGGCTTCTCTCAACAATTACTAGATCATCTAAATCACAACTAATCCTATGCAAAGATTCTAAAGAGATAGAGACATTAAGTAGAGAGCTTTCATTTTTTTTAGGTAGCTCAAATAAGGTCCTTCCTTTTCCTCCCTGGGACACTTTGCCTTTTGAGCATCTATCTCCTCAAGCAGATGTGTTAGCTCAAAGAATTCTTGTACTCAATTCTTTACTTAACAGAAAAATTAATAAGGAAATTGACAAAGAAAGTAGCATCGTTATTAGTTGCCCTGATGCCGTAATGCAGCGGGTAATTTCTCCTCGTATATTAAGCTCTTTAACATTTTCACTTACCAAAGATTTGAAGATATCTCGGGAAGAGATAGAATCTAAATTAACTCTGTCAGGATACAGATTCGTTACCATCGTTGAAGAGATTGGAGATGCGGCCATTAGGGGTAACGTAGTTGATATTTTTACTCCGTTACACAGCCAACCTCTCCGTTGTGAATTTATCTCTGACAAAATAGATTCCTTAAGATTATTTAATCCAGAATCACAGAGATCTAATCAATCCATTACAACAGCAACGATATTACCAATTCGCGAATTTAGTGGACAAATTGTATCGAAAGATGAGGATAACGCTCTTCAATCTGTTATTGAAAATCTAAAAAAACATGCTTCATCGTTACAAGTACCACCAAGAGAGTTGGATAGATTACTATATGCTATCAAGGAAAAGATCTTCTTACCTGGGCTTGAGCAATTTCTAGGACATATTTACGATGACACCCAAAGTCTCTTTGATTATATCGATCCTAGTGCGACTATTCAGATACTAAACCGAATTAATATTGAAAATAGTGCCGAAAAATTTACTGAACTTGTAACTGAGAGATACCAACGATTCTTTGAGGAATCCCACTTAATTGCGGATCCTAAGACTCTATACCTTTCTACAGATGAATTTCTTAGCAAGCTTCAGACGTTTAATAAAAACTATATCGAACCAATAGAAGCTTTAGATCTTAAAGAGGAATCTGTCCCTTCAGAAAAAATCTCAGTTATTACACATTCAGAATTATCAACGAAGCTTAAAGCTAAAGTGGGAACTGGTGATGCCCTAGCTCCTCTTATTGAGAGTATCTCAGAATGGCGCAGTAAGGGTTATAAGATCGCCTTTATTGTTGGATCTAATAATAGAGCAAAGCGATTACAAAATATTCTTTTACGACATGAAATATTACCAGAAATCTTACCAACTTCCGGTTTAGATTGGAGCGAGGATCCAAACATTCCATCGCTAGTAATTCTTAATGGAGAACTCAATCATGGATTTAGATTACCAAATCAAAAATTAGCATTTATCTCAGAATCTGAAATATTTGCTGAACGCTCTCATAGGCACACTCCATCAAAAGTTCGGTCAGTTAAGAAATTCATGAGCGCTCTGGCTCAACTAAAAGACGGTGACTTCATAGTGCATATTGATTATGGAGTTGGATTATACCACGGTCTTTCACACTTAGTAGTTGATAAAAAGGGGAGAGATTTTTTACATATTGAATATGCCGGCGGGACAAAACTTTATCTGCCAGTAGAAAACATTGGGAAAATCCAAAAATTTGTTTCGAAAGAAGGCACTAAGCCAGCCCTAGATAAACTAGGCTCTCCAAAATGGGAAAAGAAGAAGGCCAAAGTACGGCAAGCTGTGATTGCGCTTGCTGGTGAGCTAATAACACTTTATGCCACTAGAAAAAACTTACGAGGTTGGCGCTTTGATTCTTATGGTGCAGAGGACGAACGTTTCTCTGATGGATTTGGATTTGAGGAAACACCTGATCAGCTAAAAGCGATACAAGATACGATCAGTGACATGTCTAGCGATCGACCAATGGATAGATTGGTTTGTGGAGATGCAGGATTCGGCAAAACGGAAGTAGCGCTGAGAGCTGCTTTTAAATGTATTCAACATGGTCGACAAGTTGCCTTGTTAGTACCAACTACTATTCTAGCTGAGCAACATTTCTCAGTTTTTAAAAATCGCTTTATCGAGTATCCAGTTAAGGTCTCTCCGTTAAGCCGTTTTTATAACCATAAAACTAATGCTGAAACACTTTCTAACTTAGCCAACGGCTCTGTTGATATAGTAATCGGCACACATAAGCTACTTCAACCTAATGTAGAGTTTAAAGATTTAGGATTATTAATAATTGATGAAGAGCACCGCTTCGGGGTGAAACATAAAGAGCGGTTAAAGCAATTAAAGAAAAATGTTGATGTCCTAACTTTAACAGCTACCCCCATTCCTAGAACTTTACACATGGCTCTCCTCGGTATCAGAGAAATAAGTATTATAACAACTCCCCCACATGATCGAAGAGTAATTAGAACTTATATATCAACTCATGATGAGAACTTAGTAAGGGACGCTGTGATAAGAGAGCTCCAGCGAGGTGGACAGTGTTTTATCCTACATAATAAAGTTCAAAATATTGGAACAATTACAAAGGAACTGTCTGATCATATTCCTGAAGCTCGTTTTGATTACGCTCATGGACAGATGCATGAAAGTCAGCTTGAAAAAGTAATGCTTAAATTCATTAAGCAAGAGATTGATGTCTTAGTATGTACAACTATTATTGAATCAGGATTAGATATTCCTAATGCAAACACAATTGTTATTAACAGAGCTGATCAGCTTGGACTAGCTCAGCTATATCAGCTGCGTGGTCGCGTCGGTCGAAGCAATAAACAAGCGTATGCCTACCTGATGGTTCCTGAATTTAAAAAGCTCGGTGACGATGCAAAGAAAAGGTTACAAGTCCTTCAATCACTCGATGACTTAGGTTTAGGTTTTAACCTGGCAGCAAGAGATCTGGAGATCCGGGGAGCCGGTAATATTCTAGGGAAAGATCAATCAGGAAATGTTCAATCTGTTGGTCTAGATCTTTATAATAGAATTCTAAAAGAAGCGATCTTAAATCTCCGTGGCGAAGAAGTAGACCTCTCAGATGTAATAGATCCTGAGTTGCGGATATCTATTGATGCTTTTATTCCGCCTGATTACATACCAGATATTCCTGAGCGACTAATTCTATACCAGAGGCTGGCAGAAATTTCATCAAATCAAGAAGCTTGGGATCTAAATTTTGAGATCGAGGATCGTTTCGGCCAACTACCATCCTCTGTTTATAATTTAGTACAGCTTATGCGGTTGAGATCTCTACTTAAGATCAGTGGCATTACAAAAATTGAAGTAATTAATGAAAAAATAACAGTGACTTTTAGCCCTAAAGCAAAGGTTAACGATCAAGCAGTAATCTCTCTAATTAATTCATATCCTGATCAGTATAAACACAAAGGTAAGCTCTCCTTTTCTATTATTTCTTCAGAAATTAAGAGTGATGAAACAGGTACTATCATTGATACCTGCTATGAATTTGTTAAGAAAGTGCTCCTACCGACACCAATTTGGTAAACTGAGTGGCAATGAAAATTCACTATATAACATCTCCGAGAACTCCGCGCTCTCCAGTGTTAATCTTATTTAAGACACCACAGCCCTACGACATGAAAGATAATAATAATTATACACAGGAGGACGCGGAATACGCGGAGTTAGGAAATCACTAACATGAACACAGAATCTTTCAAAAGACCCTTAGTGCCTATTCCGGCAGGGACTTTAGTAAAACTTGCCTAAGAGGTAGGTTTAATTCTAAATTAAGGATATTAACCCTTAGATATTGGAATGAATCCTATGAAGCTAAAATTAATGCTAAAATTATCCAGCGTCGTATCTTGTGGAATCATTAGCCTAGGACTCCTGTTTATTGCTAGAGAGCCAACTGCTTTTGCCGATCAAACTCTTAATGCTGTTATCGCTAGTGTCAACGGTAAAGCGATTACACTTTTAGATCTTGAGGCCAGGGTTAAGCCACATAGAAAGATTTCCTTAGCTGATGTTACCTCTGATTCTAGTATTAGAACTCTCTTAGATCAGATGATTACAGAGAATCTAATTGAAGAGGAAGGCAAGCAACGTCAGCTTACAGTTAACCAATCTGATATCGATGGATACATAAATGAAATTGCTTCTCAAAACTCCTTATCAGTGGATGAGTTTAAAAGGGAGCTACAGAGAGAGAAGATTGATTTTGATGAGTATAAAACCAAAGTTCGTCTAGATATTATGAAATCTAAGATCGCTTCTGTTGTCTTTAGAGAAGGAGCTCCAGTTAGCAATGAAGAGATTGATTCATTTATTAAACAGAACTCTGAGCTAGGCAAAACCGGAGAGAAGGTAAAACTAAGACAGATTCTTATATCTAGTAAAAGTCGAAGCGTGAAAGAGATCACCACCCTCACTGAAGAGATAGAATCTAAGATTAAGGAGGGTACCGAATTTTCAGAACTTGCAAACCAGTACTCAGACTCTCCTGATGCACATGATGGAGGATTAATTGGCGTAGTTGTGTTATCAGAACTAAACCCTATGATTCAAGACTCCATATTGCTACTTGGAGAAGGAGAAACTAGTGAAGCCGTGACAACTGAACGTGGCACTTATTTTTTTCATGTTGATGAGAAATTGACCGGCACTACCGTTGCTATTAAAGATGATGTAAGACGGATGATTGAAAATCAAAAATTACAAGAAAAGTTGAGCAAATACTTTGCTCTTGATATCTATAAGAAGCATTCTGTTGAGAAAAAAGTTTAACTACAAACATCATAAGCAGAAGAATCGCTATTGCTTATTATGCAATGTTTAATATGTAAGGGGCCGTTTTGAAATTACCAGATCATATCTTTCGAGAATACGACATAAGAGGTGTTGTTGATGTTGATTTAAATGAAGATTTCGCATTTTTGTTAGGTCGTGCCTACGGTCAGTTAGCCAAAGAAAATAAGAAGGATAACATTGCAGTTGGTCACGATTGTCGAACCTCTTCTCCTATCTATACTAAAGCCCTACTTAACGGCATTGCAGCAGAGGGCGTTAATGCTGTCTTTACTGGCATGGGTCCTACCCCACAGCTTTACTACAGCATCTTTGCAAAAAATTACGGAGGGGGCATTCAAGTTACTGGAAGTCATAATCCTAGCAACATGAACGGATTTAAGATCTGTCTCGGCACTCATACCCTTTCAGGAGCAGAGATTCAAAGTCTTAAAGCTAAGATGAATATTCTGAAAGATTCAAAGCCTACCGCTACTCCCGGAAAAGTTACTGAATACCTGATAGCCAAAGAATACATCGCTGAATTAATCTCTAACTCAAAGCCTCATATTGGAAAGAAAAAGGTAAAAGTCGTAGTCGATGCTGGCAACGGTGTTGGTGGCATGGTTGGCCCTGAAGTATTACGTGGATTGGGCGTTGAAGTAATTGAGCTTTTTTGTGAGCCAGATGGAACATTTCCTAATCATCATCCTGATCCAACTGATCCCAAAAATCTTAACTTTCTAATAGACAAAGTTAATGAAGTTAAGGCAGATCTCGGAATTGGCTGGGATGGCGATGCCGATCGAATAGGGGCCGTTGATGAAAATGGTGATGTGATTTACGGCGATATGCTACTCCTTATTTTTGCTAGAGAGATCCTAAAAACAGTACCTAATGCAACAATTATTGGGGATGTTAAGTGCTCTGAATATCTTTTTTCAGATCTGAACTCCAAAGGTGCCAATGCAATCATGTGGAAAACTGGCCACTCTCTTATTAAAGGAAAATTAAAAGAAACTGGTGGCGAGCTTGGTGGAGAGATGAGCGGTCACATATTTTTTAAAAACCGGTATTATGGTTATGACGATGCCCTTTACGCATCCGCTCGCTTAATTGAAATCGTAAGCAACTCAGCTAAACCGATCTCTCATTTGTTATTAGACCTTCCAACTCGAGTAAGCACACCTGAAATTAGAGTTGATTGTCCTGAAAACTTAAAATTTAGGATCGTTGAAAAAGCTCAGAAAGCTTTTAATGAGTATAAGGTGAATACAATCGATGGTATTCGGATCTCTTTTGATAAAGGTTGGGGACTTATAAGAGCATCCAATACTCAGCCGGTATTAGTTATGCGCTTTGAGGCTCAAACAGATGAGCTTTTAGAGCAGTATCAAAAAATAGTTGTGGATAAAATTGAATCGATCAAACTTGAATTGAGCTAAGACTATTGCAGCAAAAGGATAGCTATCCCGATCGATATTGAGTTTTGCTGGTAAAATTCAATATCGATCGGCGAGCAAAATAATGGCAAAGCCATTTTTTGCCGCAGAAAACAATATACTCAGCCATAATAATGATAACCAAAGCCGATTAGGCTTTGGCAATAAGTACGGAAAAACCTGCTATGGCTGAGTATAACATGAGTCCTGAAAATGATCAGCGTCAAATCTCTGTATCAAATGCAACTGCTAATAACCTTAAGAATATCTCAGTAGCTTTTCCAAAATATAAGGTAACAAGTGTTATTGGTCCTACTGGCTCAGGCAAATCATCTCTAGTTACTGATACCATTTTAAAAGAGGGGTACAGACGCGTTGTTGTACTATCAAAATCACTATCTTATTCAGCGCTCGCACCATTTAAAGAATCATCACTTAAAGACACTAAGACTATTATAACAAATCTTCCCCCAACTTTTGGATTAGATTCTAAACATCAGAGAAGTAAAATTGAAACAGTTGGCAGCACATTAGGAATAGATCTACTGATTGGAGAGATATTAGCAAAATCTACCTTTCGAAGATGCAACTTATGTAAAGCCGATCTAGCAATTGTATCCAAGGAGAAAATAGCTGAAACAGTTTTGGGGTATGCAAACGATTCATCGATCAAAGAGTTCTCTATTAGAGCTGTACTTTCTGAAGCAAACAAAGAAGCAGAATCTCAAATGGAGGAATGGGCTAGTAAGGGATTTGAAAAGGCATATATATCAGGAAGCGAACAGCTACTCCTAGATAGGGAGAATTTAAGCCAATACCAAGGCAAAAGAATCTCTGTTTTACTTGATCGATTTAGCAAGGGTGAAATAAAGAACGAAAGACTTAGGGACTCGATTCAAATTGCTCTTGGAAATCGATCTGAAACTAGCACTGTAGGCTGTGAAGTTTTACTGACTAAAGAGAACGGCAATCCAACATTCTATTTATTCACAGATAAAGGATTCTGCTCCATTTGTAATAATATCGGCTTAAATCTAACTAAACAACTATACTCTCTTAAGCTCTCGACAGAGAGCTCTCACACTTTTCGATCAGAAAAATTATTTTCATCTACTGATTTAAGTTATTCTAGGGAATATGTATTTTTAGATCCTGATTATGAATTCTCTTTTAGAAGAATCATATCTGAAGAGATAGGATTATTGTTGGTAAATTTGCCTATCTCCTCCCCTACCTCCCCCCTTTCCCCCTCCTTGTCTTCCTTAACAGATCGACTTACCAGCTTAAAAAATCTCGGTCTTAGTCATCTCTCTTTAGATCGGCCTCTAACAACACTTTCAAATGGAGAATACAAAAGAATTAAATTAGCTAAACTTTCGATCCTTCCGATCTCTCACTCATTAATCATCTGCGATGAGCCATCAAATGGTCTTCACCATGCCGATCTATCAGGACTCATCTCTCTTTTCTCTGAACATAAAGGTAAGAAAAATACTATTTTGCTTACTGAACATAACCCATTTATTATAAGGTCGGCAGATTACTTAATAGAGCTTGGCCCGAAAGCTGGCAAGGCTGGTGGCATGGTAGTTAGATCGGTAGTGAGATCGATAGTAAGAGCCAGAGACGATCTTAAGCTTAATGGATCTAAAGATATTGCAAGCAATAATCCCCTCGAATTTAAATCCCTGATCACAATAAAGGGCGCGTCAATAAATAACCTTAAAGTCGAGAACCTAACTTTGCCAAAAAATGTCATCATTTCAGTAACTGGAGTGTCTGGATCAGGCAAATCTTCATTAATAATACAAACTTTATTGCCAGCACTAAAAGCTAAATTAGATGGAGAGCTGTCATTAGAATTAAAAGAGAAGCTTAAGCTTAATGAAGTTGAGATAGATCCTGAAATAAAAAGAGTTGAGGCAACATGGATCACTGCAAGAAAGGACTATCTTTTATCCTCTGTAGCTTCTTATTCCAAAATCTATGATGAAATAAGAAAAATATATTCTAATACTGAATTTGCAAGAATTCATGGCATTAAGGACTTTGATTTTAAAGTTACCAAGGATGGGTTTTCAGAGAAATTATTAAAGATCAGATTCAAAGGATTTACTATTTTAGAGTTTTTAAATCTTACCGTTGAAGAGGCAAGCCTGATCCTCATTGACTATCCAAAACTTAGCACGGTACTTAATCAATTAATTAAGTTTAACCTCTCTCACCTAGTTCTTGGCCAACCTACCCACACCCTTAGTCACGGAGAATGGCAACTTTTTAATTTAGCATTAAAATTCAAACTTCAGTCTAAGGGAACCACGTATCTTTTAGATGAGCCAACCTCAGGTCTATCAGAATTAGATATCTTAAAATTAACTAAAATTTTAAAGAATGAAGTAGTTAAAGGAAATTCCCTGATTGCAGTCGAGCATCATCCATTGTTCATCTTAAACTCTGATTATGTAATTGAACTTGGACCAGGAGCAGGTCGGCATGGAGGTAATATAATTTTTACTGGCACGCCAACCCAGCTTATAAAAGAAAAGGGCTCCGCAACGGCCCTTATGTTAAATGAATTTCTAAGGATGAACTAAAGAAAGAAGAAGGGAGGCGAACATTAATCCTTATAAATCATCTTTTATAAACTCATCCGGATCAGGAAGAGTTAATCTTGCAACACTGCTAACGCTATTATTTACACCTTGAATCAACACAATCGGTAAAAAAGTAGATTCGACTGCCACAAACTCACTGTGTTGTTCTTTATAGTTAGAAATCAACCAAGCAAAGTCAGGATCACACATTTCATGAGGATATACCGGCCTTCCCATTTTAAAACACCTCCAAAAACCCACAAAACTAAAATTCGCTTTTCGCTAATAATTTTGGTAAGTTACCAAATACTAGCCAGACCCACCATCTATTCGTATAAGTGAGGTCGGCTGAAATTGAGTAATCGGATAATAGGCAATTTTAGCATTTTGATAGCGTAAGACACCAATTAAGTTTAATTATTAGAGAAATCTAGGAATTCCTCTTGTTCTTGATTTATTTTCACTATCAACTTAAAGAGTACCATGTTTTAAATTCTGTAGATTAGTAACTGTGCCGAAAGAGATAACTCCAATCATATATCCGAGAGACAAGCACAACATCTCGAGAAGACAGATAGATCCTGATGCTATTAAGATCATGTACAGATTAATGCGTCATGGATTTAAAGCGTACTTAGTTGGTGGAGGAGTACGGGATTTACTTCTTCAGGTAAAACCGAAAGACTTTGACATCGGAACTGATGCTCGTCCAAGACAGATTAAGGCAATCTTTAGAAATAGTAGAATCATTGGTAGACGATTTAAGCTGGTTCATATCTATTTTCAGGGAAATAAAATTATAGAGGTGGCCACATTTCGAGCACAAGATTCAGTCCCTGAGCCTTCCCCTGAGCCGTCTGATGAAACTGATGCCGATAATAGTAAAGAATCAACCCCGCTTAATGAAAATATATACGGTACCGACGAGACAGATGCCTTTAGAAGAGACCTTACTATCAATGGGTTATTCTACGACCTATCTACTTTTTCTGTAATCGATTATGTTGGTGGAGTTAAAGACTTAAACGACAAAATGATACGGGTTGTAGGAGATCCTGATACAAGATTCTCAGAAGATCCGGTTCGATTAACTCGAACTATAAGACACGCTGCTAGAACAGGCTTTTCGATAGAGGACGCCACCTACAAATCATTAGTAGAAAATAAAAGCCTTTTAAAGCAAGCCTCAGATGTCAGACTCTATGAGGAATTAAAAAAGGATCTAGTCTCTGGGCATTCATTTGCAATAATAAAACTACTTCAAAGTACTCAGCTATTAGAGTTTTTGCTTCCTGAAATGCTTGAAGATAACGGTGAATTTTTAAACGAAGATAATAACAGTGCTGAAATTTTTATTCGAGCTGACTCTTTAATAAGAAACCAGTTAGAGATCTCTACGACTGCGATTTTAGCTGCCATAACTCTTTTTATCGGCATGCCAAAGCTGCTCCGTACTGATATCCCAAAACGTTTCGGATCAAAGCAGGATATCGTTAAACACTTTGAGGATTGTTTTCCCGTCCTAGCAGTTCCGCGGAAAGAGTGCGAGAAACTACAAGCCATATTTTTTGCTTGGTACGATTTAGTTAACGCAGCACCAGAAGCAATCAGACTCAATAGACTTAGAAACAAAGATTTCTTACCTGACCTAATTGGTCTTTTTCGGTTGATTGGAGAAACTAAGAACGATCATCAAATTATTGAGATCTTAGAAAATGTATGTAGCGAGATGGATTTTAGGGGTGAAGGTCACAACGATCGCGAAGATCGGGATCAGGAACGAAATCAGCGACGAAAACGATCTCGTAAACGTCCGATGAAAAGATTCATGTAGCATAGTTATCAACTCAGGAGTTTTATAATTGAATAATCTCAATCCTGCAGAAGTAATTAAAACAACTCTGTTAATCTTTTCAGAGTGTGCAGTGGCTGCAACGAAAGCTCTAATAAAAAATTGGATCGTTATTCCGGCGTCACTTGTAGCCTATCTTATTTTCTTATTCGCCGCTTCAGTCTTTGGTAGTTTTGGAATTGCTGGAGGATTTATTGCTGGCTTTTTCTATATCGGACTCTTAACTTTTTACTACCTATGGATGCGAGCGATCTTAAACAAAGAGCATTTAAAGTTTAAAAATCTTAATGAATTTGATTGGTCAGTTTTTTTAAACCTTATAAGTGTTGGTTTTCTCCTCTGGATCATAAGCATGTTGACCTCTCCATTAGCCATGACCGAGGAAACACTATGGGTTCACGCATGTATTCAACTAGGGATGTTTATCCTCCTAAATGCACTACCTGAGGTTGTGTACATTAAAAGATATGAAAGCGTGATGGCTCTCCGTCATTCTTTTAGTTTCATCAAAGATAACTGGATTGAATGGTTTCTCCCTCTTCTAATACTTTTTTCTCCCCTCCTTATATCAAGACCGATTCATTTACTGACTTCATTATCTGGAGTCGATCCATTCTCCTCTGGAGGCGATCCTCTTTTTCCACCAAAGATGATTTTTGAGAGTATAATTAGTTACCTCTCTGCATGGCTAGGTTGGGGTAGTGTCCTATTGGCAGTTACTCTGACTGATTGGTTTATGCTTTTTCGCGGATTTTTATTTCAAAAACTTGATGGAACAACAAGACGAAGGCGAGTGTATCAGTTTAAAAATCAATAGATAGTTATGGCAAAATCTAAATGTCTAGGAATCATCCCAGTTAGGCTAGAGAGCACTCGCCTGCCAAACAAACCTCTTAAGGACATATTAGGAAAGAGTCTTGTACAACGTGTTTGGGAACAGGCTAAGAGATGTAATAATGTTGATCGGTTAGCGATTGCAACAAATAGTCATCAGATCGAGAGTGAGTGTACAAAAATCGGGGCAGAGGTAATCCTAACTGGATCACATCACGAAACAGGTACCGATCGAGTGGCCGAAGCCGCTAGCATCTTAGAAAAACAGGGTCATGTTTTCGATCTAGTTGCAAACATCCAAGGCGACATGCCTTTTATCAATCCGGTTGTTATCGACTCAACAATAGAAAACTTAGGTCAAGCCGACTCCTCTTTTGGGATGAGTACAATAGCAACTCCCTTTACCATACTTGAAGAGTTTGAGAGGCCCTCCTGTGTGAAGGTGGCAATAGGCAAAGACAGTCTCGCTCTTTATTTCTCACGCTCTCCGATTCCGTTCTGGAGAGATCGTCCAGATCCAAAGGAGATATCCGAAGAGAACCCCTACGGATACAAACATATGGGCTTATATGTTTACAGAGCGACTGTGTTGAAAAATCTCTCACAACTAAGTAGAGTCACCATTGAGCAGAGAGAGGGACTTGAGCAGCTACGAGCATTAGCTAATGGAATAAAGATCTCTGTAAACATAGTCCCAAATTCAGCCATTGAGCCATCAATCGAAGTAGATACGCCATTGGACCTAGACCGTGCTATCCAATATGCTCAAAGTATTAAGGAATGACCGGATCTTTAATTCCTTTAATTCTTGGCTGCATTACTTCTCGTTTTCAGCTACTATAGACAGATTGTAAATTACTAAAAAAACTATGAGTACAAGACCTACTAAATTCATCTTTGTAACTGGCGGCGTTGTTTCATCTATTGGAAAAGGGCTATCGACAGCTTGCATAGGAGCACTCCTTCAAGCTAGGGGATTAAATGTTACCGCCCTTAAACTTGATCCATATATCAATGTAGATCCAGGCACGATGAGTCCATTTCAACATGGTGAGGTATTTGTAACTGAAGATGGTGGTGAAACAGATCTAGATCTCGGTCATTACGAGCGGTTCATAGAAGCCACAATGACAAAACGAAATAATTTTACAACTGGACGAGTTTACGAAGAAGTGATCGCCAAGGAACGTCGAGGTGATTATCTAGGTGGCACTGTGCAGGTAATTCCTCATATCACTGATGAGATTAAGCGTCGCATACATGAAGCTGCTAAGGGATACGATATCTGTTTAGTGGAGGTTGGTGGCACCGTTGGTGACATAGAGAGTTTACCATTCCTTGAAGCGATCCGGCAGATGAGGCTTGATCTAGGTTCAGAGAATACCGTTTATATACACCTTACATTAGTGCCCTATATCAATGCTTCTAATGAATTTAAAACAAAGCCCACTCAGCATTCTGTTAAAGAGCTTACTGGCTTTGGAATTGTTCCAAAGATAATTATTTGTCGCTCTGAAAGTGAACTAGACCAAAAGCTAAAGGAGAAAATCAGTCTTTTTTGTAACGTCGATAAAGACTGTGTCATAAATGCTTACGATGTTAAGTCCATCTATGAGCTTCCTCTTGTGCTTCATAACCAGGGGCTTGATACAAAAATATCTGATGCACTAAATATCTGGGCTGGGGCTCCAAATCTTTCATCATGGGAACGTATTGTAAAAACAATTGCACATCCTGGTCGCGGAAAAATTACAGTGGCGATGATTGGTAAATATGTTGAGCTGACAGAAAGTTATAAAAGTTTAACTGAAGCGATCAAGCATGGTGGATTTGCAAATGATTGCAGCATCGAAGTTGTTTATGTTGACAGTGAAGAGATCGAAAAAGTTGGTGCTAAAGTCGCGATTGCTAAAGTTACAGAGGGTAAGCCAATCAATGCGATACTGATACCTGGAGGATTTGGTTCTCGTGGTAGCGAAGGTAAGATATTAGCTGTTCAATATGCTCGTGAAGCGAAGATTCCATTTTTAGGAATCTGCCTCGGTCTGCAGATGGCAGTGGTGGAATGTTTAAGAAACCTAGCAAACGTATCTGGTGCTACAAGCGAGGAATTCGATCCCTCAACAAAGGATCCTGTTATTCACATAATGGAGAGTCAAAAAAAGGTCCAGCAGAAGGGTGGCTCCATGAGACTTGGAAGCTATCCATGTCAACTAAAGAAGGGGTCTTTAGTTAATAAGATCTACAGTCGCCCAAATATAAACGAACGTCATCGCCATAGATTCGAAGTGAATAATGATTATCGGAAACAACTAGAAGCTTCCGGATTAATCTGCTCAGGAGTATCTCCTGATGGTAATTTAGTTGAAATCGTAGAATTAGAGGGTCATCCTTTCTTTATCGGTGTTCAGTTCCATCCAGAATTTAAATCAACACCTCGAAAACCTCACCCACTCTTTAGTAGTTTTGTTTCTGCTGCTATTGCATACCGTGATAAAAAACCTACTTCAATTCATATTAAAAGCTCTACCGGTAAAGAGAATAAAGCAGAAAATAAAACAGTGAAGAAAGTAGTGAAAAAAACAGCCTCAAAAGCACGGTCTAATGGAAGATCTAAGACTAGTGCCGAAAATCTATCCCTATAAACCATACAACTTAAATTTATGAATCACTCCGTAAAAATTACACCTTCAATCACTGTTGGTACTGGTGAAAAATTACTACTTCTCTCTGGGCCATGTCAGATTGAATCCCTTGATCATTGTCTAATGATCGCTGAGTATTTAATTGATATAACTAAGTCTCTGCCGATCAATCTTGTTTTTAAATCCTCTTTTGATAAGGCCAACAGAACAAGTGGAAAATCTCAGCGTGGACCAGGACTAGAAAAAGGTCTTGAAATATTAGCTGAGGTAAAAAAGAGAACTGGATTACCAGTAATTACTGATGTGCATGATGCTGAGCAAGCCCAATATGCCGGCAATATCGTTGACATCTTACAGATCCCTGCGTTTCTATGTCGTCAAACAGATCTCCTTATCGCAGCAGCGGAAACAGGCAAATGTATTCATGTAAAAAAAGGGCAGTTCCTTGCACCTCAGGACATGAAGTGGATAATCGATAAAATCTCCTCTGCCGGTAATCAAAACATATTACTATGTGAGCGTGGCACCTGTCATGGATATAGAGATCTAGTTGTGGATATGCGAAGTCTCGTAATAATGAAGCAAACGGGATATCCAGTTATATTTGATGCTACTCACAGTGTTCAATCTATGGGTGGAGGTATGGGTGGCGGCGATGGACAATCAGGCGGATCCACTGAATACATTGCTCCCCTAGCACGAGCTGCAATTGCAGTTGGAGTAGATGGTTTATTTGTTGAGTGTCACGAAGAACCAAAACGCGCCCCTTCAGATGGAGCAAGCATGCTGCCACTAAGCCAGATGAAGGAATTTCTAAATCAGATCTGCACAATTAGACAAGCTGTCTAGACAGGCTCCTCTTTAGATCGTCTGCGTTTTAACTCTTCAATATCTAGTAGGTCTTTTGGTCTTCCGGTAGACTTTTTGTTCGTGAGAAGATCACTATATGCTAGATAGTGAACTTCGAGCTCTTCTAATCTACCATCTACTCTTCTGGTCCAAGCATTCTCAAAAGAGACACCACTAATTCCAGTTAATATATCAATTCTATTAGGCGAACGGCCAAGCTGAAAACACTGATTTAGCTGCAAGAACTCAGATTCAATGAATGGAGGTCCAGAAAATCCAAACTCAGAAAATACCTTTTCCAGTTTTTTAGCAGCAACTGTATTTGATTCGACCAGAATATCTATGTCACCAGTGATTCGGGGAAACCCATGAAAAGCTACGGCATGCGCACCGACAATCAAGAATCGAACGTTACTTGAACTTAATAACTTTAAAAACTCTTTCAAATCTTTCTGAAGGGCCATAATAGGTTACTCCAAATTGGGACACCAAATCTAGTAGCACTTGAACCCGCTCAGAGCCAGATAAGTTTGCATATTCCTGAGCTTCATCAAGCTCGGCTTCCTTCAAGGAAGAGAATTTTTTAAAATCTAATGATTTCATAAGGGTATTATAACCAAAATATGAGTTTTGGGATACATAAGATACTGATTTATAGCGAAATTAACACATAGCTAAATGTCACTTTGCTCTTTATTTTTAATAACTATATGATTCCTCGCTCTCATATTGATTTGTTATGATTAGAATCTCGAAAACACAGAGCCGAGTTACTGCTGCTTTAGCCCTAATTATATTTATAACTTTTGGTATAAATTTAGTTAGGCAGAATGCTAAATCAAGCTACGTTGGAATAGGCTCAATCTCAAATTCTGAAACTGACGAACCTAAGGTCGGTTTTATTCTTAATAATTTTCATAGAACCGAAACCAAATCTGGCAAAAAAGTTTGGGAGATCACTGCTGATAAAGGGCAATATTTTGCTGAAACTGACACTGCTAAGCTACTCACACCATATATGGTATTTTATCAAAAAAATGGTGATGTTGTCGAAATAACAGCAGAACAGGCAACTCTTGAATTTGATAAAAATGTTTTAAATACAGCCTATTTAACTGGTACCGTAAAGATGAACGTTAATAAGGAAAAGTTCATTACGACTGAGAAAGCAGACTTTCATAAAATAGAGGACACCCTTATTGCGCCCGGATACGCAAAGATCGAAGATGGTAAGATGATCCTCGAGGGCGAAACACTTAAAGTTAATCTTTCTGAAGGCATTTTGACCTACGACAAAAATGTGAGAACTCAAATTAAACCAGTTAAGAAATGAGCAGTAAAAAATATTTAAAATTTATCTTATTAAATTTCTGCATTATTCAGAGCATCATCCACACCATTGCGCTAACCTCTCTTAATGCTAATGCTGAAGAACCTACCGCAAATTGGGATAATCTTTCATCCGCTGATGTACCAACAGTTATCGTTTCTGATTCAATGGTCCTTAAAAATAAAGAGCAGAAGTTTACCTATACTGGTAACGTTGTCTTAGAAAAAGGGGATCTTAAAATGCTCTCTAAAAGGTTAGAGGGAAAGTATAATGATGATCAAGGAATTGATGAGCTGACCGCCTATGAGGATGTGGTAATAACTAAGGGGGTCAACATTAGAGCAAGGTCGAATAAAGCGGTGTATGAGAAATCAACTGAAACTATGGTATTAACGGAGAACCCTGAAGTAATTCAAGATCAAAGTATACTTACAGCAGATCTTGTTCGTATATTTCTTAATGAGAATCGTAGTACCGCCGAGGGCAATGTTCGTGTAAAACTAATTGAGACCCATGGGCAACAATAACGGAAAACATATAAAACTTTCAGGTGAGAATCTTAGTAAGAGCTACCGCGGACGCAAAGTCGTTAATAATGTTTCGATCTCCCTAAGTAACGGCGAAGTAGTTGGACTCCTCGGCCCTAATGGTGCTGGCAAAACAACGACTTTTTATATGATGGTTGGTCTTATTGCTGCTGATAGTGGAAAGATATTTCTAGACAGTCAAGAGATCACCCGTGAACCTATGTATGCTCGTGCTCGTCTCGGCTTAGGGTATCTGCCACAGGAACCATCAGTCTTTAGAAAGCTCTCTGTGAGAGATAATATTTTAGCAATTTTAGAAACCATTGATAACTTATCCGAAAATGACAGAGAGTCTCGACTTGATGAGCTTGTAGCAGAGCTAGGATTAGAAAAAGTTATCGATAATCTTTCAAGCTCTCTTTCTGGTGGTGAAAGACGTCGAGTTGAGATTGCCCGCGCCCTCGCCCGCTCACCGCACTTTATTTTACTTGATGAACCCTTTGCCGGTATCGATCCAATTGTAATAAACGATCTTCAGCAGATCATCTCGCAACTCCGTGATAAGGGAATTGGAATTTTAATTACCGATCATAACGTTAGAGAGACCCTTGGAATCTGCGATCGAGCTTACATACTAACCGAGGGCTCAATTCTTATTGATGGTGCACCAGAAACCATCGCCAGTAATGAAATGGCTAGAAAATATTATCTTGGTGATAATTTTGCGTTGTAGGGGGTTTTCATTCTTGAATTGACTGTACTAATAATTCTCCAGAGGAACAAAAATAGTTAGCCTAATCCGAGTTCTTTAAGCCCCAATCTCCAAGGTAATACTTTTATCCCATCAATAATCTTAGAGTTTGGATCTTGACTAAGACAAAAAGCCTCACTGTTCCCTACATCACGTGCAAATGCCTTTAATGATGTTAGATCATGAGAGTCAATATGTGTTACGGACTTGATCTCAACAAGAGCCTTAGGAAGCCCTGGCCTTTCAATTATAAGATCTATCTCGGCATCATCTTTAGTTCTTAGATATGAGAGAGCAAAATCATTCTCAGCATAAGAAATAAGGCGGTAAACTTCGCAAATAAGCCAATTCTCAAAAGCGTCTCCATAACTGGACGTCCGTGAAGCCAAAGGTATCGTCAATCTCGATGATAAACTCCTCAAAACACCATTATCGAAGATATAGAATTTTGGATTTTGTCGTTGGCGCTTTCTTATTGATTCATGAAACGGAGCGAGATGAAAACCGATTAAGGTATCCTCTAATATATGAAAATACTCTCTTACCGAGGCATCACTTGCACCACACTCTCGAGCAATAGATGAATAGTTGATAATTTTTCCACTCATCTGTGCTGCAATAGATAAGAAGAGGTGAAATGGATCTAGCTTTCTAATTAATTGCTCGGCCTGTACTTCCTCTTTTAAATATGTGTGGGTATACGCTTGTAGAATCTTTCTTTTAATCTCTACATCTGGTTCATTAACTACCTCTGGAAGAGTGCCCCACTGAAGAGAATGATCCATGTTAAAATCGTTCTCAAGTTCAATATGAGTTAATGGAAAGAGTGAATATACAAGTGCTCGTCCAGCAAGTAAGTTAGCTGATCCTCTTCCTAGTTTGCGAGCACTGGATCCAGTTAATCCAAATAAAATTCTTTTTTTATTACTTTGCTTACTTGACTCAATATGATGATGGACCAGATTTAACAATTTTGGGATTCTTTGTATTTCATCAATGATAATGTGAGTCTGTTTTGGGTTGAGTGCCTCAATTCGCCTGCTAAGATCACCTGGCTCTCGATTCAGAATTTCAAACTCACTAGGTTGTAAGAGATCGATCCACAAAATTTTCTCAGGTTCAAAGAGCCTTTGAAGTAGGCATGATTTACCAGTTCCTCTAGCTCCAAAAAGAAAAAAGCTATGTTTTTTCGATATGTTAACAGTGCTACTATACATACCTCGAAATCGTACGCCGTTTTCGAGGTATGGCCAAGATATAACCACTCAGTACTGTCCGGGATAAATTCTTTTAGCCCCACCTAACGCCCTGTAATAGTTAACAGAACAGATGAATTTGATTTGGATCTATTAGAATCTGAAAGTATTAGGATCTGGTCTTAAAATTGATTTTAAGACTGGAGACTCCATGAACGAGGGAACACCAATATTTAGTCAGCTAATGCAGTTACTAGATCGGAAAGCCCATCCTGTATCTATCCCTGTATCCCTGTATCTATCCCTGTATCTATCTCTGTATCTATCTCTGAGACTTTACGTCTCTCATCTTAACTGCCATCCAT
>CAZFXN010000016.1:0-48159 GCA_964523015.1 uncultured Bdellovibrionales bacterium | reverse complement strand
AATGGAGCGGGCGAAGAGATTCGAACTCTCGACCTCTTCCTTGGCAAGGAAGCGCTCTAGCCAGCTGAGCTACGCCCGCAAAAAGGAAAACTTAATTAGCAAAAACAACTAACGATCACTTTGCATTAACCCCCTAAAGAGACTTCAAAGTTCGGGGGATTCTAAGGGTGCTAGCAAGAAATGTCAATTGTCTCAAAAACATAGGGATACTCAGCGAGTAAAAGTTTTGTCGACACTTCGAATCAAGATCGCTGAGTATAGCAGCTCAATTTCGCTAGAAATTGAGCCAAACAATAAATACCAAAGCATTATTAAACACTCTGCCAAGCCGAAGGCTTGTCAAGAAATCAGTAAAACCTGCTATGCGTTGGTATACTGTTGAACTATCTCCATTTGTCGATTATAAATTTAGTATTAACTATTAATTCTACTTAATTCTACTAAATTCTACGGTGAAGCAATGAATGATTCCTGGGACGACATGCGCAAGGCTAAAGAGGACTTATACTTTTCAAAGCACAATGAAGCCGCATTAAAAAAGATTAGAGAAGATAGATCAGGAAAGATTCGTAAAAGCCCCATATCTGGCGAACCAATGGAAGAGGTCGCTTTTAAAGGCGTCGTTATTGACCGATGCAAACAGTCTGGTGGGATCTGGCTGGACCAGGGTGAAATGGAGAAGATCATTGAGACCGTACTTAAAGAGAAAGAAGAAGACAGAGAGGACTGGTTATCTAACTTTTTTGGATTTCTTTCAAAAAAAACATAACTGGCCAATCACTTAGTAAGTGTTAGGCTAAAAATCATGAGTTTTCAATTTAGTCTATTTGACTCGCTTAGCACCTTATTTAATTTTAATAAGAAGAGAACACGGGTTAGAAAACAGATCCGTAGGCCCAACAATCTACGCAAAACTAGCCGTGTCAGACAAGATTCTAAGTCATTTGATTTCGATATTGCAATATTAAGTAAAACTTGGCTCTCCCTACGGGCAGCCTATTTTCCGACAAGACCTGACCTAGATACTTATCATATTAAATGGAGTGCTCGCCGCCAAAAAAGGACGCTGGCTTCATGTAATATCAATAGGAGAATAGTTAATGTCGCAATGGAGATGCACAATGACATTTGTAGAGAGTACCTTGAGCCATTAATTTATCATGAAATGTGCCATGCCGTGCTTGGCAAAGATGTAGCTCGCAGTGGATCTAAAATAATGTGGCATGGCTCTGAATTTCGAGCACTCGAAGCTAGACACCCAAAAACTAGAGCCCTTGAACTGTGGATCAAAAGTGGGGGCTGGGCAAAAGCAGTGCGAAGTCATCGAAGTAAAGAGTACCATCAACAGAGAAAAGCCGCCCTTCTATCAGATCGGTCAAGGCCAGATCCATCATGACTCTATCTCGTCGTCAATTTTTAAAAGCAACTCTGCTCGGCACTGGGGCTGCCGCAGTTGGAACAATTGGCTACTCATCAATGCTCTCAACTCCCGACCCAATTGTAAGTCAGATTACTATTAGACTTCCTGAGTTACCAAAAGAATTTATTGGATACAAAATAGCTTTTCTTGCTGATATCCACATTGGTCATTATCTGGATCAAGATTATCTTGCCAATGTTATTGATATTACAAAAAAAGAAAAACCTGATATCGCTCTCTTTGGAGGTGATTATATCTGGATTGAGCGTTCTCTATTAGCCAAATCACTTGTTAAGTTTAATCATAACTCCTTAAGTAGTTTAAGCGCAGAGGATCTTATCGATGCCTCTTTTAAATGGTGCGCTAAAATATTATCGAACCTCGCCTGTCCTGATGGATTATATGCCGTTCTTGGTAATCATGATCGATGGGAGAATCCAGCGCTCTGCATTAATTACTTTACAGAATTTAAAATCAAGATGCTTATTAATAACCAAGAGAAGATTCGGCGTGGAGCTGCGAATCTTTCAATAATTGGTGTTGATGATTATTGGACTGGCATACCAAAACTTGGATTTTTATCTCCAAATAAAGATAAAAATGATATTCGAATACTACTATCTCACAATCCTGACTTTATCTCTGAGGTAAATAAAAAAACTAACTTTGAGTTCGATCTTGCACTATGCGGACACACTCATGGTGGTCAAATTAAACTGCCTTTGATGGGTCCATTAATTTATAACATACGATCCCATGAATTGTTTGAAGGCCTGGTTCCTCTTAAGGCAAAAAACCATCCTCCATATGTTTTTACTACACGTGGAATTGGGATGGTTGAGGTCCCAATTAGAATTAACTGTCCTCCTGAGATCGCAATTCTTACTTTAGTCGCCTAATCTTAAAAACCCTTCTTATGCATAACCAAGCATTCTCTTGGACAGCAGTAACAATGATGGTGTGTACTACCCAATACGAATTAGTCACTTTAATCAATAAAAACAAAGTGTTCTGGTATAAAACCATATAAGACTTAATAATTAGCCAAAATATGTAAAATAAAATATCGAGATCAGCTCTTTACTTTATCAATAAGATCAGCATAATAGGCCTCTCTTGATAGCAAAATACTGTCGATATGTATGTGTCCTTAAATTTATTTTAAGGGTTGCAACACATAATGATGGAAAATTGGTATAATATTAACTTGTTATAAAATTAAGTACCTTGGAGAGAAAAAAGTCTGTGAATACTGACAGTGTTGGAAGTTCTGAATATAGAGATACTCAATCTGATGAGCAATCTCGTCCGCGTACTCAAGCAAGACCAAAACCCCAAGGACACGCTGCCGCACCTAGCAGTGATGGCTTGTTTAAGAACATGCCTGATGCTGTCAATGATGGCATGAAAGCTATGCACGAGATCAACGTTGATCATAACGTTGAGAAAGCGATGCGAGTTCTCAAAAGAAAGCTAATACGGGAAGGACTTTTTAAAGAATTAAAGCTTCGCAAGAATTATGAAAAACCTTGTGAAAAGAAAAAGAGAAAGTCTAAGGAATCCTTAAAGCGAGCGCGGAAAGAAGAAGCTCGAGTAAGGAAGTTTATGAACGGAATGGTCTAAATCCATTTATTCGTAAGTATCTAATAATCAGTTCCTAATTAAAAAGATTAAAATCTCCTTCCGCATATTGGAGCTGTCATATATGATGGTTTTTATATAGCAAGTCCAAAAATCAAATTCTGAAAGAACTTGATTTTTGGAATTGCTATCCCCCGGAGGGACAAAAAATAGTTATCCCAATTAATGAGTTATAGCAAACCGAAGGTTTTCAACATTAATATATTCGGAATATTCTTTTTGGGATAACTATATATAGTATTTGCGGCTGCTTTAGTGAAAACTCTTAACCGATATATCTTTTTTGAAATCGTAAGATTCTCATCTCTATGCTTGGCTGTATTTTTGGGAATATTAGTTACGGCCCGTATTCTTAAACTCACCTCACTAGTTATAAATAAGGGCATTAGTTTTAGTGAAATTATAGTCGTATTTTTATCTATCATCCCATCTTTTTTAGAGATTGCCATACCAATGTCGGTACTTCTCGGCACCATGCTTGCGTTCGCACGTCTCTCTCTTGATTCAGAGATCGTTGTTATCAGAGCAAGCGGAATAAACCTAATGAGTCTTATCAAACCGGTATTAGCGTTTGGTATCCTGACAACATTAATAGGATTTATCACATCACTCTATCTAAAGCCGATCGGAAACCATATGCTTGAAACCAAACTTTTCAGCTTGGCAACTCAAAGCACAACAGCCGGGTTGACTGAAGGAGTTTTTAATAAACTAGGTACCCTTACTATATATTCAGATAGCATAACCAAAGAGACTGGAGAGCTAGGTAGAGTATTGATAGATGATCGCCGAACTCCTGATCAACAAATGGTAATTTCAGCAAACTCTGGAAAATTAATTTCAGATCTCGAAACAAGAATGCTCTATATTGATCTTGTCGACGGCTCTATACACTCAGTTAAACCTGATGGGGTGTATAATGTTACTAATTTCGTAAAAAATACCATTAAAATAGACCCTCAAGAACTGGCAAATCAGCAAGAAAATACTGGGAAAAAGGCCAATGAAATGTTCGTTCCAGAATTAAAAGATATAATATTTGACCTTAAAGAAGCAGGGAAAAACCCTGACGAGAAAGAGATCAAAGCGCGTGACAGTTTAGTTTCTTATCAACTTGAGCTTGCAAGAAAATTTAGTATGCCGTTTGCCTGTCTAATACTTTCTCTTTTAGCTATGCCATTAGGCATCCATCCCCCACGCGCTCAAAATAGTTGGGGACAATCTCTAAGCCTTATGGTGGCGATGATTGTATTCGTACTTTACTATGGACTTCTCTCTGTTGGTATTAGCTTAAGCAAAGATGGCTCTCTTGAGCCCAGCATTAGCCTATGGATACCGAACGCTGTGTTTTTTGTTATAACACTTATTGCCTTAAATCAAATGGGATCAGAGAAGTGGACATCTGTGATCCATGCAACGAGTGAATTTCTTGATAAACTCACTCGAAAAACTTTACAGGATAATGGGAAATGAAAATTCTGCATCGTTATCTACTAAGTCAATTTCTTAAAAATCTAGGTGGCTGCCTAGCAATTAGTGTCCTATTATTTAGCGTAATTGATTTTTTTGATCGAATTGACAACATAGCTGCCGAAAGTGCCTCTTTTATAAACACTGTACTTTATTTTCTCTATAAAGTTCCGATCACTATTCAACTTATGCTTCCAGTTTCTATCCTTGTAGCAACACTAGTTACAATCGGCATGATGTCTAAAAATTATGAGATAACAGCAATTCGCTCCTCTGGTGTCACGATCTTCCATTTTGCCAGACCAATACTCATAGCCGGATTACTTCTAAGCTTTATATCTTTCGGTTTTAACGAGCTAGTTGTCCCCTATTGTAGTCGTAAATCACATGAAATCTATAACATAGATATTAAAAAGAAGAACCTGAAAGGAACTTATAGCCAAGAGAACTTTTGGTGGAGAAATGAAGATAAATTTTTCTCTATCGATGCATTTGATTCTCGCTCAAACAAAATAATAGGATTAACAGCCTTTGAGTTTAATGATTCCTTTCATGTAATCCGACGCACCGAGGCATCCTCAGCATCATGGATTGATTCAAATCTTGGTTGGACAATGCTTAATGTCTCCGATCATCATTTTACACCAAGTGAGGATATGATCAGCGAGAAGTTTAAACGACTACCTCTGCCTATTGAACAGCCTCCAAGATTCTTTTACGATCTTGAGCTTGAGCCTGAAACTATGGGGTTCTTTTCACTAAGGAAATACATTAACAAACTACGTCGCGATGGAATCTCAGTTAATAGCTATACGGCAGATCTTAGGTCAAAGATCTCATTCCCTTTTGTAAATTTTATTACAATACTAATTGCTCTACCATTCGCTCTAAAAACAGCCCGCTCTGGCGGCATGGCTCTTAATTTTATAGCTGGGATTACAATTGGGTTCTCTTACTACTTTGTCCATTCATTAAGCATCTCTCTCGGTCGTGCAGAACTTTTAGACCCTACACTGTCCGCCTGGACTGCTAACATCCTACTTGGATTTGTTGGACTAATTCTAAATTGGGGTGCAGAGGCACCTTAAAGTAAAATGCCAAGAAACGCAGATTAGGATAGTCTCTTTATAGGCTTTAAGTGCACCCAGACTATAAAGAGACTATCCTAATCTGCGCTGATATTTGTAATTCGGTTAGGGGGAGAGGGTACTATACTGTACTTATTAGGAGGGGTTCTTTTTGGAGCTTTGTAGGTTTTCGAGACCCAAAATGAACCCCTCCTAATAATAGATATATTATAATTGGGAGTTTATCTCTTAGAAAACTGTGTGCTTCTACGAGCCTTGTGTCGACCGTATTTTTTACGTTCTACTTTTCTATCGTCTCTAGTTATATAGCCAGCTTTCTTAAGAGCTGGTCGAAGTTCCATATCAAACTTTTCAAGAGCACGGGCAAGACCGTGCCGAACAGCTCCAGCCTGACCTGAATCACCACCACCTCTTACATTAACTCGGATATCAAATTTTTCTAGTGCATCAATTACTTCAAGTGGCTGCCGGACAATCATTCGTAAGATGCCACGTCCAAAGTAATCTTCAATCGTTCTGTTATTTACAGTGATAACGCCTGTTCCCTCTTTTAGGAAAACTCGTGCAACTGATGACTTTCTCTTACCTACTGTTAAAATTGCTTCGTTCTTTGCGACCATGATAATTTAGGACTCCAATTAAGTATATTTTAGTTTTAGCACTTCTGGCTTTTGAGCCTTATGAGGATGTTCATCCCCAGTATAAATCTTAAGCTTTAAAGCCATACGGCGTCCAAGTGGTCCTGATGGAAGCATTCCCTCAACCGCCATTTGGATCAAACGCTCAGGCTTTGATTCAAGCATCCGTTGTGCGGATTTTTGCTTAAGTCCACCCACAAATCCACTGTGCGAAATATAAATCTTATTTGTAAGCTTCTGGCCGGTTAATTTGACCTTATCAGCATTAGTAACGATAACGAAATCTCCGCCATCGACATGAGGAGCATAAGTTGGCTTAGTCTTACCTCGCAGGATGCTAGCAACCTGAGAAGCTAATCTACCAAGTGGGATATCTGTCGCATCAATCTGCTGCCAAGCGCGAAGTCTGATTGCATCTTCATTTGTTTGAAACTGAGTAGTCACGATTTCCTCTTAAACAATCGAACGATATTAAATCATTCAAAAAAATATTTTATAATCCAAAGCTAAGGCTAACTAAGATACCTATTATAAACTGCCTAAGCAAAGGCGGTGAAATGTATCACAAATACCAAAAAGGTCAATAGCTTAGGGCAAAAAGCCTGTCTCCCTAAAATAGACTATCTAGGTTATAATCGAGTTAAAATGGGCGTTTTATAAAAATTACCCATCTCTGCCAATAAAATTACTATGCTGCAAGCTCACTAATATAATTTTCTACCGCTTTTTCCAGACTCAAACGAGATCTAATCGCCTCTAATTCCTCCAAAGCTTTTGATGAAAAAGCTCCAAATTTCTCTAGATCAGGAGCAATAGATGTCAATTGACACATATCTGTAAGCAAAACGCGAGTATTACTAATTAAATTTCCGAGCTTTGCTCGATACCTCAAAGAGGAGGTGTTCTCTGCGCCAGAGGCACATGAGCCATATAGATACGCAGCCATAGATTTGATAGCCACCTGCTCAGATAATCTATCGACTAATATATATGCAGATCCTGATAACAATTTAGTGTTTCGTCTAGATTCAGCTTCTCGCGTGATAAGAGCACCACACACACCTAATGCTATCGAGACAAGAGAGAAGAGGGAAAGCTCCTCTTTTGAGATTAACTTTTCTGCCAATTTTGATGATACAGTGGATGATTCTTTAGAAAAAATATTTTTGGGGTCCTGATCTTTCCATATAGAGAGGTATCTCTGCTCAAGTTCCGCAATAGTAAAAAAGATGACTTCATTATTCATGTTGCTATCTCGAAATGTAATTGTCTCGAACGAGTTAATTAGTCGCACTAGAAGTATACGATCACCAACCGACTTATTCAAGAACTAGAGGCTATTCTCTTGTCTGCTTCTTTTGGCTGAGACTATCTTCATAGCGGAGTCACCCTTGGCAATGCTCAACGCAGGAGCAAACGAGGTCATCGTAGTCGCAACACTGCCTATAAACACACTACTTACAATCTGTAAGATCTCTCGGGAAGTGTCAGTAGAAAGATAAATCTTCGCGGATCGAAGTTTACTGTCAGAACTTGGGCTAGTCAGATTTTCAACCTTAGGAGAGATCTCCCATACTTCTCGTTGTTGACCACCAACTTTTATGACCTTTTTTTGAGTAGCTGTTAGTGTGATAAGGTATCGACTCTTCCCATTAAAGGTATCAAATTGCTTAGAGTCTCCCACTTTCCATTCAATTCCGCGTGCCAAAAATGCGGCTGAAAATGGATCTAATGTGAAATTTTTTGGATTAAACGTAAGCTCCTCTTTTGCACTTCCGTTGTCTTTGCGATAACGGGTTGCGTGAATTCCACCATCCTTTTCAAAAGTAATCTGGGTGATCTTATGTTTAGAATTTTCCCGATGATCGATAACTGTCTTAATAGGGCTTAAGTCTATCGCTGAAATTATCCCTTCAGCCTTGTAGCGGAGTTTATAAAATAAATCTATTCCGCTATATGTCCGTGCCTTAGTAGTTACTTTGTACTGATCTGCTTTCCTTTCAACTGTGACATGCACATCTGCTGCTGAAATTCCCTGCCAAGATACTTTGTATTCGTATGTTCCAAGAGGGGGATTAAACTCTGAATATGCTTGATAGACCGGTGTGTAGATCCGGATATCCTCTGCCTTAATTTCATCCTCTGCTAATAGTGGAGAGACTAGTGGAAATGTGAAGAGGAGACCAAAAATAATGATAGTCAGAATCTTAGAGATGGTGGTAGGCACAAAAGATTTTTTTAATAAGCTCTGAAACATTCTACTTGTTATCCTATGTATATATATTAATAGGCTTAGAGATTAAACTTTCCTTGGTATCTTACTGATAGCCAGGCCTTACACAACTGCCCTGAATTACTTGGCCTTGAATTCGCCTTGCATTCATTGACCTTTTCTAACGACTAAGCGAGATTACTTAATTTCTGGAATTAGTTATAGTCTTTACCAATGTTCAACTTGAAGCAAGTCGTTAAAAACACCATGATTGACAATGAGTTACGTAGTGGGCATTTTAGTAAAGATAGCCCAAAGGTAAGCAAGCTGCTTCATCAAAAGTTCTCATCGCCTGAAGTTTTACTCTTTAATCTAGGATACTCCCTGTTAGCAAAAAGTGAAGGGATTACTGAACCTGAGATAATAAGAGTTGTTGGTGCTTCATTTAATCCAAAGCCAGCTAGAATTTGTGAGCTTTTAATCCTCGAGGCCCATACTACTGAGATCGATCTTTTACTGGCTGCCGTAGCTCTCTGCTCTACTGATCCAATCTTGTTTAGTGAAGTCCTAGAGAGTGAGGGAGCTAGTGGAGTAGCTAATATTGTCAGTTCTGTTCATGCTTATTTAAATAAATCTAACAACACAGATTCTCTGACTCCCCAAGCTCAAAATCTAATGGCGGCTATCTGTCTTGATAAAGTCAGACATCTACATATGAGTACCCTTACAGTCCCAGACAGAATTAGTTATTTTCAGTACGTTGATGATCATATTTTGAAAATCATCTCAGATCCTTTAGCTTCACGCTTAAAAATTATGCTTGAGACATCCTTAAAACTTTATAAGAAAAGGATCACCGCTTGAAACAAATTCTAGCCTGGGCTCTTACACCTTTTACAGTAGCGCTTTTCGCCCTCTCTCTTTTAATTGGACATGTTGTACTTCTAGCTTCGATGGCCTTAGGAAATTTTTGTAAGAAGCCAATTACAGATTTATTTAACTATCTAATATTTTCCTCACTAAAATTTTCAGGATCTACATTTAATATCTTAAATGCTCAAAGTTACCCTCTAGATCGTCCCCTTATTATCGTATCGAACCACCAAAGCATGATAGATATCCCTTTTATCGGCTGGGCTTTTCGTAAATACCACCCAAAATTCGTTTCTAAAATTGAACTCTTAAAAGGAGCACCGTATGTTTCGTTGAGCCTAAGAAATGGTGCCGGGGTGCTCATTGATCGTCGGAATCCGAGACAAGCTGTAAATGCCCTAAAAGAGTACGGTACTTTTATTGAACAGAATAACTACTCAATATGTATATTTCCAGAGGGAACTAGAGGTCGAGACGGTAAGATTAAGCCATTTAAAGGATCTGGGCTTAGCACTCTGCTAAAAGTCATGCCAAGCGCCCTAGTAGTACCGATTGCAATTGATCAATCCTGGAAACTTGTCAGATACAAGATGTTTCCAGTTCCTATCGGGACCAATGTTACACTAACAATGTTCTCGGCAATTGAGCCTAAAGATGAAGACCCTGGAGAGCTCCTAAGTAGAGTCCAACAGATGATTAAGAGGGTGTTAACTGATAACTGATTGGCCAATGAAGTCATCTTTGACAGGTTGTTTTATTCAATGTAATTAAGCAATATAATTATATCGTAATTTCCATAGATCTAAAAATGTGCCGGAGTGGCGGAATGGTAGACGCGTCGGATTCAAAATCCGATATCCGCAAGGGTGTGGGGGTTCAAGTCCCTCCTTCGGTACCAGGAAATTGTTAGCCTAAGTTAAAGTTTGCTGCCTCTATCTTTCTAAGCTTCCTATCTAAAGCTTCCTTTACGGTTTCAACATCTAGTTTCTCTAAAAATGGACTCTTGTCCTCAGGGGTAGGTGTGGGATGAACGAACGGAACGTCAAGCGGCTGGTCAGTAATTGTAATATGTTGCTCTCCGTATGGATGCCATTGAATAGCAGCAGACGATCCAAACAATGCCACACACGGAGTGCCCATCCCTGCTGCAATATGCATTACTCCAGAATCAAGACCAAAGTAAAGTTTCGATCGAGCAGTTAAAGCAGCTACCTGGTGAATAGTTGTCTGTCCAACTAAAAAGATCGGCTTACTCTTTAGATGTTTTTTTATCTCTGAGATCTGTTCTAAATCATCTTTGTTATTACTACTCGTAATCACCATTCGAGCCCCTATTTCATCTAAGTAATCAATCGAAGCGGCCATTCGATCAGCTCTCCATCTCTTTTCAGCGATACTTCCGACTGGATGGCAATGAACTAAGAAATCACCTGATGAGATATTATTTGAAGATAAAAAATTATCTGCAAATTGCTTCTCTTCGCTATTGATAGAAACTGCAAAAGATAGATCAGTAGTATTAATACCGTAATCTTTAACAACATCTAAAAATTGCTCAAGTTTATGCTTTAATGGATCAACCGGCTTTGATAAATGGGTATAAAAATACTTTTTAAATAAGAAGCCTTTTCCCTCAGGATCTGGGCCCAAACGATATCGTGCCCCGCTTAGGAAACAGCTCATCACACCGCGATCGTATGGAGTAGGATTAACTGCTAAGTCAAAATTACGACGTCGCAATTCAGTATAAAATCCAAAATAGTTTTTAGTAGGGCATTCAATTATTTCATCTACTAGTGGATTATTCTCTAAGACTTGGCCTGTCCCAGGATTTACAAGCACGCTTATCCGACTTTTTGGAAATGTAGTTTTTAAAGCGCGCAGTGTAGGCAAAAGAAGTAAGACATCCCCTATAAAACGGAGTCGAACGACCAATATGTTTTTAATATTATAAAAAGGTACCGCTTGCATGTTCTAATTAAAATACAATTGCAATAATACTGCAAGAAAGAGTAATTTTTACTGAGAATTGCAAGGGCACCTCTACTACGCAAAGATGCCGGAAACAGGAAATTTTTTCTATCTATAATCACCTCTAGCTATGTAATCTCTCTGATTTGACTTTGAGCATATGGAACAGATCTTGCTTAAGTCCAGCTCACTATTAAACTAACTGTCCAATAAGGATCATGATATGAAGCTTTTTTATTCTTCACTTTGCACACTACTGGTTTTTACTTCAACAGCACTTTGCCAGACCTTTGATGGACAAACCCCAGCAGAAGAACACGATTGTGATAGCTTGAAAGGTGCTGCTTATGGGCTTTGTGTTGCATATTGCGAAGCTCAAGATTGCGATGGGAATGTTACTCAACCATCATGTCCACAGCTTAGAAAAAATTTCGAAAAGAAAACTGGAAGCAGTATTTTCCCATGTGATACCAGATGCGGAGACGGCGTAGTGAATCAACCATCAGAGGCCTGCGACGATGGAAACGGACTAGCCTGTGATGGCTGTTCCTCTGATTGTACTATTCAAAACCTTGGGGATCCTGGATGTGATGGCGGAATAGATGAATGTGCAGGCCAGGTATGTACAGAATATTCAGGATGTAATCTCGGCGGAACTTGTGGCTTTCAGGGTGTATGCGGAAAACTCTTTGATGGTGGAGGTAAATGCGTCGATGGTTCAGCAAGCTGTGCTACCCTTTCTCCTTGTAATCCTGACGGAAGCTGCAACGGCATTAATGAAACTTGCTTTGTCGAATCATGTTGCCCAACACCTGTATGTATCCCTGCCGATAAGATCTGCGGTGGTGGCGTACTTGGATAATTAATAGATAAGAATGAGGGACTGTCTTTAATAACCCTGTCCCCCTTTAATCGCTAGGATCTTGGATCTTTATTAAAATGTTCCAGTCAAAAAGACAACGCTATTCTCAGAAACATCGATAGTATCCTCATCTTCAACAGCAGGAACACCACTCTGTGTGCCAGCCGTTAATAAATCAACATCACAGTTCCCTTTCTTAATCCTTAGATCTTCCTCGCCATCTTTAATTTTAGAGCGGATATCTAACTTATATTCTGCAAAGGTATTTATTTCGCCATTATGGTCATCCTCTTCTAGTTCATCAAATACAAACTGACACTCAGCATAAGGGATCCCACTTCGAGATAAAGTACCAATTATTAAAAGGGAAGCAGCCTCTTCAACACTACCAACTGCTGGAACTGTACTTGATAAGGGAATTTTAACACCACCCCAAAGTCTCTCCTCTTCTTTGTTCTTAGAAACTTTCTCGCGATACTGAAGCTTGCCATGAACAAATGGTGAAGCATTATTAACTCTTGATAATTTTACCTTTAATTTATTCTTACTCTTACTGCTTTTATGACTATCGTTACTATCTTTCTTCCCTTTACCTTTGCCATTACCTTTAGAGCTGTCATCATCGTTATCATCTTCAAACTCTAATTCTCTAGCAATTAACATCCCACTAGCTAGGTATCCTTTAACTTTAACATAATCTCCTAGAGTAAAAGCACTAGGCGAAATTTTGTTTCCTATAGCATCCTCGTACTCAGTGCTGCTAGTAAGAATGTATGTGCTGTTTAAAACGGTTACCATTGATGATGATATCGCTAAGATGTTTCCTTTTGAGATGATATCTCCATCTTTTGCATGACTAGTTGTCACAAAAGTCACTGTGGCAAGGATAGCTAGTATTATTTTTATTCGATTCATATGTTTCTCCTGTTATATAATTTTAACTAAAATAGTTTATCTAATTAATCGTCATCTCCGTCATCTCCATCGTCTCCGTCGTCGTCATTTCCCTCTTTATCATCGTCCTCGCCTTTCTTGTCATCATCCTTTCCTTTATTCTTATCTTTATCCTTGTTCTTATCTTTTCCTGACTTGTCATCATCATCGTCATCACTATCATCGTCATCGTCATCGTCATCGTCTTTTATCGGATCTTTTACTTTCTTCTTTTTGATTTCAACATCACTTGTATCAACAGAAGTACCACTGCTTGATACTTTAAATTTTGCTGACACAGTCTCAGCATCATCTGGAACATTGGCAAGTGTAGTAAGTGCAGATACTCCTGGGCCACTAAAACTAAGATTAAGATCTCCTCCTATAGGAGAGATTATCGCAAAATCACCATTAGCGTTTGAGATTGTCTCACCACCAGTTTCCAAAAGGACCACTGTAATATCTGGTAAAGGAGCTTCAGATTCTGTAAGCACACGACCATTGACTGTAATTCCTCCTGTTCCAGTGGTGCTTCCTCCACAACCAGAGATCGGAATGAGTCCAGCTATTACTAAAAATAGAGCAGCTATTCGTTGAAATTTTTTAGTTGAAGAAAATAAACATAAACATGACCACATTTTTTAATCTCCTTATTCTGTAATCCGACTAAACGAACCAAATACTACTCGTTCACCACCTTTCTTTCCCAAAAGGGTTGGATTTAAATCTAGATCAAAATCAGTTAAATATTCCCTGACTCGCTTATGAAATAGGCTTCCTTCTCGCAAAAGCCATTCTCTTATAGTTGGAAGATCTGTTTGGCTAATATTATCGAACTGTGTTTTTAGATGAAGATTATGAACTTCCGGCTTATCAAAAATATTCTCTGAAATGGCAGAGATAAAATCATACGTATCATCAGCCAGCATTGTTAATCCTTCTGCTACATCATCATCAGAAACATAATCACGCCAAACTAACTTGACTCTCTTTTCAGTTTTCTCAATTGCACCAATTCTCTCCATCTCATACAAAGTTGCATATGAATTGATATTTCCTCCGTTTACTTCCTCTACTAATTTAGCAAATTCACTCTCCCTACCCTCAGCATTAAGGATTCTTGGCTTACCCTGCTTAGTTCGATACCTTGAATCGTGCTGCCATTTAACCATAATCTTAGCTAATAAATTTTTCTGTTCTTTCAATTCGACAATTCCGCTTTCTCCGCTTTCAATTCTAGTTACATCTTTTCTGTGCACTCCACTCATAACACTTATCCTACTACCACTTATTTCATGCCCCGACTTCCTTAACTCATCTTTTGAAACTTCTACAAAAACAACTTTAAAAACTTCGACCACATCTCCAAGTTTAAAAGAGTTTCTAAGGCAGAGCTTGCAGATCGGTTTTAATACACGCCGTAAAACCCGTGTTAACAGTTGATTGATATTCCCAGCTTCATTGACCATTAAGACAATTAATAAAGATTAACTAAAGCTTATGCTGTGATTTTATCACAGCATTTATACATTTACAACTTATATAAGTTAATATTATAAACATTTGAACTTATTAAGTAATTTCCTAAAAGAACCTGGTACCCTTTTTATACCCCCACTGCTATCCTCTGCAGTTATGAGAAATAAAAATGTTTTGTACATAGCAACATTAGCGGCGTTGGTGCTAGTTCACCTTTCTGGTTGCGGCTCTATGGATAGCACTACACCTAACATTAGCAGGGATCCTTCTGGCCTTACCCTTGAGCTTTATCTCTCAAGATCCAGTGCTATGAATCCAGTTGACTTTGAGCAGTATAGCCTAAGAAATGGCAAAATGTTTCAGGAATGTGGGAAAATAAAAAGGGAGAAAACATTTACTGAGGAGCAGGAATTAGTAAAACTAGATCAGGATCAAATTACTATTTTAGCAAATGCAGCCGGTGTCCTTACTCAAACCATTGAGGCTACTAATCCAACATTTGAAAAACCTGCAACTAAAGATCGCTTCTTTGATCCGGGCAAAACAATTTTAAAGATTGAACTAGAAAATAAAAGGTATGAAGTTGAGACAAGCCTTGATAGCATAGGCAGCCCAACATCTAAGCATGAGAAAGATCTGCTCTCTTTAGTTAAAGAGGTGCGTAACACGTCAAAAACTACTTGCGGCAATTCTTCATTTTACGGGGTATCCAACAGCTAAAAATAGGGCTGCCAGATCGGTCTTTGGGCAAATTGTTCTGATTGATCAACTAAGATCTTGTCTACCAGATTGTTTTTGCCAAAAATATTAAATTTTGGATCACTATAAATTTTACTATAACCATCTGCACACGGAGTCTGATCCGTTGAAGTCAAGTTCCTATCACCATTTTCAATTAAAATATAATCTGGATTAATATATAATAATGATTCTTTGCAGCTTGGGTCATTAAAATTTATAGCCTGAGAGGCCCGTGCCACTGTTGCTTCTGGATACACCTCTTCATATCGCCCATCAACTGAGATCTTAAATTTGGGATAAAGCATCCATAGAGCGAAACTCCCTCTATTAAAATCAACCAAGACATTCCCACTAGGAGCATTATTGTAAAGCCAATTCACGCCATCAACTGGATAGAAATCGTAACTAAGAGAAAATTTAGACGGTAGTAAATTAGGGATCCTGGTTAGCCAGAAAAGCGAAGCCAAGATAAGAACTACGGTAAAGCTGCGACTTAGGGCCTTAAAAAGTTCCCCATTAAACATTCTATACTCTTTCAGGGTTTCTTTTAGAAACGGAAGAACATACACAACAGATGCCATTGTAAAAATAGGAGTAAGTCGAACATGTTTAAATCCAAAATAGATAGAAGATCCAAGAATCAGATATCCCTCTAAAGGAATCTTCTTTGGAGATTTAAAAATAATAAAAATCGTTATCAATAAAAATAGACAATAGATCGCCATTGAGGGATCTATAAAGGACACAGAAGCCCATTCAGTTATTGTTGGTCTAGAATGAGAAAGAGCATCTTTAAGATAGTACCAGTACTCAAATCCATACGGATTAATTAGAGTTGCCAATATAGATGTAAAAGAGATGCAGGAGACAAGAATCGCCTCTTTGCAGCGCTCTAAACATAAGACCAAAGCATAAAGAGCTAAAAAGCCTAGCCCCACTACGAAACCGCCATGAGCATTAGCCCAAATAATTGTAGCCAGTGGCAAAGTACACAGCA
Source organism: uncultured Bdellovibrionales bacterium (assembly GCA_964523015.1). Lineage (GTDB taxonomy): Bacteria > Bdellovibrionota_C > UBA2361 > UBA2361 > J135 > JAWXBT01. The sequence continues at coordinate 31,834 of CAZFXN010000016.1, read as the reverse complement.
TAAATTTAGAACCATTTTTTCTATGGTTAACAATAGCTAAGAGAAAAAATGGAATGGCTAGATATGTAAATACCTGAGCCCTAATAGTACTTCCCCAAACAACTGAAACATCAAGAACTGCTAATAGAATAATAATGATCGGTATTCTCTGCCTATGATTAGCAAAAGCAGCTTTTAAAAGGATAAAAAATGAGCCTACAGCAAATAGTAGCTTTGCTAAGTAAAGAGATAGATCTCCTCCTAGGTGTGTCAAATAATAAAAAACAAGTCCGGACAACCATTCATGATCAACCCAGACCAGTTTTGTTTCTGTAAATGAGAATGGATCAGTAATGGCAACCTGCCCATAGGCAGTAATCCACCTACCAACGGCAACTCTGGCAAACAGATCTGGATCAGCTCCCAATCCTTTAAGATAGAGGTAATTTAGAAATAAGAATAGAACGCTCCAAAACAGGAACGGCCTATTCTCTAGAGCAGTTAGGCTATCTATTTTTTTCTCGAAAAAATGAGTAGCTCCACTCATATTTATTCTTTTATCGATCTCTTAAAAAAATGTATAGGTCTGAAAGGGTTGACCCTGCTGTTAAATTTCTTAGCCCGTAAGTAACATCCGATGGAGTAGCCTCTGCAAATTGGTACTGATAAATTCGCTCTATCTGAGAGATCTTTTCCATTATATATGGCCACATCTGCTCTCCATAGGGCAACTGACTATTGACTCCCTGAGCTCCTGATTCAGTAACCCAAACTCGACTTTTCACTCCTCCAAAAAAATCATTTATCCCACCACCTCTAACAAAGTTTTCAAACTGCTTTCCATAAACGTGCAGGCCATATATATCAAGGCAATTCTCTGCACCATTACTGTGAAAAGTCTTATTGTAATCCAAGGTTTGTGGATAATTTTGATTGATTGCTGTTGTAGCGGCACTTACTATTAATTTTGAAGATGCCGTATCTTGTGCTACTGAGTATCCGTAACAAAGCATCTCCAGATAGTTAATAGGGCTTTCTGCAATATCTAAAGTTACATTATGGGAATCAGATTGCATGTTAGGCTCATTCCAAATTTGAAAAGAGCTGACCTTTGCATTTCCAGCATATCGATCGAAAACTTTTTTGGCCCATAGATCGATAAATGTTTTTCTTGGGTTCCCTTCCGTTGACCAATTAGCACCATTTGTCATCCAGCTTGGTAGGCCAGTTATAACAACAAGAATATCAAGATCTCTAGCTGAGGCCTTACTTACAATATCATCATAGAAGGAAAAATTTGGTGCTGAACCTGGCGTAGGCTGAACCTGATCATTCCATGCAAATAAAACTCGAACAAAATTCAGCCGAAGTGTCTCTTTTACCTCTTTAGCTTGAGCTCCGATTGAACCAAAGTTAGAATTATTAAAAAATGAATTAGTGCCTAATCTCGTAGTATCTATAGGCTTTCGATCTGGCTCTTTAGCTACATCATCAATGATATCAGAGATACTGGAACCCCCACAACCAGAGAGATATATACCAGAGAGATATATAATGGAGAGGGATAAAATGGGAAGCAATAAACTAGGGAGGGATAAGAATAAAAGATGTCTTACATAACTAATCATACTTGGGCCCCTTTTCAAAGCGAAGATGGTATAGTAAATTTCTAGAGATATTGTCGGTATAGCATTTTTAAGGAATGACTACCATTGTACTTTTGATCTTCATTACAGTCTTTTTGCTAGCTGTTTCGTCTGTAAAATTTAATATTGGCTAATATGCATGCTTGATCCTCAAACTATTAGTAATGCTAAATCGTTCATCAAACGATTTCATAACGTCGCACTTTTTTTATTCTTGCTTACTGGCTGCTCTCTATCTTCAGGTGGTAATAGTGGAATCTTAAATAGCTTAAGAAATAGAGGGGCGGTTCCACTCAGCACACAAAATCCATATATCGCCGGGAATCTCTTACTAAGTACTGAGATGGACAAAAGTCCAGAGCTTAGAGGTTTCATCCAAAGCCGCGGAGCTCCGCGGGCCATAGAAGTTGCAAAAAAATTTGCAAGTCCAACATTGCTAAGGCTCTACTATACAGAAACTCAGGAATACTACGTCGCTGAACAAAGCGGAAAAGACTGGCTTATTCATGGGCCCAAAAAAATTCCTGATTCAGGCATGAAGCTTCTTTTTTCAATAATTGAACTTACAAAAAATGCACCTCTCTTAAAAATACCAAATGAGGTTACTGCTCCACCTAACTCAATTGAAAAGAACGCACCGGCTATTACTGAAGAACCAGATATTAGACAACCTGACATAGCAATGGACATAAAAGATAGGACAACTAGTGATAATACAACCTGGCAGCCAGCGACTATTAAAGAACCTCCACATTTGAACTCTTTGCCGCAATCAGAAACCGTTTCACAAGATCCATTGATCCCCGTGGTGCTCCGTCTTAAAGATACTGTTACTGAGAATGCCGAGATCTCACCAAAAGGGGATCTAGTACACTATGTTACCTACCCTGGAGAATCTCTTACTATGATCTCCCGTTGGTATACCCTTGAAGCTAGAAATGTTGGGCGTATTGCAAGAATTAACAATATTCAAAATCCAAGTAACTTAGAGATTGGTGACTCCATCGTTATTCCTGGATACCTAGTAAAAAACAAAGCAAGACTCAACGAGAGCTCCCTTAGAACGCTATTTGCTGAACTTGCAAAAAAATAATCAAATTTAACACCTATAGAGTTAAGCTAGTTTACAAATGTCAGAGTATAAAGTTTTTGACCAAATTGCAGCCTTAGATAGAGTAGATTCTGATAAAGAGCTATTGTGTGAACTAGTTGATATGTTCAAAAAAACTTATCAAGAGAATCTCAAAAACTTAGAATCAGCAATAAACAATCACGATCTAGATTCAATAATAAGAACTTCCCATATGATGAAGGGATCTCTTGGAAACCTAGGAGGGATGACAGCCTTTTCATTAGCACAAAAAATTGAAGCATGTGGCAAATCAGACAACCTAACTGAAATAGGAACCCTTTTTCAGAATTTTAGATTAGAGATAGATAAGTTCTTTAAAGAATTTGAGTGCTTTAAGAATGGTCAATGGCCTGGTGACTAAGATATTCCTAGCTATGATATTCCTAGCTATGATATTCCGAACAATGCAGATTGATATACGTCGTTAAGTGTTTCTTTAAGAGAAATGCTTGGCTCCCACAAAAGCTCTTTCTTTGCCTTTGATATGTCTGCATAAAGAGTTTGAACCTCGGCACTTCTCATCCTCGAGGGATCTTGCTCGACCTTAACATTCAACTCAGAAATTTTAATAAGCGTATCAAGAATCTCTTGAATTGCTATAGGTTTTCCAGATCCAAGATTATAGATTCCCTGACCATGAAGAGCAGCTAATCTATAAGCTTTTACAATATCTCTTACATCACTGAAATCTCTTTGTGGTGATAAATTTCCGACTTGAATTACCGGTTCTGCTTTGCCAATTTTAATCTTGGCAAGTTGACTTGCAAAACTCGCAGTAACAAACTGATCATTTTGACCAGGGCCAATATGATTAAAAGGGCGTAAAATAACGGCAGAGATAGATCCACTTGATGCATATCGCTTAACAACCATCTCTGCCATCGCTTTACTTAAACTATAATTGTTTGCTGGGCTAACCGGTTGAGCTTCTTTTACTGGGATCTGACTCGGTAAAAGTTTTCCGTAAACTTCGGCAGAACTTACAAATATAAATCTAATATTCCTACTAAGTAGATGAGCCGATCTAACTAAGTTATGAGTTCCAGCTACATTTACAGATAGAGCAAGAGGAAAATCACTTTCTGCTTGCGGGACAAACGAGATCCCCGCTAAATGGTAAATTACATTTGGTGAGTAATCATTCACGATACTAAGAGTTTTATTGTAATCAGTAATATCAAATTCAACTGACTCAACTTTGGGCTTAGATTGATCCCCTATGGCAATTCCAGCTAGTACAGAATCACCACAACTTGTAAGATGATCTATAAGATGACCCCCTACGAAACCACCGGCACCTGTTACTAAGACCCGCATTTACAAAGAGTACCTTTAATTTTTGTTCTCTTTAGATACCAACTCTATATCTTTGTCGACCATCAACTTAATCATCTGTTCAAACGAAACTGTTGGTTTCCACCCAAGCTCTCGTAAAGCTTTACTGGAGTCACCAATTAAAAGATCAACTTCAGCAGGACGCAAAAGAGCTTTATCTATCTTTACATGCTTTTTCCAATCAAGACCCACATGAGCAAAAGCAACTTCAACTAAATCTCTAACTGAATGGGCCTCTCCTGTTGAGATAACGTAATCCAGAGGCTGTGGTTGTTGCAGCATTAGCCACATCGCTCTGACATAGTCCCCTGCAAATCCCCAATCACGCTTGGCATCAAGATTTCCTAAGCGCAGCTCCTCAGTTTTTCCTAATTTAATACGAGCAACGCAGTCGGTCACTTTTCTTGTAACAAATTCTAATCCACGTCTTGGTGATTCATGGTTGAAAAGGATACCAGAGACAGCAAACATCCCGTAACTCTCTCTATAGTTAACAGTGATATAATGTCCGTATGCTTTGGCTACTCCGTATGGACTACGAGGATAAAAGGGAGTTTCTTCAGACTGAGGGGTCTCTCTTACCTTACCATACATTTCAGAGCTTGATGCTTGGTAAAACTTAATACCTCGATCAACTAAACGAATAGCTTCAAGCATCCTTGTAACTCCAATCGCTGTGAACTCTGCAGTCAAAACTGGTTGAGCCCAACTTGTTGGAACGAAACTTTGTGCAGCTAAATTATAAACCTCATTCGGTTTTACTGCTTGAAGAATGGTGATAAGAGATAGTTGATCTAAGAGATCTCCTTGTACTAACTCTATCTCCTTTAAGAAATGATCAATTCTCTCAAACTTTTCAACGGAAGATCTCCTAACCATTCCATAGACTTTATAGCCCTGCTCTAAAAGAAACTCTGCCAAGTACGAACCATCTTGACCTGTTATTCCCGTTATAAGTGCAACTTTTCGTGACATCTCTACCTCGTAAGTCCTAAAAAATATTTCGCAAAAAACTCCTAAACTAGATCTTTTCTCTGCCTGCTATTAAGTTCTGTAACAACATCTTTGACATCCTGAACTTTAGATCTTGGGCAAACAAGGAGTGCGTCCTGACTATCAATTACAACTAAATCCTTACAACCCAATAATGCAATCAGCCTATCATTAGAATAGACAACACAATTAGACGAGTCTAAAGCCACCGTTTCCCCATGGAGTAGGTTATTCTTACTATCTGGAGTAAAATGATGTGCCCAGGCATCCCACGACCCCACATCATTCCAGCCAATGTCTCCAGAGTCAACTACTACACAATTGCGAGCATGTTCAAGTAGTCCAAAGTCTATAGAAATAGAATCCAAATTAGCAAATACCTTAGCTAAAACCTCATCTTCTTGTTTGCTTCCAAGTACACTCGATATCTCTTTTAATCCACGATGAAGATCAGGCATATAACTCTTAATCCCCTCAAGAAGTATATCTGGTCGCCAAACAAAAATCCCACTATTCCAATAAAACCCCCCTTCATCTAGGTATTCACGAGCTCTCTCTAAACTCGGTTTTTCATAAAAGCGTGAGACTTTATAAACACCATCTTGAAGTTGGCCTCCACATTTAATGTAGCCATAGGCTGTATTTGGGCTGCAAGGATGTACTCCAATTGTAGCAAGAGCATTATTTTTAACTGCCACAGAAGCGGCTACTTTAATTCGCTCAATAAGTTTAGGAGAATTTTCTATGTAATGATCAGCAGGAAATACCGCCATTACTGCAGTAGGATCATGCTTCATCAAGTAAATGGCAGCGAGTCCAATTGATGCAGCAGTGTTTCTACCCTGTGATTCGATGAGAGAATCACAGTTCGGCACATGCTCATTTACAAGATCTCTATGATTAGAATTTGCAACAACTATTATCTTTTCATTTTCACATAGCGGTTGCAGTCTGTTAATCGTAGCTTGAATTAAACTTTCGCCAGTTGGTGATATTGATAAAAACTGCTTCGGTTTTGAGGTTCTACTAATTGGCCAAAATCTGGTACCCTGACCACCAGCTAAAACTACAGGGCGTATATTAATTTTCTCAGACACAAACTATCCTAATTTAATCTTTTAAAAATCCTAATTCTTTAAGGTGATCAGACAAGCCACTTTGCCATGAAATGGATTGTCGCCCAAGAATATCAGACAATCTCGTACAATCAAGAACGGAATATCTAGGTCTAGCAGCTGGGCGTTTAGCATCCTCTGTTGATTGAGGTAAAATCTGCAGATCAGAAACATTTGTTAACTCATCTTTAGTCTGATCGTATACCTCTTTTGCAAAATCATACCAACTAGCCGATCCTCCACAAACAGCATGTAATACCCCAGTAACATCAAGCCGGCTCAGATCAAGTATCACTTCGGCTAACCAACCTGTCCAAGTGGGAGAACCAAACTGATCATTCACAACACGTATCTCTTTTTTCTCTTGAAAAAGCTTTATCATGGTCTGCACAAAGTTCTTGCCATGGCTACCATGGAGCCATGCTGTTCTTAGGATTAAAGAATGTTCAGGTAAAATATCACGAACTGCCTGCTCACCTTCGAGCTTAGATTGACCATAAACATTAATCGGGCTTGTTGGTCGATCCTCCGTTATAGGGGTATCTGCATCGCCGTCGTAAACATAATCCGTTGAGAGATGAAACATCCGAGCAGCTACGCTAAGTGCTGCTTCAGCAATATAGCGTGCGCCGTCTCGATTCACAGCAAATGCGGTTACAGAATCCTCTTCTGCCTTATCAACCTGGGTATATGCTGCAGAATTTACGATCAGTTGGGGACGAACAGTATTTACTAGATGATGTACCTGTTCCCGATCGGCAATATCAATCTCAGAACTAACTGGTGAGATTATTTCAAAATTAAGTGCGCCAGCTCTTATTCTAAGGTCATGCCCCAATTGGCCAGAACCACCAAAAAGTAAGATCTTCATAACGATAAACGGTGTGAATAATTGACTTCATAGTATTTTAAATAATCTCCCGACTTGATGTCCTGCCACCAGCTACGATTATCTACATACCATTTAATTGTATTTTTTATCCCTTGCTCAAATTCTATCTGTGGCTCCCAGCCGAGTTCTCCCTTAATTTTTATTGTATCAACTGCATAACGAAGATCATGAGCTGGTCGATCGGCCACTTTTTTTATTAGACTATCTGGCTTATCTAATTCTTTTAAAATGATTTTAGTAACTGCAACATTTGGCAATTCCCCTTCCGGCCCACAACCAATATTGTACACCTCACCAGCCACTCCTTTCTCTGCTACTAACAGTAACGCACGACAGTGATCTTCAACATGCAACCAACTTCGAACATTCATACCATCACCATACAGAGGCAATGATTTATCCTCTAAAGCATTCGTAACAAAGAGAGGAATTAACTTCTCAGGGAATTGATAAGGTCCATAATTATTAGTGCATCGAGTTACCATTAAATCGAAATGATGTGTCTTGAAAGATGATAATGCCACAAGATCAGATGCTGCCTTTGACGCAGCATAGGGGCTAGTTGGATCTAAAGGGGTAGTTTCAGTAAAAGATCCTGTTGGTCCAAGTGTTCCATAAACTTCATCAGTTGAAACATGGATGAATCGATCAACCTTAGAAGCTCTAGCAGCATCTACTAGATTCTGGGTTCCTAAAACATTAGTTCGGATAAAAGCAGCGGCACTATGGATGGATCGATCAACGTGACTCTCCGCTGCAAAATTAAAAACGTAATTAAACCTAGTTTGTTTAAAAAGAGTATCTATAAAATCTTGATCTGCTACGTCGCCCTTTATAAATGAGATCTTCTTTGATTCGATTAATTCAGAGATATTTTTTAGATTTCCGGCATAGGTCAGTAGGTCTAGCACCGTGACATTCCAATCTGGACGCTTTTGTGCAATTAAATGGACAAAATTGGCCCCAATAAATCCGGCACCGCCTGTAATGAGAATGTTTATCTTTTCTTTCATATTATAACTTCTTAGATATTATTCGCCCCAGTCTGAGCAACTAGATTACTTGCTCGATGAAGGGATTCAAATGTTCCGGCATCTGTCCACCAACCATCAACAAAGCCGTAATTAAGCTCCCCAAGTTTTAAATAGTTATTGTTCACATCTGTAATTTCAAGCTCCCCTCTTCCGGAAGGCTCGAGATCCTTAATGAAATCAAAGACTCGATTATCATACATATAAAATCCTGTTACTGCGTAATTTGATGACGGGTTTTTTGGTTTTTCTATAATCCGTACTACCTTATCACCTGATATTTCAGCTACACCAAATCGCTCGGGATCTTCAACCTCTTTTAAAAGAATCATAGCCCCTTTCTCTCCCTGAGCTCTATACTTATCAAAAGAAGACTTAAGATTTTTCTCTATAATATTATCTCCAAGGACAACGCAGACCGATTCACCTTTTGCATAGTACTCACACAGAGAAAGTGCATCTGCTATTCCGCCCTCTCCCTCTTGGTAAGTATAATTAATATGCTCAAGGCCAAACTCCTTGCCATTTCCGAGAAGCTTTAAAAAATCTCCAGCGAATTGGCCACCAGTTACAATCATTATGTCGTTAATTCCAACATTAATCAGGGTCTGGATCGGATAATATATCATTGGCCGATCATAGACCGGCAAAAGATGTTTATTTGTGACATTGGTACATGGCTTGAGTCGGGAACCTAAACCACCAGCTAAAATAACGCCTTTCATAAAATCACCTCTAAAAATATTATTGACCGAAATCTCCAAGGCCTTTAAGAGTAAGTATCAGTGTGTATGTCTGATCATCTGGGTTGATTCTTTCACGATACCCTAAATCAATTTTCCAACAATCACAGGCACTGATGATTCGAAGCGCCAATCTATTTTCAATAAAGTCAGCATCTCGATCATCATACTTAGTGTAATATCCTACCTTTAATTTCTCTGTTAAAGCCAATTCCAAGTTTACATCGACCTGACTTAAAGATTCTTCAACATAGGAAAACTGAGTTCGTAGATGATCTCCTCGATCATCCTCTACTTTAACCCCCATCTGCCATGATGAGAATTCATTTAGCTCATAATCATAGTTCGATCCAAATCCAACACCGAAATAATTATTAGGGAAGACTGAAAAATCCATCCCTACATCAGACCAGGCACGTTGATCTGTATCCTCTAGCTTAAAATCATAACTCTGCCTAACACCAACACCTACTACTTGCTTCTTTTCTCCTCGAATTCTTCGTATAGTCGCATTCGGATCTGTAAACATAGAGTCAAGCATACCAGCCTCATCCTGTTTAGATTGATCTAAATTAACAATAGAGATTTCTTCAGGTGTTATCTCATCAATAACTCCACGTTTCTCAGCTGAGTCAGCAAACCTTCCTATCAATCTAGAGGAGACTCCGTAAGTAACAACACTTCTCTCTTTTATTCGATCTGTAGAATCAAAAAGTGGTAGATCATCTTGATTTTTTTCAGGTGTAAATAAATATTGAATATATGGTTCGATCGTATGTTTCACACGTTGCAATTCATCAAATTGATTTCTCGCCCCAAGTCCAGTCACTGTACGAAGCCAACTATCAGGATCGATGTCAAAGATCCTCTCTAAAACAGATCTAATATTAAATCCAAAGTCATAGATCCCTCGATCCACACTACTAATTAGATCGGAACCTCCATCAGGATTGGTGGTATCAGATAGATCATACCAAGTTTGGCGAGCAGTAAAATTAAGATCTCCCTCAACGATATTTTTATAATAATAAGGGATCTTAAATTTTGGGTTGACATCATAGCGATTGCCCTCGTATCCTTCGGTACGTCCAAATGATGTTGCTGTAGTTCCACCACTTGCTACCAGTTTTAATCCGTAAGGGTTTTGTCCAAAAATTCTGAGACTTCGATACCCATCCAAAGTCGCCTCTGGCAGTCGCTGAAATACAAGATCTTGATCTGAAACAAATGATTGAGAGTACTCAGTGCTTAATTGGGCGTTCAGATAATCCCCTACAGGCGCATAGACATATGCTCTTGAAGTAGTAAATCTATCTTGAGCAAGTCCAATTTTATCTTCTTCAATTTCTCTGACGAAAAGATCATCACTTACATATCTGCCATCAGCTACAAATGATAATGGCAAATCTGCGCCTGGTGCTGCTTTCCAACGCTGCCTATAGTAGCCACCTACTCGGTTCTTATCAAAAGTCGGATCGAATAGTCCTCCTGTTTGAGTTCCCTTTAGATCATCACCACGAGCACTCTCATCTGAAAATATAACTTTTGTGTCAATACTATTCCGACGTGAAGGGAGAGCATTAACCTGCAATGTTGTTCCAGTTCTTGTTTGTGTCTCAGTAAATGGAGTTAGAATTACATCGGTACTTTCATTCACATTCCAAAAAATCGGCTGAGAATATTGGAATCCGTGCTCTCCTGAGAACCCAATCCTTGGAATTAACAGACCACTATGTCTTTCAAGTCTAGCTGGGAATATAAAATATGGGGAATAAAATACCGGAACATCATTACATCTAAGGAAAAATGGCTTGGCATGCGCGTATCCACCAGCGGTAATATCAATAGAATCACTTGTCAAACTCCAAGGTTTAGCACCGTCAGCGCAATTGCAAGTGGTCATCTCTGCTTCTTCAACTTCGTATTCAAGTTCAGAGATTTTTTCTATTGAAGACCCGGCAATGTGAAACCCCTCTGTCTCAATAAAAAAGCTTGAGTTCTTAAAAGAGCCAACCTCTGCTTCAAGATCAAACCAGCCACTCTCAGCTAACAGGGTTCCACCAGTAGAGGAGAGAACTAGATCCCCATTTAATTCAGCTTTTTTTGTTTTTGTACTAAAAGTTCCACTATCAGCCTGAAGTTGAGTTCCTCCATAAGAGATAACAACTCCGCCAGATCCAACATACTCACTAGTATCTTGTCGAAACTCTAACTGTGGAGCATTGAAATATGTCCCTTGTTCTGTAGGAACCTGATCCTTTTGTAAGACTAATTTCTTCTCGTCAGTTAATTGCTGTTTATATGTTTTGCCATCTTCTCGAAATAAAACCTTTTTATTTGTTGGCTCAATCTGAGAAACTGCCTCTTCAAAGGTGGCCCTTGTGAGAATCAGTAAGGTAAATAAAAGAAAGAGCTTTTGGCGCATTGTTTTTTGCACTTTTTACATTTTCTACAAGCTAAAAAATATTAGGCCCCAAATCCGAAATTCTTTAGGATAAGGGCTATCTCTTCACGAAGAGCCGCTCTCGGTACTATACGATCTATCATTCCATGTTCAAGGAGGAATTCTGATCTCTGAAATCCCTCAGGAAGGGTCTGCTTAATGGTCTGCTCAATTACCCGTGGCCCTGCAAAGCCAATTAAAGCTTTAGGCTCTGCTAATATAATATCTCCAAGCATTGCAAATGAAGCAGCAACACCTCCGGTCGTAGGATCGGTTAAAATGGAGATATACGGCAATCTGGCCTGACCAAGTCTGGCAAGAGCAGCGCTAACCTTAGCCATCTGCATAAGTGAAAAGATTCCTTCCTGCATTCTAGCCCCACCAGAAGATGAAACTATAATAACAGGTAAGTTTTCAGCAATTCCCTGTTCAACAAGTCTAGCTAACTTTTCTCCAACTACTGAACCCATGCTCCCACCCATAAAGCCGAAATCAAACACTCCAAGCATTAATGGGATATTAAGGATTCTGCACTTTCCGGTTTTAACAGCCTCAATAGAACCTGATTTCTTTTCGGCTAGCTTAAGCCTCTCTTTATATTTCTTACTATCTCTAAAATTTAGAGGATCAGTAGATCTAAGATTGATATCTCTCTCTACAAATGAATGCCGATCGACCATTAGACTGATTCTTTGATTTGCTACTAATCTAAAATGGTACTCACACTTAGGGCATACCCCAAAGTTTCGTCTTAATTCTTTTGTATAGATAATCTCTGTACAGTCAGGACACTTAGTCCAAACATCGCCCGGCATCTGAAGCTTATCAGAAGGGCTAGCTTCAGGTTTTGGGGCTTTTTCTCTTCTAAACCAGGCCATGTCTCTTTCTAGAAAATTGCAAAAAAGTTATGATAAATTATGTGCTTGAACGAGGTCCTTTATGTAGTATAAAGACCAAACAAAGACAAGGCGCTAAGATCTCTACAATTTTTAATATTCTTCCTATTTTATGGCCCAACTTGCCTCGATTATTGCTTTTTTAGAGAGCACTCTACAATCTAACAGATACCAAGATGCTTCACTAAATGGTGTCCAGGTTGGTGGGTGGGATGGTCCAGTATCTAAAGTTGCCTATTCTGTCGATTCCGGTCTCAGCGTAATTGAATCAGCTGTTTCTGAAGGAGCAGACCTCTTAATCGTACATCACGGCATTTTTTGGGATAAACCACTTCCGTTAATAGGAGCACTCCGCGATAAGGTTGAACTATTAATGAAGCACAAGTGTACCCTTTTTGCTTCTCACCTACCGCTTGATGGAAACCCTGAAGTTGGAAATGCGTTTGAACTTGGTCGTTACTTAGATGTTAACGATCTTGAACAATTTCTTGAATACAAAGGTGCCACAATCGGAGCAAAAGGCACTGTGACCGGACAATCCATACAAAGTATCACAAAAAAACTTTCTCAACTTACTGGCGCTATCAATCCGCTAGTGTTTACTTTTGGTCCTGAAAAAATTAACTCAGTTGGACTAGTGACTGGGTCTGGAGCATTTGCTATAAACTACGCAGCACAGAGCAAGCTCGATCTTCTGATTACCGGAGAACCTAAGCAAGAAGCGTATCATCTGGCAAAAGAATTAAAGATGAATGTTATCTTTGCCGGTCATTATGCTACAGAAACTTTTGGCGTGGCCGCCATTACAAAAAAAGTAGCAGAGAAGTTCGATGTTCAACCCGTATTTATTAACGAGCCAACTGGCATTTAGATATTTTAGTAGCTATTAAATTTTAATAACCATGAAATACCTTAATCAAGTAGAACTGAAAGATAAAAGAGTCTTAGTTAGATGTGATTTTAACGTTCCGTTAGATGCTGAACTTAAAATTACGGATGATAATCGGATCAAACAATTCCTACCAACTATTAGACATATTATTGAATGTGGTGGCAAAAGTATTTTAATGAGCCATCTTGGAAATCCTGTTGGCGTAAAAGATCCTAAATGCTCGCTAAAGCCTGTTGCAGAACGACTCTCTACTCTCTTAGGAATTCCAATTGAACTTGCCTCTGATTGTATCGGTCCAGAGGTAGAGAACAAAGTAGCCGCTCTTCAACCAGGAGCTGTTTTACTCTTAGAGAATCTTAGATTCCATAAAGGTGAAACCGAGAATGATTCAACTTTCTCATCTAGTCTAGCAAGGCTCGGTGACGTTTACGTAAATGATGCTTTTGCTACTGCTCATAGAGCACATGCATCTATGGTTGGAGTAGCAAATCTTTTTAAGGAAAAATGTGCCGGGTTACTGATGCAAAAAGAGTTAGATTATGCAGAGCGTGCTCTTAAAAATCCAAAACACCCTCTTTGTGTAATCCTAGGAGGATTAAAAACCTCGACAAAACTAAACGCTCTTTTAAACATAGCGAGCAAGGCTGATAAGATTATTATTGGCGGAGCGATGGCTAATACATTTTTAGCGGCACAAGGAATTCAAACTGGTAAGAGTTTAGTTGAACGGGAATTATTTCCACAGGTAACAAAGCTTCTGGCTGACCTAGCGCGAAGAGATTGCAAATTATATCTCCCAGTAGATGTGATGGTTGGCCCATCACTTGGAGCTAAAGGAGTTGCTCGAGCTGTCCCCGCTGTGGAAATTCCACCTGATTCAATGGCTTTAGATATTGGTCCAGCCACATGTTTGCTTTACAAAGCTGCCATTCAAAATGCTGAAACAATTATCTGGAACGGCCCTATGGGAGCATTTGAGCAAGAGGATTATGCCAATGGAACTCATAGTCTTATTGAGTCCCTAGCACAGGTCCATGGCCTTACAGTTGTAGGTGGAGGCGACACCGATGCGGCAATCCACACCATGGGACTGGCTCATAAGTTTGGGTACATCTCTACTGGTGGTGGCGCTTTTCTATGCATACTAGAGGGAAGATCTCTGCCGGCGCTTAAGGCGTTGGGGTAGTCGGTATATAATTATTAGTAGGGATTCGTTTTGGGTCTCGAAGACCGACAAAGCCCCAAAAGAAACCCCTCCTAAAAATTATATTCTAAGTTAAGACCTCAGTGCTGTTCATAAGCCCTGTTCATAAATGTCCCACTACGAAAATATATCATGCATTTTTCATCAGATTATCTCGTATTTTTAATCTCCTAACGCGATTCTATCCAGATCGTGTGTAAAAATATTCATTATTTACAGTATATTAACCCTACTATACCAATGTTTGCCAACTAAAATAAAAATGCCAACCAAACTAAAGTTAGAGCTAAATATACACGATATAAACCATTAGGCAGTGAGATTATCTGTACAAAATTGTACATAAATCTCAAAAAGCCTAATAGCAGCGAGGTAATTTAAGACAGGCGGCCAGGGCATATTTGATAACTCAGATATCCATAAGGGCACACAGGAGACAGGATATGCACACAATAAACCCAAAAGAACTATGCGCAATGCTGGAAAGGGATCTTACGCATGTAAGACATAATAAAATAGATGCGCTTAAATACAAAATTTCATCTGGAGCTTACAATATCAAAAGCACACACATCGCTAAAGCAATTGTCGGAAAAGAAAGTAAAAGATAGTTACAACCACTAGCATACAAGCTATTCTCCGCCTATGAACAGGAAACCAACCAACGACAAAGTTGGAGGCAAAGTTGGAGGATTAGCTTTTTTTCTCTCAATCCCAGCTCTTTTTTTGATAGTTACTGGTGCGCTTTTAGGAATTCTATATCTTATAAAAACCAAGGAAATGTCTGGCCTATGGTGGCTATTGATCGGCATGACAATCGGGTTTTTAATCTCTCCTATTATTATAGGAAAACTCTATGTTTTTATGCATGAGGTAAAACATGCAATTGTCGCCTCTTTGGCTGGCAACAAATGGAAAAAGCTGACTATAGATGGCGGTGGTGGAGCCTACGAATATTCATACACAAAAAAAACTGCTCATCTAAATGCTTTTATTGCTCTTGCCCCATATTGGTTTCCCTTACTAACAGTACCTGTTGCACTTTTTGGACTAACTAAAGCTATATCATATGAAGGTATACGACTTCTATTAGGAGCTGTTTTTGCGATTGATTTATATACCGGATTTAAAGATCTGGGCCCCCATCAATCAGATCTATCAAATATTAGGGGAGGATCCTCAGTTGCTATACTATACGTTATATTAATGAACGCACTAACAACTGCTCTTGTCTTAGCCTGGGCAATATCAGGGCTGAATGGGTTTTCAGAAATTACATATCACTTGTGGGATCTGTGTAGTAAACTTTTTCTAAACACAATCCCCACGACGGGGCAGTAGGACCGGCCTTTGAACGATCTCTCTCCATCAACAGATCCTTAATGGGTATACACCGTCCATCTTTAGATCCAAGTTCAACAAGTGTTCCAACAATATTTCTAACCATGTGCTTTAAAAATCCGGAGCCTCTTACTTGATAATAAATGTATGGAGGATTTGATATTATTTCACTACTAAATATTGTTTTGTAAGTACTATTTACTTTAGATCGAGATCCCTGAAAACTTTTAAAATCATGTCTCCCAATCAGATCCTTGGCTTCTAGTTTCATTCTTTCAATATCAAGATCTCTATGAACAAGCCAAACACGACCTTTATCTAATACAGGTGGCACATCAGAATGATAAATAATATATCTATATAATTTTCCTTTGGCTGACCTAAGAGAATGAAAATCATCAGGAGCTATGTCAGCTTTAAGTACAGAAAGTTCTCCCTTATGAATACTACTAACAGAGAGCCTCAGCCTATTTAAATCAACTGGCCCCTCAGTAAAAAAGTTTACTACCTGTTGCCTAGCATGGACTCCTTCATCTGTTCTGCCACTAGACTGAACATGGGCAATTTTTTGGCGTAAAACTAACTCAAGGGTTTTATGCAGCTCCTCTTGAATTGTCCTTACCCCAATCTGTTTTTGCCAACCATGGAAGTGTTGGCCATCATATTCAATTGTAAGACGAATGTTCGGCACAAATTACTATCAGAGGATATAATTATAACTTCAACCTATTATGCTTTGATATACTCTTCTGCTATCTGAACAGCATTAAGAGCGGCTCCCTTCCTTAGATTATCAGCAACGATCCACATATCTAAGCCATACTGAACTGACTCATCTCGGCGGACACGGCCAACCTGCACAGTATCACCACCAGCAGCAAGTATCTGCATCGGGTAAATGTCATGAGCTGGAAATAGCTCGATTCCAGGTGCTCCTTCAGCAAGTTTCATAAACTGATCCGGAGTTAACTCTTTAGTAGTTTGGATATTTACACTCTCTGCATGAGAATGAAACACGGGTACTCTAATAGCTGTTGCTGTAATTTTTAATTCTGGGAGATTAAGAATCTTTCTTGATTCATTAATAATCTTGGCTTCCTCTTTTGTATATCCAGTTGGCAAGAAGGTATCGATCTGAGGAATACAGTTAAATGCAATCTGAGCTGAGAAATGCTCCTGTGGCAATTCACCTTGATTAAAAATAGCCAGACTTTGATTCCATAATTCATCAAGAGCTTTTTTGCCAGCTCCAGAAACTGACTGATAGGTAGAGACAACTACCCTCTCAAGCCCTACCGCTTTATGAATCAAATCTAAAACCACACACAACTGAATAGTCGAACAATTCGGGTTTGCAATAATCATCGGTTTTGATTTAAGGAGGTGTGCATTTACCTCTGGTACAATAAGAGGCACATCCTCTTTCATCCGAAAAAAACTAGAGTTATCTATTGCTACGGCTCCAGCGGCTGCTGCTAACGGAACAAAATGCGAAGAGATCGGTCCATCAGTAGCAAACAATGCGATATCGACCCCCTCAAAGGAATCGTCATGTAAAGCTTCTACCTCAACTTCGTCATCCTCAAGCTCAATAACTGAACCCTCAGATTGAGCTGAAGCAAGGCAACGGATCTCTGAATATGGGAACTCTCGCTGTACTAAAGTATCCAGCATCTCTTTTCCAACTAATCCAGTTGCACCAACAACGGCAACGACAGGTTCCTTATTCATATATCTCCTAAAAAATCAGATGGCTGACCTGCCAAATATTGTATAATCTTACTTATTAGTATGGGACCATTTAATTACATAAGGTCATGACAAATCAAGGTGTCTGGCCGAAAAAATAATACTATACCACAAATATGTCTCTTTACTTTACAACAGAATCTGGCATCACAATTCCAACCATTGATTCAAGCTCCTACCATGAGCTCCTCACCCGTATGGTAAAGGAATATGAATTCTCAAGCACACACCTAAGTGAAGCAACCTCTCTTAGCATGGCCATGGTAGTTCGGTATTCTCTAGGATATGATGCTAACAAAGGATCTGTAATAAGTATAATCTCAGACTCTCTCACTGGATACGTAGCAACAGCAACGCTAAGACACCTTGTAAATGGTGGTGCAAAAGGAAAGCTTGTATTAGCTGATAGCAATAAAAAACTATCTCCTGAGCTATCAAAAGAGATCACCTTAGCTCAAAATACTGGGGTGCAAATTATTACACCGAAGGAAGCAATCTCTCAGATCTCAGAATTTCATTGCGCAATGATCGGCATATTTGGCGGGGAATGTTTAGCGAATCCTTACTTTGACAACCTGGTAGAGGAGTTTAACGATAAAACAATTCCAGTACACTCAATAGTCTTTCCAACAGAAGATGCTATTGCTAACCAACCTAAGATTTACTCTGCTTCGACTTTATCTTTAGGCATACCCCTATCTGAAACAATCAAATACTATGATTTTATAGGAAGGCACTATCTTTGTGATATCTCCATTCCTCAAACAATCTATCAAGAACTTGGCCTAAAGAACTGTTCTCTTTTTTCTGAACAGCCAGTCATCAAACTTTTACCTCAAAAAATGAAATAATCTAAGGAACCAATTTATGAGTAAAGGAATATCTCCATTAATCTCTGCTAGGGAGAAACTGAAGCTGATTGATCAAAAATCCTTAACCCCAACTGAGAACATCTCAAATTGCTTAAAACAAATTGATTTAGTTAACCCCTCAATAAATGCTCTTACTTATATTGAACGTGTAGAGAGCGTGGCAATGGCTGCCTCACTAACAAAGATTACTCAGCTGAAAGGACAATCACGAGGTCGACTACACGGCCTTACATTCTCAGCTAAAGATCATTTCTATGTTAAAGGAATGCCCGCATCTGAGGGGTCAAAACAAACTCTTGTTTCGAGTGCTCCATTTACTGAGGATATCATCACTCTTTTAATAAACGAGGGTGCGGTTTGTCTTGGCAAAGGAAACCAACCTGAATATGGAAAAAGTAACTTTACAGAGAATTCTCTTTACGGACGAACCAACAACCCATGGGATCTCGAATTTACTTCAGGAGGATCTACTGGCGGGGATGCTGCTGCCGTAGCATCTGGATGTGTAGATCTAGGCATTGGCGGAGATAGTGGAGGATCGCTAAGAGTGCCAGCGAATTTTTGTGGAGTATTTGGACTTTTACCTTCACCTGGATTAATCAAAAACAATCAAGGTGTTTTTATTAATAATTCATTTCTTAAGACTATGGGATCGCTCGGCCCACTAGCTAGATCCCTTGACGATCTAGAACTCTTATTTGAAGTCCTCTTAGAAAGTTCCAATGCAGCACCAAAGCGAGAGATCGAATCAAATAATCGAACTAAAAAATTCATCTATTGTACAAATATTGCGGGAGTACCATGTAATGATGAGATCTTATCAACACTAAAAAGCAGCATCTCTCGTTTTGAAGCCTTAGGGTACAAAGGTAAAGAGGTAAACCATCCCCTTTTTGATGCGGCAATTCCGATCTTTTATCTCTTAGCTGGACACGCTGGATTAGTCCAAGAAGACCTCATAAGAAGTAAGATAGGAATATCTCGAGATCCGTCACTAGAGAGCCCAACCATCGCCAAATTAAGAGAGCAGGTAAATACACTGATGCCGCCGCTTACTATAGATAGCCTCCTTGAGGGAATGTATGGCTGGGAAAAAATTAAACGGGATGTGGATCTGCTGTTTAATGAATGTGATTTTATACTCTCTCCTGTTGCAGCGACATCCACCCTTAAGCATACAGAGAGTACAGTCACTATTTCTGGCCAGGATAGGGCCATTCATGAACTGTTTCACTTTGCCAGATTTGCAAATGTACTTGGGCTGCCCGCTCTTTCATTTCCAACTGAACTTAGTAGTTCTGCAGGTAAAGGGAAAATACCCCTAGGTCTTCAAGTAATAACTAAAAAAAATTATGATTCCTTTCTGTTTTCCCTACTCAAAGATGCGGAATATTGCAACCAGGTCAATCCGTAACAGAAAGCCGGAAGGACAAGGATCTAAAAAGAGACTACTGGCTAATTGATCTTGTCAGCTGATGACTTAGGCATAGAATAAAGAGTCCAGGCATATCCATTTTTTGGATCACCATTAGTGAGCAGTAAGCTCCACCCACGCTTTGGGGGAGATTGTCCGCCATCACTTTGAAGTTTTAGTTTTTTCCCATCGGGAGTAAGAATTACATCTACTCCACTTTTTCGATTATCCCAGGATAAAGGTCGCTCATTATTAGAGTACCGAGATTCAATTAAGCTATCAACTTTAAGTAGGATAGGAAGTGTATCAACTGATTCTGTTGTCATTATATAATTCGTTATTAATTAATGATAAAATTTATTTACAACTACTAATCTATCAGCTGAGCTTTAGCAGCTTCAGATGGTTCAATTTCCTCGAATGTTTGAATACCAAAAAATGGAGATGGCCCATACTTTACATCACGCATCATCTCAGCAGCTTCCTTAGTATCAATAAGAGACCATTTTATTTGAGGAAGTGCTCTATGATCAGGTGGTTCAATTAATTTTGTAGGAACTAAAAATAAATCACCTGGCATCGCTTCTGAATTGGGGATCAGTTTAACAATACTAACTGGTGCTTTCTTTGAATCTGCAACACGCTGAGCAATTGTTCTTAACTGCTCAATCGGCTTACCGATAACCCATTCCTTTTCAACAGCAGCAGGAGAAGCTAAAACCTGACGCCCACTAGCAAGTGTCTCATCAAGCTCGTTTAGCCAATCTATCGGATTCAAAGTGTTCCCCTAATTGCATAAAGGATAAAATTTCAACTACATACGGGACGGTGCAGCCTGTGCCCCTGGAGTATCAACATCAATTCTTTCTTTAAGCTCTTTTCCAACCTTAAAAAATGGTAATTTCTTAGGTGGCACAGAGATCGTTTCTCCGGTCTTAGGATTACGTCCCTGATAAGCTTCATACTCCTTAACCACAAAGGACCCGAACCCACGAATTTCAATTCGTCCGCCTTTCGCCATAGTGTCTCTCATCTTACTTATCACCAGAGTGACTATCTCCTCTGATTGATGAAGACTGACGCCGGTTCTCTGAGATAACTGTTCTATTAGTTCTGACTTATTCACGGCACCCCTTACTAGTTATTTAGTTAATCGATCTATTTCAAAAAAAACCTTAGCTAACATAAACAAATTAAGGAAAATCTGTATAGCAAAATCACGCCTTTATACAGATATCATCAACTCTGCATGCCACCGTACGTACTTAATTGTAACAGTGATGGACATCTATAACGATGCTAAATTACACAAAAAAGTTACGAAAATTAATATACTTTACTTAAATCATTAAGAAAAGTGAATAAAGTTCTTATTAAATCCCATAACTAGCTGATTTAACTTAAACTATTATATGACGACTTGGGAATACACTATTTGGCTTGTTTTTCCTTATTTCTATCATTTCTATCTAATCCAAGTATATTCCCTATAAACTTTCCTGCTTCCTGTTCAACCGCTCTTGTGGCAGAGATTTTAAGGAGCTGGGATATATCAGGAAGGACTTTTACATCGGGTATTTTTCCTTTTACTTCTACAGGAACAGCTAAAATACCGTCTCGATTTAGGAGAACTGCAAGCTCTCTAATCTTATTTGCCAGAGCAAGGGAGAACTCTTTCTCAAAAAATATAACACTATCAACCTTCATGGTGGAATTAGATAAAAAGACTCCATTAGCACGAGAGCTAAAAAGATCACTTACTAAGATCGAATCTTTTGTCACTGCTCTACCGCCATCGAAAGTAAGAGCTGCATTCATAGAATGTATTCTTGTATCATTTGGTTCTAGGTATTTATTAAATTCTGGCGGAACTTTTGAAATTAAAGATCCAGCCAGAAATGGTAGTCCTTCAATTTTCGTTAAAACCTCTCTCGCAACATTTAGATCCTTAATGAGACCTTCGACTAACTCAAGATTTGCAGTGCCAGAAAGAGTATCAAACAAATTAGCCCCCAATTTCCCATTAACATCAATGGCTACACTTTTAAGCTTACCAGAGAGTTTATAACTACTCTCTTTATCCCATAGAGATAGAATTTGTGAGAGCGATAGTCCGGATGCATTAAATCTGGTTGATAGTTGGCCTGGCTGTAATTTTGATAATTTAAGAGAGCCATTAAACGAGCCTCCAAATCCAGATCCTTCGAATCCTCTAAGATAAGTGGCCTCTTCAGTTAAGATAATATCGGTTTGTAAATTTACTTCGTGATCATTTATTAAAATAGGAAGTGAACCTAGCTTAACAAGCTGTGCGCCTCTCTCGTCCTTAGTAAGCTTAAGGGCAGCAACAGGAAATGAGATTTTATAATTATCAAATTTACCAGCAAAGGAGGTAATTTTTAAATCTCCTGATATTTCAGGTTGGCTTTTAAAAGATGTCATGGAGACCGATAGATCTGGAGTGAGAAGTCCTTTCATCTCATACTGCTTAAGCGGTGCTACTGTTTCTTTTAAGAACGGCTCTACTAACAAAAGAAGTGCCCCTATCTCTACACCATCATTTTGGACCTGAAATTTAGTACGGCCAGATGAGATATCTGTAGATAATCCAGAGATAATAAATTCTTGATTATTATTTACCCGAGCTACAAATCGATCACTTGTTAACTTAATTTCACTAGGAGACATCTTAATATTGAGCGTCCCTTTTGCATCCGAAAGTTGAACATGTTCATAAACTGCTTTTCCTTTTGATATAGCAACTGAGCCATTTAGCTGCTGTACCCCTGAGGCAAAATTAATGACTGAGTTAAGATCACTTGTGATCTCTCCACTTAGGGCATATTTATTTAGTTCAGGCGCAAACTTTTTAAGTGCGCTCTCAATAGTTGATAACTCAATCTGCTTTGTCTTGATTTTTAAATCAGCTCTTTTTTCCTGAATTAAAATATCACCACTTATCGTTACCGCGGCTTTTTCTTTTGGCAACCCTACGGTCACCTCTTCTAGTTTGATTCTTTGATTCTCTGAATTAAAATTAGCTCGCCCCTCAACTGGACCGAGATCTAACTCATACCCTTTAGCAAAAAGTCCAGTAAGAGAGATATCTCCACTGCCTTGCGGCACAAACCCAGGATTAAGCTTAATTGAAGCTTTTGTGGTCACTTTGCCTGGGGATGTAATAGTAAAATCTTTTGTATGAAGTAAAAAAGTTGGTAAAGAGCTAAGATCAAATCCTTCGGTGTTAAATTTTAACAACCCATCTTTGCGTTGAAAATTTAGATTCGTACTGACATTAACAACTCCCCCTTGGGTAGAAATTTCGGCGGCTTTAATATCTAAATCAAGTGTATCAAGAGAGTACGATAATTTATCTGATGAGACGGTAATATCTTGCAATCCTAGAATTTTTGTTTTTCCATTTAGGTTTGAAATACTTAACAAACTTCCATCTAAGTTAATTGCGGCATCTAGATTTAGATTGCTAGCAAGAATAGTTGGAGCTCCCTTATCGGTTTCTAATAGGATCTCCCCCTCTAAGATGCGAACACCCTCGATCCGTACAGTCAATGCTGTAGGTGCATCGGCCAACCTTGCCATAGTTTTTTGAGATTTCGGATCTGGTTTTATTTCAGATTTTAGTTCAGCTATAAAAACTTTTTCTTTGCTTTTTAATCCTCTAAATGCAGAACGTTCTCCATTAGGATTCTTCTCTACGTTATTTTTCTCTTTTGGAATTACTATCTTTGGTTTCTTTAAAACAAGATAGGTAATATCAAATTCTTTTTGAATTAAAGGTAAAATTTTCACTACTAGATCAATACCATCCAACGTGGCTGAGGGGTCTCCTGGATCTTTTTTTGATATCTTAATTTCACTAAGTGATATCTTAGCTTTAGGAAAAATACTGAAAGTTGCTTTTTCAAAGGTGACCGATCTTCCAAGGGATTCACTTGCTAGAGCTTCAATCTCAGGCCGATACCTTTCTACTAAAGCATCACCATTCCAAATTAAAAATAAGCCGGCACCAACTAAAAGGAATAAAAAGATCAAGATTATAATTAAAAGTTTCTTCATATGACGACTCTAAACCAATTAGGAGGATTTAAGAAGCAGAGCATCTCGATAGAGCTAAAATTCAAACTCATTTTTGCTAAAAGTAGTAATTCCCTTTAGTCTACTTAGCATGCAGATACTCACTATAAATGTTGGTAGCTCTTCAGTACGACTTGCCCACTTTGAGTTTAGCGATATCGATAATTATAAACTTATTAAAACCCATCGCTATGAGGATTTAAGAAGTGATCTAAGATCTGAAATCGACAAACTAGGTACTATAAATGTACTTAATAAAATTGATGCTATAGCTCATCGATTTGTCTGTAGTTCAAAATCTTTTACTAGCCCCTCAATAATAACTAAGGAGTCAGAGGATCAGCTTAAAAACATTACCTCCATGGCTCCGCTCCACCTACCTATTGCACTTAATTTGTTAAATGAAAGTAAAAAAATATTCTGCAAAAAAGGGAATCAAGACGAAACAACCCAAGTTGCTCTCTTTGACTCAGCATTTTTTAATTCTTTACCGGATCAAGCTGCAATATATCCGTTACCAAAAAGAACCACTGACAAATACAGTATTCGTCGTGTTGGATTTCACGGACTAGCTCACGAAGCTATGTGGAGACAATGGTCAAAGAGTTTTAATGATTCTAAGAAAGCTGGAAAAGTTATTTCTATTCAGCTTGGCTCTGGCTGCTCTATATGTGCTATCTCAGACGGAAAACCTATTGATACCTCTATGGGACTTACTCCGATGGAGGGTCTTATGATGAGCACAAGATGTGGAGATATTGATCCTGGTGTAATTTTATATCTTCAAAAAAATGGCGGGCTAAGCTTAGAGGATATTGAAAAAACATTAAATTATGATTCTGGACTCTTAGGAGTAAGTGGCAAATCAGGAGATATGAGGAAGCTTCTTAGTAGCGACGATCCTCAGTCAAAACTGGCCATAGAGATCTACTGCTACAAGATTAAAAAGTATATTGGGGCATACATTGCTGCTTTAAACGGAGCTGATGCAATAATATTTGGTGGAGGAGTTGGTGAGCATTCTCCTTTAATTAGAGAAAAGGTACTAGGGGATCTCTCCACCTTTGGAATCAGTTTGGATATCTTAGCTAATAAAAATTCATCTGGAAAATTAAATGAGATTTCAGGAAAAGATTCTAAGATTAAAGCTTATGTCATTCCTGTAAACGAAGAGAAGGTAATGGCTAAATTTACTTATCAGTTTTTAAAACCTTAGGAGTGCATGTTTTTAGATAAAAATAATTATTCTCAACTTGCTGAGCAATATAGGAATGAGAATTTAAAGTTCGCTGCCTGGGCTGATGGTTATGGAGTAATTAAACACTCCCCTGAAACACAAGTTAGAATTTATGATCTCTTACAAAAGCTCTGTACTTTAAAGGATCGCGTTAGAGACACGTTCTCACAAAGCGACGCCATAGAGATGTTAAAAGCAACTGATAAAATTTGCTCTATGGGACTCTGGCTAGTTGCTCATATGAGCTATGCAAATAAAGTATACCTAGATGGGCGCACTTTAAAGAATGAAGATTTCAAAGTTGATCCGCAAGGCCATATGGGCGGATCTTTAAATATGGTAGTAGCTTATGCTGGATATATGGCAGCTAATGCATTAACTGGAGATACGCGAGCCTGGCTTATGGGACAGGGTCACTGTGTAGCTGCAATAGATGCGATAAATCTACTTTTACAAAACACCTCCCCTGCCCACGCTGAAAGATATCCTCTTAATGATATCGGCTTAACTAAATTAGTAAACGATTTTTACTCCTATAAAATTACTCCAGATGGTCGTCCTGAATCCCCACTTGGAAGCCATGTTAATGTACACACCGCAGGTGGCATTATGGAGGGTGGATACTTAGGATTTGCCGAAACATATTATGCTCATGTGCCTCTGCCTGGTGAGGAGCTAGTCGCTTTTCTTAGTGATGGGGCATTTGAGGAGCAGCGCGGCAGTGATTGGGTTCCTCGCTGGTGGAGAGCAAAAGATTGTGGGGCAGTAATTCCGGTCATGATTGCAAATGGAAGACGGATCGATCAACGTACTACTATGGCTCAAGATGGCGGTGTTTCTTGGCTTAAAGAGCATCTAACTCTTAATAATTTTGATCCAGTCACTATCGATGGGAAAGATCCTGCTGCATTTGTCTGGGCAATTATTAGAGCAGCAGACAAATATAAATGTTGGAATAAATTAGAAGAGAAAGGTGAACTTAAATATCCTTGTCATATTCCTTATACAATTGCTGAAACAATAAAAGGATATGGATTTTTTGGAGCAGGCACTAACGCTTCACATAATTTACCGTTAGGAGAAAACCCATCAAAAGATGAGAGTGCTCTTAAAAATTTTAATAACTCTGTAGGCAAACTCTTTGTCTCAAACGATGAATTAGCTGCCGCAATTAAAATACTTAAAAACCATACCGCACAGAAACGACCGCTTGAAAGAGATAATAGTATAGCAAATAGAAGTATTGATCGGATTAATCTACCTGAGCCCGATTGGAAAACAGCAGATCTAAATATAGACAGCAAAGATCACGCTCCTATGCACGGAATCGATCAATATTTCTGCGAAACAGTAAAAGCGAATCCTAATCTAAGACCACGCGTTGGAAACCCTGATGAGCTAAGTAGTAATCAGATGATCGAAACTCTAAAACTTTTAAAGCATAGGGTCACCGCTCCCGAAGATAGTTCCCCAGAGAATCTTTACGGATCGATTATTACCGCTCTTAATGAAGAGGCCATTGTCAGTGCAGCACTAGCAAATAAAGGCGGGATTAACATCGCCGTTTCATATGAGGCTTTTGCTGTCAAAATGCTCGGAGCACTTAGACAAGAGATTATATTTGCCCGTCATCAAAAAGAGGCAGGATGTAATCCTGGTTGGCTCTCTGTACCAATAGTATTGTCATCTCACACCTGGGAGAACGGCAAAAATGAGCAATCCCATCAAGATCCGACACTATGCGAAGCGATGATGGCAGAAATGGGTGATGTTTCCCGTGTTGTCTTCCCTCCTGATTTTAATACTGCAATGGCGACTCTAAAAGAAGTCTACAGTAGTCGTGGTCAGATCTGGACAATCGTAGCCTCTAAGCAGAAGCAACCATCATTTTTCTCTAAAAGCGACACCATTAAATTAGTAAATGATGGTGCAATAAGAGTCTTAGGGACAAGGGACAGCGATGTTACAATCGGAGCCTCTGGATCATACCAACTAATTGAAGCAATTAAAGCAGCTAAACATCTTGAGTCTAAAGGAATAAAAGCTTCAGTAGTTTATATTTATGAACCTGCAAAATTTAGATCTGGACGTGACCCATTAGAGAGATCTTTTGTTGCTAACGACACACTTATAGCTGAACTCTTTCCATCAACAGCTAAATCTCAAGTTTTTTTAGTTCATCAACGAACTGAAAATTTTTATGGTGTTATCTCGAAATTAGATCAAAACAGAAATACAAAAGTACTTGGATATATAAATCGTGGTGGAACTCTAGATACCTTTGGAATGCTCTTTGCTAATAGAACAACCTGGGCGCATGCTGTCTCAAAAATCTGCAACTCTCTTAAGCTACACCTTAAGGATCTACTTAACTCAGAACAGATTGCCGCACTTAACTGTACCGGAGATCCCCTAGCCCTTATGGATTATAGAAACTAGAGTCCTCTAGATTTTAGTCACTAGATCAAATACAGCTAACCCAACAATTCTCAAATCCGTATTGATCTAATTTTAAGGAAGGCCCGATAAGAAATCTTGTGCCGAAACTATTCGTAATTGATCGTAACGTTGATCGATGCCCTCCTGATTTACCAATTGAATTTGTGGAACCTTCAGCCTTGATCCTAGATACTTAAGATTTGCATTTGGCGTAACTTCATTTAATTTACATTCAAGAATTACTATCGGCTTTCGTTTATTGGTTATCACAAAATCAACCTCGCGCTTTTGCTTATCTCTCCAATACAACAGATCGTATTCACCATAACCGACATCGTTCCAAAAATGAACCGCTTTAAGCAGATGGGAGGCAACCATATTTTCAAATCGTTCGCCCAATTCTTCTATTTCAGCCCAATCCCACAAATATAATTTTTGTTCCTTTCTGAGACTTTGATTGAGTTTTCCTGAGTATGGTCGAATCCTAAATGAATAGTAAATACGATCAAGACTAGCTAGCCAATTACTCGCCGTTTCGTGCGCTACTGTAAGGTCTTCGCGCAAACTGTTAATGGATAGCGGAGATCCTACACGTTCTGGCAAAAGAAGAGCCAATTGCTCAACTCCTGAAATTTCTCTGATATCAGTGATGTCGCGCAGATCCTGTCTAATCACCAATTCTTTTCTTCTCTGAACCCATCGGCGATATTGAAGGGGATTGTTAGCGTGATATGGCTCAGGAAAGCCACTGCTTACAGTCAAGCGTTGCCATATTTTCGGGTCACCCTTGCCACCAAGTGACAACCACTCATTTTCTGATTTTGGTGGAGGTTGTGCGGCATTGTTAGTTAATTCACCGATTGAAAAAGGGTGAAGCCTGACCGTTTCGTATCTGCCAAACATACTATCCGCTCCTTTTCTAGAAAGATCGAGCTTAGCACTGCCGGTTACTAATATCTTGAGGGTTTTGCCGTGATGATCGTAAAGACTTTTTAACCAATTTTTCCAGCGTCTATACTTGTGCAATTCATCCAGCACGAACCTACCTTCTGAAGGAGGTGCTCGGATTAGTGTTTTTAAAATAAAATTTCTATCTTTGGTAGAATCATAATTAAGATAGACCCCAGTAGAGCCGAGCCAATCTTTAGATAGAGTTGTATAGAAATATTTTAGAGATAAGTAGTTGTTGTGGTTAAAAACTTTGGTACCCCCGCCGCGATTCGAACGCGGGGCCTCAGGTTTAGGAAACCTGCGCTCTATCCATCTGAGCTACGAGGGCGTATTGAGAGTTTTTTAGACTCTGGATCTTAAATCAAGCTCTCTTTAATAACAACAGGACCTAAAAAAAATGGGTTATCCTGGATTATTGATAAAAATAAGAAGGATCCACTGCCACAAACCCTTTTCCAGGTTTTAAAATCCGTGTTTCAAAATGAAGATGGGGCCCTGAAGCATTCCCTGTACTCCCTACAAAACCAATTAGATAACCCGCCTCCACATGTTGGCCTTTCTCAACCACATTTTTCTTATTATGAGCATAAACGGTGACAAGTCCATGAGCACTTTTTATAGCGATTAAATTTCCGTATCCAGACAGTCCTCTTCCACTATAAAGCACCTCTCCATCATGTACAGCAAATATTGGGGTGCCTGAAGGGGCGGATAGATCTACGCCCTCATGAAAACGCCTCCAGCGCATTCCAAACTTAGAGGTAAGCTTTGACCCTCTAATTGGCGGCTCAAGTTTACCTCTAAAATGCTTAACTCTATCTAGATCTACTTCAGTTACTTCGTACTTTGTCTTACTAAATCCAAGTTCAGAGTGGGCATCCCTAGATTGAAAGATATATGTACAACCAAGTATTGTAGAGGTTAGAAATAGAAAAACAATATGAATGCTTATTTGCAAGCGTTTCGCTTCTTTGGGGTCCACCAGTAAAAGTATGCCACAGTCATTATCGCTACGACAGCAAGGAGCCAGTATCCAATAAGTTTTACAGACTCCTTACTCTCCTGCCCTTCGCCCAGAATGTAACCAAGAGCAACTAAAATTATTACCCAGATGCCTGCACCCAGTGCTGTTAGAAGACTAAAAGTAACCAGAGGCATCTTTGAAAGTCCAGCAGGCACAGAGATCCATTGTCGAATACCAAATATTAAACGGCCAACAAAGGTAGCAAATGCACCATGACGCAAAAATGCTTCTTCTAATTTTCTAAACTGATCCTCTTTTAAAAAGAAATATTTGCCGTATTTAAGAATAAATCCTCGACCAAGATAAAGAGAGAGGAAGTAATTAATATATGCACCCAACAAACTGCCACATACCCCTGCTAGTACCACTAAGACAGCATTCATCTCTCCTTTAAAGACATGATACCCAGCGGGAATTAGAATTATTTCACTTGGGAACGGAATAAATGAGCTTTCAATAGTCATTAGAATAAAAATGCCGAGATACCCAAGGTCACCAACAAGCTGCACAACATAACTAACAAACTCGTAAAGTAGCTCTTTCATATATTGATTGTATTTTAGATATAACGTTTATAGACCTGATTTACAGATCTGCTTTATAGATCTACTGCCTCTAGTTGGTAGGATTGCAAATTCACCCCCTGCTCATATAGCCAGATGTTTCGATCTCCCTCTTCACCAAAAACACCGACTAGTTTACCACCAGATGCTTTTAACTGTTTTAGCAGATCTTGACCAGGCTCTCTGGCAGGAAATGTAACCACAATTGCATCAAATGGGGCAAGCTCAGGCCAGCCCTTAAGTCCATCCCCTGCTTTAATTAGAATCTTAGCATGCCCCATTCCATCAAGTTTCTTTCGGGTCTGCTGGGCAAACAACCCTGCCTGCTCTATACAGAACACTTGGGCTTCGCAGGAAAGCATGAGCGCACTTCCGTAGCCACTGCCAGATCCAACTTCAAGGACACGCATTCCTTTTTCAATTCCAATTAGCCCGATCAACCTAGCAAGCAATGATGGTCTAAGGCTGTTTTGACTAAATCCGATCGGAAATGAAACGTCCTCATGAACACGGTTTTCGTATCCTGAGATTATAAATTTTTTACGATCAATCTGGGTAAATGCTCTAAGAAGTCTCTCTTCAGTAACTTCATCAACAATTCCTGCTCGTCCGACAACTTCACTGGCAAATGGTGAGATCTCAATGTTTTTTTCTTTGGTACTGCTATTACTCATGGGTGATAGGTTTAATCAAATATGGGGTTGTTGCAATGGTTAAAATTCAATGGTCGGGCCAATAATAATGAGCTGAGAGGATTTGAACCTTTCTAAAATGAATCAAACGCTGCGCCAGCTTGCGTTTGCCATGTTAGGCCATGAAATGCAAATCCTTCGGATTTGCGCATGTTGATGAATCAAACGCTGCGCCAGCTTGCGTTTGCCATGTTAGGCCATGAAATGCAAATCCTTCGGATTTGCGCATGGCCTCCTCACGGTCGGAGTTTCAAATCATCTATCTATAATTTAAATCATATCTTAAAATTCAATGGTCGGGCTGAGAGGATTTGAACCTCCGACCTCACCCACCCCAAGGGTGCGCGCTACCAGTCTGCGCTACAGCCCGATTCCATTCGAGCTATTTATATGCAATCTTAAAATAAAGATCAAAGTACTGCTATCAATGACTAAGGAAGCGTCTTTAAATGTACAGCGTTACCTGAAAGAATAGGCGGTAACATTGCTATTCCTTGCATATACATGTCTTGTCCTACTGGTCCATTTGGAATTGTGTAAGTACCAACCGCTTCACCAAGTGCATTAGTATTGGTAAAGCTGATTCGGGTCAGCAATTGTCGCGGTAGCCATAGATCTCCTAAAGATCCCATATTGACCGGCTCCCCTAACATAGTTGCAGAAGTCAGAAGTTTAGTTGGTGAATTACCCGGCATATTTCTAAGTCGTACCGACATAATAGCTCCAGGACGCGGAATACCAACAAGTCTTAGATCATCATTATCTGTGGCAAAAAGATCAAAGCTACCACCACCTGCAAAGGTATTGGCATGTACTGGTTTTACTGCAACAGCAACTCGATTTCCACTTTCATCCATATCAAGGCCATGGACAGAACCAGGATAATTGTAGGTAAGAGTCGGAAGATTTGTATCGCGATTATATACTCGTAATTCAGCGCAGAGATTGCCCTGATCGCCCCAAGCACCGACAACAAACTTAGAGCCATCTTTATTTATGTCGATCTCAGAGATAACGTTTTGCTGTGTTCCTGTACCTTGGCAAGTATCTGACATAGTCGTCGTTTTTGTAGGAAGATCAATTGCTCGTACACTAAAAGCTAAGTTATCATCGTAACGATGATGTCCCATTACTAAGGTAGAGCAATCATTTGAGA